>NZ_VULS01000001.1:0-586153 GCF_009696625.1 Arthrobacter sp. BL-252-APC-1A | reverse complement strand
CATCGGCTGGTACAACAATGAACGCATCTCGACAAAGCTCGAGGGCCTGAGCCCGGTGCAATACCGTGCTCAGGCCCTCGCGGCCTAGGATCTTATTTGGCCAGTCCAACTTTCGGGGAGCAGTTCATTGAGGTGGCCGGGTCTTTTTCTGTTCGTAACCTTTACGATGCGGACGGTTAGCGCGTTTTCCAAACCGCAGCGATTCGCTTGCCTCAGATGCTGATGGTCCCGGAGATGCGGGTAGTACATTCCCCGCCCACCCAGATGTCTTCGCCGTCAGCTTCCACATGGACTCGTCCAGTCCGGCCCAGGACCGTTCCCTGGGCTGCAGTGTAGGACGACGGCGCCCGGCCGCTGCCAATCAGCCACTGCGCTGCGCCGGCGTTGAAGCTTCCAGTCACCGGGTCCTCGCAGGGGAGCTCATCGGAGATGAACGTGCGCACTTCAAACTCGGTGGCCGCGCCGTCGGGATGCGGGCCGATGACGCCGACTGCCAGCCCCGCCATGGCCGGGTAGTTGGGCTGGATCGCCAGCACCTGCTCAGCGGAGCCCAGCAGCACACCGATCCACTCAGGACCGTTGACCAGCCAGGCAGCGTCCAGCAGCGCCTCACGTGGGAGTCCCAGCCCTGCCGCAACGCGGTCCAGTTCGTGCTCAGCAACAGGCCCGAACCGTGTCAGGTCCGGAGCCGCGAACGCCAGCCGGCCGCCGTCGTCGTCGTCCGCTTTTATCCGCACCAACCCGGCGGCAGATTCCTGGATGAGCATGCCCTCCTGGCGGGGTTTGCCTCCGGCTTCCAGCCAGGCGTGGGCGGAGCCGAGGGTTGGGTGCCCGGCGAACGGCAGCTCCTCGGTCGGAGTGAAAATCCGGACCCGGTAGTCAGCGCGCGGATCCTCCGGGCGCAGAAGGAAGGTGGTCTCGGACAAGTTGGTCCAGTTCGCGAACCGCTGCATCTGGGCGGCGGTTAGGCCGGAGGCTTCAAGGACGACGGCGAGCGGGTTGCCGCCGAAGGGCTCCGGGCTGAACACGTCAACCTGGACAAACGGGCGGGTGGATACGGGAATTTCGGAAGTCACTATTTGAGCTTAGTGAGTCGGCCGGGTGGATCCGCTAGCCACGGATTGCCCCAAGCTGCTCCAGTTTGTGCTGTTCGCTGCGTGGCGCGGCGGAGCGATTTCCCAAAACGGAGCGTTTAGCGCGGTCGGGCGGCTCAGGCGAAAGCCGGAACCGCGAGATTCCGAAACGCCGAGCCGTGGAAGACAAGCGGCTCATGGGCGCCGTCGTGGGTTGAGTAGCCGTGAACGCGGAGCAGGACGACGGCGTGGTCCCCGGCGGGAACCTCGTTCTCAACCGATGTTTCAAGCCAGAGGGCGGCCTCGTCCAGGAACAGGGCGCCGGTGCCGGCTTCGTGCAGGCTTAGTCCGGCGAAGCGGTCGCCGTCGCGGGAAGCGATCTGGCGGCAGACGCCGTCGTGCCCCGTGCCCAGGATGGACACGCCGATCCGGTCCGCAGCCCGAAGCAGCGGCCAGGTGCGGGAGGTATTCTGCACCGCGAACATGACCAGGGGCGGATCCATCGAAACGCCCACGGTGAAGGAAGAGGCCACGATTCCCTGTGGCGCGCCGTCGACTTCGGCGCAGAGTGCTGCGATTCCGGAGGGGAAGCGCCCAAAGGCCCGGCGCAGTGCGTTGGGCTGGAGATCGGTTTCAAGTGCCATGGAGATTCCTCTGCCTGACGCGCAGCCTGCGGTGCGAACCGCGAAATGCCAGCGCTGTACTTGCCGGACCGGGAGATCCACCGGAACGGCCGAATCGTCACCTGGAGCACCCCGCTACGGCGAGAGGGTTGCCGCCCAGCCGGCCAGGGCCTGTGGCTGGAACTCTTGATTCTGGCTACCAATCTAGGAGCGGGAAGGGGCCCGGGGCAAACGTTCGTCACATACCGGCTGTGGCGGGCAACAGTTCGTAACGGGAGTACTTAACCGGTTGCCGGCCCGTTTCCTGTTTCCACAGGGGCCGGTGCCACGGCAGGGAAGTCCGGTCTGTCTCTGACACCCATCCTGTTCAGGGCCAGCGGCCCCAGGATGGACCCGCTGAGAATGACGGCTCCCAGCACCAGGCAGGAAACCAGCCACGAACCGCCGTCGTAGAGGAAGCCTGCCAACAGGGATCCTGCCGCGGCGCCAATCAGTCCTGCATTACTCAGGAGCGCCATTCCCCGGCCGAGGCGAACTCTGCCGGTCTCAGCCACGACCGCCCCATGCATCGGGATCAGCATCGCCCAGGACGCGCAGGTCAGCACCCAGAGCACCGCGATCACCAGCGGAGGGTGTGAATGCCAGGCATCCGGCCGCTACGCCGGAACAGACTGATGCCGCCACGTATCCGGCCCGGCGTCCGCGGCGTTCCGTATAGCGGTGCAGCACCCGGGGGAGAACAGTCAGCGCGATTCCGCCGGGCAGGTAGACGAGGGCGATCTGGTAGACCTCCAGCCCAGCAGTGTTCTGCAGATACAGAAGAAGCAGCAGCCCCACACCGGCTTCAGCAGCGGCGGTCAGTGCCGCGAGGAACAGCAGCGGACTTTTCTCATGCGCTGAGCGTAGCCGACCCGTGCGGCATGCCTTTCCGTGCCGACACGCCGAAGCACTACAGTGTCCGCATGAGACAACGGTGGTTCAAACAGGTAGACGTCTTCGGCAAAAAGCCGTACCAGGGCAACCCATTGGCCGTGGTGCTGGACGGGGAAGACCTCGACGATGAGGCAATGCTCCAGTTCGCCCGCTGGACGAACCTCTCGGAGACGACGTTCGTCCTGCCGGCAACGCAGGACGAGGCTGATTACCGGGTGCGGATCTTCACGCCCGGGGGCGAAATCCCGTTCGCGGGTCATCCGACGCTCGGCACCTGCCATGCGTGGACCGAAGCCGGCAACACTCCGATGAAGCCCGGACTGGTGGTCCAGGAATGCGGCATCGGTTTGGTTCCGCTTCGGGTCAATGCCGGGTTGGCTGCCTTTGCTGCACCGCGGCTGCTGCGGACCGGTCCGGTGGAGCCCGATGTCCTGGCCCGGGTGACGGCAGCCCTGGGACTCACTCCGGACCAGGTCCTGGACCATCAGTGGGTGGACAACGGCCCGGGCTGGCTGGGACTGCTGCTGCCTGACGCGGAGACTGTTCTGTCTGTGCAGCCCGATCACGGTGCGCTCGGTGGACTGAGGGTCGGGCTGATCGGGCGGCAGCCGGAAGCCGCCGAGACGGACTTCGAAGTGCGCGCCTTTGCACCTGGTCTCGGGGTCTCCGAAGATCCGGTCACTGGAAGCCTCAACGCCGGCCTGGCGCAGTGGCTGATCGGCCAGGGCATTGCGGAGGAACGCTATACGGTCACCCAGGGCACCGCCGTCCACCGGTCCGGCCTGGTGCGCGTCTTCACCCGCGAAGGCCGCATCTGGATCGGCGGCGAGTCCGTCACCTGCATTGACGGCTCCGTTTCGCTCTAACAGTCCACCTAGTGCATGATGCCCATCGAGATGACACTTACGGCTCTTTTCAGCGCTGAAAGGAGCCGTAAGTGTCATCTCGATGGCGCGGGTAGCCTTGAAGCGTGAATGACTTGTTCAACAGCGGCGAGGACCAGGACCTGCAGGACCACGACGACGACGCCACGGAGGGCGACTCCCGTCAGCGCCCGCGCAGCCCGCTGGCGGTACGGATGCGCCCCCGCAGCCTCGACGAGGTGGTGGGGCAGCAGCACCTGCTGGCGCCCGGGTCACCCCTGCGGACCCTCGCCGAAGCTCCGCAGGGAGGACCAGCCGGCCCTTCCTCGGTGATGCTCTGGGGCCCGCCCGGCACCGGCAAGACCACCCTGGCGCACGTCGTAGCCCGCGGGCCCGGGCGCAAATTCGTTGAACTCTCGGCAATCACCTCCGGCGTCAAGGACGTCCGGCGGGTCATGGACGAGGCCCTGACCGCCAGGGACCTGCACGGTGTCACAACCGTCCTGTTCCTGGACGAAATCCACCGCTTCAACAAGGCCCAGCAGGACGCACTTCTGCCCGGTGTGGAGAACCGCTGGGTAGTACTTATCGCGGCCACTACCGAGAATCCGTCCTTCTCAGTGGTGTCGCCGCTGCTCTCACGGTCCCTGCTGCTGACCCTGAAACCGCTCACGGAAGAAGACATCGCTGCGCTGCTGGTCCGCGCAGTCCAGGATGAACGCGGGCTGGCCGGGCGGGTTGAACTCAGCGACGAAGCGCTGGAACACCTGGTCCGTCTTGCCGCGGGGGACGCACGCCGCGGGCTGACCGCGCTCGAAGCCGCAGCCGGCGTCGCCTATTCGGAACGGGACCCGGACGTTGAAGTACCGGTTGTGCTGCTGACCCATGCCGAACAGGCACTGGATGTTGCAGCCCTGCGCTACGACCGGGCGGGGGATCAGCACTATGACGTCACCAGCGCCTTCATCAAGTCGCTGCGCGGATCCGACGTGGACGCCGCCCTGCATTACCTGGCGAAAATGCTCGAAGCGGGGGAGGACCCCCGGTTTATCTCGCGCAGGCTGATGATCTCCGCGGCCGAAGACGTGGGTATGGCGGATCCGACGGCGCTGCAGACGGCGGTGGCCGCCGCCCAGGCGGTTCAGATGATCGGTATGCCGGAGGGACGGCTGATCCTTGCGGAGGCGGTGGTTCATATCGCCACTGCTCCTAAATCCAATGCCGCTTACAAGGCGATCGGCGCGGCTACGGCAGACGTACGCGCCGGCTACGGGAAAGGTATCCCTGCGCACCTGCGCGACGCCCATTATCCAGGTGCCAAGCAGCTGGGCCACGGCAAGGGCTACGTGTATTCGCATGATGAGCCGCACGGCGTGGCGAAACAGCAGTACCCGCCGGATGACCTCGTGGGGAAGGACTACTACAAGCCCACCGCGAACGGCGCGGAGCGGGACATCGCTGCCCGGCTGGAGCGCCTGCGCGGGATCATCCGCGGACAGTAGCGGAGCGGGGACGGACACTGTCGGACGCTGTCGGGCAGGGAACGGGCAGGGAACAGTGCCCCGCGGCGCGCGGCCCGTACCCGAAGGCCCGCGCATGCTAGGATTGATGGTTGACTGGCAAGCGCACTGCCGGACAATCCCACCTCATCTCCGGATTAGCGTCCGGACGCGGTGGAACTGTGTCCGGTAACTGCGTTGCAGCAGAAGGCAGCGGTTGGCCGGAGCTCTCCCTAATGGAGGCCAGTGACTACGCATTAGCCGTGCACGGCGGGTTTCCCGGCGCGTACGGCAAAACCGCCAAAACAGTGAAAGGTGAACGTGGCTAATTCAACACGTGCACGCCGTCAGGCCCGCGCTTCGCGCGCCCTCGGCATTGCTTTGACCCCCAAGGCAGCAAAGTACTTCGAGCGCCGGCCTTACCCCCCGGGTGAGCACGGCCGCGCACGCCGCAAGCAGGACAGCGACTACGCAGTCCGCCTGCGCGAAAAGCAGCGCCTGCGCGCACAGTACGGCATCCGCGAAGCACAGATGACCCGTGTCTTCGAAGAAGCCCGCCGCACCGCCGGTCTGACCGGTGAAAACCTGATCGAGCTTCTCGAGATGCGTCTTGACGCCCTCGTGCTGCGTGCCGGCTTCGCCCGGACGATCGCCCAGGCCCGCCAGCTGGTTGTGCACCGCCACATCATGGTTGACGGCGCCCGCGTGGACCGCCCGTCGTTCCGCGTGTCCGAAGGCCAGCTCATCCATGTGCACCAGCGCAGCGAGACCATGACGCCGTTCCAGGTTGCCGCTGCCGGCGCCCACCGCGACGTCCTGCCCGCTGTTCCGGGTTACCTGGATGTCTCCCTGGACAAGCTGCAGGCTCGCCTGGTTCGCCGCCCGAAGCGCTCGGAAGTCCCCGTGACCTGCGAAGAGCAGCTCGTGGTGGAATACTACGCACGCTAATTCGACTGTTTTCCCGGTTTCCGGGAGACATGCGCGAAAATGGAACAGCCCGTGGCCTTTGTGCCGCGGGCTGTTTCATTTCGTGCAGGCCCCGGCCACAGGCCGGTGCGGGAACGCGCCGCCGCCAAGTAAGTGTCCTGTCCCGTCAGTGGGTAAGGTACATAGCGGAAACTCTTCGAATACAACCCAAGGAGAACCATGTCAGGTGGAGATATTGCCGGTCTGATCGCAGCCGGGGTTTTTGCCGTGCTGGTTGCACTGCTGGCCGTCCCCATCCTCAAGCTTGGGAAGGTGTTCGACGAGCTTCGCGGATCGATCAAGACCCTGAGCGATGAGACCACTCCGCTGATCGACGAGGTGACCACCACGGTGTCCACCACCAACCTGCAGCTGCAGAAGGTGGACGGCATCTCCTCCAACGTCTCCGATGCCTCTGCAAACGTCTCTGCGTTGACTTCCCTGGTCGCCGCCACGGTCGGTTCGCCGCTGATCAAGGTTTCCGCCTTCACCTACGGAGTCCGCACCGCACTTGCTTCACGCCGGCCCGCCGGACGCGGCCGCCGCAGCCGCTAAGGCCAACCGCCACGCAGTCCACAATAGGAGCAGCATATGATTAAGCGTGTTTTCTGGATGTCGATCGGCATCACGATCGGCGTGATTGCGGTCCGCCGCATCTCCGACGCCAAGCAGACCCTTGGCCCGGCCGGCCTCAACCGCGCCGTTGGCACTGCAGCCGACGCCCTGCACGATTTCACCGACGCCTTCCGCGACGCCATGACCACCCGTGAAGGCGAGCTCCGCTCCGCCCTGGGCCTGGAAACCACGGACACGGTCGCCCAGACCATGTCTTCGGCCCGCCGCTGACTTTCTTCCACCGCGCAGCCGCCCTGCGCGGAATTGATTTACCAGAAGGGTAAGAACCACCATGAAGTCCCACGAGATCGCACGCCGCTGGCTGGATTTCTTCAGCAGGAAGGGCCACACGGTCGTTCCCTCCGCGTCGCTCGTCACCACCGACCCCTCGCTGCTTTTCACCGTCGCGGGCATGGTGCCCTTCATCCCGTACCTCACGGCACGGGAGACCCCTCCGTACAGCCGGGCCACCAGCGTCCAGAAGTGCATCCGCACAGCAGACATCGAAGAGGTCGGCAAGACGGCGCGCCACGGCACCTTCTTCCAGATGGCCGGCAACTTCTCCTTCGGTGACTACTTCAAGGAAGACGCCATCACCTTTGCCTGGGAGCTGCTGACCAGCCCCGTGGCAGAGGGCGGCTACGGCCTTGACCCCGAGCGCCTCTGGGTCACCGTCTACGAGGACGGCGACGAGCGCGACGACGAGGCCCGCGCCATTTGGCGGGACAAGATCGGCGTCCCGAACGAGCGCATCATCGGCACCGGCAAGGCAGACAACTACTGGAACACCGGCCAGGCCGGCCCCGGCGGTCCCTGCTCGGAGATCTACTACGACCGAGGCCCGGCCTACGGCCTTGAAGGCGGACCGGCAGTCGACGAGACCCGGTACATCGAGATCTGGAACCTCGTCTTTATGCAGTACCAGCTCTCCGAGGTCCGTTCCAAAACGGACTTCGACGTCGCAGGTGAACTGCCGAAGAAGAACATCGATACCGGCCTTGGCCTGGAACGCCTCGCGATGATCCTGCAGGGCGTCGAGAACATGTACGAGACGGACCAGGTCCGCCCGGTCCTGGACAAGGCAGCCGAGCTCTCCGGCAAGGCCTACACCTCCGCCGAGGATCCCTCGGACCCGCACCACGCCGATGACGTGAAGATGCGGGTTGTGGCCGACCACATCCGCTCGGCCCTTATGCTGATCTCCGACGGCGTTACCCCGTCCAACGAAGGCCGCGGCTACGTGCTGCGCCGCCTGATCCGCCGCGCCGTCCGCGCCATGCGCCTGCTCGGCGTGGAAACCGCTGTGCTGCCCGAGCTGCTGCCCGTCTCCCGCGACGCCATGAAGGGCACCTACCCGGAGGTCGAGACCGACTTCGCCCGCATTTCCCGCATCGCCTACGCCGAGGAGAAGGCTTTCCTGCGCACCATTGCCTCGGGCACCGAACGCCTCGAAGCCGCAGTGCAGGAGTCCAAGGCTGCGGGCAAGCCGCTCTCCGGCGCCGACGCCTTCGCGCTGCATGACACCTACGGGTTCCCGATCGACCTCACCCTCGAAATGGCAGAAGAAGCCGGTCTGAAGGTGGACGAAGCAGGTTTCCGTTCCCTGATGCAGGAACAGCGCCAGCGCGCCCAGGCAGATGCCCGCGGCAAGAAGCACGGCCACTCGGACATGTCCGTGTTCAACGAACTGCTGAAGTCCGGCAACACCGTGTTCACCGGCTACGACGAGCTCGCCACCGAGTCTTCCGTCCGCGGCATCGTGTCCAACGGCCAGTCAGTCTCCTACGCAGGCCAGGGCACCGAGATCGAGCTGGTCCTGGACGAAACCCCGTTCTACGCAGAAGCCGGCGGCCAGGCTGCCGACGTCGGACTCATTACCGGCGACGGCTTCGTCGTTGAGGTCTCCGATGTCCAGCGCCCGGTCAAGGGCCTCACTGTCCACAAGGCAGTGGTCCGCGAAGGCGAAATCTCCGCCGGCGCCCTGGCCCAGGCCGTGGTTGATGCCGAGCAGCGGCACGCCGCCGAGCAGGCGCACTCCGGCACGCACATTGTGCACGCCGCCCTGCACCAGATCCTCGGCCCGGAAGCGCTGCAGCGCGGCTCCTTCAACAAGGCCGGTTACCTGCGCTTCGACTTCTCCTGGGGCGAAGGCCTTTCCGATGCCGCCAAGTCGGAAATCGAAGAGGTCTCCAACCTGGCCATCCGCAGCAACCACAAGGTCGAAACCAAGATCATGTCCCTGGCAGATGCCAAGGCCCTGGGCGCTACCGCCCTGTTCGGCGAAGCATACGGCGACCAGGTGCGTGTGGTGGAGATCGACGGCGCATGGTCCCGCGAACTCTGCGGCGGCACGCACGTTGACTCCACTTCCCGGATCGGTTCCCTGACGCTGCTCGGTGAGCAGTCCGTAGGCTCGGGTAACCGCCGCGTGGAAGCCTTTGTTGGCATGGATGCCTTCCGGCACCTCGCCGCTGAGCGCGCACTTGTCAACGAGCTCTCCGAAATGCTCAAGGTCCCCTCTGTCCAGGTGCCGGAGCGCGTGGCAGCCACCCTCGCGAAGCTGAAGCAGGTTGAGAAGGAACTCGAACGACTGCGCCGCGACCAGCTTGCAGCTTCTGCTGCTGCGCTGGTGGGCACGGCCGTGGACATTGACGGAGTCCGCCTCCTGGCACACGACGCCGGCACGGTGTCCGGTGCCGATGACCTTCGGACGCTCGCCCTGGATCTGCGCAGCCGCCTTGGCAGCGAAGCAGCCGTGACGGCAGTAGCCGGTGCAGCCAACGGCCGCCCTGTGGTGATCGTGGCCACGAATGAGGCGGCCCGTGCAGCAGGAGTCAAGGCCGGTGCCCTGGTGAAAACCGCAGCCGGTGTCCTTGGAGGAGGCGGCGGCGGCAAGGACGACGTCGCCCAGGGCGGCGGATCGGATGCTGCCAGGATCTCCGAGGCGCTGGGAGCAATCCGCGCAGCAGTGGCGAACCGGGGTTAGTACCACAGTGTCCGGCTACCCGCGCGGAACGAAGCTCGGCGTCGATGTTGGACTGGCACGCGTCGGGGTCGCCTCCTGCGACCCCGACGGCCTGCTGGCCACCCCCGTGCGCACGTTGAAACGCGATGCCAAGAAGAACAGCGATATCCAGGTGCTGGTGAGGGAAGCTGCCGAGCGGGGAACCGTCGAGTTCTTTGTCGGCCTGCCGCAGAGCATGAAGGGCACGGAAACAGCTTCCACCGCGATGGCCCGAGACTATGCCCAGGTCCTCGCAGAGTTCCTGGATGAGGCAGGACTGGACGTGCCTGTTCGGCTTATTGATGAGCGGCTGAGCACAGTGAGCGCACACCGCTCCCTGCGGGAAGCTGGCTTGGACACAAGAAATCACCGTAGAGTAGTAGACCAAGTGGCCGCTGTGGGTATATTGCAGCAGGCCATTGACATGCAGCGTTCCCTGGGACGCGATGTGGGGGTGCCGGTCACACTGCGCCGGAGCAAGCGGTCTGCTGCTCCGGCCCCGAACGAGGAGCCAACTATTTCCGAGGAAAGCCGCCCCGAAAGCGATACGGCGTCGTGAGCCACAGGTACCCCGACTCCCACGGTGCAGAAGAGCATCCGGACCATGCGCCTGGCGTGAACCGCCATGCCCAGCACCCGGATGACCAGTATGCGGATGCCTACGCGGAGGGGCACTACGAAGAGCCGCAGTACCAGGATGCCCGTTACGCAGAGGCACAGTACGCGAAGGCCTACAGCGGGACCGGGCACCATGAACCGGCTCCCGCCGTGCAGACTTTCTTTGCTGAGGATGAGGCTCCCAGCAGGCGCAGCCGCCGCCCAACCCGCGCCAAGCAGCGCCGCAGGCGGCGCCGGACAATCGTTATGGTCGTAGTCCTCGCGGTCTTCGCCGGTGCTGTCTTCGGACTGACCGTCTTCCTCCGTGACCTGCTGGGCATGAACGAGGTCAAGGACTATGAGGGACCGGGGGAGGGAACTGTCTCTTTCGTGGTCCAGCCCGGTGACGGGCCCCTGGTGATCGGCAACAACCTTGCCGGCCAGGACATCGTCGCGAACAGCAAGACTTTCCTTGAGGTCTTCCAGCAGGAATCCCAGGGCCGGGAAATCCAGCCGGGAACCTTCGAGATGCGTTACCAGATGAGTTCCTCAGGGGCACTGGAAGCCCTGCTGGGTGACGGGGGGACGGCAGTTCACTACGCCGCAATCGACCGTGACCTGCGCCAGAGCGAGACCTTTGACAAGCTCGTCGAATCCACCGGCATTCCGTTGGAGACGTTCACTGCCCTGGCACAGAATCCGCAGGACTTTGGCCTGCCGGCCCAGGCAGTCAGCCTGGAAGGCTACCTCTTCCCCGGTGAGTACCGGTTCCCGGTGGACATGACCGCCGAGGACATTATTGGCGAAATGACCCAGAACGCGTTTGCCGCTCTTGAGGACGCAGGCATCACGGACCCGACGCAGCAGTACGAGGTGCTGACCAAGGCCAGTATCATCCAGGCGGAGGCAGGGGAGGCCGACTACGCCACAGTGGCAGGTGCAATCGAGAACCGCCTGCGTGCCGACAATACGGAGACCAACGGACTCATCCAGTCCGATGCGACGGTGACCTACGGCCTGAACCGCAAGAGCTACAACCTCACACCGGAGGAGAAGGCGGACACCTCAAACCGCTGGAACACCTATGCGAACCCGGGCCTGCCGGTGGGACCGATCGGCTCTCCCAGCGAGGAAGCGATCGACGCTGCCGCCAACCCGGCGGACGTTCCCTACTTCTACTGGGTGACGGTCAACCTGGACTCCGGGGAGACCAAGTTCTCCAGCACGCTGGCCGAACACGGACGCTACGTTGCCGAGTACCAGGAATGGTGCGGCACGCAGATAGCCGGAAGGTGCGAATAGTTGCCTGGCCGCAAACGCGCGGCGGTACTGGGACATCCGATTGGGCATTCCCGGTCCCCCCAGCTTCACCGTGCCGCGTATGAGTACCTGGGTTTTGACTGCAGCTATGAGGCGATTGACGTAGAGGAAGCAGCCGCAGCGGACTTCGCTGCGGCTGCCCGTCAGGACCCGGCATGGAACGGACTGTCCGTCACCATGCCGCTGAAGGCTGCCATGGCTGCCGCCGTCGACCACCTGGATCCGCTGGCACACGCCCTTGGTGTGCTGAACACCGTCACATTTGACCATGGACCCGGCGGGGCCGTGCTCACCGGCTGGAACACCGACGTCCTCGGGCTGGTTAACGCCCTGCGCCATGCCGGCGCCGGGGACGCGCCCCGCGGAATTGTCCTGGGGGCCGGTGGAACCGCGTGTGCCGCCGTGGCCGCGTTCTCCCGGATGGGCTGCACCGCTGTGGACGTCTACGCCCGCAGCCATCAGCGCGGGGACCAGGCGCAGAATACCCAATCACGGGGATCGGCCCAGGCGGCCAACGTATCGAAGGTCGGTGCCGCGCTTGGCATCACCGTCAATCTGCACCCCTGGAACGACGCTGCACAGGCGTGCGCGGAGGCCGACGTCGTCATCTGCACTCTCCCGCCGCGCGGAGCAGATGCCCTCGCTGACGCCTTTGACGCGCTCGGTGCTGCCCGCACCGGCGCCGTCCTGCTGGATGCTGCCTACGACCCGTGGCCCAGCCGGATCGCGCAGGCCTGGGAAAGCGCCGGAGGAACGATCGTGCCGGGCCTTGAAATGCTTCTGTACCAGGCAGTGGAACAGGTCCGTCTGTTTACCGGGAACGCGTTCCGCGACGAGGACGCCGTCATAAACGTGATGTGTGACGCAGTGGGACTGCCTGCGCGCTGAACGCACCTTCCGAACGTGGCAGTATTGAAGCCATGTTGCGTTGGTTGACCGCCGGTGAGTCCCATGGGCCTGCACTGGTTGGAATTATTGAGGGCGTCCCCGCGGGCGTCGAGGTAAGCACCCCGTCCATCCAGGAAGCACTGGCCCGCCGCCGTCTTGGCTACGGCCGCGGCGCCCGGATGAAGTTCGAACAGGACGAGGTCCGCATCCTTGGGGGTGTCCGCCACGGACTGACCCAGGGCGGCCCGGTGGCGATCGAGGTCGGCAATACGGAGTGGCCCAAGTGGGAGCAGATCATGGCATCTGATCCTGTGGCCCCGGAAATCCTTGAGGGCCAGGCACGCAACGCCCCGCTGACCCGGCCCCGCCCGGGACACGCGGATTTCACCGGTATGCAGAAGTACGGCTTCAGCGAGGCGCGGCCGGTACTTGAGAGGGCCAGTGCCCGGGAGACCGCAGCCCGTGTGGCGCTTGGCGCCGTCGCCTCAGCCTTCCTGAACCAGCTCGGCGTCGAACTGGTCAGCCACACTGTGTCGATCGCCGGCGTCGGTTCCCCGGAAGGCTCCGCACTGCCGCAGCCCGCCGACGTCGCAGCACTGGATGAAAACCCCATGCGCTGCTTCGACCCTGCAGTCACCGAAGCGATGGTTGCCGAGGTGGATGCCGCGCACAAGGAAGGCGAAACGCTGGGCGGCGTCGTCGAGGTGCTGGCCTATGGACTCCCGCCGGGACTGGGCAGCTACGTCCACTGGGACCGCCGCCTGGACGCACGCCTGGCCGGAGCCCTGATGGGCATCCAGGCCATCAAGGGCGTTGAAGTGGGCGACGGTTTCCTCACGGCATCCCGCCGCGGCTCGGCAGCCCACGACGAGATCCTGCAGGATGAACTGGGACGGGTTGTCCGCTCCGGCAACCGTGCCGGGGGCATCGAGGGCGGCATGAGCGTTGGCGAAGTGCTGCGCGTCCGTGCAGCCATGAAGCCCATTGCCACCGTTCCCCGTGCCCTGAAGACGGTGGACGTCGCTACCGGCGAGCCCGCCCGCGCACACCACCAGCGTTCGGACGTCTGTGCCGTGCCCGCTGCCGGCGTGGTTGCCGAAGCCATGGTTGCCCTGGTGCTGGCTGAGGCCATGACGGAAAAGTTCGGCGGTGATTCGGTGGTGGAGACCGCAAGGAACCTGCGGACCTACCTTGAGAACATTCCCGAGTCCCTCGCCTCGACCGGTACCGTTACAGGTGCCTGATAAGCACCTGGTCCTAATCGGGCTCATGGCAGCCGGCAAATCCGTTGTCGGCCGCTCACTGGCAGCCCGCCATTCACTGCCGTACGTTGATACTGATCAGCTGGTAGTGGAGGAACACGGACCTATCCCGGAGATTTTCGCGCGCCACAGTGAACGCTTCTTCCGCGAGGCAGAGGCGCAGGCAGTGGCCGGTGCGCTCGGTTCCCCTAAACGCTCGGTGATCTCCCTGGGCGGCGGAGCCGTCCTGAACACCGGAACCCAGCAGCTGCTGGATCGCGCTACGGTGGTATTCCTGGACACGGATCTGGCCACGGTGCTGCCGCGCATTTCGCGCACCGCCCACCGGCCGCTGCTGGCCGGCGACCCCGCGGCGCGGTGGAGTGCGCTGGCCGAGGTCCGCAGGCCAATATACGAATCGCTGGCAGACATAGTCATAGATACCAGGGGCCTGGCAGTAGCCGAGGTGGTGGAACGCATCACCGCAGCCCTGGACGAAGGAGAGAACTAAATGCCCGCTGAAGCCACCACCATTGAAGTGACGGGTGAGAGGCCCGCAGAGAATTACGACGTCGTGATCGGCAACGGGCTGCTGGGCCGCCTGCCGGCCATGCTGGGGGAGCGGGTCCGCCGGGTGCTGGTCATCCATCCCCGCGCCCTGCGCACCACCGGGGACACCGTGCGCGACGAACTGGCTGAAGCCGGCCTGACTGCACTCACAGCAGAGATTCCCGACGCCGAAGAGGGCAAGCACATCCAGGTGGCTTCCTTCTGCTGGCAGGTGCTGGGCCAGAACGACTTCACCCGCTCAGACGCCATTGTGGCCGTGGGCGGCGGCGCAGTCACCGACGTCGCCGGTTTTGTGGCCGCGACCTGGCTGCGCGGCATCAAGGTGGTGCACATCCCCACGAGCCTGCTGGGCATGGTGGACGCCGCTGTTGGCGGCAAGACGGGCATCAACACCGCTGAAGGCAAGAACCTGGTTGGTGCCTTCCACCCGCCCGCCGGTGTGCTGGCAGACCTTGATGCCCTTGGCTCGCTGCCGAAGAACGAACTGCTCAGCGGCATGGCCGAAGTGGTCAAGTGCGGCTTCATCGCCGACCCGGCGATCCTGGACCTGATCGAAGCGAACCCGGAGGCAGTCGCTGACGGCGGCTCCGACGTCGTGCGTGAACTCGTTGAGCGTGCGGTGCGGGTCAAGGCAGAAGTTGTTTCAGGTGACCTGCGCGAAGCAGGACGCCGTGAGTTCCTGAACTACGGCCACACCCTTGGACATTCAATTGAGCTGGCCGAACGGTACCAGTGGCGCCACGGTGCCGCGGTTTCCGTCGGCATGGTCTTTGCAGCTGAACTGGGCCGCACTGTGGGCCGGCTCGACGACGCCACGGCAGACCGGCACAAGGAAATCCTGACCTCCCTGGGGCTTCCGGTGAGCTACCGCCGGGACCGCTGGAGCGCCTTGCTGGACGGCATGCGCCGGGACAAGAAATCCCGTGGTGACCTGCTGCGCTTTGTTGTCCTGGACGGACTCGCGAAACCTTCCATCCTGGAAGTCCCGGACACCTCGCTGCTCTTTGCCGCTTACCAGGAGATCGCCTCCGAACCGGAGACCGGGATTCGCCTCAGCCTGTAGGGAATCGCCGAACAGGTAGAATGGTCGACGGATAAGACTCGAAGCAGAAGCGAAACGACGAAAGAGAAACTGTGGCAACGACCAACGACATCAAGAACGGCACCGTGCTGAAGCTTGAAGGCAACCTCTGGAGCATCATTGAGTTCCAGCACGTAAAGCCGGGCAAGGGTGGTGCGTTTGTCCGTACCAAGATGCGCAACGTCCGTTCGGGCAAAGTCGTCGACAAGACGTTCAACGCGGGCATCAAGATCGAAACCGCCACGGTTGACCGCCGCGATTACCAGTACCTGTACAAGGACGGCGAAGACTACGTCTTCATGGACACCTCGGACTACGACCAGCTCACTGTCCCGGGCTCGATCGTCGGCGATTACGCCAACTTCATGCTTGAGTCCATGATGGTCACCATCGCCATGCACGAAGGTGCGCCGCTCTACATCGAACTTCCGGCTTCCGTGGTCCTGGAGATCACCTACACCGAACCGGGCCTGCAGGGCGACCGCTCCACCGGCGGCACCAAGCCCGCCACCGTGGAAACCGGCTACGAAATCCAGGTTCCGCTGTTCCTGGAAACCGGCACAAAGGTGAAGGTTGATACCCGCACCGGCGACTACCTGGGACGCGTTAACGAGTGAGTGCACGCAGTAAAGCAAGAACACGGGCACTTGAGGTGCTCTTCGAAGCGGAACAGCGATCCATGTCTCCGCTCGAGTCCCTGCGTTCCCGCCGGGAAAAGACGGACCAGGTAATCAACCCCTACACCATGGACCTGGTGGAAGGCGTGATTGCCAAGCAGGAGCAGATCGACGAGTTCCTGAGCACCTATTCCCAGGGCTGGCCGCTGGAACGGATGCCTGCGGTTGACCGCATCATCCTGCGCCTGGGCAGCTGGGAGCTGCTGTACAACGACGAAGTCCCGGACAAGGTTGCCATCAGCGAAGCCGTTGAACTGGCCAAATCCCTCTCCACGGACGAGTCGCCGGCGTTCATCAACGGGCTCCTTAGCCGCCTTCACCAGCTGAAGGACTCGCTGCTGGCCTAGCGTCCGGCGAATCATGCACTATGCCCGGCAGGGTTTGCCTGCCGGGCATTTGCGTGCCCGGCGGCGTTCGCCGGCAGAGGTCAGTACCGGCGTCCTGCGGCGGTAACGCTCAGCAGGCTGGTCCTGGTGCGGGTGAGGGCTGCCAGGAGCAGGTGCTCGCGCTGCAGGTTCTTTTCCAGGTCCCTGCCGTTGACCAGCTGCTGGCGGGTAAGGGCCAGGTGCGTCGCTTCGCGGATGAACGTGCGCATGGGGGCCTTCGCTCCGAATGCCCCCGCCCAGTGCAGTGCCCGGCGGCGTCCGGCGGGAGTGGAGAGCAGGTTCACTTCAGCCGGAGTGAACCAGCCGGCCGCTGCATATTCGCCCAGCCGCTGCCTTGTGAGGCGCTGTTCCTGGCGGCGGAGCCAGGTCACCCCGCCTACCGCCAGCGCAAACAGCGGCACCTGGAGCAGGAAGTAGAAAACGAAGAAGTCGTCGGCTACCAATGCCATGCCGCCGTTCCAGAACATGTGTCCCGCCACGGCGGCAGCCAGCCCGGCAAGGAAACCAACCACGATCCGCCAGGCTCCGGGTTTGCGGACGGCGATGCCCAGTGAAAGGCCGATCGCAGCCGTAAAGAGCACATGAGCGAACGGAGAGAAGAGTCCGCGCAGCACAAAGACGAACCCGAGCTGCAGCCCCACGCCGCCGGCTTCGAACAGCGCGGCACTGAAGTAGAGGATGTTCTCGGTGAAGGCGAAGCCAGCGCCAACCACGCCTGCATAGACAATGCCGTCCAGCGGCCCGTCGAAATGGGAGCGGCGGACAAAGACCAGCAACAGAACGCCCAGACCCTTGGCTGCTTCCTCCACGAGCGGTGCCTGGATCACGGTGGTGATCACGTCCGCCGGTGTCAGCGGCAGCAGAACCACCAGGACCTCGTTTACGGCACCGCCCAGGAGCAGTGTTATGGCAACCGAGACGCCGGCGCCCCAGAGGAACGCGAAAACAAGTGCGCCCCGTGGTTCCGGTTCCCAGCGGTCAATCCAGTGCAGGCCCAGCAGGCAGATGCCCAGCGGAATCAGGGCCAGCACACCGCACAGAATGAACGCCTCGCTGCCCAGCGTCGCAAAAAGAAACAATCCAACCAGCACCAGCACAATGCCGGCAGCGGTAATGAGCAGCACGTTGAGGATGCCCGTCGTGCCGCGGGCAGGGGAGGGGACGCTGAGTTCGGGAACCTGGCCGGCCGGCTGCTCCGGGAGCTGGGAATACCCGCTTCCGGGCTGGAACGTCATGGGCGCATGCCTGTCATGGACCCAAGAATATACGGCTCACCTGCTGTGATAGCTTTGAAAGGCATTCAACCTTTAAGTCCGTCCTGTGAGGCGGGGAAGGAGGAAGCAGAATATGGATCTTGTCGATCCCCAGCAGGCCGCCGCGGCTGCCCGTACCGTTCTGACTTCAGCTGACATTGACCGCGTGCTGACACGCATCGCCCACGAAATCCTTGAAGCAAACAAGGGCGGCACCGATCTGGTGCTGATGGGCATTCCACGCAGGGGCTATCCGCTGGCACGCCGGCTTGCAGCCAAGATCTCCGCTGCGGATCCCACCCTCGACGCCGACGCCATCACCGGGCAGCTGGACGTCACCATGTTCCGCGATGACCTGGCGCACCAGCCGACCCGTCCGCCGCACCCCACCGAGCTTCCCGCCAGCGGGATTGACGGCAAGGTAGTGGTCCTGGTGGATGACGTGCTGTATTCGGGCCGCACTATCCGTGCAGCGCTCGACGCACTGATCGACCTTGGCCGGCCCCGCGCCGTGCGCCTGGCAGTGCTGGTGGACCGCGGACACCGCGAACTTCCAATCCGGGCCGACCACGTTGGCAAGAACCTGCCGACCGCTGCCGTTGAAAAGGTCCGGGTGCGGCTTACCGAAACGGACCAGCCTGCCTTGGATGAAGTCGTGATCGAAGGCACTGCGTGAAACACCTGCTCTCCACCCTGGACCTGTCCCATCAGGACGCCATCTCCATCCTCGACACGGCAGAGGCCATGGCCGCTGTGGGGGAGCGGGAAGTCAAGAAGCTCCCTGCCCTCCGCGGCCGGACAGTGGTCAACCTGTTCTTCGAGGATTCAACCCGGACCCGGATTTCCTTCGAAGCCGCTGCCAAGCGCCTCTCTGCTGACGTCATCAACTTCTCGGCCAAGGGATCCTCAGTGTCCAAGGGCGAATCGCTCAAGGACACCGCGCAGACCCTGGCCGCAATCGGAGCGGACGCGGTCGTGATCCGGCACGGTGCGTCCGGTGCGCCGGCCCGGCTGGCCAACTCCGGCTGGATCGACGCCGCCGTCCTGAATGCCGGGGACGGTACGCATGAGCATCCCACCCAGGCGCTGCTGGATGCCTTCACGATGCGCAGGCACTGGGCGCAGCTGCACGGAACGCCGTCACAGGGCACCGACCTAAAGGGCATGCACGTGGCAATCGTGGGAGACATCCTGCATTCCCGTGTGGCACGGTCGGATCTCTGGCTGCTCAAGACCCTCGGAGCCGAAGTCACCCTGGTGGCCCCGCCCACACTGCTGCCCTTCGGCGTCGAATCCTGGCCCTGCAAGGTCAGCTATTCCCTGGACGAAACCCTCGAAAACAGACCCGACGCCGTGATGATGCTGCGGGTCCAGGCCGAGCGCATGCAATCAGCATTCTTCCCCACGGTCCGGGAGTATTCCCGGCGATGGGGCTTCGACGACGTCCGCCTTGACCGGCTGGACACCCTTGGCCTGGACAATACGATCCTGCTGCACCCCGGCCCCATGAACCGCGGGCTGGAAATCTCCTCCCGGGCTGCCGATTCCCCCCGGGCAACCGTTCTGGCCCAGGTCAGCAACGGCGTCTCGGTCCGTATGGCCGCCCTCTACCTGCTGCTCTCCGGTGAGGGCAGCTCCCAGCGCACGACACAGGAAGTATCCGCACAGTGAAAACTGCAACACCTGCACCTGCCGCCCAGCCAATCCTCTCAGCCGATGGCACCTACCTGATCCGCGGTGCGTCGCTGCTGGGTGCCCAGACGGCTGACCTGCTGATCCAGGACGGCCTGATCGCGGCCGTAGGCCAGGACCTCGAAGCGCCCGAAGGTGCCGTCACCGTCGAGGCAGCAGGCCTGGTGGCGCTGCCCGGCATGGTCGACCTGCACACCCACCTGCGCGAGCCGGGACGCGAAGACGCCGAGACTGTTGAAACCGGTACCCGGGCCGCCGCACTGGGCGGATTTACCTCGGTGCACGCCATGGCCAACTCAAATCCGGTGGCAGACACCGCCGGCGTGGTGGAGCAGGTCTACAGCCTGGGCCTGAAGTCCGGCTGGGTGGACGTGCGCCCGGTCGGGGCTGTCACCGTTGGCCTCAAGGGCGAACGGCTGGCTGAGCTCGGGGCCATGGCAGACTCCCGCGCCCGGGTCCGGGTCTTCTCCGACGACGGCATGTGCGTCCACGACCCTGTGCTGATGCGGCGGGCACTGGAGTACGTGAAGGCGTTCGACGGCGTTGTTGCCCAGCACGCGCAGGAACCCAGAATGACCGAGGGCGCGCAGATGCACGAAGGTGACGTCAGCGCTGTCCTGGGGCTGCCGGGCTGGCCGGCCGTCGCTGAGGAATCCATCATTGCCCGCGACGTGCTGCTGGCACAGCACACCGGCTCCCGCCTGCACGTCTGCCACGTCTCCACCGCAGGATCGGTGGAAATCATCCGGTGGGCCAAGGAACGGGGCATCAATGTCACCGCAGAGGTGACACCGCACCACCTGCTGCTGACGGACGAAGCCGTGCGCAGCTACGACCCGGTGTACAAGGTCAACCCGCCGCTGCGCACTGAATCCGATGTGCAGGCACTGCGCCGGGGCCTGGCCGACGGCACGATCGACATCGTTGGAACCGACCACGCCCCGCACCCCAGCGAACACAAGGAATGCGAATGGGCGCAGGCCGCCATGGGCATGACGGGCCTTGAGACGGCGCTTTCCGTGGTGCAGGCGACCATGATCGACACCGGCCTGATGGACTGGGCAGGATTCGCCCGCGTGACATCCGCCACTCCGGCGCGGATCGGAGGCGTGAGGACGCAGGGAAGACCGCTGGAAAGCGGCGAACCGGCCAACGTCATATTGGTTGACCCGGCTGCGCGGCGCACCGTGGACCCCCATAAGATGGCAACCATGGGTAAGAACAGTCCGTACGCCGGACTCGAGCTGCCCGGCCAGGTCCGAGCCACCTTCTACGCAGGCCATCCGACAGTCCTCGAGGGAGCACTCAACGGCCCCCGTGCCGCCGCAGCTGAGGAGACACCGTGGATTGGGTAATCTTCCTTCTCGGTGTAGTCGTCGCGGCAGCTGCAATCCTGGCGCTTTTCGCGCTCGGCTGGCGCGGCCGCAGGCAGCGGCAGTCAGACATCCCGCGGCCCCTGCCGCTTCCCGAAGAACTTGAGCTGCCGCGCTTCGAGGCTGACGGCCAGTACGTGGCCACCACCACCGCCGGTGACTGGCTGGACCGCGTGGCGGTGTACGGCCTGGGCGTGAAGTCCGTGGCGACCGCCGCAGTCTTCGACGAAGGCCTGCTCTTCGCCCGCCACGGGGCACCGGACGTCTGGATCCCGCGGGCAGACCTGCGCGGAGTCCGCCTGGAGCGCGGCATGGCCGGCAAATTCGTGGAGAAGGAGGGCCTGGTCATGGTGACCTGGCAGCTCGGACCCAAGCGGGTCGACACCGGGTTCCGTACCCGTGCGGCCGACCACAAGAACCCCCTGGTTTCGGCGATCAAGGCGCTGGGCCCGGAATCAGCAACATCTAGCGAGGAACAACTGTGACAGTGAACCAAACCCCCGCCCCGAGAACAGCTGTCCTCATGCTGGAGGACGGCCGCAGCTTCCGCGGCCGCAGCTACGGGGCCACGGGCACCGCCCTGGGCGAGGCAGTCTTCGCCACCGGCATGACCGGCTACCAGGAGACCATCACGGACCCCTCCTACGCCCGGCAGCTGGTTGTCCAGACCGCACCCCACATCGGCAACACCGGTGTGAACAGCGACGACGCCGAGTCCCGCCGCATCTGGGTGGCCGGCTACATCGTCCGCGACGCGGCACGCAAACCCTCCAACTGGCGCTCCGAGCGCACGCTCGACGAGGACCTGGCAGCCCAGGGCGTCGTCGGAATCTCGGGTGTGGACACCCGCGCCATCACCCGGCACCTTCGCGAACGCGGCGCCATGAAGGCCGGGATCTTCTCCGGCGAAGCAGCGCAGCGCACTGACGCCGAGCTGCTCGCCGAGGTCCGTGCGCAGGAAGCCATGGCCGGCTCCCGCCTGGCCGAGGAAGTCAGCATCGAGGCCAGCTACGTCATTGAACCTTCCGCCCATGGGTGGGAGGGCGAGCCCCTCTTCACCGTTGCTGCCCTGGACCTGGGCATCAAGTCCATGACCCCGGTGCGCTTCGCAGAACGCGGCGTGCGGGTGCACGTGCTGCCCGCCTCCGCCACCCTTGAAGACGTCCAGGCACTGAACCCCGACGGCGTCTTTATGTCCAACGGCCCCGGCGACCCCGCCACCGCGGATAACCAGGTCAAGCTGCTGCGCGACGTGCTGGACACCGGCACTCCGTTCTTCGGCATCTGCTTCGGCAACCAGATTCTGGGCCGCGCCCTGGGCTTCGGTACCTACAAGCTGCCCTACGGCCACCGCGGCATCAACCAGCCGGTCCTGGACCGGCGCACCGGCAAGGTGGAAATCACCAGCCAGAACCACGGTTTCGCCGTCGATGCCCCGCTGGACGGCCCGGTCACCGCCCCCGAAGCACGCTTCGGCAAGGTGGAGGTCAGCCACATCAGCCTCAACGACAACGTGGTGGAAGGCCTCGCCTGCCTGGACATCCCCGCATTCTCCGTCCAGTACCACCCCGAAGCCGCCGCCGGCCCGCACGACTCCGCCTACCTGTTCGACCGCTTCGTCGACCTGATGGCCTCCAGCAAGAACAAGGAATCCCGCTAATGCCCCGCAGAACCGATCTCAAGTCCGTCCTGGTGATCGGCTCCGGTCCGATCGTCATTGGCCAGGCCGCCGAATTCGACTACTCCGGCACGCAGGCACTGCGTGTGCTCAAGGAGGAAGGCCTGCGGGTCATCCTCGTTAATTCCAACCCGGCCACCATCATGACCGACCCGGAGTTCGCCGACGCCACGTACGTCGAGCCGATCACTCCCGAGGTGGTCGAGAAGATCATCGCCAAGGAACGCCCCGACGCAGTGCTGCCCACACTGGGCGGCCAGACGGCACTGAACACGGCAATCGCCCTGGACAAAAACGGCGTTCTGGATAAGTACAACGTCGAACTCATCGGCGCCAACATCGAAGCAATTGAACTCGGCGAAGACCGCGAGAAGTTCAAGGGCGTCGTCGAACGCTGTGGAGCGGAGTCCGCGAAGTCGATCATCGTGCACAGCATGGATGAGGCTTTCGCCGCTGCCGAGGAACTCGGTTACCCGATGGTGGTCCGTCCGTCCTTCACCATGGGCGGCCTGGGCTCCGGCCTGGCCTACAACGCCCAGGACCTGCGCCGCATTGCCGGCGCCGGCATCCAGTACAGCCCCACCTCCGAGGTGCTGCTCGAAGAGAGCATCCTGGGGTGGAAGGAATACGAACTTGAAATGATGCGGGACAAGAACGACAACGTGGTGGTTGTCTGTTCCATCGAGAACTTCGATCCCGTAGGCGTCCACACCGGCGACTCCATCACCGTGGCCCCGGCCATGACCCTCACCGACCGCGAATACCAGAAGCTGCGCGACATCGCGATCGCCGTCATCCGTGAGGTTGGCGTGGACACCGGCGGCTGCAACATCCAGTTCGCCATCGAACCGGACACCGGCCGCGTCGTCGTCATCGAAATGAACCCGCGCGTCTCCCGCTCCTCGGCGCTGGCCTCCAAGGCCACCGGGTTCGCAATCGCGAAGATCGCCACCAAGCTCTCCCTTGGCTACACACTGGACGAGATCCCGAACGACATCACCAAGAAGACCCCGGCGTCCTTCGAACCGACGCTGGACTACGTGGTGGTGAAGGTTCCGCGCTTCGCCTTCGAGAAGTTCCCGGCCGCGGACCCCACACTGACCACCACGATGAAGTCCGTTGGTGAGGCCATGGCCATTGGCCGCAACTTTACCGAGGCGCTGCAGAAGGCGCTGCGCTCCCTGGAGCAGAAGGGCTCCCAGCTGAGCTTCGACCCGGTGGACCCGGCAGACGTACCGGCGCTCATCGAAGCCGCCAAGCGTCCCACCACGGGCCGCCTGGCCCAGGTCCAGCAGGCACTGCTGGGCGGCGCCACTGCCGAGCAGCTCTACGAAGCCACCGGAATCGACCCCTGGTACCTGGACCAGCTTGAGCTGATCAACGAGGTTGCCGAAGAAATCCGCGGCGCAGCCCAGATCACGGAGGATGTCCTGCGCCTGGCGAAGCGCCACGGCTTCTCCGACGAGCAGATCGGCAAGCTCACCAACCAGTCCGAGGCCGTGGTCCGCGGAGTCCGGCACGTCCTGGGCATCCGCCCGGTCTACAAGACGGTGGACACCTGCGCCGCTGAATTCGCTGCGTACACGCCGTACCACTACTCCTCCTACGACGAGGAGGACGAGGTTGGGCAGCACGCCAAGCCGTCGGTGATCATCCTCGGTTCCGGTCCAAACCGCATCGGCCAGGGCATCGAGTTCGACTACTCCTGCGTCCACGCCACCATGGCGCTGCGCGAAGCCGGACACGAGACCGTCATGATCAACTGCAACCCGGAGACCGTGTCCACGGACTACGACATCTCTGACCGCCTGTACTTCGAGCCGCTGACGCTCGAGGACGTGCTGGAAGTCATCCACGCCGAACAGCGCACCGGCGGCGTGCTGGGCGTCTTCGTCCAGCTCGGCGGACAGACCCCGCTGAAGCTCGCACAGGAACTGGCCGACGCCGGCATCCCGATCCTGGGCACCTCGCCCGAAGCGATCGACCTGGCAGAGCACCGCGGAGCCTTCCAGCGCGTGCTGGACGAAGGCGGGCTCATCGCCCCGAAGAACGGCACCGCCGTATCCTTCGAGGACGCCAAGAAGATCGCCGACGAGATTGGCTACCCCGTCCTGGTCCGGCCGTCCTACGTGCTGGGCGGCCGCGGCATGGAGATCGTCTACGACGAGGCCAACCTCTCCCGCTACATCGCCAACGCCACGGAGATCACCCCGGACCACCCCGTGCTGGTGGACCGGTTCCTGGAAGACGCCATCGAGATCGACGTCGACGCGCTCTTCGACGGCACCGACCTGTACGTGGGCGGCATCATGGAACACATCGAGGAAGCCGGTATCCACTCCGGCGACTCGGCATGCGTCCTGCCCCCGATCACGCTGGGCACCGACGTGATCGACCGCGTGGTTGAAGCAACCCGGGCAATCGCGTCCGGCGTCGGTGTGCGCGGCCTGATCAACATCCAGTTCGCGCTGGCCTCCGACGTGCTGTACGTCATTGAAGCCAACCCGCGCGCCTCCCGTACGGTTCCGTTCGTTTCCAAGGCCACCGGCGTCCAGCTGGCCAAGGCCGCTGCCCTGATCGGAACCGGAACCACCATCGCGGAACTGCGTGCCGCAGGGAAGCTCAAGGCGGCAGGCGACGGCTCCGCACTCCCGCTGGACGCTCCGGTGGCGGTCAAGGAAGCAGTACTGCCGTTCAGCCGCTTCCGCACCCCTGAAGGCACGGTTGTGGATTCCCTGCTCGGCCCGGAAATGCGTTCCACCGGCGAAGTCATGGGCATCGACAAGTACTTCGACACTGCCTTCGCCAAGTCCCAGGCGGCCGCAAACTCGGCGCTGCCCACTGCCGGCAAGATCTTTGTCTCCGTCGCCAACCGGGACAAGCGCGCCATCATCATGCCGGTGAAGCTCATGAGCGACCTCGGCTTCGAGATCCTCTCCACCGGCGGCACCGCGGACGTCCTGCGCCGCAACGGGATCCAGGCCACCACCGTCCGCAAGGTCGGCGAGGGCGCGGGTCCGGACGGCGAAGGAACCGTGGTCGACCTGATCACGGCCGGGGACATCAACCTGGTGATCAACACCCCATCCGGCGGCCAGGCCCGCGGGGACGGTTATGAGATCCGCGCCGCCGCGACGTCGATTGGCTGCCCGGTCATGACCACCGTGTCCGAATTCACTGCGGCAGTTCAGGCTATCGAGGCCATGCGGTCCTACGAATGGGACGTCTGCTCGCTGCAGGAGTATGCGGCCAAGCTCCAGGCCTCGACCGTTGCCTGAGCACAGCACTGAAGCTGCCGGCAGGCGCGCACCGTTTGGTGCGCGCCTGCGGGCGGCCATGGACACCCGCGGACCGCTTTGCGTTGGCATCGATCCCCACCCCGGCCTCCTGGCCGCGTGGGGCCTGAATGACGACGCCGCCGGACTGGAGCGCTTCTCCCTCACCGTCCTGGAGGCGGTGGGGGAGCAGGCTGCTGCCCTGAAGCCGCAGGTTGCACTCTATGAACGCCACGGTTCGGCGGGCATCGCCGTACTTGAGCGCCTGCTCGCGGCGTGCGCCGAGAGCGGAGTCCTCTCTATCGCGGATGCGAAACGCGGGGACATTGGCTCTACCATGGCGGCCTACGCTGACGCATGGCTGCGGGACGGGTCTCCGCTGGCTGCCGACTCGGTAACGCTTAGCCCCTACCTTGGCTACGAGTCGCTGCGCCCGGCGCTGGACCTTGCTGCAGCCATGGGCAGGGGAGTCTTTGTCCTGGGACTGACCTCGAACCCGGAGGGTTCCACAGTGCAGCACGCCGGGGCGGACCGTTCCGTGGCGGCACGGATCGTGGATGCCGCAGCGGCGGAAAACGCTGCGGCCGGGACCCTCGGATCTACGGGGCTGGTGGTCGGAGCTACTGTCGGTTCCGCCCTGTCGGACCTGGGAATTGACCTGGCTGCTGCCAACGCGCCGATCCTGGCCCCCGGCCTTGGTGCACAGGGAGCAACGGGGGAGGACCTAAGGAAAACCTTCGGAGCGGCGTACGCCAATGTGCTGGCCACCTCCAGCCGCGACATCCTCAAAGCCGGCCCGGAGCGCCAGGCACTCCGTGAGGCGGCCTCCCGCACGCTGGACGGCCTGCCGCAGCCATAGTGGAAACCGGTACGGCTTCCGTGCCGGTTTCCATTGCATTGCCCGCATCTGGCGGATAGGTTCGGACCCTAGCCCAAGAAACCGCAAAGCCGCCGGTCACACCCCGTTTGACGGGCGGTCAGTCTTCGCCCGGGAGAGCCAATTGAACCTCAAACCACTGACTGAAGCAGAGCGCACCAGGGCGCGGGAGAAGGCCACCGCCGCCCGCACCGTGCGGGCCGAGATCAAGTCCAAAATCAAGTCCGGAGAACTCTCGGTCCAGGAAGTCATAGTTTCCCGTTCCTCGGAGGAAGCCGTGGGCCGGCTGAAGGTCGTGGACCTGCTGCGGGCACTGCCTGGTGTGGGGGAGCGCCGCGCAGCTGGAATAATGGCTACCGTGGGTATTGCCCCCACCCGCCGGGTGAGGGGACTTGGCGTCCACCAGCGCAAGGCGCTGATCGAATTACTGGAGTCCGACTAAGCCACCGGCCGCCCACCGCGGCGGCAGCGGCGTCGGACCTCAACAAACACAAAGTGAGGTCTACGTGTCGCAACCGCGGCTGACAGTTCTGGCAGGTCCCACCGCCGTTGGCAAAGGCACTGTGTCCACCTATATCCGGGACAACTATCCCGAAGTCTGGCTTTCCGTCTCCGCCACCACCCGGGCCCCGCGCCCGGGCGAGGAAAACGGAGTCCACTATTTCTTCGTCACCGCCGACGAGTTCGATGACCTGGTGGAGGAAGGGCAAATGCTTGAATGGGCCGTAGTCCACGGCCACAACCGCTACGGCACGCTGCGTCGGACCGTGGAGTCCGCCATGGCCGAGGGCCGCTCGGTGCTCCTGGAGATCGACCTGCAGGGAGCACGCCAGGTCAAGAAGTCAATGCCGGAGGCGAATTTCGTGTTCCTGGCGCCGCCGTCGTGGGACGAAATGGTCCGCCGTCTGGTCGGGCGGGGCACCGAAACACCCGAGGAGCAGCAGCGGCGGCTGGAAACCGCTAAACTGGAACTTGCTGCCGAGCCCGAGTTCGATCACACTGTCATCAATGATGACGTTCAGCGGGCTGCAGCAGAGCTCGTTTCACTCATGGGGATCAGCCCTCGCCAACGCTGAGCTGCTGTTCTTGATCCGCACGAAAACTTTGGAGATCTTTTGTCTACCCAGCCTGAAGGCATCATCAACCCGCCGATCGACGACCTGCTGACGGCCGCTGATTCGAAGTACGCCCTGGTCATCTACGGTGCCAAGCGCGCCCGCCAGATCAACGCCTACTACTCCCAGCTGCACGAGGGCCTGTTCGAGTACGTTGGCCCGCTGGTGGAAACCAAGCTGAACGAAAAGCCGCTGTCCATCGCCCTGCGCGAGATCAACGACGGCATGCTGGTAGTCCGCGCCAACGAAACCGCCGAGTAAGGCACATACCCACGGCTAGGAGGTAGGACAGGCGTGCGCATTGTCCTGGGGGTGGGCGGCGGCATCGCAGCCTACAAGGCAGCGTCACTGCTGCGCCTGTTCACCGAAGCCGGCCACAGCGTCCAGGTGGTGCCCACCGAGGCATCCACCCGGTTCGTGGGCATAGCCACCTGGGAAGCCCTCTCGGGCCACCCGGTCAGCACCACGGTGTTCGACGCCGTGGATACCGTCAACCACGTCCGGCTCGGCCACGAGGCTGACCTGATTGTGGTGGCACCTGCCACAGCCGACCTGCTGGCCAAGGCGGCAGCAGGTCTTGCTGCCGACCTCCTGACCAACACGCTCCTGATGGCACGCGGGCCGGTGTTCTTTGCTCCGGCAATGCACACCGAAATGTGGAACCACCCGGCCACGCAGGCCAACGTGGCCACGCTGCGCTCCCGCGGCGCAGTTGTCATGGAGCCGGCCATTGGCCGCCTGACCGGCAAGGATTCCGGCCCGGGACGGCTCCCGGAGCCGGAGGACATCTACGCTGCGGCGCTGGCTGCGGCTGGAGAAGCCGGCTCCGCGCCGGCTGCCGGCCTGCTGGCCGGCCGCCGGGTAACCGTTACCGCAGGAGGCACCCGGGAACCCCTGGATCCCGTCCGCTTCCTGGGCAACCGGTCCTCCGGCAAGCAGGGTGCGGCTGTTGCGGCTGCAGCCGTAGCCGAAGGAGCCCAGGTGAGGTTCGTCGCAGCCCACTTGGAGGTTCCCGTCCCTGAGGGGGTGGAACTGGTACAGGTGGAAACCGCCCTGGAACTGCGCGACGCCGTCCACGATGCGGTGCAGTCCACGGATGTGCTGGTCATGTCCGCAGCAGTGGCAGACTTCCGGCCCGGAGAAAACGCGGACACCAAAATCAAGAAGCGCGACGACGGAGCGGACCCCGTGATCACGCTGGTGCGCAATCCGGACATCCTGGCCGAAACGGTGCAGAACCGCTCCGCTTCCGGCACCGGACCCTCCCTGATTGTGGGTTTCGCCGCGGAGACCGGCGACGGCAGTGGATCGGTGCTGGAGTACGGACGCCGCAAACTCGAACGCAAGGGCTGCGACCTCCTGGTCCTGAACCAGGTGGGCCGTTCGCTTGTGTTTGGCCAGGACAGCACTGAAGTGAGGATTCTCTCACCGCATGAGGACCCCCGGATCGAGCCGCCGGCACTGACGGGAAGCAAAACCGACATTGCCCGGCACCTGGTGGAACGGATCGCCGCTGAACTTGCCGGTGCTCCGGCGTCCAGCTCCACCGGCGCCGTTCCTCCGGGATAGCGTTTCCAGCCCGTTCGTTTTCCCTCCCGGCCGCTGAGCAACCCGCCGACCCTGCGCGCCTGCCCTGAGGCCGGCAGGATCGGGTATTTCTTCCCGTGCAGCAATGCGACTCCCGATGACCGTGCATGGCACGGCATGACCCAGACGGGGACTGTCCCCGGAACGAAGTAGAGTAAACCCGTGACTTCCAGCAATACGACTGCCCCCGCCGAATCCAGTGCCCTGCGGCTGTTCACCTCCGAGTCGGTGACCGAAGGCCACCCGGACAAGATCTGTGACCAGATCAGCGATGCGATCCTCGACGGCCTGCTCAAAGCCGACCCCGAATCCCGCGTTGCCGTGGAGACCCTCGTCACCACGGGGCTGGTCCACGTTGCGGGTGAGGTCACCACAGAAGGCTATGTGGAGATCCCGCAGCTGGTCCGCGACACCATCCTGGAGATCGGCTACGACTCCTCTGCCAACGGTTTCGACGGTGCACGCTGCGGCGTCTCCGTCTCCATCGGCCAGCAGTCCCCGGAGATCGCCTCCCGCGTCTTCAACTCGGTGGAGAACCGTTCCGGCGACGCCGTAGACCCCTTCGACGCCCAGGGCGCCGGCGACCAGGGCATTATGTTCGGCTTTGCCAGCGACGAGACCAGCGTCCTGATGCCGACTCCGATCTGGCTAGCACACCGCCTCTCTGAGCGGCTGACCAGGGTCCGCAAGGACGGAACACTTCCCTACCTCCGTCCGGACGGCAAGACCCAGGTGACCATTGGGTACGAGGGCGACCGTCCGGTTTCAGTGGACTCGGTAGTCGTCTCCACGCAGCACGCAGCGGAGCTGGAACAGGCCCAGCTGCGCCAGGACATGATTGAGCACGTGGTGAATCCGGTGCTGGCAGGGACGGAACTGGATACCTCCGGGGTCCGGCACATCATCAATCCCGGCGGACCGTTCGTCATTGGCGGACCGGTGGGAGACGCCGGCCTGACCGGACGCAAAATCATCGTGGACACCTACGGCGGATTCTCCCGCCACGGCGGCGGTGCCTTCAGCGGCAAGGACCCGAGCAAGGTGGACCGTTCAGCTGCCTACGCGATGCGCTGGGTTGCCAAGAACGTTGTGGCCGCAGGGCTGGCCCGCCGCGCAGAAATCCAGATCGCCTACGCGATTGGCATGGCCCGTCCGGTCGGCATCTACGTAGAGACCTTCGGCACGGAAACCGTTGACCCGATGAAGATCTCCCAGGCCATCAACGAGGTCTTCGACCTGCGGCCCCTGGGTATCATCAACGCCCTCGACCTCAAGCGTCCCATCTACCAGAAGACTGCAGCCCACGGACATTTTGGCCGCGAGGACGAAGGCTTCACCTGGGAACGCCTCGACAAGGTCGAGGAACTGCGCCGCTGGTTTAACGCCTAGTACCCATGGAAGAGCGTCCGTTCCAGCGCGCGTCGAAGGATGGGCGCGCTTCGCCGGAACGGAGCGCCTCTGCCGACCAGCCCGCGGCAAGGAAACCGGGTACCGGCGAAGACCAGGGCGTGCAGCTGTCCCTGCTGCACGGCTTCGCGCCGCCCGCAGCACCCGTGGGCAAGTCCCTGCCCGCCCCGGAGCTGCCGATTGCCAGGGTCCTGCTGGATTCCCCGCTGCCCCACCTGGACCGGCCTTTTGATTATCTGGTTCCGGCAGAGCTCGACGGCGATGCAGTGCCCGGCGTCCGGGTCAAGGTCCGCTTTGGCGGGCAGGAGCTCCCCGGATTCCTCACCGAACGGCTTGCCACCACTGATACCACTGCCCGGCTGGTCAGCCTGGGCAAAGTCGTCTCGGGAGTCCCCGTACTGAGCCCTGAGGTCCTCTCCCTGGCCGAGGCTGTTGCTGCACGGTATGCCGGCAGCGTCCACGATGTGCTCCGCGTGGCGGTGCCTCCCCGCGTGGCGCGGGTGGAGAAGGAGTTCTCCGGCCGTACCCCCGGCGTCCGCGTCCCGGAGGCGCCGGACGGTGCCCAGCCGGACGGTGCCCGGCCGGACGGTGCGCAGCCGGGGAAGGAATCAGGTACGGATAACGACGCCGCGCCTGCTCGGGATGCCGCTGCGAGCCCTTACCGCCGCTACCCGCACGGCCCCCGCTTCCTGAGCCACCTCGCAGCCGGCCACAGTCCGAGGGCAGTACTGAGTTCCCTGCGCGGCTACGGCCCGGATGCCTGGCCGGAAGAGATCGCGGCAGCCGTGGAAGCCACCCTGCTCTCCGGGCGAGGCGCCGTCGTTGTGGTCCCGGACCAGAAAGACCTTGCCCGTGTCATGGCGGCACTCGAGCAGCGCATTCCCAGCGGAACCGCGGTGCGGCTGACCGCCGAGGACGGACCCACGCCGCGCTACCGGAGCTTCCTGCAGCTCCTCTACGGGGATGCCGCCGTGGCTGTCGGCACCCGCTCTGCTGCCTACGCACCCGTGGCCAACCTCGGCCTGGTGTGTATCTGGGACGACGCCGATGACCTGCATGCAGAACAGCGCGCTCCCTACCAGCACGCCCGCGACGTACTGCTGCTGCGCGCGGAAGCTGCAGGCGCCGCGATGCTCGTTGCCTCACATACCCGCAGCACGGAGGCCCAGCGGCTCGTCGAATCCGGGTGGGCTGCAGCGCTGAACGCTGAACGCCCCGTAGTCCGGGCTTCCACACCACGGGTGATGAGCACCGCCGATACCTTCAACATGGAGCGTGATCCGCTGGCGGCCCGTGCCCGGATTCCCCACGCAGCCTGGAAAGCCGCACAGGACGGGCTGAAGCACGGTCCGGTCCTGGTGCAGGTGGCCCGGACCGGGTTTTCCCCGGCGCTTTCCTGCCAGGACTGCCGGGAACCGGCCCGCTGCCGCCAGTGCCAGGGTCCGCTGGCTCAAAGCCGGAGGAACTCTCCGCCCGCCTGCCGCTGGTGTGCGCGGCCGGAACCCCGGTGGCACTGTCCGCACTGCGGCAGCTTCCGGCTGCGGGCCTCCACCGCCGGCGCCGGCCGGACGGCCGAAGAACTTGGACGCGCTTTCCCCTCGGTAACCGTCGTCTCCTCAGCCGGTGACCATATCCGGGCCGAGGTCCCGGACACGCCCGCGCTGGTAGTGGCTACCCCCGGCGCGGAACCCGTGGCGCCGTCGGGCTATGCCGCAGCGCTGCTGCTGGACGGAACCATGATGCTCTCCCGGCAATCCCTGCGTGCCCAGGAAGAAACCCTGCGCCGCTGGCTCACTGCGGCGGCACTGGTGCGTCCGGCAGCGGACGGGGGAGTTGTGGTCGTGACCGCGGATGACACCGCCACGGTTGGGCACCTGCTGCGCTGGGATCCGGCAGGAGCTGCGGAGCGCGAACTCGCACTCCGCCGTGAGCTGGGGCTTCCTCCGGCAGTCCGCTATGCCGAACTGTCCGGTTCCCGGGATGCCCTGGACGCTTTCGCGTCCCGCCTGGAGCTGCCCCGGGACGCCCGGACCGTAGGCCCGGCGCCCGTGGAGGAACCGCCGTCGTACCGTGGCGAGGACGCTGAAACCCTCAACGGGGCAGCCCGCTGGCGCACCCTGTGCTTCTTCCCGTACGGGGAGGCCCCGGCCGTCACATCGGCAATGCGGGCCGCGAAGGCAGCACTTTCAGCCCGCCGTACGGGCGACCCGGTCTATGTCCGGGTCGATGCGCCGGATGGCCTCTAAGCGGCTTCCGGAGCGCTGCCCCGGTACTGCACGGGGACGCTGCGCTGGTGGCCAGATTCCGCGAGGGGGATGTGAAGGCTGAGAATGCCGTTGGCATAGTGCGGGGCGATCCGGTCCGCTGCCACTCTGCTGCCCACCGGAACGCGCCGCAGGATCGTTCCGTCCTCCCGCTCACGGACATCCCAGCGGGTCTCGCGGTCCAGGCCGCGGAGGGAACGGTGCGCCCTGATCAGCAGGAAGTGGCCGTCCAGTTCCACCGAGAGGGAACCCGGATCAATGCCGGGCAGGTCCGCATTGAGCACCAGATACCCGCCGTCGCGGTACAGGTCGACGGCGGTTCCGCCGCGTGCCTGGCTGCGGGCTTCCAGCATGGCTCTTAGACGTTCCCGGTCCCTGGGCGCGGGCCCCGTGGGCATTGTCATCATCTCCTGAAAAAACGCTGTGCCGGTGTAGCAATTTTAGGAGCGGTAGGGCTCACGGTCCGAATCCTCTACAGTGTGGCAATGGCCATAACCCCCGATACCAAGAACTGGACCTGGGTCCTGGACCGGACCTGCCCCGAATGCGGTTTCACTGCATCGGAGACGAACTTTGAAGACATACCCCGAATGCTCCGGGCCAATGCCGACGCCTGGCAGGACGTTCTCGAGCGGACGGACGCGGCCCAGCGGCCGGATGAGAGCACCTGGTCCCCGCTTGAATACGCCGCGCATGTCCGCGACCTGTGCGAGGTCTACCGGATGCGGCTGCTGCTGATGGTGGACACGGACGGAGCGGAGTTTGCTGACTGGGACCAGGACGCAACCGCCGTCGCAGAGCGCTATGGCGAGCAGGATCCTGCCCGTGTGGCCGCAGACCTTGCAGACGAAGCGGAAGCCACAGCGGCAGCTTTTGCCGCCGTCGAGCCGCAGGACCGCTCGCGCCGTGGAAGCCGCTCGGACGGCAGTACCTTTACGGTCGAGTCCCTGGCACGGTACTTCATGCATGATGCCGCCCACCACCTGTGGGACGTCCGGATCCGCTGACCGGACGGACGGGCTGTCCTGCCCGGGTAGAGGGCTGTCTTCGGGCAGGGTGCCGCGCATGATAGACAGGTTGCTTATGTTCATTCTGCGCCCGGCCTGGCCAGGCGCCTGAAAGGAGATCCATGTCCTACCCCGCGACAAGCCGCGAAATCCAGCTCGCTTCCCGTCCCGAGGGGTGGCCCGCCGACGAGAACTTCCGGCTGGCCGAAGCGAAGGTTCCGGAACTGCAGGACGGACAGATCCTGGTCCGCAACACGCTGATGTCCGTGGACCCGTACATGCGCGGCCGCATGAACGACGCGAAGTCCTACGTCCCCCCGTTCCAGCTCGGTGCTCCGCTGGACGGCGGTGCCATAGGGGAGGTCGTTGAATCCCGTGCGGGGACCCACAAGGCGGGGGACACCGTCCTTCACAACCTCGGCTGGCGTGAATACGCTGTCCTGGATGCCAGGCGTGCCCGGGTCATTGACACCGGGATTGCCCCTGCCAGCGCATACCTTGGCGCCATGGGCCTCACCGGCCTGACCGCCTGGGCGGGCCTGACCAAGGTAGCCGGTTTCCGTGAGGGTGACGCAGTCTTCGTCTCCGGCGCGGCAGGAGCAGTCGGCTCGATCGCCGGACAGATCGCCAAGGCACTGGGGGCCAGCCGTGTCATCGGCAGTGCCGGTTCAGCCGAAAAGGTCCAGCGGCTCCGGGAGCTCGGCTTCGATGCCGCCTTCAATTACCACGACGGCCCGGTCAGGGACCAGCTGAAAGCAGCCGCAGAAGGCAACGGGATTGATGTCTACTTCGACAACGTCGGCGGAGACCACCTCGAGGCCGCGATTTCCGTCCTGAACAAGTACGGACGCGTGGCTATGTGCGGAGCCATCTCGGCCTACAACAGCACCGAACCGCAGTGCGCTCCCCGCAACCTGTTCCAGGCGATCGGCAAGGAACTGACTCTCCGCGGTTTCATCGCCAGCAGTTACAACGAGTACGCCGGTCAGTTCGCGGAACTCATGGCCGGCTGGCTTCGGGACGGAAAGGTCAGCTACGACGAGACGTTCGTGGACGGACTTGCAAACGCACCGCAGGCATTCATCGACCTGATGAAGGGCGCCAACACGGGCAAGATGGTGGTCCGGCTTTCCTAGCGGTTCGCCCTGCGCGTCCGGGCCGTGAACAGGCTGGCGGCTTCCTCCGCTGCTTCAAGGAGCTGCTTCGCAGAGGCCTCCCAGTCGTATTCCGCGGCCCGGACCAATCCGGCAGCTGATGCTTTCCTCCAGCGCTCCGGGTCTGAGAGGCGCCGGACCGCACCGGCAAACTCCTGCGGACTGTCCGGATCCACCAGCAGGGCCGCTCCGCCGGAAACCTCCCGGAAGATGGGTGTGTCTGCGGCAATGACCGGCGTACCCGTCGCCATCGATTCGATGATGGGCAGCCCGTAGCCCTCAGCCTTGGAAAGGGTAACGAGCGCCGTGGCGCGGCGAAGCAGGGCATCATATTCCGCGTCGGTGACCCCGTTATGGAACACCACCCGGTCAGGATCCGCCGTCAGCGCGGCCAGTTCGGCCTGGCGCTGCGGCGGGATCCGGCTCAGGAGGTGCAGTGTGTAGCCCGGCAGGGAATCCACCGCCCGGACGATGGTCTCCACGTTCTTGTAGGGCATAAAGGAACCCATGTAGAGCAGCGTCTTCTCCGGCGGCCGGGAAACGTCCCGCGGAACCGTACCCGGCTGGGGTGCGTTGGAAACCATCCGCACCGGCCGGCGGGTCAGGCTGTGCCGGGCCATCAGATCCCGGGTTGTCCGGCTAATCGTGGCAACCACGTCGGCCCGGTTAAGCAGCAGGCGCTGCGGCCAGTAAGCCAGGTGGTACAAACGCCATAGCAGGCGCACGGGCAGCGGCAGGAATCCAGGCGGCGTCGGGTTCTGGTAGTAGATCAGGTCATGGAGGGTCAGGATCAGCGGGTACCGCCTGCCCCACGTTCCCATGGTCTGCATGGGACACACCACGACGTCGGCTCCAAGCCGGTTGATCCGTCCGGCCACAAAAAGCTCGGCAGGGGAGAGCGGGGAGTTGATCTTCGTCCAGGGCACAGCCGGCAGGAGCGCCAGCTGGCGCTCGTCGCTGATCAGCATCCGAACGTCCGCATGGCGGGAAACGGCTTCGATCAGGCTCGCTCCGTAGCGGCTGATGCCGTCGTGCTGGTCAGTGCGGGTGAAACGGGCGTCAAAGACGATTCTCATGCGCTGTGGTGCCTCCGGTCCAGGAAATCGGTGATCAGGGCCGCTGCGGCATCCGGTGCTTCGTAGTGAACCAGGTGGCCGACCCCCTCCAGGATCTCGAGTTCGCCGTCGGGCACCAGTTCCGCGAGGCGCCGCTGGGCAGGAACGGATCCCAGGTCATCCCGGTCTGCAGCAATCAGAAGCACAGGCATGCGCAGCCGGGCAGCGGAGTCCCGAACGGTTTCGGAAATGGAGGACCGGAACGCTTCCAGCACGACGGCGCGGGACGCGAAGGCGCTGAAGTAGGCATCATGCTGGGCATGGATCCAGCGGCGCAGCCCGGGGTTGCGGGTCTTGGCCATCAGTACGCTCATGCCGCGGACGATCAGCGGGTTGGCCAGCAGGGCACGGCCCGGTTTCTCCGGAAGTTTTGCTGCGGCCAGGTAGTACAGTTCCGCGAGCTTGCTGGTGAAACCCTTCGGACCCTCCAGGGCAGGCTCGCAGATGGGGTTGACCAGGACGAGCTCGCTTATGAGTTCCGGGTGTTCCGCGGCGGTCCGCGCGGCGATGATGGAGCCGAATGAGTGCCCCAGCAGGACGGTGTCCGGCCCCAGGTCCAGGGCAGTGAAAGCCGAACGCACAAAGCCGGCGTAGGCGGCGGCGTCGTGCGTTCCCGGCAGGACAGCCCCCTGCCCGAATCCGGGGAGGTCAGGCAGGATCACCCGGTTGTTGGGGAGGGCTTCCACCAGCCGAAGCAGTCCGTGATGGTCGCCGCGGAAGCCGTGGACCATAAAGACCACCGGACCGGCGGGGGTAGCCGCGGGGAAATCCCAGAAGCGCTGTGCGGTGCCTTCAATGGGGATGGTCCTCACTGTGGCCTGCCGTTCGAAGGGTGCAGGGCCCGTGCCGGCGCTGCCGCGGCGGGGAAGGCGGAACAGCTGCACTAGTTCACCTCTGCGGGATTGGAGCCGGTCCTGCGCCCTGAATCCAGCCCGTCCAGGACTGCGGCGTGCTCAGGCTCCAGTTCGAAGGAGAAGATGTCCAGATTTGCGCTCATCCTGTCTTCGCTGCTGGCCTTCGGAATCACGGTATGCCCTGCCTGGACGTGCCAGCGCAGCACCACCTGTGCGGCAGTGCGGCCTATGCTGTTCGCGATCTCCACCACTGCCGGATCCTCAAGGACGGCGCCGCGGCCCAGCGGGCTCCAGGCCACCGTGCGGATTCCGTGGGCTTCGTGGAAGGACCGCAGTTCCTTCTGTGCGAGCCACGGATGGAGTTCAACCTGGTTCACGGCCGGGACGACTGCCGCGCTGTCCAGCAGCTCCTCAAGGTGCCCGCGGTTGAAGTTGGAGACGCCAATGGCGCGGACCCGGCCGGATGCATACAGCTCCTCAAGGGCCTTGTAGGTCTGGAGGAACAGTCCGCGGTCCGGGCACGGCCAGTGAATCAGGTAAAGGTCCAGGTACTCGAAGCCAAGCTTTGCCATGGACACGTCAAACGCGCGCAGCGCGGCATCATAACCGTGATCCGTGTTCCAGACCTTGGATGTCACGAAGAGGTCTTCCCGGACCACATGGCCGTTGTCCGTGAAGTTGCGGACTGCTTTGCCCACCCCTTCTTCGTTGCCGTAAAGGGCCGCCGTATCAATGTGGCGGTAGCCGGTGGAAAGCGCCGCGCTCACCAGCGGGGCGGTGTCCTGCGGGGGCACCTTGTAGGTTCCGTAGCCGGCCTGGTCCATAAGTACGCCGTTGTTCAGTGTCAGTTTTGGTGCCGGGTCCATGGAGTAACTCTACCGAGATGAGCCGGGCGTGCGCTCCCGTGATGGCGCGTGTAGCGTGAAGAGCCTGTAAACGCCCCCTGACAAGCAGTTTTCCCAAAGTCATGGTGTTTATCGAAAAAGATTGATTCCATAGAGCCTTACGACGGTGCGCGCAGCACACGGCGCGGAAAAGGACACGGGATGCATGGAAACATGTCCGGCGCTCTTTGACTGGCACTCGACGCAGGTCCAACATCACTCAATATCCCAATGCACCAATGAGAAACTAACGGATCGGAGGAGTCGATGGTGACTCTAGGAGAGGTTTTTGTCAGCGAGATGCTGGGTACGGCAGCGCTGATAGTTCTGGGCTGCGGCGTAGTCGCCAACGTTGCCCTGGGCAAAACCAAAGGCAACGGCGGCGGCTTCCTGATGGTCAACTGGGGCTGGGGGCTCGGCGTCTTTGCCGGTGTCTACCTCTCAGTGATGTCGGGTGCGCACATCAACCCCGCAGTGACCGTGGGCGTCATCACCGGCGGCGCGGAAGAATTCGTGCCCGGCGTGGCAGTAACCATCGGATCCACCCTCACCTATTTCGGCGGCCAGATGCTCGGCGCCGTCATCGGCGCCTTTGTCGCCTGGCTGGCCTACAAGAAGCAGTTCGACGAAGAGCCCGATCCCGCGAACATCCTGGGTGTGTTCTCCACCGGTCCCGCAATCCGCTCCTACGGCTGGAACGTCGTCACGGAAGTCGTCGGCACGTTCATTCTGGTCTTCGTGATTGTCGCCTTCGCCGGAACACCCTCGGGGCTCGGCCCGCTCGCGGTTGGCCTGCTGGTGGTCGGTATTGGCGCCTCACTTGGCGGCCCCACCGGGTACGCCATCAACCCCGCCCGTGACCTTGGCCCCCGCATCGTCCACGCCCTGCTGCCCATCCGGAACAAGGGCAACAGCGACTGGGCCTACTCCTGGGTTCCGGTCGTCGGACCGCTCATCGGCGGCGCACTGGGCGGCTGGGCCGGCGGTTTTATTCCGCTGCCGGACCTCTAATCGTTACTGCGTCCGCAAAGACCTAAGACCTCAAAGGAGAGACCCACGTGACCGACAGCAAACAGCAGTACGTGATTGCAATCGACCAGGGCACCACCAGCAGCCGGGCGATTGTCTTCGATCACGACGGCAAGATCGTTTCCACCGGCCAGAAGGAACACGAGCAGATATTCCCGCGCGCCGGCTGGGTCGAGCACGACCCGATGGAAATCTGGACCAACGTCCGCGAGGTCGTCGGCACTGCGCTTTCGAAGGCAAACCTGACGCGGCACGACATCGCGGCGGTCGGCATCACCAACCAGCGCGAGACCGCAGTGGTGTGGGACCGCAACACCGGCAAGCCCGTCTACAACGCAATCGTCTGGCAGGATACCCGGACCCAGCCGATCGTCGACGAGCTTGCCAGGGACGGCGGCCTGGAACGGTTCAAGGACACTGTTGGGCTGCCGCTGGCCACCTACTTCTCCGGCACCAAGATCAAGTGGATCCTGGACAACGTCGAGGGTGCCCGCGAGAAGGCCGAGAACGGTGACCTGATGTTCGGCAACACCGACTCGTGGGTGACCTGGAACCTGACCGGCGGCACCGACGGCGGCGTGCACATCACTGACGTCTCCAACGCCTCCCGGACCATGTTCATGGACCTGGACACCCTGACCTGGGACCAGTCGATCCTCGACGTCTTCGGTGTCCCTGCGTCCATGCTTCCGGAAATCCGATCCTCCTCCGAGATCTACGGCAAGGTGCACGGCTCCCAGCTGCTGCGAGAGACTCCGGTTGCGGGCATCCTCGGTGATCAGCAGGCTGCAACCTTCGGCCAGGCCGCCTTCGGCGTCGGCGATGCCAAGAACACCTACGGCACCGGCAACTTCCTCATCTTCAACACCGGTGAGGAAAAGGTGATGTCCGAGAACGGACTGCTCACCACCGTCGCGTACAAGATTGGCGATGCCGCACCGGTGTACGCACTCGAAGGCTCGATTGCCGTGACCGGTTCGCTGGTCCAGTGGCTGCGGGACAACCTTGGCATCATCAAGAGCGCGCCGGAAATCGAGAAGCTCGCCAGTGCCGTGGAAGACAACGGCGGCGTCTACATTGTCCCGGCGTTCTCCGGCCTGTTCGCACCGCACTGGCGTTCCGACGCCCGCGGCGCAATCGTGGGACTGACCCGGTTCGTGAACAAGAACCACATTGCCCGCGCAGCCCTGGAAGCCACGGCATTCCAGACCCGCGAGGTGCTGGACGCAGTCAACGCCGATTCCGGTGTTCCGCTCACTGAAATGCGGGTCGACGGCGGCATGGTCGCCAATGATGCGCTGATGCAGTTCCAGGCCGACATCCTGGGCGTGGACGTCGTCCGCCCCGAGGTTGTGGAGACCACCGCACTCGGTGCCGCCTACGCGGCCGGACTGGCGGTCGGGTTCTGGAAGAACACCGACGAGCTGGCTGCCAACTGGAACGAAGGCAAGCGCTGGACGCCGAACATGGACGAGTCCGAGCGTGAGCGGCAGATGCGCCTCTGGAGCAAGGCCGTGACCCGGACGTTCGACTGGGTTGACGAGGACGTGCTCTAGCGCAGGACGCCAGGCCTCCCGGCCGGAACAAGCCGCTCCCGGATCAACGGATCCGGGAGCGGCTTTTTGCGTATGGGTCCTGGGTGTGTTGCGTTTGACCTGCGGGAACACCGCCCGGTAGCGTGCTGGCAGCATCAATGTGATGCGCATCACACAGAAGCGGGTCGCAGTGGCAGCTACAGCAGGTACAAACGAGGTCCGCACGGCGAGGCATCCGCTGCCGGTAGCGGTAATAGGTGCCGGCCCCAGCGGGCTGGCTGCCATGCGTGCCCTGTCCAAACGCGGACTCGGCGTCGTTGGCTTCGAGGCGCACAGCGACGTCGGCGGGCTGTGGAACATCTCGAACCCCTCCAGCACGGTGTACGAGTCCGCCCACCTGATCTCCTCCCGGACCACCACAGAATTCGCCGAGTTTCCGATGCCGGAGGGCACACCGGACTATCCGGGCCACCGGCACCTGCTGGAGTACTTCCGTGCGTACGCAGGACACTTCGGGCTCACCGGCCGGATCCGGTTTGGCACCCGGGTCACCGCAGCCTTCCAAACGGACGACGGCGGCTGGGAAGTGACGTGGGAGGGGCCGGAGGGTGCGGGAAGCGGCCGGTTCAGCGCCGTCGTCGTCGCGTCCGGCACCTTGCACACCCCGTACCTGCCGGCTTTCCGGGGAGAATTCTCCGGGGAAATCCGCCATTCGGCGCAGTACAAGGAAGCCGTGGAGCTGGCCGGCAAACGGGTGCTGGTTGTGGGTGCCGGAAACAGCGGCTGCGACATAGCCGTGGACGCCGTGCACCATGCCGCTGCCGTGGATATCAGCGTCCGCCGCGGCTACTACTTTGTGCCGAAATACGTTTTTGGCCGGCCCACGGACACCCTGAACCAGGGCAAACCCCTGCCGCGGCCGCTCAAGCAGTTCCTGGACAAGCGCCTGCTGCGCATGTTCACGGGAGACCCTGCCCGTTTCGGCTTCCCGAAGCCTGACTACCGGATCTACGAATCCCATCCCGTGGTCAACTCCCTGGTCCTGCATCACCTGGGCCACGGCGACCTGTCCGTCAAGCCGGACATCGACCGGCTGGAGGGTTCCACCGTCCATTTTCGGGACGGCACGTCGGGGGAGTACGACCTGCTGCTCTGCGCCACCGGCTATGTGCTCAGCTATCCGTTCCTGGCCCCGGACCTGCTGGGCTGGACCGGGGCCTCACCCCAGCTGTACCTGAACATTTTCAGCCGCCAGGCGGAGAACCTGATGGTGGTGGGGATGGTTGAAGCCTCCGGGCTGGGCTGGGAAGGCAGATACCGCCAGGCCGAGCTGGTGGCAGCCTATCTCGCCGCGAAGCAGGAAAAGGCGGAGGTGGCCGCCGCGTTCGACGCCGCTGTCAGCGGGCCGTCCCCGGATGTCACGGGCGGCTACCGCTATCTGGGACTGGACCGGATGAGCTACTACGTGAACAAGGATGCCTACCGGGCGGAGCTTGAGGCGCACCTTGACACGCTGGCAGCGCCGGCGGGCGCTTCCGTTCCCGCGCCGGCGGAGGTGAACCGCTGATGCCCATCGACGACGTCATACTCAACTTTTCTCCCGGCTCGCTGGTGATCCTGAACGTGGTTTTGGCCGTGATCATCCTGGGCATTGCCCTGGAGGTCCGTCCCGCCGACTTCCGCACAGTCGCCCGGAGCCCCAAGGCCATCCTGCTGGGCATTGCCGCGCAGTACCTGCTTTTGCCTGCGGTGACCGTGGGAATTGCACTGGCGCTGCAGGTTCCGGCCTCGATTGCCCTGGGCATGATCCTGGTGGCCTGCTGCCCGCCGGGCGGTATTTCGAACGTGCTGACCCACCGGGCGCACGGCGATGTGGCGCTGTCCGCGTCCATGACCGCCGTGTCCAACCTGGTGGCGATCATCGTGATGCCGCTCAACGTGGCCTTCTGGGCCGCGCTGAGCCCGTCCACGAACTCCCTGATGCGCGACTTTTCCCTGGACCGGGGCGGAATGCTGGTCCAGGTCCTGCTGATCATAGGAGTCCCGTTTGCGCTGGGCATGCCGCTCGCCCGCCGCTTTCCCGAGCTCACGGACCGGCTGCGGCCCTGGGTGCAGCGGATCGGACTGGTGGCGCTGCTGGCGTTCATCGTTGCCGGAACCGCCAGCAACCTTGGCCCCCTGCGCGAGCACCTCGGCACCATCTTCCTGGTGGTAGCCCTGCACGACGCCGTTGCGCTGGCCGTTGGATACTGGGCAGCCGCGGCCGTTCGGCTGAATGAAGCCAGCCGGCGGGCGGTGACGTTTGAGGTTGGTGCCCGCAACACCGGACTGGGACTGGGACTCACCCTGACCTTCTTCTCCGGGCTGGGCGGGATGGCCATGGTCGCTGCCTGGTGGGGGATCTGGGACATCCTGGCCGGCCTCGCCCTGGCCGCGTGGTGGCGCCGGCGTGATGCCCGGAAAGCCGCCAGGGCACAGGAGGCTGCACTGTGAACCGGGTATGCGTGACCGGAGGCAACGGCTTCCTGGGCAGCGCCGTCGTGTCCCGGCTGGCGGCAGACCCTGCAGTGAGCCACGTCCTGAGCCTGGACCTCCGGGAGCCCTCGGCTGAGCGGAAGGTTGACGGCGTGGTGTACGCGCTGGCGGACGTCTGCTCCCCGGACGTTTCCAAGGATCTGCAGAAGCACCGGATCGACACCGTGGTCCACTTGGCGGCGATCGTGAATCCCGGCAGGGACACCACCCGGGAGCAGGAGTACCGCGTCGATGTTACCGGGACGCAGAACGTACTGGCCGCCTGCCTTGAATCAGGCGTGAAGCACGTTGTCATCTCATCCTCCGGCGCCGCCTACGGCTACCACGCAGACAACGCCCCGTGGCTGAACGAGTCCCACCCGCTGCGCGGCAATGACGAGTTTGGCTATTCCCGGCACAAACGCCTGGTCGAGGAGGAACTGGCCCGGCTGCGCACTGAGCACCCGGAACTGCGGCAGACCATCTTCCGGATCGGAACGATCCTGGGGGAGCGGGTCCGGAACCAGATCACGGCGCTGTTCGATGCGCCTCGGCTGCTGCGGGTGGCCGGCAGCGAGTCGCCGTTCGTCTTTATCTGGGACCAGGACGTCGCTGATGCCATGGCACAGGCCGTGATCACCGGACGCAGCGGGATCTTCAACGTGGCCGGCGACGGCGCCCTCACCGTCCGCGAGATCGCGGGGCTTCTGGGGAAACGGACACTGACGGTTCCCGCTCAGCTCCTGGCAGCCGGTCTCTGGGCGGGGCAAAAGCTGAAACTCACGGTGCACGGTCCGGAGCAGCTGCGGTTCCTGCGCTACCGTCCGGTCCTGGACAACACGGCCCTGAAACACGAGTTCGGCTTCACTCCCACGCGAACCAGCAGGGAAGCCTTCCTCGAGTTCAGGAAAGCGCGGGAGGCCGCCGGCGCCCGGCAACGATGACGACGCCGCTGCCGGCCGCAGTGGATTGCGCGGCCGGCAGCGGATCCGCGGAAAGTGCTAGAAGTAGCTCACACCATTTGTCTTGAAGGGCAGCCCCAGCCCGCCGGCCACTTCCGCCACAACCTCGGGGCAAAAGAAGTACCACTTTAGTTCCGCGACCAGCGGGGCCCCGAAGGCCGGCCGCACCCGCAGGACGTCCGAGACCACCTCCGATGCCCCGGGGACATTCTTCTGCCGCTCCCACATCAGGATAATGTCCTCCCCGTCGAAGTGGTGGACTGTTGACCTGTGGATCTCGGCGGCATCCGGACCGAACGTGTCCGTCAGGGATCCGGCACGGATTTCCCCGTGTCCGGTTTCAGTGGCGTTGCCAACCACCTCGGACCGTCCGCTTGCCAGGAACAGGGACACCATGGCGTCAATGTCGTAGGCGTTGAACGCCGCGGCCAGCCGGCGCAGCAGCGCCTGGTGTCCGGGATGCCGGCCAGCGGCCCGCGGGCCGGGTGCCAAGGTTTCGGGGGAGGGTCCTGCAGAGTCCGTACGCGCCGCCCGCAGCGTGGTCCGGCCGCGGTGCAGGGCGGACTTGACGGCGCCGGGAGTCGTCTCCAGCATCCCGGCAATCTCGGCGAGGGAATAGGAGAACACATCCTTGAGGACCACACACGCCCGTTCCCGGGGAGGCAGCAGGTGCAGCAGCTGACGCAGTGCGGACTCCACTGCAAGGGCTGCCAGCGGATCCTCGGCCCCGTCATCAGGAAGGTCAAGGGCGGATTCTGTCCACTCAAGGGTCACCCGGCCGCTGCGGCGCAGTGAGTCGATCCACGTGTTCGTGGCGATACGGACAAGCCATGCCTGGGTATTGCGGATCGGCTCATACCGCTGCGATGCTTCCGCAAGGGCCTTCGTCAGGGTCTCCTGCAGCAGGTCCTCGGCGTCCCACACGGTGGGGGTCAGGCTGCGGCAGTAGGCGTACACCGAAGCCCGGACCGGTTCCAATGCCACCAGGAAATCTCGGCGGGCCTGCCGCAGGTCCACCCTGTTTTCTGCCAAAGCCTGCGTTTCGCCTGCCGCGCAGGCTTCGAAGTCCGTTCCCGCTGTCATTACACATCCCCTCGCTCTCCCGCCCAAGGCGGTGCCTGATAAAAAGCATGGCACCGTGCCATGCCCTTACCGGGTAGACGCACAGACAGGCCCAAAAGATACGCCGTAGCAGGCAGCGTCCGCAGCAGGGCTGAAGCGCAGGCGGGATCTGCGGATGTCCGGACCGTTACAGCCCTGTGGCGGGCACCGCCGTCGGGCGCTGCCTGTTGTAAAGTGGAGAAATGACCGCATTGCTCCTCCTTAGATAGCCGCGTTTGTATCAAACGCGGCAGCCCCTTGCATCTGACGAGGGGCTTTTGTGTGTCTGGGGAAGAGTCAACAGCGCAGGCGGAACCGGCAGCACGCCGGAGTCCGCGGATCACCAGGATTTTCTTGAGGACAGAGGCGAAGCATAGTGAGCACGCAGTCACAGACTGACCAGTCGGAAGAGGCCGTATACAGTTTCGCGGCCATGGAGAAGAAGTGGCCGGCTGTCTGGGACGACCTTGGCGTTTTCACCCCGGCCGACGACGGATCGAAGGAACGCCGCTACGTCCTGGACATGTTCCCCTACCCGTCCGGCGACCTGCACATGGGCCACGCTGAAGCGTTCGCCATGGGAGACGTGGTTGCCCGCTACTGGCGCCAGCTCGGTTTCGATGTGCTGCACCCGATCGGCTGGGACTCCTTTGGCCTGCCCGCTGAGAACGCCGCGATCAAGCACAACGCCCACCCCAGCGAGTGGACGTACCGCAACATCGACACCCAGGCCGGCTCCTTCAAGCGCTACGCGATCAGCGTTGACTGGTCCCGCCGCCTGCACACTTCGGACCCGGAGTACTACCGCTGGACCCAGTGGCTGTTCACCCGTTTCTACGACCGGGGCCTGGCCTACCGTAAGAACTCCCCGGTCAACTGGTGCCCGAAGGACCAGACCGTGCTGGCCAACGAGCAGGTCGTCAACGGCGCCTGCGAACGCTGCGGCACCCAGGTCACCAAGAAGGCCCTGAACCAGTGGTATTTCAAGATCACCGACTACGCCGACCGCCTGCTGGACGACATGGAGCAGCTCAAGGGCCACTGGCCTGAGCGCGTGCTGGCCATGCAGAAGAACTGGATCGGCCGTTCCGAGGGTGCACACGTCCGGTTCGCCATCGAGGCTGCCGGGAACAAGCCCGAAGAGCAGGTCACCGTCTTCACCACCCGCCCGGACACCCTGTACGGAGCAACGTTCTTCGTAGTGGCAGCGGATGCACCGCTGGCACTGGACCTGGTCGATGACGAGCACCGCGACGCGCTGCTGCAGTACCGCGAGGACGTCAAGGCGCTCTCCGACATCGAACGCCAGGCCACCGACCGCACAAAGACCGGTGTCTTCACCGGCCGGTACGCGATCAACCCGCTCAACGGCGAAAAGCTGCCGGTCTGGGCAGCCGACTACGTGCTGGCCGACTACGGGACCGGTGCGATCATGGCCGTGCCCGCGCACGACCAGCGAGACCTGGACTTCGCCCGCACCTTCGACCTGCCCGTCCGTGCGGTCCTGGATACCGGCGAAGAAGATCCTGCCGTTTCCGGCACCGCCACCACCGGCGAGGGCACCCTGGTGAACTCCGGTGAGCTGAACGGCCTGCCGAAGTCCGAAGCCATTCCCGCGGCAGTCCGCATCCTGGAAGAAAAGGGCACCGGCGAGAAGTTCGTGAACTTCCGCCTGCGCGACTGGCTGCTCTCCCGCCAGCGGTTTTGGGGCACCCCGATCCCGATCATCCACTGCGAAAAGTGCGGCGAAGTACCGGTTCCCGATGACCAGCTGCCTGTCACCCTGCCCACCGGGCTGAAGGGCGAGGCGCTGGCTCCCAAGGGCACCTCCCCGCTGGCTTCCGTGGAAGAGTGGGTCAACGTTTCCTGCCCGTCCTGCGGCGGCGCAGCCAAGCGCGACACCGATACCATGGATACCTTCGTGGACTCCTCCTGGTACTTCATGCGCTTCGTTTCCCCGCACTTCACCGAGGGACCGTTCGATCCCGAAGCCGTGCGGAACTGGATGCCGGTGGGGCAGTACGTGGGCGGCGTCGAGCACGCTATCCTCCACCTGCTCTACTCCCGGTTCTTCACCAAGGTGGTCAAGGACATGGGCCTGATCGAGGCCGATGAACCCTTCACCGCACTGCTGAACCAGGGCCAGGTCCTCAACGGCGGCAAGGCAATGTCCAAGTCACTGGGCAACGGCGTTGACCTAGGCGAACAGCTGGACAAGTACGGCGTTGACGCCGTGCGCCTGACCATGGTCTTTGCTTCCCCGCCGGAAGACGACGTGGACTGGGCGGACGTCTCGCCGTCGGGCTCCGCCAAGTTCCTGGCCCGCGCCTGGCGCCTGGGCCAGGACGTTGCCTCCGAGCCCGGTGTGGATTTCACCTCCGGGGACAAGAAGCTGCGTTCCGTAACCCACCGGACGATTGCCGACGCGACGGAACTGCTGGACGCCGGCAAGTTCAACGTGGTGATCGCCAAGCTGATGGAGCTGGTCAACGCGACGCGCAAGATGATCGATTCGGGCGCTGGCGCCTCCGATCCGGCTGTCCGCGAAGCTGCCGAGGCCGTTGCCGTCATCCTGAGCCTCTTCGCCCCGTACACGGCCGAAGATCTCTGGAACACGCTGGGCCACCCGGCATCGGTCGCCAACGCGGGCTGGCCCGCAGTGGATTCCTCGCTGCTCGTGGAGGACACCGTCACTGCGATCGTCCAGGTCAAGGGCAAGGTCCGTGACCGGCTGGAGGTTCCCGCGGATATCACCGAGGACGCGCTGCGTGAACTGGCGCTGGCTTCGGAGCAGGTGCAGAAGACGCTCGACGGCGCCGGCATCCGCACCATCATTGTGAAGGCACCCAAGCTCGTGAACATCGTGCCTGCCTAGCCATGATGGACTGGGCGGCGCTGCGCGGGCGGTGGAACAAGCCCCGGAAAACCGGGGCCGCTGAGCCTGCATTCCGTCCGCGCGTCGCCGTCGTCACCGATTCCTCCTGTTCGCTGCCTGAGCAGTGGGCGGAGAGCCCGCAGCTGGCTTCGCTCGTGCGGGTTGTCTCGATGCCGGTCATGATCGGGGACCAGATTTACGGCGAGGGCACCGACAGGATGATCGGTGCCCTGGCGCTGGCCCTCGCCCAGGGACAGGACGTACGTACTTCCCGCCCGGCGCCTGGCCAGTTTGAAGCCCTCTACGCGAAGCTGGCGGCCGAGGGTTTCGAAGCCGTAGTCTCGGTCCATCTTTCCTCCAAGCTCTCCGGAACGGCGGATTCCGCCCGGCTTGCCGCCCGCACCGCCCCACTTCCGGTGACCGTGGTGGACACAGCATCGGTCGCCATGGGGCTTGGCTATGCCGTGCAGGATGCAGCCCGGGCAGCAGCTGCCGGAGCCGAAGCGGCCGGCGTCGTCGCCGCGGCGCGCGCCAGCGCTGAAGCCGCACACATCCTTTTCTATGTACCCAGCCTTGAGCAGCTTCGCCGCGGCGGCCGCATCGGCGCTGCAGCAGGCTGGTTTGGCACTCTCTTTGCCGTCAAACCGATTCTGGCGATCCGGGACGGACTGGTCGTTCCGCTGGAGCGCGTCCGGACCGCACCCAAGGCCCTGGCCCGGCTGGAAGAACTCTCCCGGGAGGAACTTGCCCGTCGTTCGGGAGCCGTCCGGGTCGCCGTCCATCATTTCGGAAATGAAGCAGAAGCCGAGCGCCTTGCGGCAGCCGTGATCCGGGAACGCCCAGACGCGGAGGTCATGCTCTGTCCGCTCCCGGCGGTGCTGGCAGCACATGCCGGGCTGGGTGTGCTGGCCGTGGCGATCGGGCCAAGCAGCGGCCGGGATTCGGCGGAAGACGCCATCTCCAGTTCCGGAAATCCAGCCGCCGAATCAGCTGACGCGCCGGTCCCTGAACCTGAAACCCCCGGTAGAGGCGCGCAGTCGGCAGCTCCGAACGATGCCGACCCTGGCCTGGACATCGACTGACCCCTATCCGCCCAGTCTCCCTGCACAACCCCGGCCCGCGTCCCGCCGGTCCACAGTGATGTTGGTTCCGCAGATTCGGTTCTGAAGGAAACCTACTCTGGCCTGTATGGCCGATCACCGCTGGGACACCGAACCGCCTGCCATCCTTCCATCGCGGCTGGCCGCCCGGCGGCGTGCGGCGGGAAACGGGACCATGTTCAGCGGAGCAGAGGATCCTGGCGCAAACGCACCCGCGCCGGTCGGCGACGGGACCGTCAATGACCACCAGGTTCCGGTACCGGCGTCCGTTTCCGCAGGTGACTCCGGTGCCGATTCCGCTGCTGACTCCCAGCGGCCGGCCAGACGGTGGCGTTTCCCGCTGGGCGCGGGAATCCTCGCTGCCTGCCTCATGCTTGCGGCAGCAGCGGCCCTTCCACTGCTGAGAGACCGGGACAGGGATCCCGTCCTTTCCGTGGAAATGGGAACAGAAGTCTCTGCCGGGCGCATCGCGGATACCGGTGAGGCGGACCCGGAAGGGCAGGACAGCCCAGCCGGCAGCCCGCCGCCGCCGACTGAAACTATTGGGCCGGCTGACACTGCAGGGCCGGCTGCCGAACCAGGCAGCGCAGGGGACGGCCTGGTGGTGCACGTGGCCGGAGCCGTTGCCGCACCGGGCATTGTGCGCATCCCTGAAGGCGGACGGGTTGCAGACGCCGTCGCTGCTGCCGGCGGAGCCACTGCGGACGCCGACCTTACCCGGGTCAATCTGGCTGCCCCGATGCCGGACGGGAGCATGGTGGTGGTTCCCGCGGAAGGGGACCCAGCCAGGGCACCCGTCGATGCAGCCGGGACTGCCCCCGGTACAGGGCCTGTTCCGGGCGCGGGGAGTCCCGGCGGGTCGCCGGGAACCCCCGGTGGTTCAGTGGTGAACCTGAACACGGCGTCGGAAGCGGAACTGCAGACGCTGCCCCGGGTTGGGCCCGTCCTGGCCGCCCGCATCATTACCTGGCGTACCGAGCATGGGCCGTTCCAGCGGGCGGAGGACCTGGACGCGGTCCCCGGCATCGGTGAGGCCATGCTCGCGGCTCTCCTGCCGCTGGTCGTGGTGTGATTCGGCTGGCTCAGCCCGCCAGCCTGCCGGCGCAGGGCCCGGCCAGAGGCCCGGCGAATGGCGAGTAGGAGCCGGTGGCATAGATATACCGCGGCCGCCGTCGCGGGCACGGTGACCCAGCGCAGACAAGATGAAGGACGTGCCGCCTCGAGCCATGATCCCCGGGAGGGAGCAGACACCCCAACCGGCAAGGGCGGACCGGCGGCGCTGGTCCCTCGCCTTCTCAGCGGACTGCGGCGCGGTGTGGTGCCTGCCGGCTGGCGCACCACCGGTGCGGCAGCCGGCAGCGGCCCGGATGTCCGTCCCAGCACCGAACTGCGGCTCGTGCCCGTAGCCGCCTGCGCCTGGGCCGGAGCTGCGGCGGCCGTGAGAGTTCCCGGGACGCTAACCCTGCTGGCCGCACTGGCCTCCGCTGCCCTCCTGGTGCTGTGCCTGCTGGCTGCCTGGCGCAATCCGAGGCCCGGAGTCCGCAGGCGGGCATCCGCAGTCCTGGCGCCGCTCGCTGTGCTTGTCCTGATTGCGAGTTCAGCGGGATCCGCTGCGGTGGCGCGTACGGCCGGCGCGGCGGGTGAGGCAGTCGCAGACGGAGCATCGATCACCGGAGAATTCACTGCCCGGGGTGACGCCCGGGCGGCAGCGGTGGACCGGTTCAGCGGCAAACCGCGTTACCTGCTGGAAGCCGAGATGAACAGTTTTACCAGGCGGGGCGAACGCTCGGCTGCCCGGCTTCCGGTCCTAATCATCGGGGATGAGTCCTACGCGGGTATCCACCTGGGCGATACCCTGGTGACCGCCGGGAAGCTCAGCGCCACCGAACCCGGCGACCGCTCGGCCGCACTGCTGCGGGCTTCGCGTGCCCCGGCGGTCAACCCTTCAGACGGGCTTCAGGGACTGGCCACGGCCCTGAGGACAGGCTTCGCGCAGCGCTCAACCCTGCTGGGCGCCACCGATGCCGCCGGACTTTTGCCCGGAATGGTCCTGGGCGACAGGTCTACGGCCGCGCCGGACCTTTCCACCGCCATGCAGGACACGGGACTCACACACCTCACCGCTGTTTCAGGAGCGAACTGCAGCTACCTGCTGGCCTTTATCTTCCTGGTCTCACGGCTGGTGCGGCTTCCGCGCGGCTGGGCGGCAACCGCGGCCGTGGCGGCACTTGCGTGCTTCGTACTTGTGGTCCGGCCGGACGCCAGCGTGCTTCGGGCAGCGGTTATGGGGTCCATCGGCACAGTTGCCGTGCTCACCGGACGCGGGAAGGTGCCGGCCGCCCTGCTTTGCCTGTGTGCCACGGTACTGCTGGTTGTGGACCCCTGGCTCAGCGGAAGCTATGCCTTCATCCTTTCCGTGTGTGCGACCGCCGGGCTGATCTTCCTTGGTCCGCGTCTCACCGCCGCCCTTGCACGTTTCCTTCCACGGCCGGTGGCAGTGCTCACCGCGGTTCCCCTTGCCGCGCAGGTCGCATGTGCACCTGTGCTGGTGCTGCTGCAGCCCAACCTTCCGGCGTACTCGCTGCCTGCCAACATCGCCGCCGCACCGGTGGTCCCCTTCGTGACTATCGCCGGGATGGCTGCGGTTGTGCTGGGCCATCTTGCTCCGCCCCTGGACTATCCGCTGCTCGCAGCCGCAGGGGCCGGCGCCGGCTGGGTAGCAGGCGTCGCCCGCTTCTTTGCACAGGCGCCCGGCGCGCTGCTGCCCTGGCTGCCTGGCCCTGCGGGAGCCGGCCTGATGGCAGCGGCGGCGGCCATTCTCACCGTCTGCATCGTCCGGACCGGTCAGTCTTCGGAACGAACGCGGGCGGACGCCGGCGCACCCGCTGGTCCACTCCGAAAGCATGGACTTCTTTTCCGCCGCTGGACGACCGTTTTCCTCTCGCTGGTGCTGGCTTCCCTGGCGGCGGTGGCCCTGGCGGCGGGGTGGCGGCTCATTGTTCCGACCCCAGGCCCGCCGAAGGATTGGCTGGCGGCTGCCTGCGATGTAGGCCAGGGGGATGCCCTGGCAGTGAGGACCGGGCCCCGGTCGGCGATTCTCATCGATGCGGGCCCCGATCCGTCTGCTCTCGATGAGTGCCTGGACCGGCTGGACATCGACACCCTGGACCTGCTGGTCATCTCCCATCTGCATACGGACCATTACGCCGGGGGACCTGCCGCCGGCGACGGCAGGGAAGTGCGGGCCCTGGCATACTCGTCGGCAGAATCCGGGGTGCCCGAAGAGATAGCCGGCCTCGGCCGGGAGCTGGCAGTTAAGCCGGAGCGCCTCGGCACAGGCATGAACGGGATCATTGGCGGGGTCCGCTGGAAAGTCCTTTGGCCGCAGGCGGACGCAGCACTCCCGGCACCGCCCGGAATGAGTGAAAACGATGCAAGTGCCGTCCTTTTGATCAGCAGCGGCGGACTGAACTTCCTCTTCACCGGCGACCTGGAGGAAGAGGCAGCGCTGAAGATGCTGCGTGCCAGTCCGGAACTCCGAACCGAAACGGTGCACGTGCTCAAGGTTGCCCACCACGGCGCACGCAACTCCGGTCCGGTGCTGCCGGATGAGCTCCGGCCTTTGCTGGCTCTGATATCGGTCGGGAAGGAGAACACTTACGGCCATCCTGCACCGGAGACGCTGAAGAGCCTTGAACTGGCCGGTTCGCAGGTGGCCCGCACCGATCTGCTGGGCAGCTTCTTTCTGCACATCGACGACGGCAAACTGCTGGTCAGCGGGCTGGGGTCAGGGTGGTGACCGGCTTCAGGCGGAACTGTCCGGACGCGCCAGGGCCGTTCGCAGATCGGTCATGGCTGCGGCAAAGCCGTTCGCGCTGGCGTGCACATCGCTGGCCGCGCCCAACCAGCCGTCCTCCATGACACAAATCACGGCATAGGCGGCGTTGGATGCCAGGGATGCTTCATACGCGGGGTCGTCGCCCAGGCTGGAGTACTGCGGACTGGCAGCGAGCCAGTCCCGGATTGTTGCCATGATCTGCGTGCCGGCATCAACCAGGGTTGTGGTTCCTGCGTCCCGGGCTGCGGGCTGTTTGCGGGATAGTTCCGCCCGCAGCCGAGCAACTTCGGAGTTGATGCTGCTGTACCCGAGGGAAGCAAAAACGAGCGCGAAAGCACCGGCTGGGGTGTCTCTGCCGTGCCTGGAAAGAACTTCTTCGGCTGTTTCCTGCGGCAGTACTCTCAACGGCCGGCCGACGATGGCCGCATCCCGCGAAGGAAAGTAATTGAAAAACGTGCTGCGCGAGATGACTGCTTCTTGGCAGATCTCGTCGACTGTGACGGCTGCGAAGCCGCGCTCCAGTGCCCCGCGGGCTGCGGCCAGCTCGATGCGGTTTTCCGTGTCACGGCGCTTTCGCTCCCTCAGCCCGGTACCCGGGGCAGAAGTGTCCGCGGATCCGGGCGGCCGTACGTCGGGACGGCTGACCGGACGGGACGGATCATTGACTCCAACCATGTCCCGCAGGGCATCGGCGGCCGTGAGGCACGCGGAAAGAGGCTCGGCAAGGTCACGCAGCGGAATGGTCCACCCGTTCGAGGCGGCATAAATCGCCGCATAGGCTGCGGTCACCGTCAGCACCGCTTCAGTCCGGGGTTTGCCCGGGAGGCGTGCATGCTGAGGATTGGCACGCAGCCATCCTTCAACGGTGTCGGTGAGGCTATTCTGGATGGAGATGAGCCCTGCGGAGTACTGCCGCATAGCTGCGGGCTGTTCAGTAATCAGCCGGGTACGGTCCCGCAGAATGTCAGAATCCGGCGTCCGGGTGACGAGGCCCGGAACCTGCATTTCAAGCAGGCCACGCACCAGGTCTTCCGGGTGCCTGGAAAGAATCGGGTGCGTTACCTCGGGTCCCGGCACGTCCAGAGGTTTACCCAGAATCGCTGCGTCGCGCGAAGGGAAATGGTTGAAGAACGTGCTCCGGGAAATATCAGCCCGGGAACAGATCATTTCCACCGTGACCCGCTCAAAGCCGTGTTCAAGTGCTGCGTCCATCGCCGCCCGGGCAACAACGGAACGAGGCTGCCGGCGCGAGGGTTTGCGGCGGGAAGGGGTGCCGTCGACTGCGGCCACAGAATCACTCTCCTCTAGGCGTGCCTCCGCAACATTAGCCGCAGGACGCGGACGCGGACAAACGCTGCCCGCGGTGCCGCAGCCACTGTTCACCGGAGGGCTGCCCGGGATGGCCGGCCCCGGCAGTGGATGTGGCAAAAACGACGACGGCGGAAGTTGGCGGGCGCGGTCCACCGTGGCAATGTTGGGTGTGATTGATCCCCCTCATACCAGTCCAGGAGCAGTGCATCCGTGAATCCGGCCGTGCCCAAGAAATCTTCCGCCAAGCAGGCGGCAGGTACCGTCTCCTGGCGGCAGGCCGCGCCCGCACCTGTAGTGCTGCTGACCGGGCCCGAAGACTACCTCGCCGGACGGGCGATGGAGAGTATCCGCCTTCAGCAGCGGAGCGAGGCGCCGGACACCGAGGTCATCCGGATTGACGCGGCGGCCTACACCGCAGGTGAACTGACGCTGATTGCCAGCCCGTCGCTGTTTGGCGAGGCAAAACTCATCGAGGCCGGCAACCTGGCCCACATGAGCGAGGAGTTCCTCAATGACACGCTGGCCTACCTTTCCGATCCGGCCCCGGACACAGTTTTGGTACTGCACCATTCGGGCGGAAACCGCGGAAAGAAGCTGCTCGACGCCGTGAAGGCGGCCAAGGCGCCGGTTATCGACTGCCAGCCCTTCAAGAAGGACTCCGACAAGGCCGACTTCGTTTCCCAGGAATTCAAGGCGGCAAAACGCAGAATCGACGGCGAGGCTGTCCGTGCGCTGGTCAGCGCGGTGGGCTCCAGCCTCGCTGAACTGGCTGCCGCCTGCCAGCAGCTCATGAACGATTCTTCCGGCGCGATCACGGAAGAGCTGGTGGAGAAATACTACGGCGGCCGGGTGGAGGCAACAGCGTTCAAGGTGGCCGACGCAGCACTTGCGGGCCGCGCAGGCGCCGCACTTTCCATGCTTCGCCATGCCCTCGCGACCGGAGTGGATCCAGTGCCGCTGGTTGCAGCACTGGCAATGAAGGTCCGAGCTGTGGCCAAAGTCGCGGACCTCAGGGGATCCTCCGGAGCGCTGGCCAAGGAACTCGGGATGGCGCCGTGGCAGGTGGACCAGGCACGGCGTGATGCCCAGCGCTTCACCTCCGAGTCGCTCATCAAAGCCGTGCAGGTCCTGGCCGAGGCAGATGCCCAGGTAAAGGGCGCCGGACGGGATCCGGTGTACGCGGTGGAGCGGGCTGTAACGGTCATTGCCCTGGCCGCGTCCGGCCGCTAGCACCGGGTCTGTCTAAACCAGGCCATCAGGCACCAGGGCCCGCGCAGAAGACCGGCCCTCCGTTCCGGGCCCCGCGTTGAGCCGGATTCCCTGCACTCCGGGACTTTCTTCCCTCCTGAGCCGGTCATGGGGCTTTTTCCTCCGACTTGTGTATTTCACTGCCGGTTAGGGACATTCCTGCGCGGCGCTGCGGCGGGAAAGTCCCACACTGGCAGGCCTGTCCCAAACTGTCCGAAAAAGAGGACCCCGGACCGTTCAAGGTGCGGGACGCCACCCGGCAACAGACACCGGGGGAGCACGCCGCCCTGCACCTGCCGAACATGCAAAAACGGCCGGTCCCGAAGGACCGGCCGTACTTTGTAAAACTAAGGGTGATGCTCCCGCTTAGAGCGCGTTGACCTTCTTGGAGATGGCCGACTTGCGGTTAGCAGCGTTGTTCTTGTGGATAACGCCCTTGCTGACAGCCTTGTCCAGCTTGCGGGTAGCAGCCTGCAGGGCTGCCTGAGCCGCTTCCTTGTCAGCAGCGGTGACAGCGTTATCCACGTTGCGGATAAGCGTCTTCAGCTCGGACTTCACCGAGTTGTTGCGCTGACGCGCCTTCTCGTTGGTGAGGATGCGCTTCTTCTGGGACTTAATATTGGCCACTTATAAACTCTCTTTGTATTGCGGACTTGGTCGGTGAGGGAATTTCAGACCAGACATTGACTGAGCGGCGTGGGGATACCGTAATGGCGCCCGGCCTGAAGTGCCCGTCGACCTGCGCGGACACACAGCAATAAATGTTAGCAGAACTTCGCCGCCGGTGTGGAACCCGGCACGGAACAGGGGAGTGGCCGACCCGCGCCGGCTTCAGCTGGCCCGGTTTACCGGCGCCGCGCTGAGAGGCTCTTCGCGACCCGGTTGAAGACCTCTCGGTCAACAACTGCGCCCTGCCTGCGGATGGCTGAGGGCTCCAGGGTAAGGATCCGGTTCAGCTTTACTTCGCTGGGCCGGCCCTTGCTGTCCCATGCTCCGGTTCCTATATCAATGTAGTCCGGATCCGACACGCCTGAGTTGTTCCGGTCCCGGGACGTGAGCATAAGACCCAGAAGCCTGGTGCCGCTGCGGCCGATCAGCAGCACCGGACGGTCTTTGCCCTGCGCAGGGTCGTCCTCGTAGGGCACCCATGCCCAGACCACTTCACCCGGATCGGGAGCTCCATCCGGTTTGGGTGCATAGACCGGGTCGACGCGTCCGGTGTAATCCCCGGCGTACCGGCCGGCGGAGGCGGAAGGGGCGGAAGGGGCGGAAGCGGGCGAAGGCGCAGAGGGGCGGGGTGAAGCAGCCGGGCGCTTCCCGGAGCCATTCCGAGAGGCCATACCAGCGGTATCACTGCCCTGGCCCCCGGTTCGAGGCGTCCGTGCAGGCCCAGGCGCCAGCTGCCGCGCAATACGCAGTGCGGTGCGGGCCAGGCCGAAAAGATTACGGGAAGAAAAAGCCATGCCGCCATCCTAGGTGTCTCGTCCCGCAGGCAGGGACGGCCCGGCATCTGCAAACAGTTCGGGTCCGGCGGGGTAAACGTGGGAGACTGTTAACTTAGAAACCACTCCCACTTCGTACAATCCCTGCGTGCGAGCGGCGCATCCGGTGCAAACACGCACCCGGGACGGTGCCGAAGCCATGCAAACAGTAAAGGAACCGCCACAGTGTCACCTCTGGCCCGCTTCTCACCGGTGCCTGCCGCGACGGATCCGGCGATCATTCGGAATTTCTGCATCATCGCCCACATCGACCATGGCAAGTCCACCCTGGCCGACCGCATGCTTCAGTCGACCGGTGTGGTTGAGCACCGGAACATGAAGGCCCAGTACCTGGACCGCATGGACATCGAGCGCGAACGCGGCATCACCATCAAGTCGCAGGCCGTGCGCATGCCGTGGGAAGTCGACGGCGAGTCCTACGCGCTGAACATGATCGATACCCCGGGCCACGTGGACTTCACCTATGAGGTGTCCCGTTCGCTGGCCGCGTGCGAAGGTGCCATCCTCCTGGTGGACGCAGCGCAGGGCATCGAGGCCCAGACACTTGCGAACCTGTACCTGGCGATGGAAAACGACCTGACCATCATTCCGGTCCTGAACAAGATCGACCTGCCGGCAGCGCAGCCGGAGAAGTACGCCGAGGAACTGGCGAAGCTGATCGGCGGGGATCCGGAGGACGTACTGAAGGTCTCCGGCAAGACCGGTGTGGGCGTCGAAGCCCTGCTGGACAAGATTGTCCGCGACATTCCCGCGCCCGTAGGTGACCCGGACGCCCCGGCACGCGCGATGATCTTCGACTCGGTGTACGACACCTACCGCGGCGTGGTCACCTACGTACGCGTAATCGACGGTTCGCTGTCGCCCCGCGAACGCATCCAGATGATGTCCACCCGTGCCAGCCACGAACTGCTGGAAATCGGCGTCAGCTCTCCCGAACCCACCCCGTCCAAGGGACTGGGCGTCGGCGAGGTGGGCTACCTGATCACCGGTGTGAAGGACGTGCGGCTCTCCAAGGTGGGCGACACCGTCACCAACCTGAACAAGCCGGCAGCTGAATCGCTTCCCGGCTATGCCGATCCCAAGCCCATGGTTTTCTCCGGCCTGTACCCCATCGACGGCGCGGATTATCCGGTGCTGCGTGACGCGCTGGAAAAGCTGATGCTCAATGACGCCGCGCTGGTGTACGAACCCGAGACGTCCGCGGCGCTGGGCTTCGGTTTCCGCGTTGGCTTCCTGGGCCTGCTGCACCTTGAAATTACCCGGGAGCGGCTCGAGCGCGAGTACAACCTGGACCTGATCTCCACTGCCCCGAACGTGGAGTACGAGGTGACGCTCGAGGACAACAAGGTAGTCACGGTCACCAACCCCAGCGAGTACCCCGAGGGCAAGATCAAAGAGGTCCGCGAACCGATGGTTGCGGCCACCATCCTGGCGCCGAGCGAATTCGTCGGCGCGATCATGGAGCTGTGCCAGTCCCGCCGCGGCGTCCTGGGCGGCATGGACTATCTCTCCGAAGACCGGGTGGAAATCCGGTACCGCCTGCCGCTGGCCGAGATCGTTTTCGACTTTTTCGACGTCCTCAAGTCCAAGACACGCGGCTACGCCTCCCTGGACTGGAAGGCCGACGGCGAGCAGGTTGCCGACCTGGTCAAGGTGGACATCCTCCTCCAGGGCGAGCAGGTTGATGCGTTCAGCTCAATCACCCACAAGGACAAGGCGTACTCCTACGGCGTCATGATGACCGGCAAACTGCGTGAACTCATCCCGAGGCAGCAGTTTGAGGTCCCGATCCAGGCTGCCATCGGTTCGCGCATCATTGCCCGCGAATCCATCCGCGCGATCCGCAAGGACGTGCTTGCCAAGTGCTACGGCGGCGACATCAGCCGTAAGCGCAAGCTGCTGGAGAAGCAGAAGGAAGGCAAGAAGCGCATGAAGATGGTTGGCCGCGTGGAAGTTCCGCAGGAAGCCTTCGTGGCCGCCCTGTCATCCGACGAGTCCAAGGACAAATCCAAGAAGTGACACCCAGCGCTCTGCCCCTCGGGGATCCCGCGCCAAAGGACGGACTCCTTCCGCCCGACGCAGCAGCCGCGGCTGCAGAACGGAAATTCGGACTCTACGTCCATATTCCGTTCTGCGCCGTTCGCTGCGGCTACTGCGACTTCAACACCTACACCGCCACTGAACTCGGCGGAGGTGCCTCCCAGGACGCCTATGCAGCGACTGCACAGCAGGAGGTCCGCTTTGCCGCCAAGGCGCTGGCGGCGTCGGGAATCCCGGAACGCCGGATCGAAACTGTGTTCTTCGGCGGCGGCACCCCAACCCTGCTTCCCGCTGAAGACCTGGCCGCCATCCTCGGCACCGCCGTCGAGCAGTGGGGCCTGGCGCCCGGGGCTGAAGTCAGCACGGAAGCCAATCCCGATTCCGTGACGCCCGAGTCCCTGCAGCTGCTGGCCGACGCCGGGTTTACCCGGGTGTCCTTCGGGATGCAGTCAGCTGTGCCCCATGTGCTTGCCGTGCTGGACCGCACCCATACGCCGTCCCGCGTTCCGCAGGCCGTGCAGTGGGCGCGCGACGCCGGCCTGAAGGTGAGCGTGGACCTGATCTACGGCACGCCGGGGGAGTCACTGGCTGACTGGAAGCACTCGGTCGAAGAAGCCCTGAGCTACGAGCCGGACCATATCTCGGCCTACGCCCTGATCGTCGAAGAAGGCACGAAGCTGGCCGCGCGCATGCGCCGCGGCGAGGTCCCGCCGATTGACGACGACGACCACGCGGACAAATACCTGCTGGCGGAGGAGCTCTTCGCCGCGGCCGGGCTGCACTGGTACGAGGTCAGCAACTGGGCTCGCACACCGCAGGATGCCTGCCGGCACAATCTCGCCTACTGGCGCAGTGATGACTGGTGGGGCATCGGCCCCGGGGCACACTCGCACGTGGGCGGAGTCCGCTGGTGGAATGCAAAGCATCCCTCGGCCTACGCCGGCCGGATTGCTGCGGGGGAGTCGCCCGCCGTCGGGCGCGAAACCCTGGATGCGGATACCCGCTACCTCGAAGACGTTATGCTGCGCACCCGGCTGGCCGAAGGCCTGCCACGTGAGGTGCTGCGGCCGGAGGGACGGCACGAGATTGCCGGACTGATCGCCGACGGTCTGGTGGAGCCCCGCGCAGCCATGGCGGGCACGGTACTGCTCACCCTGAAGGGCAGGCTCCTGGCCGACGCTGTGGTGCGCCGGCTGCTGCCCTAGGGAAACCCCGGCGCTTTTGCAGCGGCAGCGGGTTCCCGGCTGCCTAACGGATCCGGCGCAGGTTGAACCGGTAGCGGTACGGGCGGCCCCGGTTGCATTCAATTCCGGCTATGACGGAGAAGACGGCAACGGCAATCCAGATCAGCGCGTTGAGGATGGCGAAGTAGCCACCCGCTACGGGGATAAAGGAAAGCAGCCAGGCCACCAGCGCCAGGATGGTGGGAGGCAGTGTGAAGTTCAGCGCTTCCTTGGATTCCTGTGCAGTGAACGGCCCGCGGTCGCGGAACACCAGGTAAATGATGAGCGAAGGAACGAAGCCGAGGATGCCGCCGAAGTGCGACAGTGTTGCCCACTGCCGGTCTTCCGAGGCTGTCAGCGGGAGGGCGTTTGCCGGTGCGCCCTGGTAGTCCGGGCGCGCCGGTGAACCGTTGTTTTCCGGTTGCGGATGGTTCGGGCGTGGGTTGGACACGGTTTATTCCTTTGACTCTCAGATGACGCAGGGCTGCCCCCGCGGGAACCTGTTGTTAGACAAGGGTACTGGGTTCCGGCGCGGGAACGGGCACTGGCGGTTCCTGCGCGCCGCGCGGGAACCGCCCGGCTACGGACGGATCAGGGCACGGTCAGGAAGTCGATGACCTCTTCCACACGTCCCAGCAGGGCAGGCTCCAGGTCCGCGTAGGTCCGGACGGAACCAAGCAGCTTCTTCCAGCCCAGGGCGACGTCGGTGTGGTCGCGGTGCGGCCAGCCAAGTCCCTTCAGGATCCCGGTCTTCCAGTCTTCATGGCGCGGTACTACCGGCCAGGCCCGCAGGCCGATGACGTCCGGCTTGATGGCCTGCCACACGTCGACATATGGGTGGCCGACAATAAGTACGTTCCCCGCGGCGCCGGGCACCTTCATGGCTTCTGCCGCAATCCTTGATTCCTTGGATCCCGCAACCAGGTGATCCACCAGGATGCCCAGGCGCCTGCCGGGTCCGGGGGAGAAGTCCCGCACCACCGAAGCAAGATCGTCCACGCCGTGGAGGGGCTCGACGACGATGCCTTCGATCCGAAGGTCATCTCCCCAGACCTTCTCCACCAGTTCGGCGTCGTGCTTGCCTTCCACCCAGATCCTGGATGCCCTGGCCGTGCGGGCACGTACATCTTCGACGGCGACCGATCCCGAAGCGGTACGCCGTGCGGCAGGAGCGGCGGCCTTGAGCGGGGGAACAACTTCCACGGGTTCCCCTTCGAGGAGGAAACCGAAGCCGAGTTCAAAGGAGCGGGTGCGTCCGCGGGCGTCCTCGAGAACAACCACATGCATTCCGCCGGACTTCTCCGTACGGATGACCGCACCTACCCACCCGGTTTGGACCTCCTCGAGAACCAGGCCCTTCTCGGCGCCGACCTGCCGCAGTGCCTTTCGGGCCGGAGCGGAAATGTCCTGCGGCCCCCACTGGTAGCTGGGCATAAAACCTCGTTCCTGGAGACGGGGAGGAGCACCTGCGCTGGGTGCAGGCACGGAAGATTCAATGCTAACAACGGCAGCGGAAGGTATTAGACTTAGCACTTAGGTATGCCGAGTGCTAAGCCAGCAACTCGGAACGGGAGTCAGTCAGCGAGGGAGGGAAAACCATGAGCGAACCACGCCGGCTCGAGGTGCTCCGGGCCATTGTTGAAGACTACGTGCATTCCCGGGAACCCGTGGGTTCCAAGGCCCTGGTGGAACGGCACCACCTTGGTGTCTCCTCTGCCACAATCCGCAATGACATGGCTGTCCTCGAAGAAGAGGGCCTGATCGTTGCTCCGCACACATCCGCCGGGCGAATCCCCACCGATAAGGGCTACCGGCTGTTCGTCGACCAGCTCTCGGACCTGAAGCCGCTGTCGGCTGCCGAGCGGCGGGCCATCCAAACCCTGCTCGAAGGCGCAGAGGACATTGACGACATCCTTGACCGGACGGTGCGCCTGCTCTCGCAGCTGACCAACCAGGTGGCAGTCGTGCAGTATCCGCACCTGGGGAACGCCAAGGTACGGCACATTGAATTTGTGCTGCTGGCGCCTGCCCAGGTGCTCGTGGTCCTGATCTCTACAACCGGACGGGTAGAGCAGCGGGTGATCACCGTGCCGGGGCCGGTGACGGAACAGGCGCTGCACGAACTTCGTCAGCATTTCCTGCAGGCACTGGCGGGAACCACCCTCACCAGGATCACCTCCCACCTCACGGATGCAGTGGCCACCGTTCCGGTGCAGCTGCGCGGAGTTGCCCAGGCGCTTGGGCAAAGCCTGGAACAGCTTGCCGGAATCAACAGGGAAGACCGGATGGTCATGGCCGGCACAGCCAACCTGGCCCGGGCCACCGGTGACTTCCCGCTGACAATCGGGCCCATCCTGGAAGCACTGGAGGAGCAGGTGGTTATGCTTCGTCTGCTGTCCGAGATGGAACAGGATGCCAGGGGCGTTTCGGTGCGGATTGGCTCAGAGAATCCCTATGGCTCCCTGTCCGAGGCATCCGTTGTAGCTACTGGGTACGGGCCGGACGCTTCCGCTATGGTAGGAATCCTCGGTCCCACCCGGATGGACTATCCCAACACCATGGCGGCGGTTCGAGCCGTTGCCCGCTACCTTTCCCGGGTCCTGAACACCTGACCCCCAGAGACCGGCAGCCCCTCCGGGCGCTGCCTGCATGACTAGAGAACCCGCCAGGCGGGGCACGCAACACAGGAAGCGATGTGCACGAGTGAGTGATCACTACCAGGTACTCGGCGTGAGCCGGGATGCCACCGGCGAAGAAATCAAGAAGGCCTACCGCAAGCTTGCCCGCAAGCTGCACCCGGATGTGAATACCGCTCCCGGCGCCGCGGACGAATTCAAGGCTGTTACCCACGCCTACGAGGTTCTCTCGGACCCGCAGAAGCGGCGCGTCTACGACACCACCGGCCAGGAAAACGGCACGGACAACGGTTTCGGAGGCGGCTTCAGCGGCCAGGGATTCGGGTTCCAGGACATCTTCGACACCTTCTTCGGCGGAGGAGCGCCCGGCGGCGGGCGCGGACCGGCCTCGCGTACCCGGCGGGGCCAGGACGCCCTGATCAACGTACGCATCGACCTGAAGGATGCCGTCTTCGGCACCAACAAGAAGATCGACGTCGAGACTGCCGTGCTCTGCCCCACCTGCGAAGGCTCCTGCTGCCAGCCCGGAACCTCGCCGCGCACCTGCGACATCTGCCACGGCAGCGGACAGGTTCAGCGTGCCGTGCGCTCGATCCTGGGCCAGGTCATGACCACCGCACCCTGCGGTTCCTGCCAGGGCTTCGGCACGGTCATTCCGGACCCCTGCCATGAGTGTGCGGGTGAAGGACGCGTCCGCAGCCGCCGCACCCTGACCATCAAGGTTCCCGCCGGTGTCGCCACCGGAACCCGCATCCAGCTCAGCGGCCAGGGTGAAGCCGGCACCGCCGGCGGACCCCAGGGTGATCTGTACGTTGAGATCCGTGTCAACGCTGATCCGGTATTCATGCGCGACGGCGATGACCTCCACGCCACCCTGACGGTGCCCATGACAGCCGCTGCCCTGGGCACGGTCATCACTATGGAAACCTTCGACGGCGAACGCGAGATCAATATCAAGGCCGGGACCCAGTCCGGTGAAGTCACTACCCTCAAGGGGCTCGGCGTGACGCACCTTCGGGGCTACGGCCGCGGCGATCTCCTGGTGCACGTCCAGGTCGAAACCCCGCAAAAGCTGGATTCAGCGCAGGAAGAGCTGCTGCGGCGCCTTGCCGAACTCCGCGGGGAACAGTTTGCCGAGGGCCGGGTGTCCGGAGGCAACAGCGCCGGAGTCTTCGCGAAGCTGCGCGACCGCCTGGGCAACCACTAGGCATCGGCGCCTCACATGACCAATCCGATCTTCTTCGGCGATCCCGAACTTGTGGCAGCGTCCGGACCGGGAAGCGTCTTTGCGCTGACTGGTCCGGAGGCGCGGCATGCGGTTGCAGTCAAGAGACTCTCCCCGGGTGAGGACGTTGACATAGTCGACGGCGCCGGGCGGAGGCTGCGGGGGACAGTACGGTCGGCAGATCCTGCCCTGCTGGAAATCGATGTCCATGAAGCGGAGTCAGAACCCGAGCCGCAGTATGAGTTCACGCTCGTGCAGGCTCTGGCCAAGGGCGACCGGGATGAACAGGCCATCGAAGCCGCAACCGAACTCGGAGTGGATGCAGTCCTTCCGTGGCAGTCTGAACGCAGTATCGTCCGCTGGCGGGCGGAAAAGGCTGCCAAAGGCCAGGCAAAATGGCGTGCCGTAGTCACCTCGGCGGCCAAGCAGTCCCGCAGGTCCCGGATTCCCCGGGTGCTGGACACCGCGGACAGCAAGTCCCTGGCCGCCCGCCTGGCAGGAATGGACCTTGTCCTGGTCCTGCACGAAGAGGCAGACATGCCCCTGTCCCTGGCGCTGGAAACTCCCGGCAGCGGAGATGATTTGCCGGCGGCACGCGTCCGCTCCGTCGCCGTTGTTGTGGGACCGGAAGGGGGCATCAGCCCCGCTGAACTTCAGGAGCTGCGTGCAGCAGGAGCAGTAGCGGTTCGGCTTGGACCGCACGTCCTGCGTTCTTCAAGCGCAGGACCGGCCGCGCTCGTGCTGCTGAACCATTTGCTGGGACGCTGGGAATAGGTCCCGCCCGCCGGTTTAGTAGACCGTAATCCGCTTGGAATCTTCGTTCGATCCCTTGCCGTGGAAGACCCGCAGGTTGTATTCCCCGGGTTCGAGTTCAACAACCACCTCAAACATTGCCGTCTCACCGGCTTCCGCGTCGAGCTGGATGTTACCGGACTTCAGGGGCTGGGATTCCGGACGTCCGTTGAGGACCCGGTCCACGCTCCAGGACAGCTGTTCATCGCGCGCCACCGCGGAGCCGCTGACCGTGACGGACGTTTCCGCGCCGTCACCCTCCTGGGGGCTGATAATCCAGATCGGCGCCGGGAGTGTTTTGTCCCGCTCCAGGGCCGGTTCAAGGTCTTCGTGGCCAAAAGCCTGGTAGCCCGCCTTGCCGTCCACCAGCACCACAACGCTGGTGTTGTATCCGGCGGCGGTCAGGCCCGCGTTGGCTGCAGCAGCAGTGGCCGTGTACACCAGCTGCTGCACGGCGCGGTGAGCCATGCCGGCATCCAGCGAAGGCTTGAACGCATCAGAGGTGATATCCACGGTGATGACGTTCTTGCTGGAAATCGAAGCAGTAACCTTTGATGCCGCCGCCCACGGCGTGAAGTAGTCAGCGTCACGGGGAGTAGCTGCCGTCATGGCGTGCACGGCCTCGCCGATCGGGTCACCGGTGTTTTCGGAGGGCAGGAATTCCCGGTAGAGCTGGACGTCAGAACCGTTGAGGCCGAGCCAGTACACCGGCATAACCACCTTGGACGCTGTCTCCTCTGCCGGTGCCGATACCGCCATTGGATGGTCTTCCGTCGCCGAAGCTGCACCGAAAGAACTGGGCATGCTGGTGGTGGGCAGTTCAGCCACCACGCCGCAGGAGCCGAGCAAAAGCGGTGCCGCGGCCGCCGCCAGGAAAAGGCGGGTGCGGCCTGAGCGGCGATTCTGCTGCCTGGTCATGGCTGTCCTGCCTTCCGTTACTGGTGCCTGGTGTCCGGAGACGCAGACGGTGCGTGGGGGAACCGGCGGGGCGGTTCCCGTCCGGAGCATGCCATCCAGCTTGGCACAGCGGAACAACCCAAAACCGGGACTTGATGGTTCTGTGCCGGGACTGAAACCTGATTGAGACCCAGACGATGCCAAGCCGAGACATACGCTGTAATACACGTCACACAGCCCGTTCCTGCAGGGGCGGCCGCAGTCCGGATATGCGCCTGCAGCGAAGAAGTCCGGCGCACAGACGTGCCGATCCGGTAGAATTAAGTAGGCTGTGCACACTGTTTACCGAAGGCCCCCGAGGGCCAGGCGCAGCCAAATATGAATCCAGTCTTCCAAAAGGGGCGATGAGAGGCCGAGGGGCCGCATATATGACCGAAACTTCAGCAGGAATCGGCACCATCCGCGAGGACCAGCAGACGATCGTCTTTGACTCAACTGAGCATATGGTCCAGTCACTGGGGGCCAACGACGAGGCCCTGAAAATCATCGAGACCTCCTTCCCGGAGGTTAATCTCCATGTCCGCGGCAACGAACTCTCCGTTTCCGGCCCGGCCTCCGAAGTGGAACGCACCGTCCGCCTGGTCAATGAAGTCCGCGTTCTTGCCCGGCACCAGACCCGGGTGACGCCTCAGGTCCTTGAGCAGCTCATCACCATGCTGCGCGACCAGAGTGCTGAACGGCCGGCTGAGGTGCTGACGCAGAACATCCTCTCGACCCGCGGGCGCACGATCCGTCCCAAGACCCTGAATCAGAAGAACTACGTTGATGCGATCGACCGCAACACCGTCGTCTTTGGTATTGGGCCGGCCGGCACCGGCAAGACGTACCTGGCCATGGCTAAGGCAGTGCAGTCCCTGCAGCAGAAGGAAGTCAACCGGATTATCCTGACGCGTCCTGCTGTGGAAGCCGGTGAGCGCCTGGGCTTCCTGCCCGGCACGCTCAACGACAAGATCGACCCGTACCTTCGGCCGCTCTACGATGCGCTCCACGACATGATGGATCCGGAATCGATTCCCCGCCTGATGGCTGCCGGGACCATTGAAGTGGCACCGCTGGCATACATGCGCGGACGCACGCTCAATGATGCGTTCATCATCCTGGACGAGGCCCAGAACACGACGCCGGAACAGATGAAGATGTTCCTCACCAGGCTCGGGTTCGGCTCGAAGATGGTGGTGACCGGCGATGTCACGCAGGTCGATCTGCCGGGAAGCACAACGTCAGGGCTGCGGATCGTCCACGAAATCCTTGACGGAATCGAGGATGTGCACTTCTCGGAGCTGACGGCCACGGACGTGGTCCGCCACCGCCTGGTCAGCGACATTGTGACCGCATACAGCGAATGGGATGAAGAACGCCGTTCCCGCACCGGTTCCCGCAGTGCCGGGCAGGAGAAGAAACGATGAGCATCGAAGTCAACAACGAGTCAGCCGTACCGGCGGACGAGGAGGCGCTTGCCCGGCTGGGCCGGTTCCTGCTCGATGCCATGTACGTGCATCCGGAAGCCGAGCTGTCCATCATCCTCGTGGACGAAGACGCCATCGAGAAACTGCATATCGAATGGATGGACCTGCCCGGGCCTACGGACGTCCTGTCCTTCCCGATGGATGAACTGCGTCCCGGATCGCCCGGCAGGCCAACGCCCGCCGGAGTCCTGGGTGACATTGTGCTCTGCCCGCAGGTCGCGGCGCGCCAGGCTGAGGCCGCAGGACACGGGCTCGAAGACGAGCTGCTCCTGCTGACCACCCACGGGGTGCTCCACCTGCTTGGTTATGACCATGCCGAACCGGAGGAAGAAGCCGAGATGTTCGGGCTTCAGCGGCGGCTGCTCTCCGACTACACGGGCAAGGAAGCCCCGAAGGAGACGCGCAGTTGAGCGTAGGCGTCCTAGTGGTCATGGCCATCGCCTTCGTGGTGCTGGCCGGACTCCTTACCGCCGCAGAGGCAGCCTACGGCTACCTTCCGCGACACGAAGCAGAAGCGCTGCTGACCGGCCGCGCCGGCAAGCCGCTGAAGAGGATCCTCCAGCACCCTGTGGCGCACATGCACGCGCTTCGGTTCTGGCGTGTCTGGTTTGAAATGGCGACGGCGGTCTCCGTTGCCATCGCCTTCCAGCTGGTCGTTGAAAACCTCTGGCTAGCAGGCCTCCTGGCAACCGTCACGATGGCGGCGGTGGGCTTCGTCCTGGTAGGAGTCTCTCCGCGGCAGATCGGACGCCGGCACGTCACCGGCGTCGTGGTCCTGACTGCCGGTCTGGTGAGCGTGCTCCGCATCATCCTCGGCCCCATCCCGGGATGGCTGGTGAAGATCGGCTCTGCCGTGGCTCCAGGCACCCAGGGACCGGACGCAGCCTTCTTCACCGAAGAGGAGTTCCGCGAACTGCTGGACCGCGCCTCAGAGGCAGACATGATCGAGAACACTGAGGCGGAGCTGATCCATTCGGTGTTCGAGCTGGGGGACACCAAGGTCCGTTCGGTCATGGTTCCCCGGACAGACATGGTCTGCATCGACTCCGGATCCACACTCCGCCAGGCAATGTCCCTCTTCCTGAGGTCGGGCTATTCACGGGTGCCGGTAATCGAGGACAGTGCCGACCAGATTGTCGGCATTCTCTACCTGAAGGACGTCGCAGCCCAGATGCACGGCAGGTCTCCGGAAGCCGGGACCCAGGCTGTTGACGGCTTCTGCCGACCCGTGCGCTACGTCCCCGAATCAAAGGCGGTAGGGGAGCTGCTGCAGGAACTGCAGCGCGAGTCCACGCATGTTGCGGTCGTGATTGACGAATACGGCGGCACGGCGGGACTGGTCACCCTTGAAGACCTGATCGAAGAGATCGTCGGCGAGATTGTTGACGAATACGACTCCGAGCGTCCGGAGATCGAAGACCTGGGCGACGGCCGCTACAGAATCAGTTCCAAGGCCGGGATCGATGATCTCGGGGAGCTGTTCGACGTCAGCCTGGAAGACGACGAGGTAGACACCGTGGGCGGCCTGCTGGCCAAGGCGCTGGGCCGTGTGCCCATCGTGGGCAGCGAGGTGGCCGTGGAGTCGATCGTCCTTCACGCCGAAAGGCTGGAGGGGCGGCGTAACCGTGTTTCCCATGTCCTGGCCTGGCGGCAGCCCCAGGACGGCGACGAACAAACTACAGCAGCGGCCCAGCAGGACCGCCCGAAAACAACAGAATTGGTACCCCGAAATGACTGAACCCACGTTCCGTGCCGGATTCGTGTCCCTGGTGGGCCGGCCAAACGCCGGTAAGTCCACACTGACGAATGCCCTCGTTGGCCAAAAAGTGGCCATCACCTCAGCAAAGCCGCAGACCACCCGGCACACCATCCGCGGAATCGTGCACCGGGACGACTCCCAGCTCATCCTCGTGGATACCCCGGGGCTGCACCGTCCGCGCACCCTCCTGGGACAGCGCCTGAATGACCTTGTGGCTGACACCCTGGCCGAGGTGGACGCCATTGGTTTCTGCCTGCCGGCCAACGAAGCGGTTGGTCCGGGCGACCGGTACATTGCAAATCAGCTCGCCGCCGTGAGGGGGAAGCCGATTGTTGCCCTGGTGACCAAGACCGACCTGGTGGACCGGGCAGCCCTGGCAAAGCAGCTTATGTCGGTAACAGCGCTGGGAACCGAAGTCATGGGCGAGGCCGGATGGGCCGACGTCGTTCCGGTTTCGGCCGCAGACGGGTTCCAGGTGGACACCGTTGCGGACGTTCTGGCCTCCCACATGCCTGCCTCACCGCCGTTGTATCCGGACGGTGAACTCACCGACGAGCCCGAGGCGGTTATGGTTGCTGAGCTGGTCCGTGAGGCCGCCCTGGAAGGCGTCCGGGACGAGCTTCCGCACTCCCTTGCCGTGGTTGTCGAGGAAATCATCCCGCGCGAAGGGCGCAGCGAGGAGAACCCGCTGCTGGATGTCCGTGTGAATCTCTATGTTGAGCGCCCCTCGCAGAAAGCGATTATCATAGGGCGGGGCGGTTCCCGCCTGCGCGAAGTGGGAACCAACGCCCGCCGGGGGATCGAGGCACTGCTTGGGACCAGGGTTTACCTGGACCTGCACGTCAAGATTGCCAAGGACTGGCAGCGCGACCCCAAGCAGCTGGTCAAGCTGGGCTTCTAACCGGACGGGAAATCGTCCGCAGCGGGTCCAGAGCATCTTCCCAGACGCAGCCCGTACACTTTGTACATCCAATTTTCGCGAGCCATAATTCACTGATCCATGGGAGGGACCGGCTATGCCATCACGCCGTGCCGCTGCAGGTCCTGGTCCCTCCGGATCCGGATTGCCAAGCCGACGCCGGACTGCCGCAGTTCCGGGCGGCCGCCATCTGGGCAACGGTGCTGCCCGCGGCGGGCACCCCGTACTGGCCGCCCTGGCCCTGGTGCTGTCCCTGACCCTTGTGTCCGGGCTCGTCTTTGCCGGCGTGCAGCTGCTGCGCCTGCAGAGCAACTTCGATACCAAGCCGCTGAACATTGGCCAGAACCAGGACGAGCTTCCGGGGGACACGAACCGGGACGCCATGCAGATCCTGGTGCTTGGCACCGACAACCGCGAAGGCCAGGATTCGAACAACTCCGACGTCATGATGCTCGTGAACATGGCAGCGGACCGGTCCCACGTAACTGTTGTCAGCTTCCCGCGCGACCTCCTTGTGGCGCTTCCGGCCTGCACCGATCCCGAGTCCGGACTGCAGTATGAGGCCATGGACCTGGGCCAGCTGAACGGCGCACTGGGCAACGGAGGCCCCGGATGCACCGTTGCAGCCATCAACCAGCTAACCGGCCTGAGCATTGACCACTTCATGATGGCCGACTTCAACGCGGTCAAGGAACTTTCCAACACCCTTGGCGGTGTTGAAGTCTGCGTGAACCAGCCTGTGGATGACCCGTTGTCAGGGCTGAACATCCCGGCCGGCGTTTCAAGTATCCAGGGCGACCAGGCACTGGCGTTCCTGCGCACCAGGCACGGCTTCGGCAACGGCGGTGACGAAGGCCGTATCAAGGCGCAGCAAAGCTTCCTGGCGTCCATGGTCCGCAAGGTCCAGGGCGAAGGAACACTGAACAACCTGCCCCGCCTGTATTCAATTGCCGACACCGTGACCAAGAACCTCACCGTCGACGACGGACTCACCGACATCCCCACCCTGATCGCCATGGCCGGCAGGCTCAAGGACGTAGACCTGGGCAACGTTGCCTTCGTGACTGTCCCGGTGGTTCCCTACGAACTCGATCCCAACCGCCTCGTCCTTGACGAGACCGCAGCGCAGCCCCTGTTTGATGCACTGGTCGCTGACCAGCCCATCGGGGTTGCCGGGGAAGCCGAAGAACCCGGCACTGAAACCCCCGGCACCGAATCTGCCGCGCCGGAACCCTCAGCGCCTGCGATCGACCCCGCCACCATTCCCGTGACCCTGCTGGACGGGATCGACGGAACCGAAAGCGGCCGCGACGCCGAGCTCGCCGAGTACCTGCTCAGCGAAGGATTCACGCAGGCCCTGGCCGGTGGACTGTCACAGTCAACAACACCCGGTACCCAGATCTTCTTTACTCCCGGGTACGACGAAATGGCCCTCGAAGTAGCTGAGGCCCTGAACATTCCCGCCTCCCAGGTCAGCGCCAGCGCCGTGGTGAGCGGCGTCGTCGTGCAGGTTGGTTCCGACTTCACCAAGGGCAACGTCATGGAGGACACCGGGGACCTCGGCGGGCTGACCGGGCAGACTGCGGCACAGGTTACGTGCCAGTCGGCCTTCGGTTACTAAGCTTTCCGAGCCCCCGGAACCTGCGTGCTAGTCTGGGCAGGTGCGCGCAGAGAACCTCCTCCTTAGCTGCCGCGGCGAGGCCACACGAACAACTGTTTAGGCCGAACCCTCGCTGCGGAGTTTGTGTTGCCCGGCCACCATTTCTGAAGCTCTACAAGAAAAGGCCACCCCAGATACCATGCGAAACGCACAGCAGCCCTCCGGCATGCCGATCCACAAATATGTTCCGTTCCAGGACCAGATCGCCGTTGATCTGGCAGACCGTACCTGGCCCGACAAAGTGATCACCAAGGCCCCCCGCTGGTGCGCAGTCGACCTCCGTGACGGCAACCAGGCGCTGATCGACCCGATGACCCCCGAACGCAAGCACAAGATGTTCGATCTGCTTGTGAACATGGGCTACAAGGAAATCGAGGTCGGCTTCCCCTCAGCCTCCCAGCTGGACTTCGACTTTGTCCGCCAGCTCATTGAAGGCGACCGGATTCCCGACGACGTTACGATCCAGGTGCTCACACAGTCCCGGGAACACCTCATCGAGCGCACCTATGACGCCCTCGAAGGTGCAGACCGCGCGATCGTCCATCTCTACAACTCCACCTCTGTCCTCCAGCGGAAGGTCGTGTTCAACACCGACCAGGACGGTATCGTGGACATTGCCCTGAACGGCGCCCGGCTCTGCAAGAAGTACGAAGAGCAGCTGAGCGGCATCGATGTCACGTATGAATACTCCCCGGAGTCCTACACGGGCACCGAACTCGACTTCGCACTGCGGATTTCCAACGCCGTTGCCGAGGTCCTTGAAGCATCCACGGACCGCCAGATGATCCTGAACCTGCCCGCGACGGTGGAAATGGCGACTCCGAACGTTTACGCGGACTCCATTGAATGGATGCACCGCAACCTTGCCAACCGCGAGGCCATCATCCTGTCGCTGCACCCGCACAACGACCGCGGCACCGGCGTCGCAGCCGCTGAGCTGGGATACCTGGCCGGCGCTGACCGGATCGAAGGATGCCTCTTCGGCAACGGAGAGCGCACCGGAAACGTTGACCTGATCACCCTGGGCATGAACATGTTCAGCCAGGGCATCGACCCTCAGATCGATTTCTCGAACATGGACGAAATCCGCCGCACGGTCGAATACTGCAACCAGCTGCCGGTGCCGGAACGTTCACCCTACGGCGGAGACCTTGTCTTCACGGCCTTCTCCGGCTCCCACCAGGACGCCATCAAGAAGGGCTTCGAGTCCATGGAGAAGGAAGCCGCAGCAGCCGGCAAGTCCGTGGACGAGCTCGAGTGGGGCGTTCCGTACCTGCCCATCGACCCGAAGGACATTGGCCGGAGCTACGAAGCCGTAATCCGGGTGAACTCCCAGTCCGGCAAGGGCGGAGTGGCTTACCTGCTCAAGAACGAGCACAACCTGGACCTGCCCCGCCGTGCACAGATCGAGTTCTCCGGCGTCATCCAGCGCCGTACGGACACCGTTGGCGGAGAAGTCACCGGCGCGGAGCTGTGGCGGGTCTTCCAGGACGAGTACCTGCCCACGTCCCCTGATACAGGTGCCGAACCGTGGGGCCACTATGCGCTGACCTCCGTCACAGCCGACACTGCAGAGAACGGTTCGTTCCTGCTGACCGCCAGCCTGCGTGCAGGCGGCGTCCAGCAGCGCCGCGTCGCCTCCGGTACAGGTCCTATCGACGCCCTGCTCCAGATCCTGAGCCAGGACGGCGTGGATGTCCGCCTGCTCGACTACTCCGAGCACGCACTCTCCGCCAGCGGCAAGGCAATGGCTGCCGCGTACGTTGAGCTCGCCGTCGGCGAGCGTGTGCTGTGGGGCGTTGGCATTGACTCCAACACCACGCTTTCTGCCTTGAAGGCCGTGGTTTCCGCAGTGAACCGGGCGATCCGCGACGCTTCCGGCGAGTAGCACAGCCGCCGGCTGCCAACCGGTGCAGGGCGCGCCCGGCTGCAGCTGCAGCCGGGCGCGCTGCTGCGTGGGAAAATGGTCCCGTGGCCAATAAATCATTCGCTTCGCGGACCTACCGCGATGAGGGAGTGGTCCTGCGCACCCACAAACTGGGTGAAGCAGACAGGATCGTCATCCTCCTGACGCGCAACCACGGCCAGGTCCGTGCGGTGGCCAAGGGAGTGCGCCGCACCTCAAGCAAGTTCGGTGCCCGGCTGGAGCCCTTTATGGTCGTGGACCTGCAGCTCTCCCACGGCCGCAGCCTGGACATCGTGACCCAGGCCCAGACCAAAGGGGCCTATGGGGCCGGAATCGCAGCAGACTACGCCCGTTATACTGCTGCAGCAGCGGTGGCCGAGACTGCCGAACGGCTTACCGATGCGGACGGTGAATCCGCGAATGCCCATTATCCGCTGGTCATCGGGGCGATGGCGGCGCTAAGCCGGGGCGCACACCCGCCTGAGCTCATACTTGATTCGTATCTCCTTCGGGCGCTGGCCACCGCCGGATGGGCCCCAACGTTCACCGATTGCGCCCGCTGCGGGGCACCGGGGCCGCACTCGGCGTTTTCCGCACCCCTTGGGGGAGCTGTCTGTCCGGTGTGCCGCCCTCCGGGTTCCGCGTCTCCGTCTGCGGAAACGATGGAGCTGCTGGCCGCACTGCTCAGCGGTGACTGGGAACATGCAGACTCCTCCGGTCCCCAGCCGCGGCGTGAATCCGCGGGACTGGTGGCCAGCTACCTGCAGTGGCACCTGGAACGCGTCGTAAAGTCCCTTCAACATGTGGAGCGTGTGTAAGTCTTGGTCCCTCCCCGCAATTCTCCGACGCCGCCCTGGCCGCACCCTTCCGGGGCCGTGCCTCCGCCTGTCCCCAGGGAACTGGTCCCAGGGCACGTGGCAATCGTGATGGACGGCAATGGCCGCTGGGCCAACCAGCGCGGCCTGCCGCGCACGGAGGGCCACCGTGCCGGTGAAGCCGCGCTTCTGGATGTGATGGCCGGTGCGGTGGAGATCGGCATTCAGCACGTGTCCGTCTACGCGTTCTCTACTGAAAACTGGAAGCGGTCACCTGAAGAGGTGCGGTTCCTGATGGGCTTTAGCCGGGATGTGCTCCGCCGCCAGCGCGACCAGCTCGATGAATGGGGGGTACGGATCCGCTGGTCCGGACGCCGCCCCAGGCTCTGGGGTTCCGTGGTGAAGGAACTCGAGGTCGCAGAGGAACAAACCAGGAACAATACGACGTGCACGCTTAACATGTGTGTGAACTACGGCGGCCGCGCCGAAATCACCGACGCCGTCAGCGCGATCGCGGAAGACGTCAAGAACGGGAAACTGCGTCCCGGCAGCATCTCGGAGAAGACGATCCAGCGCTACCTCGATGAGCCGGACCTTCCCGACGTCGACCTTTTCCTGCGGACCTCCGGCGAGCAGCGGCTCTCCAACTTCATGCTCTGGCAGTCTGCCTACGCCGAGATGGTCTTTATGAACACGCTCTGGCCGGACGTTGACCGGCGTACGCTTTGGGAGGCCGTTGAAATCTATGCGCGGCGGGACCGGCGGTACGGGGGAGCGGTGGACCAGGCGGCGGCGGGCTCCTAGCCCGGCCCGGCGCCCAGCAGGTAGGCCCTGGTCCACCGGTCCATTCCCCGGTAAACCAGCCTGCGCACCGGTTTGGCAGAGAGCAGGATGTCGTGCAGGGCGCCGTCAAAGCGGAGGACTGTGACAACCGGCCCCAGCTGCAGGGCACGCTGCACCATAAGACTGACGTCAAGCACGCTGTCCGACGTCATCATCGACTCGTTCCAGGTGGTGCCGATAGTGGAACGGGCAGATGTCATCACCAACACCGGGCAGTCAATTGACAGGCCCTTGGCAACCTGCGCGTGTCCGGCCAGGACAGCGGAGATCCAGCCGGCCCGGATCGGCCAGCTGCCCGGGGGTTTCCACACGGGATCCAGTTCCCACTCGCCGTCGGCCTCGTTGCTCAGCGACCGCCAGTAGTAGTCGAGCTCGGGAATTTTCAGGCGGGCCTTGGGCCTCGTGCGGGCGAGCGGCTCCAGCAGGCCGGCTGCGGCGTTGCGTGCCAGCGAGCTGCCGCGCAGTTCAAGCCAAGGACTGTTTAGGATCAGGGTTTCCAGCCTGCCCGGATTCCGGTGTGCCCACAGTGAGGCAACCAGGCCGCCGGTTGAGTGGGCCATTAGGGACATCCGCACCGGAGTCCCGGCGCCGCGGCTGGACCTGATGTCCTCTGTGGCGGCGGCCAGCGCCGACTCAATGTCGGCGTCGTACTCGGAGAGGTCCGTAATAAAGCCTTCGGACTGTCCCGGGCGCAGGCTGCGGCCGTATTTCCTCAGATCCAGCGCATAAAAGGCCACGCCGCGTTCCGCCCAGAAGGCAGCCAGTTCCGTCTGGAAGAAGTAGTCAGCCCAGCCGTGGATGTAAACCACGGCGTGAACCGGCGCAGGCTCCACCGGTCCGCGCATCCGGGCGATCCGCTCACGCACTTTGGCCGCCAGCGTCGGGGCAGGGGGAGGCTCAGGCGTGTAGGAGACCAGGGTGGCGGCGACCGGGCCTTCGTCATCCTCGCCAAGGTCCAGTGTCAAGCAGCGGTATCCGTGCCCCAACCTGTCCGGTTGCCAGTTCTGCGCCATATAACGAAAATACACGAATCGGACGTGCCGTCCGGACCGCGATTTGGTGCAGGACACCCGGGGTGAAAGCATTAAAACATGCGCGTCTACCCCACGTTCTTCCGGGTTGTCTTCTCCGGAATGGACCCCGAAAAAGCCCACAAGATCGGTTATGAAGCCATCCGTGCGATGGCCTTTACCCCGGCTGCCCCGGTGCTGCGTGCCCTGACCCGGCCGTCGCCGGAGCTGGCCACGGAAGCACTGGGCCTCACGTTCCCGTCACCTTTTGGCCTTGCCGCGGGTTTCGACAAGGAAGGGGCTGCCGTTGTGGCACTGGCGAACCTGGGGTTCGGACACGTGGAACTGGGAACGGTTACGGCACAGGCGCAGCCCGGAAGCGCCAAACCCCGCCTGTTCCGGCTGGTCGAAGACCGTGCAGTCATCAACCGGATGGGGTTCAATAACGACGGCGCCGCCGCCGTCGCGCCGCGGGTCCGGAAAGCCGTGGACGGCCTGTACCGCCGCTGGGGCCGGACGCGCCCGATTGTCGGCGTGAACATCGGGAAGACCAAGAAGGTCGGGCTCGAGGATGCGGTGGAGGATTACCTTGCCAGCACGCGGCTCCTCGCCGCCGACGCCGACTACCTCGTGGTAAACGTGAGCTCCCCGAATACCCCGGGTCTGCGCCAGCTGCAGAGCATCGATTCGCTGCGTCCACTGCTGACCGAAGTGGGCCGCACAGCCGACGAGACGGCCGGAAGGCACGTGCCGCTGCTCGTCAAGATTGCGCCGGACCTCACTGATGAAGACATTGACGACGTCGCCCGGCTGGCCCTGGACCTGAACCTGGACGGGGTAGTTGCCACCAACACCACCATTCAGCGCGAGGGCCTGGTCACTGACCCAGAGACTGTTATTGCTGCGGGCGTGGGCGGGCTGAGCGGTGCTCCGCTGAAGCAGAGGTCCCTTGAAGTGCTGCGCCGCCTGCGGGCCGCGCTGGGGGAGGGGCCGGTGATCATCTCCGTGGGCGGTGTTGAAACCGGAGACGATGTCCAGGAACGGCTCGACGCCGGCGCGAACCTGGTTCAGGGCTACACGGCCTTCCTGTATGAAGGTCCCTTCTGGGCCGGACGCATCAACCGGCGGGTCCGGCAGCTCCAGCGCCGCCGCGGCTAGTCTGCCGGGACGGCATCCGTCCGCCCAGCGCGGGGGATCCGGCGGTGACGGCGGGCGCCGGACACTATGCAGACACAGGAAAAGGGACCGGTTCAACAGTGAACCGGTCCCTTTTCCTGCTGTATGAGGCTGTTAGGAAACCTTGTCTCCGCGGCGCACCTGGGGCTTGGGCAGGCGGAACCGGCGCAGCTGCAGGGCGCGGGAGATCCCGTACCAGACGTCTCCCTGGTTGGGGGCGCCAAACTTTTCGGTGAGCCGGCGGCGCAGGAGGAAGCGGATGCGGAAGCTGTCGACCACCACCAGGACAATCAGTGCCCAGAAGGCCATCAGGATGAAGCTCTGGATAGTGAGGTTCTGGATGAAGCTGGCCACCACAAAGACGGCGGCGGCAATCATCACGAACTCGCCCACGTTCCAGCGGGCATCCACCACGTCACGGACAAAACGCCGGTTCGGTCCCTTGTCCCGCAGCGGAAGGTAACGCTCGTCGCCCGTATCGAGGGCAGCACGGGTCTTCAGGCGCTCCTCACGCATGGCGGCGCGGCTGGCTTCGCGGGCAGCCTTGCGGTCATTGGGCACCAGGGGACGCTTGCGGGCGGCAACCTGGTCCTTGCGCCTGGGGGTGGGAGCACCCTTGCCGGCGGAGGTGCCTGCCTTCGCTGACTCCGTGGCCTGGGCCGCTGCGTGGTCCACAGTTTCCTGCGCGGTGGGCGCTTCTTTCTTTCGTCCGAACACTCATCAAGGATACCTGACCCGCGCGTGGCCTGCGCGAGCTTACCGGTGGACGCCACATGGCTGCGGCAGCGGTACGGGGGAAGCGGGTGCCTCGAACCCGGCCGGGGTGCGGTTGTAGGGTTTGCCATATGACTTCGACACCCGAATCCTCCAGCAGCCTCCCGGACGAAGCTGCGCTGCGCAACAGCGTGGCCGCTGCCTTTCCCCGGACACTAGAAGACCTCACCAGGCTGGTTGCCATACCCGGCATCGCCTGGGATTCGTTTGACCCAGAGAACCTTGACCGTTCCGCAGACGCCGTGGCGGAGCTGCTCCGCGGCGCCGGACTGGACGACGTCCAGATCCTGCGGGTGGACAACAACGGCAAGCCGGGCGGGCCCGCCGTCGTCGCGCGCCGTCCGGCAGCCCCCGGCAAGCCGACCGTGCTGCTGTACGCCCACCACGACGTCCAGCCCCCGGGAGATCTTTCCCTCTGGGAAACCGAGCCGTTCACTGCGACGGAGCGCAACGGCCGGCTTTACGGGCGCGGCGCGGCCGATGACAAGGCCGGAATCATGGTCCACGTCGGAGCGCTGCGTGCCCTCGACGAAGTCCTCGGCGCGGACTCCGGCGTCGGAATCACTTTCTTCATCGAAGGGGAGGAAGAAGCTGGTTCCCCCACCTTCCGCACGTTCCTGGAGACCCACCGCGACCTGCTGCAGGCCGACGTCATTGTCGTCGCAGACTCCGGCAACTGGAAGGTGGGCACTCCGGCGCTCACCACCAGCCTCCGCGGCCTTGTTGACGGAACCTTCGAGGTGCGCGTACTCGGCCACGCAGTGCACTCGGGCATGTTCGGAGGTCCGGTACTGGACGCACCGACACTGCTCGCCCGGCTGATCGCCACTTTCCACGACGAACGCGGCAACCTCGCCATCGAAGGCCTGGAAGGGTTTGACGACGCAGAGGTGGATTACCCGGAGGAGGACTTCCGACAGGATTCTTCCGTCCTGGATTCGGTCCGGCTGGCGGGGGAGGGGTCTATCGCCTCAAGGCTCTGGACCAAACCCGCACTGTCCATCATCGGCATCGATGTTCCCTCGGTCGCCATGTCTTCGAACACGATCCAGCCTTCGGCGCGTGCCAAGTTCAGCATGCGCCTTGCGCCTGGACAGGATCCGGAAGCGGCCATGGACGCCATGGCCCGCCACCTGGCAGCCAATGCGCCGTTCGGTGCAGAGGTTGTGTTTACACCGGGGGAGCGGGGCAACGCCTTCGCCACCGACACTGCGGCACCCGCGGCCCAGACCGCACTGTGGGCACTTGAAGCGGCCTGGGGCACCAAACCCGTGGAGATGGGTGTCGGCGGCTCCATTCCCTTCATCGCCGATCTCGTGGAGGTGTTCCCGGCAGCCCAGATCCTGATCACCGGGGTGGAAGATCCTGATTCGCGGGCACACTCGGCCAACGAGTCGCTGCACCTGGATGATTTCCGGAACGCCGTCCTCGCGGAGGCCCTGCTTTTGGCACGCCTGGGAATGCCCGAAACCCCTTAGGCCGTTAGAGCTGTAGGGGTGCGCCGACGTACCATTGAGTGAACTGGCTCCGGTCCCGTTAGCCGACGGCACAAACGGGACCGGGCGCCCGGACGGAAAGAGAGAAGCAATGAGCACTTCCACGAGTGAGAACGCTGGCCTGGTTGGAACCGAAGCAGCCGAAGAACTGCCCACGCACGACGTGATGCTGTCCGAGGTTGCCGCCGGCAAGGTCCGCTCCCTCCTTGAGCAGGAGGGCCGCACTGACCTGCGGCTGCGGGTTGCCGTTCAGCCCGGGGGCTGCTCGGGCCTGATCTACCAGCTTTACTTCGACGAGCGTGTGCTCGACGGCGATGCGGTTCGCGACTTCGACGGCGTTGAGGTCATCGTCGACAAGATGAGCGTGCCGTACCTGGCCGGAGCCTCGATCGATTTCGAAGATACGATTTCAAAGCAGGGTTTCACCATCGACAACCCCAACGCCGGTGGCTCCTGCGCCTGTGGAGACTCCTTCCACTAGGCCCGAAAACACGGCTTTCGAGCCGTAATAGAGGGTATTTTGCCCGGCACGCGGTGCAGTCTGTCACTGGACAGCACCGCGTCCGGGGTAAGCTCTACACGTAGTAGTAAAACTGATCGTGCGCAGCTGGGGGGATTTTTCTGTCCGCTGTGCCGCACTTGCACGTAACAAGAGGAAGGGCCGTCTGTGAGTTCGCAGGACCGAACCAGCAGCCGACGCGCCAGGATCTTAAAGATCTCAGCCGTAACGTCGGCCGGCGCGTTGTTTTTATCGGGTTGTTCATCAGATGTCCAAAAGGGCTGGCTGCCCACGGAACGGGACACCACCAACCACACCGGCCGCATCATGGACCTCTGGGTCAATTCATGGATTGCCGCGCTGGCCGTTGGTATCCTCACCTGGGGCCTGATCCTCTGGTGCATCATTGCCTACCGCCGCAGGAAGAATGAGACCGGCTACCCGCGCCAGCTCAGCTACAACCTGCCGCTGGAAATCTTCTACACGGCGATTCCGCTGTTCATGGTCCTGGTGCTCTTCTTCTTCACCGACCAGGACATCCGCGCCCTCGATGCCCGCGACGATAACCCGGACGTTATTGTGGACGTCCGCGGCAAGCAGTGGGCCTGGGACTTCAACTATGTCAAGGAAGACAAGTACTACAGCGGTGTCCAGGTAAACCTGGACGGCGAGGAAAAGTCCCAGGACGAATTCCCCACGCTGTACCTGCCTGTCAACAAGTCTGTTGAACTGCAGCTGAACTCCCGCGATGTCATCCACTCGTTCTGGGTACCGGCATTCCTGCAGAAGCGCGACATGATTCCGGGCCGCACCAACTACATCACCCTCACCCCGCAGCAGGAGGGCACCTTCGAAGGCAAGTGTGCCGAACTCTGCGGCGAGTACCACTCTGAAATGCTCTTCAACGTGAAGGTCGTCTCCGAGGCCGAGTACGAGGCCTACGTGGCCACGCTGGAAGATGGCCAGCTGGGCGCTGAATACGACCGCAACACCAACCTGAATCCGACGAAGTAAAGGAGGTAGGAGGAAAGCTATGACTACCCTGGAATACACTTCGGAGGAAGCAGGCACCCGGGTCGCCCCGCGCGTCGTGCCGGTCTCCAAGGGACGCATCGTCGTCAATTGGATCACCTCCACTGACCACAAGACCATCGGGTACATGTACCTGATCGCGTCATTCATATTCTTCTGCCTCGGCGGCGTGATGGCCCTGGTCATCCGTGCCGAGCTGTTTGAACCCGGTATGCAGATCCTGCAGACCAAGGAACAGTACAACCAGCTGTTCACCATGCATGGCACCGTCATGCTGCTGATGTTTGCAACCCCGCTGTTCTCCGGCTTCGCCAACGTGATGATGCCGCTGCAGATCGGTGCTCCCGATGTTGCCTTCCCTCGACTGAACGCGCTTGCGTTCTGGTTCTTCCTCTTCGGCAGCATCATTGCCGTGTCCGGGTTCATCACCCCGCAGGGCGCCGCGTCCTTTGGCTGGTTCGCTTACGCACCGTTGTCCAATACAACGTTCTCGCCAGGTGTCGGCGGTGACCTCTGGGTCTTTGGCCTTGCACTTTCGGGCTTCGGTACCATCCTCGGTGCAGTCAACTTCATCACCACGATCATCTGCATGCGTGCCCCGGGCATGACCATGTGGCGTATGCCGATCTTCACCTGGAACACCCTGGTGACCGGTATCCTCATCCTGATGGCGTTCCCGCCGCTGGCTGCCGCACTGTTTGCACTGGGTGCTGACCGCCGCTTCGGGGCTCATATCTTTGATCCGGAAAACGGCGGAGCTGTTCTCTGGCAGCACCTGTTCTGGTTCTTCGGCCACCCCGAGGTGTACATCATCGCCCTGCCGTTCTTCGGCATCGTCTCGGAGATCTTCCCGGTCTTCAGCCGCAAGCCGATCTTCGGCTACAAGGGCCTGGTTTACGCAACGATCGCCATTGCTGCCCTGTCCGTGACCGTGTGGGCACACCACATGTACGTGACCGGCGCCGTCATGCTGCCGTTCTTCGCCTTCATGACCATGCTGATCGCCGTTCCAACAGGCGTGAAGTTCTTCAACTGGATCGGCACCATGTGGCGCGGATCGATCACGTTTGAGACGCCGATGCTCTGGAGCATCGGCTTCCTGATCACCTTCCTCTTCGGTGGCCTGACCGGCATCATCCTCTCCGCTCCGCCGCTGGACTTCCACGTGTCGGACACCTACTTCGTGGTTGCGCACTTCCACTACGTGGTCTTCGGTACCGTCGTCTTCGCGATGTTCGCAGGCTTCTACTTCTGGTGGCCCAAGTGGACCGGCAAGATGCTCAACGAACGCCTCGGCAAGATCCACTTCTGGCTCCTGTTCCTGGGCTTCCACGGCACGTTCATGATCCAGCACTGGCTGGGCGTCATCGGCATGCCGCGCCGCTACGCTGACTACCTCGTGGAAGACAACTTCACCGCGATGAACCAGTTCTCCACGATCGCCTCCTTCGTCCTGGGTGCCTCACTGATCCCGTTCTTCTGGAACGTCTACATCACCTGGCGCCACGGCAAGAAGGTTGAAGTTGATGACCCGTGGGGCTTCGGTGCCTCGCTCGAGTGGGCTACTTCCTGCCCGCCGCCGCGCCACAACTTCACGTCGCTGCCCCGAATCCGTTCGGAGCGTCCGGCCCTGGACCTGCACCACCCGGAACTGCAGCAGACCGTCACCAACGAGTCCGCACCCGGCCAGGTCTACGGTTCGGCTGACCGCAAGGAGAGCGTCAAGTGAAAATCGAGGCAAAGCTCTTCCTCCTGATGGCTCCGTTCTTCGCAGTCGTTGGCGTTGTCTACGGCTACCTTGTGGACTGGATGGAACCGGTTGGCTTCCTTGCACTGTTCCTGACGGCCGGCATGTCCCTGATGATCGGGTACTACCTGATGTTCACGGCTCGCCGCGTGGGCATGCGTCCGGAAGACCGGCTTGATGCTGAAATTCACGAAGGATCCGGCGAACAGGGGTTCTTCAGCCCCTGGAGCTGGTGGCCGCTGGTCCTGGCGACCGCCTGCGCCGGTGGATTCCTCGGCCTCGCTGTGGGCTGGTGGGTGCTGTTCATCAGCGCCGGCCTGGCAGTTGTGGGACTTGTTGGCTGGGTCTACGAATACAGCCGCGGCAACCACGCACACTAGGCTCACGCCCGGTAACTAAGATCAGTTGAACCGAAGGACCCGCAGGAAACTGCGGGTCCTTCGGTTTTTTGTGGTCCGGGGCGGCTCCGGGCCTAGCCGGCCGCCGGCTGTGTTCCCGGTATCCTTGGAGGAGCACCAATTCCCAGGAAGGCCTCCGCACCCAATGCCCGACCGCACAGAGACTCTGAGCACCCTGTTGTGATCAAACGCGCGCTGAGGGCCTTCCCTGAGGGCATCGACCCCAAGTCCGGCGTGCCCAAGCACAGGCAGCTGGAGGAAATCCTGCGCAGGTTCATAGCCCAGCACGCGCCTCCCGGAACGGCAGTACCTTCCGAGCGGGAGCTTGCCGAACACTTCAAAGTGGCCCGCATGACCGTCCGGCAGGCCATCGATGCCCTGGTCGCAGACGAAGTCCTGGAGCGCGTCGTAGGAATCGGGACGTTCGTTGCCCGGCAGAAGATGGACCTCCAGATCAAGCTCACGTCCTACAGCGAGGAGATGCACCGCCGCGGGATGGTGCCCGACGCGCGGGTTCTCACCTTTGAGCAGGTGCCGGCATCCCATCTGGTAGCTCGCGAGCTGCAGATTGACCAGGGACAGCCCGTGATCCGGTTCCGCCGCCAGCTGCTGGCCGACGGGGAACCGATGAGTGTCGACGAGAACTTCATCCCGGCGTGGCACGTACCCGGCATGCTCGAGGAAGAGCCGCCGACGTCGCTCTACCGCGTGCTCAGCGAGCGGTACGGGATGGTGATCGAGTGGGGCGAGGACACCATCGAGGCTACGGCAGCAACAGCTTCCACCGCGCGCCTGCTCAACGTGGACCTCGGAGCGCCGCTGCTGAAGATCCAGCGCCATGCCTATGTTTCCCGGTCCATGGTGGACTACTCGGTCTCTTACTACCGTGCTGACCGCTACAAGCTCTGGGTGCCCCTTCAGCGTCCAGGAATCCGGACACCGCGCACTTACCACCCCGGCCGCCACCAGGCGACCTGAACCAAGAATGGAGGGATCGCCGAATGGAGATCCTGAGGATGTACAAGCAGGACCCGCCCCGGGGAATGCTCTTTAGGGAAGCCGTCTACGAGCCGGAGGACGGTTCGCTGATGGTGACCAAGGGCCGGGTTGGACACGAAGGCACTGTATCCATCCGCGAGAACGTAGACAGCACAGACTCACAGAGACTGCTGAAGGAATTCGCGGAGGCGGGTGCAGGGGAGGGGTTTGCCGAGATCCCCGAAGACCAGCATCACTGGGTGATCGCGCAGTACGCCCTGAAGTCCAAGGACGGAACCGAACGCGACCGGTACCTGGAACACAAGGCCTCGACGGCCATTGGCACGTATTTCGCGTGGCGGGGCCTCGGCTCCGTCGAAGAGTCTGGCTTCAGCCCGTACAAGCTGAACATCCTGTGCCTGGTGCCTGACGTGAAGCTTGCCGTGAAGGGGATTCAGGTAGCCATCCGGGAGAGCCGCCTGGACTTCACCAAACTAAGCATTGGCTCGGCGCCGTTCGCGGACCTGGAGCATCCGGTGCGCCGGTACCCTCTGCCCTCCAGGGTTCCGTTCGAGCTTTAGGCGGAAGGCGTCCAGCCCTTTTACTTCTCCTGAACAACGAAGAAGCCCCCGGCCAGCAATGCTGGCCGGGGGCTTCCGTCGATATTGGTGCTAGTGCTTCTCGATCGAAGCAGGCGCATCATCCACTTCGCTTGCCTCAACTTCGGCAGGCGCTTCATGGTGATGAGCGGCTTCAAGTTCAGCCGGCGTCACCGGAGCAACGCGGTCTTCGAAGAAGAACCGGGAGAGCGCTCCGCGGCGCTTTTCGCTGCGGCTGATCTTGCCCTTGGCATCCGGCTGGGCCGGGGTAACCTCGGGGGACTCAAAGGCAACGAGCTTGTAGCGCTTGAACTCGTCCAGCGGCTCGTGCACCTCGATGTACTCGCCGTGCGGCAGGCGGACAATGCGTCCGCTCTCCACGCCGTGGAGCACAATCTCGCGGTCCTTGCGCTGCAGAGCCAGGGCGATGCGGCGGGCCACAATGAATCCGATGACCGGTCCGAAGAAGAACAGGAAGCGGAGCCAGTAAGTCACGTCGTTCAGCGACACCAGGAAGTGCGTGGCGATGAGGTCGGAGCTGGCAGCAGCCCACATGACGCAGTAGAAGATAACGCCGGCAACACCGATGCCGGTGCGGGTCGGAGCGTTACGCGGGCGGTCCAGCAGGTTGTGGATCCGCTTGTCCTTGGTGACCCAGGCTTCGATCCACGGCCATGTGAACAGCAGGGTGAAGACGATGCCGGCAGGTACCAGGGCGGGGAGCAGCACGTTCAGGGAGAGCGTGTTGACGCCCCAGGGGAACGGAATGTTCCATTCGAACGGGAAGCCGAACAGCCAGCCCGGCATCAGGCGCAGGGCGCCGTCAACCCAGCCGATGTACCAGTCAGGCTGGGTGCCTGCGGATACGGGGGAGGGGTCGTAGGGGCCGTAGTTCCAGATCGGGTTGATCGTGAAGACCGCCGAGATGAAGGCGATGATGCCGAAGACGATGAAGAAGAATCCACCGGCCTTCGCTGCGTAGACAGGTCCAACGGGGTAGCCGACAACGTTGTTGTTGGTACGGCCCGGGCCGCGCCACTGGGTGTGCTTGTGGATAACGACCATGAACAGGTGGATGGCGATCATCAGCAGGATCAGGGCGGGAACCAGGAGGATGTGCAGGACGTAAAGTCGTCCAATCACAGCCGTGCCGGGGAACTCCCCGCCGAAGAGGAAGAAGCTGATGTAGGTACCAACAACCGGGACAGCCTTGATAACGCCGTCGATGATGCGCAGGCCGTTGCCGGAAAGCAGGTCATCGGGGAGCGAGTAGCCGGTGAAGCCGGCAGCCAGGGCCAGGATGAGCAGCACGCCGCCCACAACCCAGTTCAGTTCGCGGGGCTTGCGGAACGCGCCGGTGAAGAAGACGCGGAGCATGTGCACCGATACGGAGGCAACGAACAGCAGGGCCGACCAGTGGTGGACCTGGCGCATGAAGAGGCCGCCGCGGACGTCGAAGGAAATATCCAGCGACGAAGCATAGGCGACGGACATCTCTACGCCCTTGAGGGGAACGTAGCTGCCTTCGTAGTGGGTTTCCGCCATGGACGGATCAAAGAAGAACGTCAGGAACGTTCCGGAGAGGAGCAGGATGACGAAGCTGTAGAGCGCCACTTCACCAAACATGAAGGACCAGTGGTCAGGAAAGACCTTGCGGCCGAACTCCTTGACCATCATCGAGCCGCTGACGCGGGTGTCGACGAAGTTGGTGATGCGCCCGAGCTTGGTCTTCGGCTCGTAGGTGCCGGTTACAGAGGTAGCACTCATGATCAGCCACGCTCCCAGTAGCTCGGTCCAACGGGTTCAGTGAAGTCGCTGGTGGCAATGAGGTAGCCCTCGTCGTCAACGGCGATCGGCAGCTGCGGCAGTGGACGGACGGCCGGACCGAAGATGACAGCGCATTCCTGGGTCAGGTCGAAGGTGGACTGGTGGCACGGGCACAGCAGGTGGTGCGTGTGCTGTTCGTAGAGTGCCACCGGGCAGCCAACGTGGGTGCAGATCTTGGAGTAGGCAACGATGCCGTCCACGGACCAGTCTTCGCGTCCGGGGGAGGGGTTCAGCTCGGAAGGATCCAGGCGCATCAGCAGGACAACTGCCTTGGCCTTTTCTTCGAGCTTGTGCTCGGCGTCGTTCAGGCCCTCGGGAATCACGTGGAAGGCAGAACCGAGGGTGACGTCGGAAGCCTTGATCGGAGTTCCGCTGGGGTCGCGGGTAAGGCGCACGCCGTTGTCCCACATGGTGTGGCGCAGGACATCGCCGGGCAGCGGACCGAGGTCACGGAAGAGCACGATCGCGGGAAGCGGAGCCAGTGCCATGGCACCCAGGAGGGTGTTGCGGATCAGCGGGCGGCGCTTGATGCCGGTCTCTTCGATGATGTCGCCGATCATCTTCTCGGCAACAACGCGGTCCTCTTCCGGACGGATCTCGTGGCGTTCCTCGATGACTTCGTGGTCCGGCATGAGCGTCTTGGCCCAGTGGACAATGCCAACGCCGATGCCGAGCATGGCGAACGCGGTGCCCAGACCCAGGAACAGGTTCTGGATGCGCAGGGTGCCAATGCTCTCATCCAGGCGGATAAAGAAATATCCGTAGAAAAACAGGAGCGTACCGAGTGCGGAGATGGCGAAAAGAATCGCCACCTGCTTCTCGGACCGCTTCTCAGCCCGGGGATCCGTGTCGGCCAGGCGAGGACGGTGCGGGGGAAGTCCAGGATTCTGGAACTCCCCTTCTTCGCCCTGGCCAGCCGTAGCAACGGTGCCCGAGGTGTTCGGACTGCCGTGACTATGGTCGCCCATGATCCCCCTCATCCTTCTCTTGAAACTGCATTAGTAGACCTATGTGTAACTGTGATGTCACCCCGGGGGGTGAGCGCGGCGATGACTAGGAAGACCGGGAGGTCAACCAGATTGTGAAAGCGATGATCAGGCCCAGGCCGGCTGTCCAGATGAACAGGCCTTCGGAGACCGGACCGAGTGAACCGAGTTCGGCTCCACCGGGGGAACCGTTGGCTTCGATGTTCTTGAGGAACGTGATGATGTCCTGCTTCTCCTCGGGGGAGAGGTTCGCGTCAGAGAAGACGGGCATGTTCTGCGGGCCTGTGACCATGGCCTCGTAGATGTGCTGTTCGCTGACGCCTTCCAGGGCCGGAGCGAACTTGCCGCGGGTCAGGGCGCCGCCTGCACCTGCAGCGTTGTGGCACATGGCGCAGTTGACGCGGAACAGTTCGCCGCCGGCAGCGGCGTCGCCGCTGGTCTCCAGGTACTGCTCTTCCGGAACGGACGGGCCGGCACCGAGGGATGCAACGTAAGCGGCCATCTGTGCGGTCTGTTCTTCGTTGAACTGCTGCGGCTTCTGCTGTGCCTGCGGGCCCTGCATGGCCATCGGCATGCGGCCGGTGCCGACCTGGAAATCGACGGACGCGGCACCGACGCCTACGAGGGACGGGCCGTTCTCGGTTCCGCTGGCCTCCATGCCGTGGCAGGTGGCGCAGTTCGCAATGAAGAGCTTCTCGCCCTGCTGCACATCATCGGCAGTGTAGGTAGTGGCGGCCTGGGCTTCGTTCGCTCCGGAAGCAGCCGCATAGATGCCGCCGGTAACGATGAGGCCCAGCAGCAGCAGTGCTACTGCTGCCAGGGGATGACGTCGCCTTTGCGATAGTGCCTTCACTTAGTGGTTCCTAACTTGTGTGGTCTTTGGGTTACTCGTGCCACTTTGAATATTGCTGTGGTGCTGCCCTGAAGCGGACTACTTGAGGAAGTAGATGATGACGAAGAGGGCAATCCAGACCACGTCGACGAAGTGCCAGTAGTAGGACGTCACGATCGCTGAGGTCGCCTCGAAGTGCCCGAACCGCTTGGCGGCGTAGGCGCGTCCGATGATGAACAGGAATGCGATCAGGCCGCCGGCCACGTGCAGGCCGTGGAAACCGGTGGTGATGTAGAACGAGGAGCCGTAGGCGTTGGAGGAGAGCGAGATCCCGTGGGACACGAGTTCTGCGTACTCGAAGGCCTGGACGGCTACGAAGATGGCGCCGAGGAAGAAGGTCAGGTAGAACCACTCGACCATTCCCCAACGGGCAATCTGGAAGAGCCCGCCGGTGCGGCGCGGCTGGAGCCGCTCAGCGGCGAAGACGCCGAACTGGCAGGAGAAGGAGCTGGAAACAAGGATCACCGTGTTCACAAAGGCGAACGGCACGTTCAGCTTGGCTGTCTCGATCTCCCACATCTCGCCCGAGGTGGAGCGGAGAGTGAAGTACATCGCGAAAAGCGCAGCAAAGAACATGAGTTCGCTGGAGAGCCACACCACGGTCCCTACGGAGACCATATTGGGGCGGTTCAGCGTGGGGTGAGCCGGGGTACTGGGGGCATGGGTCGCTGTTGTCACATAGACATTATGGCCGTAAAACTGCCCAGTTCACCAACAGAACCAGACGAACGGCGCGTCTGGTTCGTTCCCAAACCGCTCACTTCCCAGCAACGGCGCGGAACTTGCCGTCCGGAAACAAATCAGCATTTTCTACGATTCGTAGATAACCTAGAGCGTGTGAGTAAGTTTTCGAGTTCCGAGCACACCTGGCCGTCGCTTATTACCGCGCTCATCGCGGGGCAGGACCTGAGTTCTGAACAAACCTGGTGGGCGATGGACACGATCATGGCGGGGGATGCATCCGACGCGCAGATCGCGGGCTTCCTGGTTGCGCTGCGCGCCAAGGGCGAAAGCGTGGAGGAACTCACAGGACTGGTGGAGGCCATGCTGGCCAATGCCCGTCCCATCGACATTCCGGGCGAGACCCTGGACATTGTGGGAACCGGCGGTGACAGGCATAACACTGTCAATATCTCTTCCATGGCCGCACTGGTGTGTGCCGGTGCCGGCGCCAAAGTGGTCAAGCACGGCAACCGCGCGGCGTCGTCCTCCTCGGGTTCCGCAGACGTCATTGAAGCGCTGGGCGTGCGGCTGGACCTCCCCGTGGACCGCGTTGCCCGTTCCGCAGTCGAAGCAGGTATTACGTTCTGCTTCGCGCAGGTCTTCCATCCCTCGATGCGCTTTGCCGCGGTTGCGCGCCGGGACATGGGCGTCGCAACCGCCTTCAACTTCATGGGCCCCCTGACCAATCCCTCACGTCCCTCCGCTTCAGCCATAGGCGTGGCAGACGAGCGCCTTGCACCGCTGATTGCGGGTGTACTGGCGGCACGCGGGGTGCGTGCGCTGGTATTCCGCGGCGGCGATGGGCTCGATGAGCTGACCACCACCGGCACCTCTACCGTCTGGGAGGTCCGTAACGGCACCGTAGAGCGGTCGACAGTGGATCCAATGGACCTCGGGATACCCAGGGCCACCCTGGACGATCTGCGGGGCGGGGACGCGGCCGCGAACGCTGCCGTCGTGCTGAGCGTGCTGGCAGGGGACCGGGGCCCGGTCCGGGACGCCGTGCTGCTCAATGCGGCCGCTGCGCTGGTGGCCCTGGATCCAGCCGCGGAGGGAACCCTGACCGAACGGCTGCGGGCAGGCCTGCGCCGGGCAGAAGAGTCCGTGGACAGCGGCCAGGCCCGCAAGGCTCTGGACCGCTGGGTGGAAGTTACCCAGTAGCCGGGCAGTCCGGCCATATGCACTAAGAATTAAACGAAAAAGGGGAGGCTGACCGGTTGGTCCGCCTCCCCTTCGCGTGGGCTCGTTAGGGGCCGAAATGACGTGGATTACGGGGAAAATTCGTTACCCGAACGTTGTCTTCGGCGCCCTTCTGCTAGGAAAAATCGGTGTTTTAGGGGCCTAACTATCCGTCGAAACCCAGTGAGAACGCGGCGTCGAGGTCATGTTTTGAGTAAGCCCGGAAGGCAATCTGAGTGGTGGTGCCGATCACACCCGGGACCTTCGAGAGCCGGTTGGCAATCGCGTCGGCCAGATCCTCGTGGCGGCGGACGCGGGCGACCGCAATCAGGTCCCACTCTCCGGTGACCGAGTAGACCTCGCTGATGCCTTCAATCTCGGAGATTTCCTCCGCGCACTCCGGAATCCGGGCCGAGTCGGTCTGGATGAGTACGAAAGCGGTGATCATGGCTTGCCTTTCCTTCTGCTGGGCACCTGTGTCAGGCCCTGTTTATGAGCCTAGTGGAATCGTGGCGTGCGCGCCCGCGCGTGGCAAGTGATGCCGTGAGGCGGGGAAGCAGCAGGAAAGCTCCGAGGACACCAAAGGTGACCAGCTGGAAGCTGAACGCTGTACCGCCGCCGGCCAGCGCCCGCACCGCCAGGCCGCCTCCGGCTGTGATTACCCACAGGAGAACCCCGTGCGGCCAGAGGGATGCCGGACGGCGCCACAGGCGCAGCAGTGCCCAGGCAGCCAGCGCAGCAGCAATGAAGGGGGATGCGGTGATCAGGACACCGGCGGGATCCACGCCGTGGGCATGGGTGTCCCGGCCCAGTGCCACAAAAACGATGATGAGTACGACGTCGGCGGCCAGCTGGACGGGCCAGAGCCGGGTTCCGCGGTTCATTGGCTGGCTCCGGCAGTGCCGCCGCCGTGTTCGCGGATGTAAGGCACAAGGAGTTCGCGGACAAGTCGTCCGACCTGCTGCAGGTCCTTGCCGGACTCCAGGAGGCGGGTTCCGGTGTGCACGATGGCATTGATGAGTTCGGCAGTGCTGTGCGGGTCTTCGGTGCCGAGATCCTTCAGGGCTCCTACCAGCGGGTCCAGGATCGCCTGGTGCATGCGGGCGCTCTGGGCGTCGAGTTCCTCGCTGGGTGCCACGGATGCCAGGGCGCTGCCAACGGCATGTTCGCCCTCGGCAACCAGGGCGATATTCGTAAGGACATACGCAAGGATCCGGTCGGCCGGCTCCGTTTCGGCGCTCATGGCGTCCTCTACGCGCTGTGCCCAGCGTGGAAAGACGTCCATTACCAGTGCATTCAGCAGGTCGGTGCGGGACTTGTAGTACTGGTAGGCGCTGGGCCGTGCGAGCCCTGCGAGGGCTGCTACCTCAGCCATGCTTGGCGCTTCGCCGGTACGGGCCAGGAGCGTCCTTGCGGCGTCCAGGAGGGCCCTTTGCTGTGCGGCACGGTGTTCAGCCACCGTCGGCGCGGTAATGCGGGGCAAAGAGCCCTCCTGTTCGTGCAGTATCTAGCTTGCGAGCCGGCCGTCGACCATCTCTACGACCCGGTCGCAGTGATGGAGGACGTCATGGTCGTGGGTAACCATAACAGTAGCAACCCCGAACTCATGGGTTTCCCGGGCGAGAAGCTCCACTACGTCCTGGCTCCGCTTGCGGTCCAGGGCAGCCGTGGGCTCATCCACCAGGAGCACCGTGGGCTTGGAGACCAGTGCGCGGGCGATGCCTACGCGCTGGCGTTCTCCGCCGGAGAGCTGGTCGGGGCGGCTGTCGAGCTTGTGGCCCATGCCCACGGCGTCGAGCAGCTGCTTGGCGTTGAACTTCCCCTTCATCTTTGCCATCCGGTGAATCAGCTCCAGCTGCTCGGAAGCCGTGAGGGCAGGGATGAGGTTGCCGGACTGGAATACAAAACCGATGTTCTCCAGCCGGAACCGGGCCTTGGCAGCCTTGCTGAGGGTGGAGATGTCCGTGCCGTTCACGCTTACCAGCCCGCTGTCCGGAGTGGCCAGCGCACCGGCTACTGCGAGCAGCGAGGACTTGCCCGCTCCTGAGGGGCCGACGACGGCGACGAGCTCGCCCGGCTCGACGGCCAGGGATACGTTGTCCAGGGCCTGGACGGTGCTTTCGCCGTCGCCCAGAGCCATGTTGGCGTTTTCGATGCGCAGGCCGCGGGTGCTGACCTTTGCGCCGGAGGTGTGAGTCTGTGTGCTCATCGCTGTCCTCCTAGGGCAGCCAGGGGATCAACCCGGGAAATTCGGACGATGGCTATTGCAGCACCGAGGATGCCCATGATGATTGTCACAGCCGTTGCGGTGGTGATGGGGCCCGCCTCAAGTGCGAACGGCATGGCGCTGCCGGAGAGCCATGCTCCCATGCCAAGGCCTGCGGCGACGCCGACGGCGGTGGACAGGACCAGGATTACGACGGCCTGGAAAATGCCGTCGCGCAGCAGGTAGCCGGTGGAGGCTCCGACGGCGCGGAGTACTGCCAGCTCGTGCTTGCGCTGGATCGTCCACACGGTGAAGAACGCTCCGACAACCAGCGCGCAGATTGCGTAGAGGAAAACCTGGATCATTTCCAGTGTCATCGTCTCGGCGGTGTAGCCGGGGGAAGCGTCGAAGGAGTCTTTGAGGGTGGAGGTGACGGTCCCTGCGGCGGCGTCACCTGCAGCGAAGTCCAGCTCTGCGCCGTCTTCAGCCTTGATGGCGAGGGCGCTGGCGGTGTCGAAGTCCAGGGCGGCAATGTCGGCCTCGGCCGGTGCGCCGGGCTGGGACTGTCCGCTTGCAATGTACTGCCAGGTTTCCAGCGGCAGGTAGGCCATATCGACGTGGCCGAAGGTGGCCTGGCTGTCGGTGTAGCCGACAACGGTGAGTTCAACGTCGAGGCGGTCCAGTGTGATTACGGAACCGAGTTCGATCCCGGCATCTTCCGCGGTGGGGGAGACAACGATTTCGTTGACGGCCTGGATGGCCCGTCCGTCACCCACAGCCGGGGCGAGGAAAGAGCCGGTGTCGATGCCGAAGAGGGACAGGTCAACCTGGGTGCCGTCTTCGGTGACGCCGTTGACGATCGTGGAACCCAGCATGGTGACTTCCTCTACACCCTCCTGGGTGCTCCAGGCTTCGGCCTGGGAAGGATCAACGATGCTGCGGGAGAAGGCATTGTCGGTTTTGGTGCCTTCGTTGAAGGCAATGGCCGATGCCGGCATGGACTTAAGGCCGGACACCCCGTCATTTACGAGCCCGGATGACAGGCCGGAGAGAAGGACCATCAGAACGGCAATGAGGGCGATGACGCCGCCCATTAATCCGAACCGGGCCCGAGCGAAACGCAGTTCGCGCAGCGCTAGGAACATGTGAAACCCCTTGGTTGTTTGGGTATGTAAGTTGCTGACGCTTAGTCAGGAACATACCAACATCATGTCACTATGATCTCACGCTGCCAAACAGGCGGGGCATTATGCGGCCCGAAGAACCCCGTTGGCTATCGGAGAGGCATGTGCCTCTGCTGTGCTTGAGACGTGACCAGGGTGCGGGAAGCATGGCACCGCCTGCGGCATTCCCGGGCGGTGCGGTGGATCAGCGTCGCCGTCATCATGCTCCTGGTGTTCGAATATGCGGTGCTGCCGCAGATCCTCGGCTCGGAGAACGTCATCAGTGCCCTGCAGCGCCTGCCGGTGGTACTGCTGGTGGCGGCGGTGGCCTTGGAGGCTTTGTCGCTTTGCTGTTACAGCGCACTGACTTCCGTAGTGCTTCCGGGGTCGGTGAAGCCCCGGTACTTCACCCTGCTTCGCATCGACTTGAGCGACCTAGCCGTCAACCACGTTGTACCCGGGGGTGGGACGACCTCCGCCGCACTGCGGTACGAGCTCCTGACCCGGTCGGGCGTGCGGCCCCAGAATGCGCTGAGCGCAGCGATGGTCCAGGTTGTCGGAGCCAACCTGGTACTCGGGGTCCTGTTCGGGGTTGGAGTGCTCACCGCGCTTGGTGAGGTGCGGACCAACCGGTACTTCGTCACGGCGGGGATCATAGTGCTGGTGCTCCTGACCCTGAGCCTCGGTGTGCTCTCGGTGCTGGACCGTCATCTGGACGCGGCCGTTCGGGTGGCACGCAGAACAGCGCGGCTGGTCCGGATCATCAAGCCCGATTCGGCAGAACGCTTCGTGCGGACCATGGCAGCTGAAACCGCCATGTTCCGCAGCGATCCGCGCCGCCTGGTCCGGGCGCTGGTCCTCTCGGTCTGTTACTGGGGCTTCGATGCCGCCTGTCTGTGGACGTTCCTGGCAGCTTTTGGCCACGCCCTGGGGCCCGGCGAGCTGCTCATTGCCTATTCCCTGGCGAATCTGGTGGCCCTGGCGCCGCTGACTCCCGGGGGAGTGGGACTGGTCGAAGGAGTCCTCGTGCCCACTCTGGCCGGATTCGGCGCACCCAACGATGCGGCTGTCCTGGCGGTCCTGTCCTGGCGGATCCTCAACTTCTGGCTGCCGATACCAGTCGGCGGGCTGGCCTGGCTGTCGCTGCGCTTTGGCGTGCTGCGCGGCAGTACGCAACCCGGTGGGCGTCTCAAAAAGGGCGGTGCGTGACGGTCCTAGTGCAGGTGGCTCATCCAGTCCGGCGGGACGCGCCCGGCCGGCCCAGGCACGGGCTGGTCTGCCGGATGCGCTTGGGGCGGGGCCAGCTGCGGTCCGGTGACTGCGGAATCCTGCGGATAGCTGTAAAACCAGTCTTCACCCGGTTCATAACTGCGGATAACCGGATGCCCGGTGGCCTGTTCGTGGGCCGTGGCGTGCTGGCCCGGTGATGTGTCGCAGCAGCCAATATGGCCGCACTCAGCGCAGCGCCTCAGGTGGAACCACCACCCTTCGGCCTCAGTGCACTCCACGCAGCCGGGCCCCGTGGGCGGAACAGCGGGATTGATGCCTGGTACGGATTCCATGGCGGCCTCCTCTGACGCACGGCTGGAGTCCCCCACAGTAGCGACTCCCGGCCGCGCCCAGAAGCGGTTACGGGAAAACGACGGGGGCCGCCTTACCCCTCGGGCTCGGTCCCGGCGCCGGGCGCCTCGCCTGAGTAGCCAACGGTGAGTGTGTCCAGGACCGTCTGCCGGGTAAACACCCCGCTTCCCGGTTCCGTTTCGGTCAGCAGGTCGATGGTGAACAGAACCGTAGTGCTTGCGGCCGAGGGGTTGGCAGGGAGCGCAAAGCCGGATGTGTAGGCATACGGCGGTTCAAGTGCGAAGCTTCCCTGGTCATTTGTGAGCTCCATGCCGAGGGCGTCCACCCGGGCATTGAAACGGGTGACCCGGACGGCTCCCGGACCCGGCGCGCCGTCGATCTTCACGCTCACGTTGATGATCGGCGAGGATTCAGGTGTCCAGCCGGCCGGGTCCTCGTTGGTCCAGTAGTCCAGCACGAGAGTGTGCGAGGCCGCCCCGAGGCGGTGGCTGGTGGAACCCTCCGCCAGTTCGTTTTCTGCCGCGGGTCCCGGTTCCCGGGTTTCTGCACGGCTTTCCGAGGAGTCTCTGCTGCCTGGGAACCCGGGGACTGAGCACGCCTGCAGTCCCGGTACCAGTACCGCGGCGGCCGCAATGCCCATGATCCGTCCTGCCCTGGATGCCCGGCGGTTTACGCCCGTCATACCTTGAACCCCCGGTGCCGGCGCAGTGCCTTGCGCAGCATGAAGAGCGTCTGGACAAGCGTGGTGATGTACAGGATCGGCCAGCCGATGGCCAGCACGGCGGACTGCACGCCACCGGGAAGGTTGAGCCACGCGAAGGTCAGGCCCGCGATGATGACCAGGGCAACCAGGGCGGGCATCAGGAAACCGTAGCCTGCGCCCCGCTCCGCCCGGGCCTGTGCGGCCCAGTTGTCGGTTTGCTGCTTGGAGAAGAACTTGGCCCAGGCGCGGACAAAATGACCGATTCGCAGCCAAAGGTAGAGCTCAGCCGGGACCGCGAGTAAGGCGAAGGCGATATCCCGTGCGCTCCGGTCCTTGAGGGACAGAGCGATGCGGAAATTAAGGAGCACGGCAACCAGCGGCGGGATGAGCCAGAACCAGTAGAAGACGTACGCACCTATGCTGAGCGAGGCGGCGAGCAGCAGGATGAAACCCATTCGGGTGACGATATTGAACAGCATGGAGACGTTCTCGCTCCAGCGCAGCCGCAGGTTCGGGTGCAGCGGCTGGCCCGGTGTATTGCTCCGCTGTCCCGGCCACATCAGGTCGATTGCCCCGTAGTTCCATTTCACCTGCTGGCCGTCCAGTGCCCGCAGGGTCTCCATGCCTCCCACTGAGGCACGGGCCCGGGCTGAAATCTTGGTGGCGTAGCCGATGCTTTTGATCTGCAGTGAGAGCAGCGAATCCTCAACCTCTGAGTCCTTGACCCACGGCGTGGCCTGGCGGTTGTCCACCATGACGTTCTTCAGGGCATCCATCGACAGGATGGAGCACTGGCCGCCCAGGACCGCCATGTTCCGGCCCCGCAGCAGATTGTCCATATTGAAGGCGGCGAACTGCGCCCGCTGCCCGGTTGTGAGGTATTTGGCGATCATGCCCTTCTTCGGCTCGGCGACCGTGTAGATCGCCGAGACGCCGCCGACCCGGGGATCGCTGAGGATCTCTTTCTCAAGGTGCTCTACGGCGTGCTTATCCAGGATTGTGTCCCCGTCCACTCCGAGGAAGTAGTCGTAGTCGTCGCAGACCTGGCTGAAGCCGTAATTGAGGGCGCCGACCTTCTTGTCCGTATTGACGCCGATGTCGTGGACAAAAACCTCGGTCTGGAAGGTGAGGTCCTGGTACGTGTGTTCGTGGGGCCCGGCGAACTCCCTGGCAAGGTAGAACGTCTCGTCATCGGTGTTATTGATGACCACATGGATGACGTCCGGCAGCCGTGTCTGCTTCAGGAGTGCGTTGAGGACATCGACTATGGTGTCCTCTTCGTTGTAGGCCGGAATGACGCAGGCAATGGTTGCCCGGTCCGATGATTTCTCTGCTGTCTTCCGCTGGACCACTTTCAAGTAGCCGGCGTTGGGCAGTTCCTGATCCGTGAGCATGGAGCCTTCCTCTAGGCGTCTGTAGCACCGCTTGCAGTCGCCATTTTTACAGCGGAAATACTCGAGTAATCGAAAGTTTCCCGCAGGAATTGCTCAAATTTGGACTCAGTCCAGAAATGTTGACTCGGAGTACGGGTGTCCAGTCGGGGCAGTTGGGCTCAGCGCGTGCAGGATGCCCGGTTACCTGGATGACAGGGCAGCGTCAGAGCAGCTGGGCCAGGACTGCAGCTGCGGCCAGCAGAAGCATGAGGGCTCCCTGAACCGGTTTGGTCAGCCGGGCGGCTTTGCCCAGCAGCCCGTCGGGCACCTGGTGCATAAGCCAGTTGCGGCCGGCGTTTATTTTGCGCATTGCGACGTACCCCTTTCGGCAGGATCTCCGGCGATGCCTGCACTAGTTTTTAGTGTGCGTTCTCCCGGCGGCCTGTTTCCAACCGGAGAGCCATGATCTTCGCTACGGGCGGGCGTGGGGAAAGGAACACCCTTACTGCGCCGGTGCCTGCGCTCAATGTCGTGCCGGGCACAACCGCCGGTGAAGTCGCACACTGCGGCCGCCGGCGTGCCCCGGGGTGAAGCGGAATCGCGCCGGGATGCATTCAGGGCAGCGTCCTACCCTGAAAAAATGAAGATTCTGCCCCTGGCGGCAGCAGGGTTCATGGCTGGAGCCGTAGCCGCAGCCGGAACACTGGCCGCAACAGCTATCCATAAAGATCCAAGACCCTCGGCACTGTTTATCCGCGGAGTGTTTTCAAGCGGCGGCAAGGTCCAGCTGCGCACGCTTCGAAAGCATGTGCCGTCCGGGGGAGTCAGGGCGCACCGCTCGCTTCCGTACCTGGGCCGCAGCGGCCGCCAGTCCATGGACCTCTTCCTGCCCATGGACACCGGTGACGGTCCCCATCCCGTGGTTGTCTGGGTGCACGGAGGTGCGTGGATATCCGGCTCCAAGGAGAACGTTGCTCCATACCTGGAAATCCTGTCCGGCCAGGGCTACGCGGTAGCCGGGGCCGGATATTCAATTTCTCCCGAAGCCAGTTACCCCCAGGCCGTGATCGAGCTGAACCAGGCGCTCGGATACCTGCGGGAACATGCGGGGGAGTACGGCCTTGATCCGGACCGGATTGTCCTGGCCGGTGATTCTGCCGGGGCCCAGCTGGCCGCGCAGCTGGCACTGATCATCACGGACCCTGACTACGCCGGCCGGACCGGGGTAACCCCGGCCGCAGCACCGGAACATCTTCGCGGGATGCTCCTGTTCTGTGGTGTATACGATCTGAAGACCATGTCGAAGCTAACCGGTCCGCTGGGCTGGGGCTTCCGGACCGCGCTCTGGGCTTACACCGGCAGCAAGGACTGGGCGTCCACTCCCGCAGCGGAGCATATGTCGATCGTCGACCACGTCAGCGCCAAGTTCCCGCCGTCATTCATATCCGGCGGCAACGGCGACTACCTCACCGAGCAGCAGTCCAAGCCGCTGGCTGACAGGCTCGAGCAACTGGGCGTCCCGGTGGTCCGCAGGTTCTGGCCCAAGGACCACAAGCCTGCCCTGGGACATGAATACCAGTTCAAGCTTCAGCTGCGGGAAGCGCGGATGGCACTGGCGGAGACGCTCAATTTCCTGGATACGGTGACCGGGGAAAAAACGGTTCCGGTCCGCTCCGACTTCCAAGCTACGGCTTAGCGACCGGCGCGGCATAGAAATGCCGGTCCACCCCAATGAAGGGTGCGGACCGGCATTTCGCTGTGGGCTAGGACTGCCAGATGTCGTCGCCGCGCAGGGTGGCGTCTGCGCCGCCGTCGCAGTAGATGGTCTGGCCGGCGAGGTGGGAGTTCTCTTCGCTGGCAAGCCAGGCAAGGAGCCGGGCGATGACAACGGGCTCAGAGTGGCCGTTTAGCGGCATCGGCACGTTTTCGTCGACCATCTTGACGCCCTCGGGCGTGGCCAGGAGCTCCTTGGTCATTGCGGTCAGCACGGTGCCCGGTGCAACGGCGTTCAACGGGATGCCGTTGCCTGCGTAGAGATCGCTGACCGAAGCGCGGCGGACCCAACGGCTGAGGGCACGTTTGGAGGACGGGTAGTTCAGGTATCCGATCTGCGGACCCTGGTCGGCAAGCTTCTGTCCGATCTGGCGGGCCAGGGCCTCGTCTCCGGCCAGCATGGCATCGACCAGCTCGGGGGAGTTGGGCTGCAGCGAGGCCATGGAACTGACTACGACGGCGCGCGGGGCCTCGCTGCGTGCCAGTACCGGGGCGAGGCGGTCAAGGAACTCGGTGACTCCGAAGAAATTGACGGAGACCGTCAGCGGAACCGGGGCAGAAATGCCGGCGCAGGCAATGACGGCATCTATGGTGCCGCCGGCAAGCTCCACGGCGCGGTCAACGGCGATCTGGCGTCCCTCGGGGGTGCTGAGGTCGGCTTCTACCTCGGCGTTGCGCAGGTCAACACCAATGACGGTGTTGCCCCGTTCTTTCAGCAGCTGCGCAGTGGCTGCGCCAATGCCGGAGGCGGACCCGGTGACGATATAAGTACGTGTAGTCATACTTCGAGACTACTCCCGGTTTCCGCGTGGTATAGCGGCTGCGGAGCGCTTGCGTCCCTGCCGGGGCAGAATGGAAATCTGCCGTGTGAATGTGCCGCCGGGGGACCCCTTCCGAAACGCTACTGGTAACCCGGCATGTGCCTAACCGGCCAATTCCTACCACTTCGGGCCGATTCTTCGGTTCCGGCGCGTGTCAGGGTGGCTGGGGCCGCCATCCCTGATTAGTCCTTGCTTTGGGATCTCACAAGTTCGGGGTACGCCTTCCAGCGGGCACCAGCGCGTTGTTCGTGGATGTCCATCACCTGATAGCTGTAGCCCAAGGCATCGGCTGCAATGGCCGGCGGTCCGACGCCGACCTGCCCGAAGGCATCCTGGCCGTCCGGGCTGATGTCACGGACTCAGAAAGCATCGACGAAGCCTTCAAGGAAGTCGAAGCAGCCCATGGCCCCGTGGACGTCCTGGTGGCCAACGCCGGAATCGCCAACGACAAGCTGCTCCTGCGCATTTGCGAGGCGGACTTCACCTCCGTCGTCGACACCAACCTCACCGGCGCTTTCCGTGCCGTGAAGCGCGCGTCCAAGGGCATGATGAAAAGCGCAGCGGGCGCATCGTCCTGGTCTCATCCGTGTCCGCTATCTACGGCGCCGCCGGCCAGATCAACTACTCAGCGTCCAAGGCCGGGCTCATCGGCATCGCACGGTCCCTGACGCGGGAGCTGGGGTCCAGGGGGATCACTGCGAACGTCATCATGCCCGGCTTCGTGAAGACCGACATGTTCAACGAAGTCTCCGACGAGATGCAGGCCCACTATCTCGAAGGAATCCCGGCGGGACGCTTTGCTGAGCCGGAAGAGGTCGCCCGGGTGATCCGCTGGCTATCCTCCGATGAAGCCCCTTACAGCTCCGGAGCTGTCATCCCCGTCGACGGCGACGGCAGCATGGGGCACTAGCGGCAGCCGCGCTCTCCTGCCCGCGCCGGGACTTGCGGCCGGCGCGGGGTGCCGGGCCCGTACAAGTAGCCCGATACTCTCTGGTGGCTGCGCATTACTCGGCATCAGCGGCGAGTTTGGAGCGCACGAGTGTAGAGCTCCGGGTCATTCCTTGTCTCAGCTGAGACGACTAGGTGGCTGTCGTTTAGACGCTGAGCGAAGTACCCCAAATAGGGGAGCACGATGATTGTCGTAAGCCCGTCTTGCCATGCCTTGACCAGCGCCGGAAGGCTATCTTGTTCGGAGCTGGAAGGGAAGTCCGGCATTGTCTGTCTGTCCCAGGCGCTGAAGGCCACCAGGTCTAACCCGTCTTCGCCGTATTCGACTGGCCAGAACGGTGGCACAATCGGGTGCAGCCCCTGCCCAGGACTGGAGAGATTCTGCATCTCTTCCTGTGAGAGTGGCGCATCTTGAACCCTGCTCACATTGAACCAGGCCCAGCTGCGGCCCCATTCCTGCTTCCAGCGTTCGTCCCACACCTCGCGGCGTGCGGACTCCGGGATCTTAGATGCACCTATCGAAGGCACAGGGCTGAGTTCCGGGATCTCGATGTCCTGGGCGATCATCCAGGCCTGCCGGATGAAGAGCAGCATCTTCAGATTCTGCGCGTGGTCGTCAATCCGGATGGCCATATCCTCTGGCCAAACAGTCCCCCGTTTATGCCTTATTCCCCGCATAGCGACTCCTTCCTTTGTCGGACGGACCGAGACTGGTCGATGGTGCCCAGCATCGCATTCGGCTTGCCTTCAGTAAATGGTTCGCTTCAAGCCAGAGGCCCCGATCGGAAATGTCCTCTCCAATCGGGGCCTCTGTGCCGTCTTTACGAGTACCAGAGGTCCCCGGGCGTCATCGAACCGCAGACAGCACCAATCCGGGTGGTCACGGTGCCGGTGGAGACCCACCCGTTGTAGGGTTTGCCGGCGAACGAGATGGAGCGGCTGGTGGACCAGTTGCCAATTAGAGGTGCGAACCCGTCAAGGTTGTAGACCTGATAACCCGACGATGATGACACGGCAACTCGCCAAGTGTGTTTGAACGCCGCACCGAACCACGGCTTTATGGCGTATGCAGTGAAAAAGCTCTTACCGGCGCCGGTGAGGGTGGCCGTCCCGCAATTGCCATCGACAGTACCCATAATGCTCACCTCGCCTGACGCCGGAGCATCCTTTGGCAGGTAGAACGCACCATTCATTGAGCCCTGGGGCTCGGTGTCTGGAATCGAGTACTTTACACCCCTTTCATCGGTCCGAATATCGTAGCCATTTTGTTTGGCCACCTTTGCATCGAAACCGATAAATTCCATGTCGACAGTGGTTTCCAATGGCTGAGTCAATTGAGAGTCCTTGGCGACTGCTGGAGCAAGTCCTACTCCGACAACCAGGAATGCAGATGCTGCGGCCGCCGTGAAGGCGCGACGAATTGCGGTAACTACCATGTATCCCCCTAGGTATGGCTGCCAAAGTCGGCAGGTGCGGCAGAGTCTACGTAAGCGTCACTTATGAGTAAATAGTCAATGCTCGGCCTTAAAAAGGCCGTGTCGGAAACTCCTCCGGATAGGGGCTAAGTGGTACTGGCCTACTGGTAACCCGGCATTTGCCTAACCGGCCAATTCCTACCACTTCGGGCCGATTCTTCGGTTCCGGCGCGTGTCAGGGTGGCTGGGGCCGCCATCCCTGATTAGTCCTTGCTTTGGGATCTCACAAGTTCGGGGTACGCCTTCCAGCGGGCACCAGCGCGTTGTTCGTGGATGTCCATCACCTGATAGCTGTAGCCCAAGGCATCGGCTGCAATGGCCGGCGGTATCAACAGGACAAGTTCCTGGAGGGTTGCATTCTTTGCTCCCTGCAAATCGATTCCCACCTCACGCAATCGAATCATGAGGCGGTTCGCGCTAATGTGCTCGCCCGGGCTGAATCCGGGAAAGCACCAGGGCGAGCCTGGGTTGGAGGCGGTATTCGTATTTGGCCGGTTGGCGAGGTAGTCCTTGAAGACTGGGCTGAAAACGACTGGGACTTCGATCGGGTCCTCGCCGAAAATGACCTGCAAACCACCGTCGTCGGAGTGCAAAAACTGCTCCATCTTCATGGCGGCGACTCGCGTGAGGGGCTGGCCGAAGAGGAGCATGAGTAGGCATGCAGCGCGGTCGCCGGAGTCAAGTTCATCATCGTCTAGAGCACGGCGAATCAACTCCAGACGACGGTCTTGGCTAAGTCGGGGAAGCGTCTTGGCTACGCGGTACGGGAAGTCGAGTTTAGGGATGTGCCGGGCTCCCATGGCCCATCTGGCGAACGTGCGGGCGAGGCTTCGGGTTGTTGGCCCTCCCGCCAGCCAATCGTTGATGTCCTCCTGGGTGCATTCACCAGGGTCCTTTCCGCGCCCGTCCAAGAACTCGAGGAACTCGATGGCCGTCGAGGTGGACTGACGAGCACTCAGCAGGGTGCCTTCCTTGAGGCTGTTGTGGCTGGCCAGATGGCGCATCCGGTTCAAGTGGACGAACCTCGCGAATTGCGCGATTAGCCGCTTGCGCTTCGGGGAGGGGACTTTCAGCAACTTCTGGTCGAGCCAGATTTCAAACCGTTCGATGCGCCCGTTGCGTTCCTCGATCATTTCCTAACTCATCATCAGTTTGCGCAGATGCTGAACTTTTCCCGGTGTCGGGTGCTGAGTAAATGTTTCGTGTGTGAGGGAGGCTGAGCCGGTCCCCAGGGCGCGCAGCAGCTCATTCGCCGGCTTATTGGTAATCATCCAGACCCTGGCACTGCGCGCGTTCGCTTGTGTTGTTAGTGCCCGATAAAGCGGGAGCATATGCTCAGCGATGCCGCCGTGCTCATCGCGCAGCAGATCTCCGAGGTCATCTTTCAGGCAGCAACGCGCGCAGAGACCCGTCCGGACCGGCTCATCCTCAACTCCACACCTGGTGCAGTGGAAGTTTGCCGGAATTTGGGCGCAATCCACGCAAACAGTCTCCCCGGAAGGGGAGAGGCCGGGCAGGAGCCGCTGTTCCCCGCAGCCGGGGCAGACCCCGTGGATGCGAGTGATCCGCTGATGACAGCGCCGGCAGATGCTGCCTTCCGGCCACGTGACGGCAAACTTCACACCTGTGCGGGTGCAGCGGGCGCAGGTCCGGGGACTGCTGTTCATCGGTCGGTGGGGCGGATCCGGGCACGCCGTGGCCGGATGGTTTCATTCAGCGATATGGGCTCGGCCGTGCTGCCAACGGTCCGTCGAAGCCGGCTCTTGGATGATACCGCTTCGAAGTGGCAGAGATCCTCGACGGAGCATTCCAGGGCGTCGGTAATCGCACCCAGCAGCGCCAATGACATACGTTCCGGCTTCTGCCCTACCAGCCGGTATATCTGTGAGTCCGACAAGGTGATGCCGCGGTCGGTGAGCAAGGGGAGCAGGTCTGAAATGTTGTTCAGGCCTCTGGCTGCCATGATCTCCCGGAGCCGCCATTTGTGTTCGATACGCCGATTCATTCTCTGCCTCTCATTCCGCTGTCTGGCCTAGTTCGGCAGCCATTTGGTTGAAGGCTTGCTGCACCACACGGTTCCGGTAATCGGGGGATACGCCAGTGTAGATCGACGTGGTGGAACCATGTTCATGCCCGACCTGTTGCTGCACGAAGAACGCGTCGTATCCGTCCTCGATAAGGTGTGTGACGTAGGAGCGGCGCAGTGAGTGGAAGTCCAGGCCGTCGCCAAGGCCTGCTTCTCTCCGGATGACGGTGAATGCCCGGCTGAGGGCATCAGCCGTCATCGCTCCGTTGCGCTCGGATGGGAATACGTAGTCGTTGGTCTGCGCTGAGCCGATTCGGGGCCGGATGTCATCGATCCAGTCCCGGAGACAGTCGACTGCCCAATCGGCTTGGGGCACGGTGACGACCGTTCGGTGCTTGGGCGGCGATCCGGCCTTGGCTTTCCCATGGCGCACGTAAACCATCCCGAAACCCCGGAAGCTTTTGGCGGCCGGGTTGCGCCCGAAGTCCGCCAGCTCCAGTTGCCGGACCTCATTGCGTCTCAGTCCCCATGCGTAGGCAGTTTTCATCATCGTTGCGAGCCTGAACCAGGCCGCCCAGCCTTTGTGGCCGGACCGCTGGGCAGCCACGACATGGTTGTCCGCGCAGTCGAAGAGGACCTGCAATTCTTCCCGGGTGTAGGGGCGCTTCTTCGGACCGCCCATAGAGTCTTCGCGATGCCTTGCCGTGTTCCATTCGAAGGCTATTTGCGCAGGATGGGTTCCGAACCGCTTCAGGCACTCTTCAGCCCAGCCGTAACTTGAATCAGTCACATACTCCATGAAGAGCCGGACCGATCCTTGATAGTTGAGCATCGTCGAGTGGCTAACACCGCGGACCCCGCGAAGTTCCAGGGAGAAGTCATCCATGTCTGTCACCTCCCAGTGCCACGGGTACTTTTCCGTGAACCGCCTGAACCGTTCGATGTTCGCGATTCGCTGGTCGATTGTCGTGAAGGACAGGTTGCGGCCTAGCTGCTGGTTGCACCATCCATTGAGCATCTCCACCCACACAAGTTCCTCGGGATGGAGTACGGGCAGGCCCTGGGCCAGCTGAAGGGGGACAACCCCGGGCGGTAAACCCGTCATGTTCGTCTCTGCGTCATGTGCGAAACTTTCGCATATTATGCGAACTTGGTCAATCGTCGTACTAAAACGCCTAGTCAGACACCGGTTTGGGCAGGCCGCCCGCGTCGATGAAGAATCATCCAGCGTTCTTCTTCGGGCTGTCATTACGCCTTGTTCCCCGGATTCACGCGCCAAACGGGGCAGGTGTCAGCGGACCGGCCTATTCGCACTTTCCGGGAATGTGCCGTCTTCTAGTTGACATAATGTAGATTATCGGCGAACGAGGCAGGGGCCTGAAAGGAGTCCCCCCGGGCGTTTGTACCAACCCTTGGGCCAAGTGCCGATCCTCTCCGTAACGCGGCCGCGGTTGTGCCGGGCCTGATCCGGTCAAATGCTTTTGGCGCGCCGCAAAGCGATCCGTGCTGCGCAGGCCAGGATTTCGCACGAGGTACCTCACGTGTTTTTGCTCATGTTCGCCGTGTTCGCGTCCGCGTTCTTGGGTTGACATAATCTCCCCCGCAGCCAGCTGCGCGGCCGTGGACAGGTTTACATAACGCCTGTCTGTTCGGCGGGAACAAATCGGCGGGGTGCTTCGTTGTAGGTGGCGTTGACCTGCAAAGATGCTGGAGATTCCGCTGAAAGGCGGCTGTTGGCCCTTGATGGACGAGGGCTTGCTTCCCTGGATGCGTGATGTCCTGCGGCCTGGGTGGTCTCCCGGTGCCGGAGCAGATCATCAGGGTTATCTATTTTTTTCACAGTTGGACCTATTCAGAAGCCGTTTGGTGTGTTAGACGGCTTCGGCTATATGATCTACGCTCGAACCCCCCACGATTTCAGGAGAAAAGCACTACACATGGCTACCGATTACGATGCACCCCGCGTCAAAGAAGAAGACCAGCCCACGGACTCTTTGGAGGGGCTGAAGGCCCAGCAGCGCGGCGGAGCGATGACGGCAGTTATCGACGTCGAGGAATCTGACGCCATCGACGGGTTCGACCTCCCCGGCGCGGACCTCTCCGGTGAAGAACTGCTGATCAAGGTTGTCCCGGCACAGGCAGACGAATTCACCTGCATGTCCTGCTTCCTGGTCCGCCACCGCTCCCAGATCGCCCTGGAGAAGAAGAACGGCGACAAGTACTGCGTGGACTGCGAGGGTTAAGACTCTCCCCCGCACAAAGACGACTGAAGCTGCCCGTATCGCACCTGATACGGGCAGCTTCTGCGTTCCGGAAGGGCTGCGCTGTCGGCCAGGGTTCCGCGGGACCCTAAAATGGAGCCGTGATCTACGAATCCGGTGCAGCAGAGTCTCCTGCTGCCATACGTTCCCTGGTCCTGCCGATGCTCGAGGAGGAGCTGGTACCCATAGTCCAGCTGGGGCACCCGGTGCTCCGCCGGCCTGCTGTCCCCTTCGACGGACAGCTGGACCCTGAGGAGCTCAAGGCACTGACCGCCTTGATGCGCCGCGTCATGCACCATGCCCCCGGCGTCGGACTCGCAGCACCCCAGATCGGAATACCGCTGCGGCTGGCTGTACTGGAAGACGCCTACGCCCCGGATCCGGAAGCTGCTGAGGTCCGGGAACGCACGCCGCTGGATTTCTTCACCATCATCAATCCGCGCTACGAACCCCTGGACGGCAGGACTGCCGCCTTCTACGAGGGATGTCTGTCCTTCGAGGGTTATCAGGGCGTGGTGGAACGGCACCATTCCGTGCGGCTGGATTACGACGACGAGCTGGGGAACGTGCAGCAGCGCACTTTCTCCGGCTGGCCGGCACGGATCGTCCAGCACGAAACCGACCATCTCAACGGCGTCGTCTATGTGGACAAGGTCATGACCCGTTCACTCACTTCCAACGCTGAGTACATCCGCTGGGCGGCGCCGGAAATCGACGAAGCCCGGCGCGTCCTGGGGTTCTAGCCCAGGACGCACCGGGCCCTTCCATCCCGGTAGCCTAGGCCCGCGCGGCTGCCGGCTCGCTTCCCGCCCCGGCAGACTCATCGCCCGGGTTCGCCTTGGTCGGGAGCCACCTGGCCCACCAGCGGAGGATGTGCTCGAAGCGCTGGCGGCGGTGCCAGGGCGTACCTGCCCTGGACAGTTCGTGGTTCTCCCCCGGGAAAAGCAGCATCTCGGTAGGTACGCCCTGGAGCTTGAGCGCCGTGTAGTACCGCTGGGCCTGCTCCACCGGGCAGCGCAGATCCTCCTCGGAATGGATAACCATGGCGGGAGTCCGAACCTTGTCCACCTGGGCAAACGGGCTCTGGGACAGGACATGGCCGGGATCGGAACCGGTGTAGGCAGCCGAGAAGAACCAGCCGATATCTGAGGAACCGATGAAGGACAGCGGATCCAGGAAGCCGCGCTCGACGATTGCTGCAGTAAAGCGATGATCCTGGGAGATTGTCCAGGCAGTCAGGTAGCCGCCGTAGGAACCGCCCATGACACCGAGACGGCCGGCATCGAGTTCCGGATGGGCTTCAAGCGCGCCCTCCAGAAAACCGAGGACGTCCTGGAGATCCAGTGTTCCCATGGCTTCCTTGATGGCCCGCCCGTGTTCCTGCCCATAACCCGAGGAGCCGCGTGGATTGCACATCAGCACCGCGTACCCGGCTGAGGCGTAGGCCTGAGCCTCATCGAAAAGGCCCCACCCGTACTGGGAGAACGGGCCGCCGTGAATGTTCAGCAGCACCGGATGCGGACCTTCGCCTTCGGGCAGGACAACCCAGCCATGGACCGGATATCCGTCCGCTGACGGATGGGTTTCCTCGTGCAGGTCCAGCACACCCGCCTGTTCCCTGAACCCGGCTGAGAAGTCGGTCAGGACACGCAGGGAATCCGGCGCGGAAGGATCAACCACAGCCACATCACCGGCGGTCTGCGGATCGGTGAAGGTAACCACAACGGTGCCGGATGCACAGGCAGCACCGGTAACAACGCGCGGCCCGGACACAAGGGCACGCACTTCGCCGGAGTGGCCGGCGCGCAGCAGCTCGCAGCCTCCCCTGTCCAGGTTGAACACCAGGACATCGGTTCCGTCTGCGGGCACGATCCCGCCCCCGGCCAGGTCGGTGGTCTCGGGTTCGGTCAGCCGTACGGCAGCGGACGGGTCGGCCATCGGCGCTGCAAAGAGGGCGGTATTGCGTGCCACGAAGTCCAGGCCGGTTTCGGAGAGATCCTGCCCCAGGTAGTAGAGCCACCTGCCGTCGCTGCTCTGAAGGGGTGAGGACGCGGTGAGGCGGCTGCCGGCGAGGTTGGTCAGCCGGTGCGGCTCCCCCGTTCCATCGGCGCGCAGTTCGTAAACGTCGGTGACCAGGTCCGTGTCCGCGTCCTCATGCAGGGCCGCGGTGAAGAGGACAGAAGAGCCATCGGCGCTGAACACCGGGTTTTGGACGTCGGCCTCCCAACTGGTCAGCTTGACGGACTCAGGCAGGCCGCCGGACTTCTTTTCTGCGCCTTCCGCGGCCCTCCCCACCGGAGTGACGAAGGGCTCAGCAGCGAGGTCAGGAAGCGTCAGGATGAAGGCCTGTACAAACTTGTCCCGGGTGTACCCGGCGCCGTTCATCCGGTAGTTCAGGGTCGTAACGAGACGGGGATCCTCTGCGCCGCCGGAAACGCCGTCGAGCGTACCGTAGCGGCCCTTCTCCGGCTCCCGGGAGGAGAAGACAATCCGGGAAGAGTCCGGGGAGAACCGGAACCAGGAAACGCCCAGATGGCGGTCGGTGAGCTGTACCGGTTCGCCGCCGTCGGCGCTGACGGCGTAAAGCTGCGGCCGGCCGCCGGGCGCAGAGCGCAGGAAGGCGAGTGTTGATCCGTCCGGGGAAAACTGGGGGCTGGAGTCACTGAATCCCCGGGTCAGCCGGCGCGGGGCTGAGCCGTCCAGTGCTACGCTCCACAGCTGCCCAACATAGGCATCGGCTGCGAAGTCGGGGCGCTGCACGGAGACGACGGCGCGGGTTCCATCCGGGCTCAGGGCCGGTTCGGAGACGGAGTTCAGGAGATCCAAATCACTGGGTTTCATAAAACTGAGCCTAGCAAGCACCCTTTGGTCCTCCTGCCCATGCCGCTGCGTCGGCCCGGGTGGGCGGAGCCTAAGATTGAGGTATGCCCACCGGAAAACGCCGCCTCCTCGCCTGCCCCAACTGCGGGGGCGAGCTTCTGCCGGACGAGGCGCGCAGCCGGCTCAGCTGCCCCGCCGGGCACCGATTCGACGCCGCGCGGCAGGGATACTTCAACCTGCTCACCGGAGCCGGCACCAAGTTCCAGGCTGATACGGCTCAAATGGTGCAGGCCCGCTGCGACTTCCTGGCTGCCGGCCACTATGCTCCCCTGGCACGGCGCCTTGGCTTACTGGCAGCCGAGGCTGCGGAGCGCCCTGTCCTGCTAGATGCCGGAGCAGGCACGGGCTACTACCTGAACGAAGTCCGGAAAACGGTGGATGCATCGGAATCCGTGGCCCTGGACATTTCAAAGTTCGCCCTGCGGCGGGCCGCCCGTGCACTGCCGGGAGGCTATGCCCTGGTATGGGACGTCTGGCGGACGCTGCCGCTGGCGGACGGTGCCGCAGACATACTGCTGAATGTCTTCGCGCCCCGGAACCCGAACGAGTTCCGCCGGGTACTGGCTCCCGGCGGGATGCTGCTGGTGGTCACGCCCATGCCGGAGCACCTGCAGCAAATCCGTGCCCTCACGGGAATGCTGGACATCGCGGACGAGAAGGAAATGCGGGTAGCCAGGTCCCTCGGCCCCTCGTTTGCGCCGGGCCGGACGGAACACGTCCAGTACCGCATGGAGCTGGACCGCGCAGATGTGCAAAACGCAGTCATGATGGGCCCCTCGGCACACCATGTGGATTCCCTTGAGCTGTCTAAAACGCTCGACGGCGTTGACTTCCCCCTGGCCGTGACGGCCTCCTTTGCGGTCCAGCAGTTCCGGGCAGCGGAGGCGGCAGCCGGCTGATCTGCCCCGGCAGCGGCTCGCCTGCTGTCGGATGCGCCTAGGTAAACGGCGGTTTATCAGGCAGAATAAGCCAAAAGTCCGCAACTACCCTATCCGCCCGGCGCCGGACGGCTCACGTTACCGGCACCGGTATAAACGGAGCCGGAGGGAAAGACCATGCAGGAACTGTACGACTGGCTCGTAGCATACGGCTGGGTCCTCTGGCTGGTGCTCTTCCTGGGGTTCGCAGCCATCGAGACCCTGACCCTTGACCTGTTCTTCGCGATGCTCTCGGTGGGCGCCCTGGCGGCCATGCTCGCGGCTGTGCTCTCGGCACCGCTCTTCCTCCAGGTCGTGGTCTTCTGCGTTGTTGCACTGCTGATGATCGTTCTGGTCCGTCCGGCAGCCCTCAAACACCTGAAGACGGGCACCAAAGAGCAGCGCTCAAACATTGAGCGGCTCATCGGCGAAGCCGCCATCACGCTTGAGCCCGTCGGTTCCCGCACAGGCACCGTGAAAATCGGCGGTGACACCTGGACTGCCCGCTCCGGAGACGGATCGCTGCTGCCGGCCGGTGAGCAGGTTGCCGTGACCCGCATCGAGGGTGCGACGGCGGTGGTTGAGCCGCTGCGCTCCGGCGGGATCGACTCAGAGGACCGGGGTTCCGACGGCGGCCGTCCCGGACGCCACTAGATCCACAACGGGTTCCCGGCCACGGTCCGGGACCCCCGTAAAGCTCCGCAGTGCGGGGTGAGAACCAGGCTGGACTGCGACTTGCATTCCGGCCGCAATGCAAGGGGGAATATGGAAACCACCGTCCTGCTAGTCATCCTGGCTGTCCTGGTCATTTTTGTCCTGGTCATCCTCGTCAAATCCATCCGGATCATTCCGCAGGCCCGTGCCGGCGTCGTCGAACGCCTGGGCAAGTACCTTCGGACGCTTAATCCGGGCCTGAACATCCTGATCCCTTTCGTGGATCGTCTGCTTCCACTGCTGGACCTGCGCGAACAGGTTGTGTCTTTCCCGCCGCAGCAGGTCATCACCGAGGACAGCCTGGTTGTGTCAATCGACACCGTTGTGTACTTCCAGGTCACTGATGCCCGGGCAGCGACCTACGAAATCGCCAACTACATTCACGCAGTTGAACAGCTGACTACCACAACGCTGCGCAACGTGGTTGGTGGACTGAACCTGGAAGAAGCGCTCACTTCGCGCGACCGGATTAACGGCCAGCTCCGCGGAGTCCTGGACGAAGCTACCGGACGCTGGGGAATCCGTGTTTCCCGGGTTGAGCTCAAGGCGATCGAGCCGCCCCTGTCGATCCAGGATTCGATGGAAAAGCAGATGCGCGCCGAGCGTGAACGCCGCGCCACCATCCTCACCGCCGAGGGCACCAAGCAGTCCCAGATCCTCACCGCTGAGGGCCGGCGGCAGGCAGCCATCCTTGCGGCTGAAGGCGACGCCAAAGCGGCGATCCTGCGGGCTGACGGTGAAGCCCAGGCAATCCAGAAGGTCTTTGACGCCATTCACAAGGGCAACCCGGACCAGAAGCTGCTGGCCTACCAGTACCTGCAGACGCTGCCGAAACTGGCAGAGGGGGATTCGAACAAGCTCTGGATCATCCCCAGCGAACTTGGAGAGGCGCTGCGGGGTGTCGGATCGGCACTGGGCGACTACCTCCCTGACCTGAAGGCCGGGGCGGCTCCGGCATCGCCGGAGAGCAACGGATCCGCCGGCGCGGCCAATCCTGCTGCAGCCGGCTCCCCCGCTGAGCTGCGGGTGGGCACCGGGGACACCGCTTCCTAGTCCCCTGGTCGCTGATCGGCGCGGCGGCCGCTATAATTGACTGTTTGCCGGGGTGCTGGCGTTTCCCGGGAACAGGATTAGCGGCTGCCGCGTTGAAACGGATGAGGTCCGGTGCGCAGCCGGCATGAGCTTTAGCGGCTGCCCTGCTGGGGCAGCGGGCATTACTGATGGACCCGGTGGGTCTTTCGAACTGATGAGGGAGAAAAAATGAGCGATCGTAGCCTGCGGGGTATGCGACTGGGTGCGCAGAGCATGGAGACTGAATCCGGCGTCGAGCCGGCTCCACGCCAGCGTGTCGAGTACCGCTGCGAGGACGGCGAACGCGTGTTCGTGACCTTTGCTGCCGAGGCAGAGGTTCCCCCGGTCTGGGTATCCAAGACCGGCAAGGAAGCCCTGCTCGTTGACGGTGAGAAGCCGGACACCAGCAATGAGAAGCCGGTGCGTACGCACTGGGACATGCTGCTGGAGCGCCGCAGCATCGAAGAACTCGAAGTCATTCTCCAGGACCGCCTGGATAAGCTTCGTGAGCGCCGCGGGGAACGTACGGCTTCCAAGTAGATACCGCGCATTGAACTGATACGGCGAAGGCCGGCAGCCCCCGGGCTGCCGGCCTTCGCTGTATCCGGCTGCAGGATCATCGGGCCTGCAGCCGCCAGGGTCTAACCCCGTTTGGTGAGCTTCTCCCAGCGGGCAGACAGGCCCCACTTGGTGACGTTGGCGATTGCTTCAAAGACAATGTTGCCGCTCATCTTCGACGCCCCGAACTCGCGCTCCACGAACGTGATGGGCACCTCGGTTATCCGAAGCCCCAGACGGGCCACGCGGAAGGTCATGTCTACCTGGAAGCCGTAGCCCACGGACTCAACCGCGGAGAGGTCCAGCTTCTCGAGGGTGCTGCGGCGGAAGGCGCGGTATCCGGCTGTGATGTCCCGAACCGGGATTCCAAGCATCAGCCGCGAGTAGGTGCTGCCTGCACGGGAAAGCAGCTTGCGGTGCAGGGGCCAGTTCACCACTGAACCTCCGGGGACCCAGCGGGAACCGATGACGAGGTCTGCTCCGGCGGCGGAAGCCTCCAGCAGCAGCGGGAGCTGCTCAGGCTTGTGTGAACCGTCGGCGTCCATCTCCACGAGGACGTCGTAGCCGTTTTCAAGGCCCCACCGGAATCCTGCGATGTACGCTGCGCCCAGGCCTTCCTTGCCCTTGCGGTGCAGGACGTGGACCTTGGGGTCCAGGGCCGCCTGCTGGTCTGCATAGGCACCGGTGCCGTCGGGACTGTTGTCATCGGCAATCAGGACGTCCGAATCCGGGACGGCGGTGCGCAGCCGCTGCAGCGTCTTGGGCAGCGACTCGATCTCGTTATATGTGGGGATGATGGTGAGAACGCGCACTCAAAGGCCTTTCAACGAACACGAGCCGCGCTTATCGCGGCTCGGAGGGGGTACTGCGGACGAAGGCAGGATTACCAGTATATGGGAGCTTCGCCAGGTACTGCCCTTGGGCGGTTTCGGCGCCGGGCGCACAAAGGGACAGGTTCCGCCGTCTTCGGGCCAGTTCCGGAGGCTCCGGACCTGTTTTCTACTGACGGATGAACCTGTCCCTATGTGTTGCAACAGATGGCCCTGCACCGCATAAGGGTCTGAAGAGCCATCACCCCTACACACGAAGTGCCCGGGCCGTGGCACCTTGGTACCGGCAATGCCGGACCGTGCCGCGGTGTGTCTAGACTACGTCCTGAGCACGAAGTGTCAACATGTTTCCTGACTAGGTGAATCATGCGTTCACGCAGGTCAGAGCCCTGTTATTCCGGGACAGAGACAGGAAAGTTTTTCGGGGGCCTAGCTAAAATCCGGTGCCCGGTATAGCTCCGTCCCCAGGTGCACGGTCTGCAGGCAGCGGGGCAGCTCGGCAGTGTCCAGGGCCGGCAGGAGCGGTGTACCCGCCCTGGGATCGGTGCTCCAGGAAGCAACTGAGGCGTCTGGAATCTGCACCATCAGCTCGTCAGCCTCCCATACGGCGAAGGACGCCGGAGTTCCGGGTGCAAGCTGGCCCAGCATGGGGTTTCCCGTGCCGGCAGCGCGCCACCCGGCACGGGTGTGGGCGATGAAGGCCGCCCGTGCTGAGATCCGCTCGGCCGGACTGTTATGCATCACTGCGGCCTGGACGGTCCGCCAGGGATCCAGACCGGTTACGGGCGCGTCAGAACCGAACACAACGGGCACCCCGGCAGAGAACAGGGCAGCGAACCGGTTCATCGACGTGCTGCGCTCCCCCAGGCGCTGGGAATACATGCCGCCGTCCCCGCCCCAAAGAGCATCAAAGGAAGGCTGCATGCTCGCTGTGACGCCGTACCGCACCAGTTCGGCCACGGCGGCGTCGTCGCTTAGCTCAAGATGCTCCAGGCGGTGGTGCGCAGCGCGCAGTGCCTGCTCCCCTACGGCCGCGGCAGCCAGACGAAGGGCACCAATAACGGTGTCCAGGCCCGCATCGCCTATGACATGGAACCCGGCCTGCAGGCCCGCGCGGGTGGTCAGCTCCAGGTGGCGTGCTGCCTGTTCGGCGCTAAGGTACACACTGCCGGAGGTCTCCGGCACGTCGCTGTAGGGAGAGCGCAGTGCGGCTGTCCGCGCACCGATGGACCCGTCGATGTTCAGGTCTCCTGCCAGGCCCAGCAGCCGGCCGCCGAAGGCCTCCGTAATCTCTGCCAGCTCGGCCTCGTTCTGTGCCAGCTGCCCCCAGTACGGGAGGATCTGCGGTGCAGGGGCATCCGGCATGCTGCCTTCCAGGCCAAGGAGCTGCCGCAGGTCCTCTGCCGGTGCAATGTGCGGTGCGGCCATCTCGGCCACGGCCACGATGCCTCGCGAGGCCGCCAGATCAAGGGCCGTGCGCTGGTAGCGGGCCCGCTCGGAGAGCGAAAGGCTGCGGGATACCGCCCGGGCTGCTTCGTGGGCACCGCCGGTGACGAAGCCGTCTTCCCAGCCGTCCAGGCCGGCCAGCCCAAGCTCGGCAGCCAGGGTTCCGGAGACCACGGCGCAGTGCACGTCGGCCCGGGCCAGGTAAACGCGGCGGTTGCCTGAAGCGCGGTCGAGTTCGGCTGCTGTCGGGACCCTGCCTTCAGGCCAGGCGGACTCGTCCCAGCCGTGCCCGATGATCAGGCCCAGCGAGCCGTGAGCAGCTGCTGCGACGGCGTCGAGCAGCCCGTCGAGGCTGTGCACGCCCGTGAGGTCCAGGGACGAGGCGGCAAGACCGGTCTCGGTTAGGTGGACATGGGAATCGACGAATCCGGGGGCGGCGAGGGCGCCCTGCAGGTCCACCACCTGCATTTTGTCGTCCTGGATGGACGTGGCGGCCTGCTCCGAGCCGATCCAGGCGACGGTTCCGCCGTCAACCAGCATGGCGGTCGCGAACGGGTCTGCTGAGCTGTAGACCGAGCCGTTGCGGTAAAGGGTCAGGGCATTGGCCGGGGCCGTGCTGTTCAAGGACTCACCTGTTCTATGGATCGTGCGGTTTGTATCGAAGGAGACGAGGAGCGGCTGTGCCGCTACTCGCTGACGGCGGAGTAGGCGACGACGCCGCGGCGGATGAGGCCGATCGCGTCACGGCAGCGGCGGCGGAGGTCCGCAGGAATATCCGGGACCTTGGCGAGCTGGTCGATCAGGTCAATGACCTGCTTGGACCACCGCACGAAGTCTCCGGCAGCGAGCTCGGTCCCGTTGAGGGCCACCTGCAGGTGCTTGCCGCGCACCCACTTGTACATTGGCCAGACCAGTCCCAGTTCCGGCTCGCCCGTTACGGGAAGCTTCTCGGCCTCCTCGAGGTCGGTGAGCTCGGACCACTGGCGGATCAGGATGTCCACTGCCCCGTCAAGGACGGCGCTGGGCATCTTGGGACGCAGCCCGCGTTCTTCACGCTTCGGCTGGTACACCAGCGCTGTGGCAAGGCACGCCAGCTCAACGGCATCGACGTCGTCAAAAGCGCCGTTCTCCAGGCCAAGGGCAGCAAGCAGGTCCTTTTCGCCGTAAATCCGGCGCAGTTTGCTGCCGGCCGGGGTGACCTGCAGTACTCCCTGCTCATCCGGGCGCACATAGCCGTAGTGCTCCAGCACGCCGCTGACGCGGTCGAAAGTCTTGGCGATCGTGTTGGTCCGGCCCCGGATCTGGGCCGCCAGGTTGTCCGTCTCACGGCGCAGCTTCCACCACCGCTCGGCCCAGCGCGCGTGGTCTTCGCGGTCGCTGCAGCCGTGGCACGGGTGGGCCCGCATCTTTCGCCGAAGCTCGGCAATCGCACGCTCCTGCCGCTCCGAACCGGCTGCGTGCATGGAGGCGCCCCGGCCCCCTGCGGTGCGCGGCGGGCGGTGTTCCCGGAGCGCGTTCCGCAGTGAGGAAGCCAGGTCCCGCCGGTCCTTCGGGGCCCGTGCATTGAACGATTTCGGGATCCGGATCTGGGAGACCACGTCCACCGGCCCGTCGAGGTCCTGGACGTGCAGGCGCCGGATCTGTTTGTCCTCGGTCAGGATGGTCGGCCGCGGTTCACGGGCCTCGGAATCCGGGGAGAGGATTACTGCGAAGCCCGGGTTCCTGCCGCCGGGAACGTCCACCACGTCGCCCGGCCGAAGCGTCTCAAGGGAAGCTGCGGCTGCGCTGCGCTGGCTTCGTGCCCTGGTCCGGGACGCAGTGTGTTCAAGGTCGGAGAGCTGGCGCCGGAGACCGGCGTACTCCGTGAAATCGCCCAGGTGGCAGGTCATTGCCTTCTCATAGCCGGCAAGGGATTCCTCGCGGGAACGAACCTGACGGGCAAGGCCAACGACGGAACGGTCGGCCTGGAACTGCGCGAAGGAGGATTCAAGGATTTCCCTGGCACGGTCCCGGCCAAACTGGGCGATCAGGTTGATGCTCATGTTGTACGTTGGCCGGAAGGACGAATTCAGCGGGTAGGTCCGGCGCGAGGCCAGGCCGGCGACGGCGGCGGGATCGGTGCCCGGCTGCCAGAGCACGACGGCGTGGCCCTCTACGTCGATCCCCCGGCGTCCGGCGCGTCCGGTGAGCTGGGTGTACTCCCCCGCCGTGACATCGACGTGTGCCTCGCCGTTGAACTTGTCCAGCTTCTCCAGCACGACTGAGCGTGCGGGCATGTTCACGCCCAGGGCCAGGGTCTCCGTGGCGAATACCGCCCGGACCAGGCCGGCGGCAAACAGTTTCTCCACTACTTCCTTGAACGTGGGCAGCATGCCGGCGTGATGCGCCGCGAAACCGCGGATCAGGCCCTCACGCCAGGTCCAGAAGCCAAGGATCTCCAGATCGTCCTCGGGAATGTCCTGGGTTGCTTCGTCTACGGTGCGTGCAATGACGGCACGCTCGGCCTCGTTCGTCAGTGCCAGGCCAGAGTCCACACACTGCCGCACCGCGCCGTCGCAGCCGTTCCGGGAAAAGATGAAGGTGATTGCGGGCAGCAGGCCGCGCTTGTCCAGCTGGCTGATTACCTGGGGGCGGGAGGCGCGGGGTGTCCGGGTCATCGTGTGCCCTCCGGAGGCTCCCCTGACGTTGGCGGGCTTGCGGCCGCCGGTTCCGGAGCGAGGGCCGCCCCAGCGCCCGCGGTGGTTCATGCGGGACTCGCTTCGGGCCACCTCCAGCAGCTCGGGATTCACCTTGATGCGGTCTTTCGCCCCCTCCGCTGCACTGTTGTCCCCTGCGGCCTCGTCGAAGGTGACGTCGTTGGCGAAGAGGTCCAGGATTTCCCGGCCCACCATCACGTGCTGCCACAGCGGCACCGGGCGGTGTTCAGTGACTACGACGTCGGTGTCGCCCCGGACGGTGTCCAGCCAGGCGCCGAACTCCTCGGCATTCGAGACCGTGGCACTGAGGGAGACCAGCTGCACGTCGGAGCTGAGATGAATGATGACCTCTTCCCAGACGGCTCCGCGGAACCGGTCAGCGAGGTAATGCACTTCATCCATGACCACGTAGCCCAGGTCGTCCAGGGTCTCCGAGTTGGCGTAAAGCATGTTGCGCAGGACCTCGGTGGTCATGACGACCACGGGCGCCTCCGGGTTGATGCTGGTGTCCCCGGTGAGAAGGCCGACGTTTTCGGATCCGTAGGACGCCGCAAGCTCGGTGTACTTCTGGTTGCTGAGCGCTTTGATGGGCGTGGTGTAGAAGGCCTTGAGTCCGCGTTCGAGTGCCATGTACACGGCGAACTCACCAACTACCGTTTTGCCGGCGCCTGTTGGTGCGGCAACGAGGACTCCGCGGCCGGCCTCCACGGACCGGCAGGCCTCCAGCTGGAAGGGATCGAGGTCAAAGCCCAGTGACTGCTCGAAGATTCCCAAACGGGTTCGTGCGTGGCCGGTGCGTTCCTTGGCGGCAAGATACCGTTCAGACGGGGATGTCATACCTCCAGCCTAGACGGTGGCCGGGACCGTTCGCCCCCCCGCAGAATGCGAACCGGTCCCGGCCACGGTTCCGGGCAGGGAAAGCTAGAGGTCCTGGATGCTCGTGGCTTTATCCGCTTCCGCGGATACTGCCGCTTCACGGGCCGCATTGCGCCGCACCCGCCGCTTGTCATTTATGAAGCACAGGCCGACGGCTACGGCAAAGAGAACCAGCAGCGGGGCGGCCAGATAGAACATGCTCAGCGCATCGCCGCCCGGAGCGGCCATGGCTGCGAAAAGACAGATGATGAAGACCGTGATTCGCCAGTACTTCACGATCGTCTTGCCGCTTAGCAGGCCCAGCAGGTTCATTCCCACCATGACAACGGGAATCAGGAACGCAATGCCGAAGGCCAGCAGCAGCCGCAGCACGAAGGCAAGGTAGACCGAGGCGGTAATGACGTTGGCCGCGCCCTCCGGTGTGAAGTCTGTAAGGACTCCGACGGCGTTGGGCAGGATGAGCCAGGCGAGCCAGACTCCGGCGAGGAACAGCGGAACTGCCGCGGACAGGAAGCCGAGTGCCGCCCGGCGCTCCTTCGTCTTCAGGCCTGGGGTGATGAAGGCCCACAGCTGGTAGAGCCAGAAGGGGCTTGAAACCAGCACGCCGATGAAGACGGAGACCTGGATCATCTGGTCGAAGGAGGTAGCCACGCCGTCGAAGTTGATCGTGGCAAGGCGTCCCTGCTCCTCGGACAGCTCCCGCACCGGACGCGTGAGCTCGTTGAACACAGGCATGTAGAGGAAGAAGCCGCCAACCGTGCCCAGGACGACTGCGATAGCCGCTTTAAAAAGCCGGTTGCGGAACTCCCTCAGATGCTCCTTGAGGGCCATCCGCCCTTCAGGGTTGGATTTGCGCCCCCGTTTAAGCGCCACAGCCGCTAGGGGTTGGCGGGCGGGTTACCGCTGCCGGTGTTTGGTCCTGGCGGCGGAGTGTGGCCTGCAGCCGGTCCCTGGTGAGGCGCGGAGGTGCCGGGGTTGTTGACCACGCGGCCTTCCACCGGATCGCCGTCGGCACCGGATGTGGTGTTTTCGTCCTTCATCTGGCGTACCTCGGACTTGAAGATCCGGAGGGACTGGCCAACGCTGCGCGCGAGCCCGGGCAGCTTCGGCGCACCGAAGAGCAGGATCGCGATAACGATGATGATGACAATGTGCCAGCCTTCTAGGCGCATGCCGGTGTCCTTTCGTTTACGTGCATTCTATGTCAGAGTCCGGGAATGTCGCGCCACGCGCGTGGTTGGCCGTGCTGGATCCTTCGCTGGACCCGGCGTTCGCGGCGGGCGTCCTTCCGGACGGCCTTACCCTCGTCATATCGACGCCGCTCTTCCTCCGGGTCCGCGAAAACTGCGGGCTGGAACGCCTTCTCCGGAGCGGCCGGTGCCGTTGCGGAGATGAAGGACAACCGGGAACCGGCTGCCTGCACTTCGCTCAGGACCGCCATGAACTTGCGGAAGAGCCGGTAGCCGATCAGGACATACAAGAGCAGGGCCACTGCTGTGAGTGCAACCCAAATCAAAATCCACGACCACCAAGGCATGTCTCCAGCATAGTGGAGCGCCGGAGCGAACCCGCGACGCGACGGGCCGCGACCGGAAGGGATTCATTCCGGGTTCATGCGTAGTTCACCAGGGCTGAGGCGAGCCAATCCTGGGTGCCGGCCCGCAGGTCAGCCGGTTCAAGAACGGCGCCGCCTCCGGCCAGACGTGCAATAAAGCCGGGGATCCAGCCGGTACTGCCCGTGCGCAGCACAACGGCCTGGCCGCCGTCATCAAGGCTGGTGCGCATCTGCGCGCTGTAGGCATCTGCTACCCAGGCGGCATCTGGTGTGAGACGGATTGTGACAAACTCGTCAGACTCCGCCGGCGTGAACAGGTTCTCCGGGAAGCGCGGCTGCGGCCCGGGAACGTCCGAAGGGGAGGCACCGGCGTCCGCGAGGGAAAGGATCCGGTCAACCCGGAAGAGGCGTCCTGCCTGGGCGCGTTCGCACCAGGCATCCACATACCAGACGTTGTTGTCGGAGAAGATGCGGCGGGGGTCGATCAGCCGCTCGCTGACTTCGTCCCGGCTGGGTACGACGTACCGGATGGCCAGCCGCCTGTTGTCGCTGATCGCCGTCCTGAGCTCGGCAAGAAGGCGGGGCGGTGCGCCGCCGGGAAGCAGCTCCGCAGCGAGCGAGTTTCCGGCGGTTCCGGCGGTTCCCGCGGCTTCGGTCAGCTTGGCGTGGGCGCTGGCGACGGCGTCTGTGGGTGCAGCACCGGGCAGGGCAGCAAGGGTGTCCAGGCCAACTACGAGGGCAGCGGCCTCTTCCATGCTCAGGCGCACCGGCTGCGACAGGTTCTCGGCATTGTCGATGTAGATGTCGCCGGTCTCGAAGTTCACGTCCATCAGCCCGTTGGGGTAGTACCTGGGACCGCTGACGAAAAGCAGGTTGAGGTCCGAGGCCAGCTGTTCCTGGCTGACGCCGAACTTCGCCGCGGTTTCAGCCATGTCGGCGCCCTGGTTGGCCAGGATATAGGGCACCAGATCCAGCAGCCTGCTCAGCCGGTCCTGGGCTCCGGGCGTCTTCGGAGCCGGTCCCCGGGGGGCGGAGGGTGCCTTGAACTCCGGCACGGGCGCTTCCTGCGCCACGGACGCGCGGGTCAGTGCTTCGGCTACGGCCGTCCGAAGGGCTGGTGGATGGACGGCTTCCGCGCTTTCGCCAAGAGCTGCGACGTCGGAGGCAAGGGTCTCAAGGTCGGTCACTGTGAACCAGAGGCGGTCACGGCCGGCCCGCGGCTCAGGCAGTTCCACGCTTTCCTGCGGTTCCGCGGCGCGCAGCCGCAGTTCCGCTCCGGCGCCGGAGCGTACGTCCACGGCAGCGGACTGGGGACTGAACACGGTGTCCAGTGAAGCCAGGGACGCGTGGATGTCGAAACCGGCAGGAACGCTGTAGCCCTCTCCGTTTTTCTGCTTCACAGCCTTTACGGCACTGGTCATCCGTGAGAGCCGGAACCACCGCTCGGCGTTGCGGTCTGTGTCCCAGCCGACCAGGTACCAGTGGCCGTAACGGGAGCCCATCCCCCAGGGCTGCACCTTCCGGGTTGATTCCTGTCCGTTGGAGGCCCGGTAGCCGAAGGAGATGGCGGTGCGGTCCGTGACAGCACGGAAGACGGGTGTGAAGTTCGGGTCCTCGGTGCGGATGGCCGGCTGCACCGGGCTTGAGGCGGCGTCTTCGGCCAGCACACCCCGGGCCCTCAGTTTGCGCAGGGCACGGGCAGCTGCCGATCCGAGGGCAGCCTGTTCCCACATTTGGGCGGCCAGCGCCAGGACTGCCGATTCGGCGGGAGAAAAGGACACTTCGGGGAGCCGGTACTCCTCGCTCCGGATCCGGTAGCGCTGCGCGGCGTTGTCCTGCTCGTAGAGCGGATCATCGCTGTACGACTCCACAGGAATGCCCTGCTCGCGCAGGAAGGCCTTGTCCCGGTCAAAGAGCTTCTCCCTTGCCTGCGGCGTAGCGGCCTCGGAATAGAGCTCGATTTCTTCGAAGAGTTCCTGCTTGGTGAAGCCCCGCCGGCTGGAGAGCAGGGCTATGACCAGGTTGAGCAGGCGCTCGGTGCGGGTTTCAGCTGATTTCGGGGACACAGGGATAATCTACCGCCGCGGGCCCCGGATACGCGCAAAGGACGGCCGGGCGGTCTTGGAATGACGCGCCCGGCCGTCCTTTGCGGAACAGCTTCGCTCTGGCCCTAGCGGACTCCGAGGAGGTCCACGACGAAGATCAGGGATTCACCCGGGGCGATCGCCGATCCTGCACCGCGGTCACCGTAAGCCAGGTGTGCCGGGATTTCGAGGCGGCGGCGTCCGCCGACCTTCATGCCCAGCAGGCCCTGGTCCCAGCCCTGGATGACCTGGCCGATGCCAACCTTGAAATCCAGCGGAGCGCCGCGGTTCCACGATGCGTCGAACTCTTCGCCGGTGGAGAAGGCCACCCCGACGTAATGGGTGGAGACGGTGTCCCCTGCTTTGGCCTCTGCGCCGTCGCCGACGATGATGTCCTCGATGACGAGGTCAGTGGGGGCGTCGTGTGCCGGGAAATCGATTTCCGGCTTCTGGCGGTCGTATTCGCGCTTTCCGAATGACATGGAACTCCTTCGTTATGGGACTGCCAGCAATCTTATCCGGATTGTCCGGTTACTTGGTCTCCAGGATGTCGACGACGAAGACCAGGGTTTCGTTCTGGAGTTCGTTGCCTTCGTTGGCGCCGTAGGCGGTGGCAGGAGGCGCGACGATCAGGATCTGTGAGCCCACCGTCTTGCCGGCCAGGCCGTCGGTCCAGGCCGAGATGACCTGGTTCAAGCCGAAGGACGTGGGTGCGCCGCGCTCCCAGCTGGAGTCGAAGACCGAGCCGTCGGACCATTTCACGCCGTGGTACTGCACAGTCACGGTGTCGTCGGCTTCGACAACGGGGCCGTCGCCCTTCTTCAGTTCCTGGGCAATGAGTTCGGTGGGAGCGTCGCCCTCGGGAATGGTGATGGACGGCTTGCCGTCGTCGTCGAGGGTAACGGTGGGCTGGCCCTCAACCGGGTCAACGTCGGAGCCCCAGGCGCGGGTGGGAACGTCCCGTGCGTCGGTGAGGGTGAACACGATGAACTGCGTGGCTGTGCCGGCCTGTTCGTTGCCGGGCACGTAGTAGGCGAAGTCGGAACCGACAGGGGCGCCAACAAGGGCGTCGTACATCTGTTCGTTGCCCTGCTTAAGGCTGTCATCCACGGCAATGTCTTCGGCAGCCTCGGCCGTGTACGTCTCCTGGCCTGCTTCACCGCTTTCGGGGTCAAGGACCACCAGCCGGACGGAAGCAGTCTGGCCTTCAGCCAGCTCCTCGCCGTCGCCGTCGTTGACCCGAACCAGCGTCGGTTCTTCGGCCGTCAGCGGGGTGTCGAACTCAACGGTGGGCACGGCGCCTTCACCGTTTGAAGTGACCTTGACGGAGGAGAGCGGTTCGCTGCTGCCGTCTCCGGAGCATGCGGTGAGCAGCAGGAGGGCGGGCAGGAGCAGTGCTAGTACTTTTCGCACAGTACTTCTTTCAGTGGCGGGCAAATGTCTCTGCCCAAGCCAGAGCGCACGGGCATACCCGTACCCTCTCCGGGCAGCAAGACCTACCCTAACGCCTTCACCTGAAAGGTTCCTAGACTGCCTTCCGGGCCGGTTTGCCCGCGTGTGCTCAGAGCGTGGACAGCAGCGCCTCTACCCTCTCGTCCACGGCAGCGAACGGATCCTTGCACAGGACGGTCTGCTGCGCGCGGTCATTGAGCTTCAAATGGACCCAGTCCACGGTAAAGTCCCGGTTGGCAGCTTTGGCCCGGCGGACGAAGTCACCGCGGAGCTTTGCCCGGGTGCTCTGCGGCGGAACATCTACCGCCTCCTTTACGGCGCTGTCGTCCACCACGCGCGCCGTTTCGCCCCGTGACTGCAGCAGATAGAAGAGGCCGCGCTTCCGCGAAATGTCGTGGTAGGTGAGGTCTATCTGGGCCAGCCGGGGCGATCCCATGTCCAACCCGGCGCGTGCGGCGTAGCGGTCCACCAGTTTCTTCTTGATGGCCCAGTCAATCTCCGTGTCAATGCCTGACGTATCCCCGGTCTCGACTGCATCCAGTGCGCGTCCCCAAAGATCCAGGATCCGGGGGACGTACCGGTTGTGCGGGCCGTTGTCCTGCACAAAGTCAGTGACCCGGTCCAGGTAAATGCGCTGTACCTCGAGGGCTGTCATGGTTGATCCATTGGCGAGCTTCAGGGGCGCCGATCCGGTGAGGTCGTGCGAGATTTCCCGGATGCTGCGGATTGGGTTCTCCAGCCGCAGGTCCCGCATGATTACGCCGGCTTCAATCATGCGCAGCATGAGGTCCACTGAGCCGACTTTCAGCATGGAAGTCGTTTCGGACATGTTGGAGTCGCCGGCGATCACGTGCAGCCGGCGGTAGTGCTCAGCATCGGCATGGGGCTCGTCGCGGGTGTTAATAATGGGGCGTGAACGCGTGGTGGCGGAAGAAACGCCTTCCCAGATGTGGTCAGCCCGCTGGGAGAAGGCGTACAGCGAACCGGACTGGGTCCGCAGCACCTTTCCCGCACCCACAAGCAGCTGGCGTGTCACGAGGAACGGGATCAGGATGTCCGCAAGGCGGGAGAACTCAAGCCGCCGGGGTATCAGGTAATTCTCGTGGCTGCCGTAGGAGTTCCCGGCGGAGTCCGTGTTGTTCTTGAAGAGGTAGACGCTTCCGTTGAACCCTTCCGCTGCGAGGCGTTCCTCGGCTTCGTCCACGAGGTCGTCAAGGATAAGCTCGCCTGCGCGGTCATGGGCGATCAGCTGTGCTACGTCGTCGCATTCTGCGGTTGCGTACTCGGGATGCGAACCAACGTCCAAATACAGCCTGGATCCGTTGGTGAGGAAGACATTCGAGGAACGCCCCCAGCTCACGACCTTGCGGAAGAGGTAGCGTGCAACCTCTTCCGGTGAGAGCGGCCGGGAATCCGGTCCCGAATAGGCAATACCGAATTCGGTTTCAACGCCGAAGATCCTGCGCTCCATCAGTCTCCTTCCGCGCTGGACAGGAATCGGTCCAGCTCAACGGTTCCTATCCTGCGGAAGGCCCTGACGGTTCCCCGGGTAGAGAGCGGGTCCCGGTCCAGGACTGCAACTTCCAGCAGCCCCGCTCCGAGCAGTTCGGTTCCCGGCGCCGGTTCCGTGTCCGGTGCCGGCGCCGATTCGGGTGCCTGCCGGGTGGCGGACAGGGCCCTTACCGCAATCTGGATAGCTTCGCTGAAGGGCGTGTCCGGAGACCAGGTGCGGGCCAGGGAGTCGTTGACGATCTCGGCCTGGCCGCCCATCACCACGTAGTTGCTTTCGTCTGCGATCGATCCGTCGTAGGTCAGGCGGTAGAGATGATCGGAGTAGGGTTCCCTGCCCACCTCGGCGACGGCGAGTTCGACTTCGAAGGGTTTGCCCTCGGCAGTGAAGACCGAACCGAGGCTCTGCGCGTAGACACTTGCCAGGCCGCGTGCGGAAACGTCTTCGCGGGCGTAGGAGTAGCCGCGTACGTCGGCATACCGCACGCCGGCCTGCCGCAGGCTCTCGAACTCGTTGTACTTGCCGACGGCGGCGAACCCGATCCGGTCGTAGATCTCACCGAGCTTGTGGAGTGACGGAGACGGATTCTCAGCCACGAACGCGATGCCGTCGCGGCAGGTCAGGACCACCACAGACCTGCCCCGTGCGATCCCCTTCCGGGCAAAGTCTGCCCGGTCCTTCATCAGCTGTTCGGGTGAAACGTAGAACTGCTGCGTCATTTGCTACGCCTCCCGTCCGGCAATGGAGCGGCGTGCAACCAGCTCTTCGGCGAGCTGGTGAAGTTCACGTTCCGGGATTTCGCGTATTCCTGCCGAGTTCACCACGTAGACCACCGGCCAGAGCTGCCGGACCATGTCCGGACCACCGGTAGCTGAATCGTCGTCCGCTGCGTCGTAAAGTGACTCGACGGCAATCCGCACTGCTTCGTCCTGGTCGAGGCCGGGCCGCCAGAGCTTTTTCAGCGCCCCCCGGGCGAAGACGGAACCGGAGCCCACACTGTGGTGCTCATACTCTTCGTACCGCCCGCCCGTGACGTCGTAGGAGAACATCCGTCCGGTGTGCCGTTCGGTGTCGTATCCGGCAAACAACGGGATCACTGCCAGCCCCTGCAGGGCCAGCGGCAGGTTTTGCCGGACCATGGCCGCGAGCCGGTTGGACTTGCCGTCCAGGCTCATCGGTGTGCCTTCGATTTTCTCGTAGTGCTCCAGCTCCACCTGGAAGAGCCGGATCATGTCCAGCGCCAGGCCTGCGGTGCCGGCGATGCCGAGCACAGAGTAGGTGTCCGCCGGGAAAACCTTGCGGATGTGGCGGCTGGCAATCATGTTGCCCATCGTGGCCCGCCTGTCCCCCGCCATGAGGACGCCGCCGGCATAGGTGAGGGAGACGATCGTGGTGGCCTGCGGCGCCGCCGCGGAAGCCGATCCTGCTGGGGCTGTTCCGAGCCTGCGGGCCGAAGGCAGCAGCTCCGGATGGTGGCGGCTGAGGTGTTCACTGAATGATGAGCCCGCTGCCGCGGCCATCGTGTGCGCAGGATCCGTTGGCGTCATCCGCTACTGCCCACCCTTCTGGATGAACCCGCGGACGAACTCTTCGGCGTTGTTCTCAAGCACGCCGTCGATCTCATCCAGGAGATCGTCAACACCTTCGGTCTGGGCGGAAGACTGCTCCGCTGGTTCTCCCGCGGGAGTTGGAACTTCTTCGGTTTCTTCGACTTCCTGCGGACGTGATCCGGTGTTCCTGCGGTCCTGGGTTGCCATGATGCGTGCCCTTTCTTGCTGGCGAATGTGACCTACGTCCTATGGTGCCACGGTCGGCTCCGGACCGGTCAGGAGTCGGGTGACAAAGTCCTCCGCGTCCGCGGAAACGTCGAACAGCTCTCCCGTCAGTTCCCTGGTTCCCCTAAGCGGTTCCCGGGTGGGAATGCGCTGCAGCCGGCGCCGGGAAGGCAGTTCGAAGATGATGGAGTCCCAGCTTGCACCGATCACTTCTGCGGGGAAACGGGTGATGCACCGGCCACGGAAGTACGCGCGGGTGTCTTCGGGCGGATGCGTTACTGCCGCGGCGATCTGTTCGTCCGTAAAGAGCCGTTCCATCTGGCCGCGCGCCGCCAGCCGGTAGTAGAGACCCTTCTCCGGACGCATGTCCGAGTACTGGAGGTCTATCAGGTTAAGCCGCGCATCGTTCCAGTCGAGCCCGTCGCGGTCGCGGTATGCCTGCAGCAGCCGGAGCTTCGCGACCCAGTCCACCTGTGCCGAGGCTGCCATCGGGTCACGCTTGAGGGTGCCCACCACGGAACTCCACCTGCTCAGCACGTCTTCCGTGGCGGCGTCGACTCCGCCTTCGCGCCGGGCGTGGGCTGCCGCGGCTTCGAGATAGATTTCCTGCAGGTCCAGACCCGTCAGGTGCCGGCCGTCCTTCAGCTCCACCAGGGTGGTGAGCGAGGGATCGTGGCTGATCGCCTGCAGCGCGCCTACAGGATCCCGGAGCTCGACCTGGGGAGCCGTGCCGTCCTCGATCATGGACAGGACCGCCGACGTCGTTCCCACCTTCAGCAGCGCAGAGACCTCGCTGAGGTTGGCGTCCCCAATGATCACGTGCAGGCGCCGGTACTTCTCGGCGACGGCATGCGGCTCGTCGCGGGTGTTGATGATCGGGCGCCGGATGGTGGTTTCGAGGCCGACCTCGGTTTCGAAGAAATCAGCCCGCTGGCTGAGCTGGTAGCCCCTGCGCTGGTTGCTCGTCCCGATGCCGACCCGGCCGGACCCGCAGATCACCTGGCGGGAGACAAAGAACGGGAGCAGTCCGGCAACCAGCCGGGTAAAGGGCACACTGCGGGGAACAAGGTAGTTCTCATGCGCACCGTAGGAAACGCCCTTGTTGTCCGTGTTGTTCTTGTACAGGTGGACCGGCGCAAACCCAGGGGTCGCGGCGATGTGCCGCATGGCGGTGAGCACCACGGCGTCGCCGGCTTTGTCCCACAGCACGGCGTCCTGCGGGTTGGTGGTCTCCGGCGAGGAATACTCCGGATGTGCATGGTCAACGTACAGACGGGCACCGTTTCCAAGCACCATGTTCATCAGCACGGAGTTGTCTTCAGCCTCCCCGTACAGGGCCGAGGGACCGCCGCCTTCCATGGCGATCTGCTCGGCATCCAGCACCGGCGGGGCGTCCGTCAGCTGGGTGGGGTCTGCCGCCGTGCGGGGCACCGTGTACCCGCGGGCATCATTCAGCGGTGCCTCGTCCGTGTAGTCCCAGCGCGTGCCGGACAGGTTGCCGTGTCCTGCCCGGACACTGGCCGCGTAGGCATTGACCACCTGGCTGGACAGCACGGTGGCATTCGCGTTTGGCAGTGCAGGCGCCAGGACCCCGTACTCGGTCTCTGTGCCCATTACCCTCCGGACCGTCACAGATACTGCCCCGGGTTGGCCGTCGTCTCGATGGTCCGGCCCGGCTCCTGCCCGGCCTTGCCCTGGATGATGGTGCGGATGTACGTGATGCGTTCACCCTTCTTTCCGGAGATCCGTGCCCAGTCGTCCGGATTGGTGGTGTTGGGCATGTCCTCATGCTCGCGGAACTCGTCGACGACGGCGCGCATCAGGTGTTCGATGCGCAGGCCGCGCTGATGGAGCGTCAGGAAGTCCTTGATGGCGTACTTCTTGGCCCGGTCCACCACGTTCTGAATGACTGCACCGGAGTTGAAGTCCTTGAAGTAGAGCATCTCCGTGTCGCCGTTGGCGTAGGTGACCTCGAGGTACTCGTTGGACTTGTCCTCCGCGTACATCTTCTCCACCGTCCGGCGGATCATCTCCTTGACCGTCGCCACCGGGTCGTAGCCGTGCTCCGCGAGGTCGTCGCGGTGCAGCGGCAGGTCCGGTGTGAGGTACTTGGCGAAGATTTCACCTGCGCCTTCGGCGTCGGGCCGCATGATCTTGATCTTCACGTCCAGGCGCCCGGGGCGCAGGATGGCCGGATCGATCATGTCTTCACGGTTCGAGGCACCGATGACAATGACGTTTTCGAGTTTCTCCACGCCGTCGATCTCACTGAGCAGCTGCGGAACGATGGTGGTCTCGACGTCGGAGGAAACCCCGGTGCCGCGGGTGCGGAAGAGTGAATCCATCTCGTCGAAGAAGACCACCACAGGGCTTCCGTCTGAGGCCTTCTCACGTGCCCGGGAGAAGATCAGGCGGATGTGCCGTTCCGTTTCGCCGACGTACTTGTCCAGCAGTTCCGGTCCCTTGATGTTCAGGAAGTAACTCCGGGTGCCCAGTGTGCCGGTCTGTTCCATGACCCGCGCGGCAAGTGAGTGGGCCACTGCCTTGGCGATCAGGGTCTTGCCGCAGCCGGGAGGGCCGTAAAGCAGGATGCCCTTGGGCGCTTTGAGCCCGTGTTCCCGGTACAGGTCCGGATGCATGAACGGAAGCTCGACGGCGTCCCGTATCTGCTCGATCTGCGGGCCCAGCCCGCCAATGTCCGAGTAGGAAATGTCCGGGACTTCCTCCAGGACAAGGTTCTCCACTTCGCTGCGGGGGATCTTCTCCAGTGCGTAGCCGATCCGCGTGTCCACCGTCACGGCGTCCCCCACCCGGATCTTTTCCTTCACCAGCGGACCGTTTAGCCGAACGACGCGCTCGTCGTCGGCCCGGCCCACCACCAGTGCACGATCGCCTTCCAGCAGTTCCTGGACTGTGAAGAGCTCTCCCGCTTTTTCAAACCCGAGCCCCGCCACCACTGTGAGGGATTCGTTCAGCAGCACTTCCTGGCCCGGGACAATCTGGCCCAGGTCCAGCAGCGGGCTTACAGCCACCCGCAGCTTCCTCCCGGACTGGATAATGTCCACGCTTTCCTGCACGGTGGCCGTGGTGGTGATGCCGGGTTCCGGTTCCGTGCGCGAGTTCACCGAAAGGACGGTGCCGAAGCTGAACGGCGTCGCCCCTTCCTTCTCCAACGCGTCCTTTAGCCGGACGATCTCCGCCCGGGCTGTCTCCAGCATGGTTACAAGACGTGCGTTGTTGTGGGTCAGGGACGCCAGCTGGCGGTCCAGATTCCGCAGCTTGTCCCGCAGGACATTCAGCTGCCGGGACTCCGCACTGGCCATGCCGTAGCCGCTTTCCAGACCGCCGCCGTCCATCCCTGCACCGTTGGTGTTTTCCGCATCAACCATTGTCCGACCGCCTTCATTGCTCAGGTCCCTTCGTTTGACGATAACGCAGTGACGCACGCAATACACGGGCCGGGAGGTCTTGCGTTTCCCAGCTTCCCGGATAAGGTCCCGGCTAGTCCTCCGGGTTCGTTCCGTCGCCGTGTTCCTCCTGGAAACGCTCGGCTTTGGCAAGGGCGCCACGCTGGATTGTGGAACTGGCATCCTTGGCCGCGCGCCGCAGTTTCTTATCAGAAACTTCGCGTTCCCCTACGGCAGCCGGCGTCCAGGCGTTCAGGTCCTCCTGGCTGAAGTCCGTCTTTGAAGCACGCCGCTTGGCCACGAGTCCGGTGGCCCCTTCTGCCAGGCGCCGTGCGGAAAGCAGGAATCCAGTGTGGGCGACCATACGGTGGTCCGGCCGGACGGCGAGGCCTTCCAGGTGCCACCCACGGACCATTGATTCCCATCCTTCGGGCTCCGTGAAGCGGCCGTCTGCCCGGATTGCCTCAGCCGTACGGGAAAGCTGGGTCACGGTGGCTACATAGGAGATCCAGACACCGCCGGGAGCCAGGACGGTCGCCACGGCATCGGTGCACTCCCAGGGCGCCAGCATGTCCAGGACCACGCGGTCCACGCTGCCGGGCTCCTGGTTCTGCACAACCTGGTCCTGGAAGTCACCGAGGGTGATGTTCCAGGCGGGGTGCGGGCCGCCGAAGAAGGTCTCTACGTTGCCGCGGGCTATGTCCGCGAACTCCTCGCGGCGCTCATAGGAGTGAAGCGATCCGGTGTCCCCCACGGCACGAAGCAGGGAGATGCTCAGGGCGCCGGAGCCGACTCCTGCTTCCACCACGCGGGCACCCGGGAAGATATCGGCCATGGTGACAATCTGGCCTGCGTCCTTCGGATAGACCACGGCGGCACCGCGGGGCATCGACAGAACGAAGTCCGAGAGCAGCGGACGCAGCACCTGGTACTGGTGGCCGGTGGTGTTGGTGACGATGGTGCCTTCGGGTACGCCGATCACGGCTTCGTGCGGGAGGTAGCCGCGGTGGGTGTGGAATGCCCCGCCCTCCGTCAGGGTGATGGTGTTTCGGCGTCCCTTTTCGTCGGTGAGCTGGACGCGTTCGCCGGGCCGCAGGGGTCCGCGGCGCATGTCGGCGCCGTGGGCGGTGGGTGAATCGGGGGTACCCGGATTGTTCATGGGGGCTGTCCTTCGTGTCAGGCGGGGTCGGGGTCTGGCCGGCAGGAGCAGCGCGCTTCCACCGGCGGGGTCAGGAGCGGCGGCCCTGCGGCCGGCGTCCGGTTATGGCGGCGACGACGGTCTCCTGCCGCAGCAGGCCCACCACCGTGCCCTCACGGTCAATGACGGCGTACTCACTGCCGTCGAGCTTGGAAAGGTAGGCGATCAGTTCCTGCCCGTTGGCCACATTGGGGATGTATGCCCCGGGCGCAAGTGCACGCGCCACGGCAGCGGCCGGGGTTGAGTCAGCCAAGTGGTCCGGTACTGCGAAAAGCGCTCCCCTGTCCACGACGGCCTCCGGGTGTCCGGTTGGCGCGGTGAGCACCAGTGCGGTCCGCGGCCCGGCTGCAGCGGCCAGCCTCCGCAGTTCTGAAACGGCGGTCCAGGAAGGCACCTGGATGGCCGGCTCCATGAGCGCGGCGGCTGAGACGGCGGGAAGCCGCAGCCGCATCCTGGCGTTGGTGATGGCTGCTCCGGCGCCCATCCAGAGGAAGCCGGAAACCAGGGCGGTTATGAGCAGGAGGCTGAAGTCCGGGGTCCTCCCCTGCAGGAAGGGAGGCACCACTATTGCGGCTGCCAGAGCTGCGGCGATGATCCGTCCGGCCCAGCCGGCTGCCAGGGTGCCTTTGTCCTGGCTGCCGGTCGCCTTCCAGACGATCGTCTCCACGATTCTGCCCCCGTCCAGTGGCAGTCCCGGAAGGACGTTGAAGACGGCAACAAGCAGGTTCGCCCAGACGAAGATGTCCGCCAGCAGCCGAGGCACGGTTCCCGGCTCCAGGAAGAGCAGCAGTCCAAGGCCGATCAGTGCCAGGAGGAAGTTCGCTGCCGGTCCGGCAAGGGCAACCACCAGCGACCTGCCCGGTGTTGCGCGGACGTCGCCGAACTGGGTGTGGCCGCCCCAGAGAGTCAGCACAATTTTTGGCGTCGGCCAGTTCCAGGCCTTTGCTGTCAGGGCATGGGCAAGCTCGTGGACCAGGACGGAGAGCAGCAGCAGGAGGGCATAGCCTAGCGCGACGCCGTAGGCGGCAGCGGTGCCGAGGCCCGGAATCGCGGCGGCAACACGGGGCCCAAACAGGAAGATGATGGCGGCCGCGATGATGAACCAGGACCATGCCAGGGTTACCGGCACCCCGCCGATCCGTCCCAGGGGAATGCCTTCGCTGCGCTGCGTCCGGGTAGGTTCCTGAGTCATGGGCGGGCCCCCGCCTGCGCGGAGACGATGTTTTCCAGGTCCTGGACCGAGCGACCGGCGAGTGTCTTCCACTCAAGTCTCTGCGGATCAGGGGGCAGGGGAACGAAGTGGGGGATGGAGACCGTGGGCAGGCCCGCTGCGTGGGCCGATGTGTAGCCCGGATAAGAGTCTTCCAGGGCTGCGCACCGTGCCTTCGACAGTCCCGGGACGGTGGCTGCGAGCTCGTTGAAGGCGAGGAGATAAGGCTCGGGATGCGGCTTTCCGTGCTTGACCATTTCACCGGTGACCAGCAGCCGGAATGTTCCGGCAGGAAGCTGTTCAGCTACAAGGCGGGCAAGCGGGCCGGTGGACATGGTGACCATTGCGCAGGGAACCCCCTTTGCGGAGAGCTCCTCCAACAGCTCGCGTGCCCCCGGACGCCATGGGACCTCTTGGCGGACGCGCCGGGCGATCCGATCGGTCAGCGCGGTGATCACGCCTGCGGCCGGCAGGTCCACCCCGGCCTGCTGGAGGCGGCGGGCCGTGTAGGTCAGAGCCTGGCCTACGAGCTCCTCCGCGTCTTCGTCGGTCCAGGTCCCGCCATGCTCGCGGACCAGCTCCTTTTCCGCCTCAATCCAATACGGCTCGGTATCTACGATCGTTCCGTCCAGGTCCCAGAACACGGCCTGCAGCGCAGGCACAGGTCCGGGGACTGAAGTTCCAGGCAGGGGCATAAGGCAAGTCTACGTGGCACAGCCGGAGGTTCATTGCGCGGGCCCTGTGCTTGTGCGGCGTGCGGGACTGACAGTGTGCAGCCGGAGGCATAAGGTGAAATCGTGAGTAATACCGATAAAAGCCCGGCAGCGGGCCTCCAGGATTTCTTCGCCGGCGGCACCGGCGAACGGGTCACCGTGATGGTTGCAGCCTTCGAAGGCTGGAACGACGCCGGCGAGGCAGCGAGCGACGCCCTGAACTTCCTGTCAGTGTACTGGGACAGCGAGAAGATTGCCGGAATCGATGCCGACGAATACTACGACTTCCAGTTCACCCGTCCTGCCATTGAACGCACTTCATCGGGCAAGCGGCGGATCAAGTGGCCCACCACGCGGATCTCGCGGGCCGAAGTGCCTGGATCGAACCTTGACCTGATTCTTGTCACCGGTGTTGAGCCCTCGTACAAATGGCGGGCCTACACCGCAGAACTTATCGGTTTGGCCAAGGAACTGGACGTAGACTGCCTGGTCCTTGCCGGTGCACTGCTGGCCGATGTGCCGCACACCCGTCCCATCCCGGTCACGGCCACCTGTGAAGAGGAAGACCTTCGGTCCCATCTTGATCTTGAGCCCTCGGAATATGAGGGTCCCATTGGGATCGTCGGTGTCCTGGCCGAGGTGGCCGCACTCGCGGACATCCCAACGCTCTCACTTTGGGCAGCTGTGCCGCATTACGTGGGGCAGCCGCCCTCCCCCAAGGCCCAGCTGGCCCTGCTGCACCGCATCGAAGATCTCCTGCAGGTGCCCATCGACACGTCCGTGCTGACAGAAGAGGCTGAAGCCTGGGAACGCGGCGTCGACGACCTGGCTACGGAAGACCCGGAGATTGCCGCTTACGTCCGCCAGCTGGAAGAGGCCAAGGACACAGCGGAACTGCCGGAAGCATCCGGTGAATCGATTGCCCGGGAGTTCGAGCGGTACCTCAAGCGGCGGCGCCGGGACTGAGCCCGGCACCGGCCGTCAGGTCTAGCGGAGGGTAATCCCCAGCAGGGCGTCAAAGGACGCAGCTGCCAGCTGTGCGCCCCGGGGTTCCGGCGTCAGGCCGGCGCCCTGGAGGCTGGCTGCCCACTCATCAGCGGCAGCAAGGGCCGCCGGGGCGTTCAGGTCGTCTGCAAGGGACATGCGGAACTGCTGCAGCAGGCGCTCCGCGGAAGCTGCGTCGGTGAGGTCCAGCGCCTGGCGGTAGCGGCTCAGCCGCTCTTCGGCACGTGCCAGGTCCGCTCCAGTCCAGAACCAGTCGGAGCGGTAGTGGTGTCCGGCCAGTGTGGTGCGGATTGCGGCCGGCTCCACGCCTTCGGCACGGAGCTTGGAGACAAGCACCAGGTTGCCGAGTGACTTGCTCATCTTTTCGCCGTCGAGACCCACCATTCCTGCATGGGCGTAGACCTGTGCGAGGGGTTCTCCCGAGCAGGCGTAGGCGTGGCCCGCACTCATCTCGTGGTGAGGGAAGACCAGATCGGATCCACCGGCCTGCACCGTGAAGTTTGCCGGCAGGAAACGGCGGGCAATGACCGAACACTCAATGTGCCATCCAGGGCGGCCGTCGCCGAGGGATCCTCCGGGCCACTGCGGTTCGCCGGTCCTGGCCACGCGCCAGAGCAGGGCGTCCAGCGGATTGCGCTTTCCCGGGCGGTCCGGGTCTCCCCCGCGCTCGGCGAAGACCGGGAGCATCTGTTCCGGTGTGAGGTTCGAAACCTGGCCGAGCCGCCACGCATCCGGGGCTTCCTTCTCGAGTGCCTGGGCCGCGTCGACCGAGAAGTACACGTCGCCGTCGGGCTCTGAACCGTTTCCGGGGACGCGGTAGGCGATTCCGCGTTCCAGCAGGTCCTCGACCACCGGAACGATCCATTCGATTGATTCAACGGCGCCGACGTAGCTGCGCGGTGCCAGGACGTTCAGTGCTTCCATGTCTTCACGGAAAAGCTGCGTCTGTTCCTTGGCCAGGACGGTCCAGTCCACGCCGGTCGCTTCGGCCCGCTCCAGGAGCGGATCGTCGATGTCGGTGACGTTCTGGACGTAGTTGACTGTGTGGCCGGCGTCCCGCCATTGCCGGTTCAGGAGGTCGAAGGCCACGTAGGTGGACGCATGCCCCATGTGGGTGGCGTCATACGGCGTGATTCCACAGACATACAGTCCGGCCTCCGGTCCGGGGCGGACGGGCACCGGGCGGCGCCGGGCCGTGTCAAAGAGGACAAGTTCAGGGGAATGTCCGGGCAGTTCAGGAAGGGGGCGGGATTTCCAGGCGATCACGTAATCACTCTACTTACTTGGCAGGCGGGGTTCATTTTCGGGGCGGCAGGACCGGGCGGTCTACGGCTGCAGCACGCCGAAGGCCAGCGCAATGTAGATCGCCACGCCAAGGCCGATGCGGTACCAGACAAAGAGCTGGTAGCTCCGGGTGGAGACGTAGCGCAGGAACCAGCCGATGATGACGAAGCCCACAACAAAAGCCACCACGGTCGCCAGGGCAGTCTCCGCTCCCCCGTAGGGTCCGGTATCGCCCCAGGACTTCGCGAGCTGATAGAGGCCGCTGCCGAAGACGGCCGGAATCGCGAGCAGGAAGGCATACCGGGCGGCGGCCTCACGGGTGTAGCCCATGAGCAGGCCGGCCGTAATGGTGCCGCCGGAGCGGGAAACTCCGGGGATGAGGGCCAGCGCCTGGGCGAACCCGTAGAGAATGCCGTGTTTGTAGGTGAGCTGGTCCAGCGTGCGCTGCTGTTTTCCGACCGCGTCCGCGACCGCCAGGATCACACCGAAGACAATCAGCATTGTGGCGACAATCCACAGGCTGCGGAACGTGGACTCGATTTGGTCCTGGAACAGCAGGCCCAGTATCACGATCGGCAGGGTGCCCACGATGATGAGCCAGCCCATCCGGGCATCAGGATCTGAACGGGAAACCCGTCCGGACAAGGAGCCGAACCAGGCCTTGACGATCCGGACAATGTCCTTCCAGAAGTACACCGCGACGGCGGTTTCAGTGCCCAGCTGGGTAATGGCGGTAAATGCCGCCCCCGGATCCTGGGCGCCGGGCAGGAGTTCCCCGGCGATGCGCAGGTGGGCGCTGGAAGAGATGGGCAGGAACTCGGTCAGGCCTTGAAGGAAACCGAGGAAGATCGCTTCGAACCAATTCACCCTACGACTCTAGGGCACCCGAACCTGCCACTGAGGCAGGCGTGGCCGTGGCTAGCGGTCGCTGCCCGTCTGCCGGTAGGTTTCCCGGCTGTCAGGTGCAGCCGCCGTGCCGGAAGTCATACCATTCTGGTCGGCGCCGAAAGCTGGCCCGCCGTCGAGGCCGCTGCGGCGCAGGAGCTCTTCGTCTTCGTCCAGCAGATCCTCGTCAGCCTCATCATCGTCATAGATCTCGAGCGGCGTCACTTCGCCGTAGGCGTCGTAAAGCACCTCTTCATAGACTTCGAAAGCGTCCGCTATGGCCAGGTAGGCGGCTTCCACGGCCGGGTCTTTCTCCCCGCGGCGGGTGGCGGCAGCCGCGAGGTGCTCTTCGAAGGCAGCAACCAGGGACTGGAGTGCAACGCGCGGATCTATGCTCATGGACTAGACGTTAGCCCCAAAGGAGGCAAAATGGGATGGAAATGCGAGAACAAATTCTGAGACCAGACGTCTCGTTCAAAACCGCTCCCGCCAAGGACTATGAGTATCTGGTCCTCTCCGTAGGACCCCACGAGTCCCTTCCTGATGCCCGCCGGCTAATCACCGACCACGCCGAGTACGGCAAATGGGAGCTGCAGCGGACCCGCATCTACCGCGGCGGAACCCACCGCTACTGGCTGCGCCGCAAGATCATGCGGGTGACCCGGACGGTATAGTCCTTCCGGAACCCGGCCCGGCACCCGCATAGGGACAGGCTTAGGGAACCGGGCCCAGAACTGCCTTGGCCATTGAATCGTGCGCCGAGTCTTCGCTGGAGGGGTGGAACATCCCCGCCAGCACATCGCGGTACAGCCGCTCGAGCTCCTGTCCCCTCGAGTAGCCGGATCCGCCGGCCACCTGCATGGCGGTTTCCACGATTCCGCGGGCCGTATCAGTCGTACGGAGCTTGAGGCCGGAGAGCCGGGGGAACCAGAACGCACCGTGGTCCACGCCTGTCTCCAGGTCCCGGGCGACGGCGTCGAGCTGGAGGAGGATCCCGTCCAAACGGATCGCCGCGTCGGCAACCCTGAAGCGGGTGTGCGGGTCGTGGGCAGCGGGCTGTCCCTGCACTGAGCGTTTCCCGGCAGCCTCGCCCGCCAGCGTCAGCGCGCGTTCTGCCAGGCCGGCGTAAACGGCGGACAGCAGCGTCTCGAAAAGGCTGAATATCCCGAATACAAAGGCGTCCGAATGCGGCCCCACAGGTGTGTGACGCACAATCCTCCCCGCGGGTACCACCGCGTTCTCAAGCAGCGTGGTGCAGGACTGGGACGCCCGCATGCCCATGGTGTCCCAGTCATCCAGGGTGGTGATGCCCCCGGTGCCGCGGTCCGCGAAGCCGAACACCAGCTGCGGCTCGTCGGGGTTGGAGGAGTCCTTGCCGAAGATTCCCAGTCGCGTCCAGGCTGGGGAAAGGCTGGTGAATATCTTTCGGCCGGTAAACGCGTACCCGCCGCCGTCCTGAGGGACTGCGTCCGTTTTGGAATCGAAAAGCACGGCACTGTTTCCGGGCTCCGAGACACCAAATGCGAACAGCTCCCCGGCTGCGGCTTCTTCGAGCAGGAACCGCAGCGAGTCGTCTCCCCGCAGTGAGAGCAGGTGGGCCACTCCACACCACACGAGGTGCATGTTCACCGCAAGTGCCGTTGCGGGAGCCGCGGACGCCAGAAGCCGCTGGCAGGCGACGACGCCGGGGATGTCCAGGCCGGACCCTCCCATCTCCGCAGTGGAGAAAAGCGCCAGGTAGCCGGCTTCTCGGAGGTCTTCCAGATCCTCGGTGAAGAAGGCGTTGGCCTGGTCATATTTCGCTGCCCGGCCGCGGAGCCGCTCAAGCAGGTCGGGTGTGAGGATGTCTTCGGCGGATTTCACGCTCTGTCCTTCCTTAGAGGGGTCTCGCTGGTCCTAGTAGCCGCGCAGCAGGCGGCCGAGGACCCGGGTGCCGAATTTCAGGGAATCGACCGGGACACGTTCGTCGACCCCGTGGAACATACCGGTGAAGTCCAGGTCTTCGGGAAGGCGCAGCGGCGCAAATCCGTACCCGGTGATGCCCAGCCGGCTCAGCGACTTGTTGTCGGTGCCGCCGGAGAGGGTGTAGGGCAGCACGGGTGCGCCGGGGTCCTCTGCCTGCAGTGCCGAGACCATTGAATCCACCAGGCTGCCGGCAAAAGGCACTTCCAGCGAGACATCCTTGTGCTCGTAGGAGACATCAATGCCTTCCCCGGCCAGGGAACGGACGACTTCGAGCAGGTGCTCTTCCTGTCCGGGCAGCGTGCGGGCGTCGATGAACGCCTCCGCTGTGCCGGGAATGACGTTGTGCTTGTAGCCGGCCTGCAGCAGCGTGGGATTGGCGGTGTTCTGCAGGGTCGCCCCCACAAACCGTGCCACGGTCCCCAGCTCGGCCAGCAGCTTTTCCGGATTGTCCGGGTCGAATTCGACGCCGGTGAGTTCCGTCACACCGTCGAGGAAGGCACGCGTCGTGTCAGTGAGTTCGATCGGCCATTCATGGGATCCGATGCGTGCGACGGCCCCGGCGAGCCGGGTGACCGCATTGTCGGTGTTGATCTGGGAGCCGTGGCCTGCCCTGCCGTGGGCTTTTAGCCTTAGCCAGGAAATGCCCTTTTCTGCTGTCTGCAGCAGGTAGGTCCGGCGTCCTCCGATAGTTGCCGAGAATCCTCCGACTTCAGAGATCGCTTCTGTGGCGCCGTCGAACAGCTCCGGACGGTTCTCTACTGCCCAGCCTGCACCGTAGCTTCCGCCCGCTTCCTCATCGGCGAAGAATGCAAAGATGATGTCCCTGCGGGGGCGGGTTCCCGTGCGGGCCATTTCCCGCATCACGGCCAGGATCATGGCGTCCATGTCCTTCATGTCGACTGCGCCGCGCCCCCAGATCAGGCCGTCGAGCTCTTCGCCGCTGAACGGATCAACGCTCCAGTCTTCCTTTTGTGCAGGCACCACATCCAGGTGCCCGTGGACGACCAGTGCAGGCTGGGAGGAATCGCTGCCGCTCATCCGCGTCACCACGGACGTACGTCCCGGCGCGGACTCGAAAACATCTGCTTCCAGGCCTACCTCTTCTATGAGGGCCGCCACATACTCGGCAGCCTTACGCTCGCCTGGCCCGGATCCGTCGCCGTAGTTGGAGGTATCGATGCGGATCAGTTCCTGGCAGATGCGTGTGACTTCGTCTTCGGCACGGATACTCATGCGGCTCTCTCCTTGCTGGGCGGCGTTTAGGACCCAGCCTAGCGATTACCTGCGCGGACGGCGGCCCTTTGTTCCGCAGCAAGTCCCGTAATACTGGGCCCGGGTTCTGCCGATTCGTTGTTCTCGCAGAAACCGTGTTAGAGTTTTTCCCGTTGCAAACGAAGAAACGGAACAAAAAACCGCTCTTCGGAAGACACCTAAGCGCGGGTGGCGGAATGGCAGACGCGCTAGCTTGAGGTGCTAGTCCTCTTATTGAGGGTGGGGGTTCAAGTCCCCCTCCGCGCACAAATCGATGTCCCAGGATATCGAGGATGCCCCCGGTCTACGGACCGGGGGCATTTTTTGTCTCCAATTGCGTGTGTGCGTCTCGTCACACCGGCTTGAACGCCTGGCTGCTGTGCGCGGGCCTCCCCCCTTGGTACCCTCGCCATATGGACGGCAGCGCGCTCCTGAACGTCATTCTGGTGCTGTTCTTCATCCTGCTCGGAGGCGTTTTCGCCGGGGCGGAGATGGCGCTTGTTTCCCTTCGCGAAGGGCAAATTCTCCGGCTGGAGGGGTCGGGAAAGCGCGGTGCGAGAATCGCTGACCTGGCCCGCAACCCCAATCTGTTCCTTTCAGCCATCCAAATCGGGGTTACGCTCTCGGGATTCTTCTCCGCAGCGTATGGTGCTTCGGCCCTGGCACCCGCCGTGTCCCCCGTGCTTCAAAGCTGGGGCCTGGGTGCTGCGGCGGCGCAGACCACGGCGTTCATCGCCATGACGCTTGTAGTGGCTTACCTATCCCTCGTCTTTTCCGAGCTGGTGCCCAAGCGGCTGGCCATGCAGAACGCGGAAGGATTTGTCCGGGCACTGGCGCCGCCGCTGGCAGTGTTCGCCGCGGTCATGCGTCCAGTTATCAAGCTGCTTTCGGTATCGACCAATGGCGTGGTCCGTGCCCTGGGTGGGGATCCGGACCTCAAGAACGTTCCCGTCTCGCAGCAGGAGCTCCTGGAGATGGTGAAAGCCAGTCCAGTGCTGGCCGACGAGAGCCGGAGCATCCTCGCAGACGTCTTTGGGGCGGGGCAGCGGCTGCTGCAGGAAGTTATGCGTCCGCGTCCCCAGGTTGAATTCCTTCCCGCGGACCTGACACTGGCCCAGGCCCGGGAGAGGGTGCATGTCCGCCCGTACTCCCGGTATCCGGTGATCGGCGATTCCCCGGATGACGTCCTGGGATTTGTCCACGTCCGTGACCTTCTGGCGCAGGACCCGGAGGTGGCCGGGGACATGCTGCTGGCAGAAATTGCCCGGCCCATCCTGTTCCTTCCGGGCACGGCGACGGTCGTCCCCTCACTGTCACGGATGCGCCGGGAGAACAGCCACATTGCGGTCGTCGCCGATGAATACGGCGGCACCGACGGAATCGTTACGCTCGAGGACCTTGTGGAAGAGGTAGTGGGCGAGATCTACGACGAGTACGACACGGGTAAGGACCCGGAAGACCAGCACGTTGCACTCGAAGGCGAGCTGGTGGTCGACGGCGGACTGATCCTCCAGGAGTTCGACCGGCTCACCGGGATGCAGCTACCGGAGGGCCAGTACGAGACTGTGGCGGGCTACATTCTCGACCAGCTCGGCCGGATGGCAGAGCCCGGGGACACTGTTCCGGCACCCGGCGGCAGGCTGCGGGTGCTCGACGTCGACCACCACCGGATCCGCACGGTTCGTGTGGTGCCGGACCTGCCGGCTTCCCAGCCTGGTCCGGCAGCCGGCGGCTGATTGCCCCTCCGCCACGCGGAAATCAGCAGGGCGCATTGCAGGTCCACTCCAAACGCGCGCAGAATACCGGGCATGAGCGCACCCGGCGGAGGCGAGGGAACGGCTACCAGCGGCGCGCCGCGGCCCGGAGACGGACCGCAGCTTAAAAGGGTCATGGGGACCAAGCTGCTGCTGCTTTTCATCATCGGAGACATTCTGGGCACAGGGGTCTATGCCCTGACCGGACGAATAGCCGGCGAGATCGGCGGGGCTGCCTGGGCGCCTATCCTGATTGCCTTTGCCGTGGCAACGATCACTGCGCTTTCCTACCTGGAGCTCGTTACCAAGTATCCGCAGGCGGCGGGGGCTGCCCTCTATACGCACAAGGCGTTCGGCATCCACTTCGTCACGTTCCTGGTGACTTTCGCGGTCCTCTGCTCCGGCATCACCTCGGCGTCTACAGCAGCGAAGTTCCTGGCGGAGAACTTCCTGGTGGGCTTCGACCTGGGATGGGGCCAGTTTGGCGTCACTGCAATTGCAGTCGGCTTTATGCTGCTGCTGGCCCTTGTCAATCTGCGCGGTGTAGGCGAGAGCATCAAATTCAACCTGTTCCTGACGGTGGTGGAGCTGACCGGGCTGCTGATCGTCATTGGGATCGGCTTCTGGGCGATGGGCCAGGGCAACGTGGACTTCTCCCGCGTGGTCGTCTTCGAAACGGAAGGCGGAAAGTCGATTTTCCTGGCACTGACCGCGGCGACGTCGCTGGCGTTCTTCTCCATGGTCGGCTTCGAAGACTCGGTCAACATGGCCGAGGAGACCAGGGACCCGGCCCGCATCTTCCCCAAGGTCATGCTCACCGGACTGGGCATCACGGTGTTCATCTATCTCCTGGTGTCCATCGCCGCCGTGGCCGTGGTGCCGGTAGGGACACTGTCCGAAAGCCAGACTCCGCTGCTGGAAGTGGTGCAGACCGGTGCGCCGGACTTCCCCATTGATGTGTTCTACCCGTTCCTCTCCATCTTCGCCGTGGCCAACACAGCGCTGATCAACATGCTGATGGCCAGCCGCCTGCTGTACGGCATGTCCAGGCAGGAGGTCCTGCCGCGGCTGCTGGCACTCGTGCTGCCGGGCCGGCGGACTCCCTGGGCGTCGATCGTCTTCACGACCATCCTGGCGATCGGCCTGATTATCCTGGTCACGAACGCCATGGGACCGGAAACGGTTTCGGCTCTTGGCGGCACCACAGCGCTGCTGCTGCTCTGCGTCTTCACGGTGGTGAACATAGCCTGCCTGGTGCTCCGAAAATCACCGCCGGACCCCGTCGAGGGTGAATCTCCGGGGCAGACCCGCAGGACGTTCCGCTCCCCCGGCATCATGCCGTGGGTGGGAGCGCTCAGCTGCGCCTTCCTGATCGGACCGTGGGCGCAGGACCCGATCGAGTACCAGATCGCCGGGGTCCTGCTGGCAATCGGCGTGGTGCTCTGGTTCTTCACCTGGCTGTGGAACCGCGCGGTCAAGGCCAAGCGCACGCGTTTTACGGATCCGGAGGAACTCCATGGCTAGCGTCATAGTTGGTTACGTCCCCGCACCTGAGGGAGCAGCAGCACTTTCGCACGCCCGCCGCGAAGCCAAGCTGCAGGAGGACAGGCTGCTGATCGTCAACGTACGCACCACCGGCCGCGGCCTGGGACACGGTCACAGCCACGGGGATGATGCCACTACCGAACTGGAGCTCATCACCGCGGAGCTCCGGGCTTCGGGGCAGGACTTCGAGATCATCCACCCGGAAGGCGACTATGACCCTGCAGATGAGATCCTTCGGGCGGCGGAGCACATGGATGGCCGTCTGATCGTCGTTGGGCTCAGGCACCGGACACCGGTCGGGAAACTCCTCCTGGGCAGCACCGCACAGCGTGTGCTGATCGAGGCACCGTGCCCGGTCCTGTGCGTCAAGGCGGGGCAGTAGCCAGGCACCGGACTTCGCGGCCCCAGGTACGAATGCGGTTATGCCCTGGACCCAAGCTCCGCAGCTATGGCTTCGATGCCGGTCCAGGTTTCCGCGAAGGACGTGGACAGCGGTGACAGGCCGAGCCGGATACCGTTTGGATTGCGGTAATCGGGGATGATCCCCTGGTCCCACAATCTCGCTGTGACCTCCCTGAAGGAGGGATGGTCGACGGTGACGTGGCTGCCCCTGCGGGCAGGATCCCGCGGAGAGGCCAGCACAGCGCCAAGCGGGGCCAGGACTTCATCGAAGGCGTCGACTGCGAAGCCCGTCAATAGCTCGGACTTCGCCCGCACCGCGTCCCTACCGGCTTCCCCTATGAGTGCCACCATGTCCTGTATGGCCAGCATCCCCATAATCGGCGGTGTGCCGGAGACCACGCGCTGGATGCCGGCTGCCGGAACGTAATCCCGGGCCATGCCGAACGGGTCTCCCGCCCCCAGCCACCCCTGGATGGGCTGGCGGAAGTCCGCCTGGTGCCGGGCGGCCACATAGGCCCACGCAGGTGCGCCGGGTCCGCCGTTCAGGTACTTGTAGCTGCAGCCGGCGGCATAATCCACGTTCCAGGCATCGAGCTCCGCCGGCACGGAGCCGGCGGAATGGCAAAGGTCCCAGAGCACGCGCCCGCCGGCACGGTGGACCAGGTCCGTGATGGCCGGAACGTCGGCGATGTATCCGGAACGGTAGGCGACATGGCTGAGGACCACCAGCGACGTCCGCGGTCCGATGACCTCCGCAACCGCCTCGGGTGAGACCCCGCCGTCGTAATCCGCTTCTGCCCAGCGCAGGGTAAGGCCGCACTCGGCGGCGATGCCCTCCATGATGTAGCGGTCGGTGGGAAAGTTGTCCCGGTCCAGCACGATTTCAGTGCGGTCGCCGCCTGCCTCGACAGCGGCACGGGCCAGTTTGTAGAGCAGGACGGTGGTTGAGTCCGCAACAACACACTGGCCCGGGGCCGCGCCAAGGACAGTGCGGCCCAGTTCGTCTCCGAGCCTGCGGGGCAGTTCAAGCCAGCTTTCGTCCCATCCACGGATCAGCCGGCCGCCCCACTGGTTTCGAACGAACTTGTTCAGCCGTTCCAGCGTGGCAGCCAGCGGCCGGCCCAGGGAATTACCGTCCAGGTAGGCCGGCACATCCGGATCATCGTGGCCAAGGAAACGCGCGCGCAGACCGGACAGTGGATCAGCGGCGTCCAGTTCAGCGGCACGGTGAGCAAGGCGCGATGTTGTTCTCATGGCCGGAACTTTAGCAGCCGTGCCTAGCCCGCTTCGGACGGGGCACCCACAGGAATCGGACGCGCCCAGCCGTGGAAGTGCCGGCGCCGGCTGCGCTGGTTCCAGCCCTGGAAACTCGTGGTCCCGCGCTCCCCCGGGGCGCCGGCATCCGAGATGCGGACGCTGACGGAGGCAGGCAGGAAGACCGGCGACTCAAAGCCGATGCTCCACTCGAACGGTTCCTGCACGGCAGGACCTGTTTCTGCGATGACGCGCGAGGCCATGTACATGCCGTGGGCGATCGAGCGCTTCAGTCCCAGCGCCCTCGCGGACAGGGCGCTGAGGTGGATGGGGTTGAAGTCGCCGGAAACCCTGGCATAGTTCCGTCCCGCGTCTGCTCCAAGGCGCCACTGGGCGGTGGGAAGCGGGGGAACAAACTCCGTCCGTTCCCCCGTTGACACAGGCCGGTCGAACCTGGGCAGGAACACGCCCTTGGCCAGATAGACCGATCGTCCGGTCCAGACAACCTCGTCCCCGGCACGGACTTCAGCTATGAGGTCCACCTGGGTGCCGGCACGGTGTCCGGACAGGTTCTCTGCCCAGGCCGTTACGGTCAGCGGCTCTGAGTAGTGGATGGGTCGGAAATGCTGCACCTCGTTGCGCAGGTGGACCAGTCCCAGCAGCGGCAGCGGGAAATCCTCGCGCGCCATGACGCTCATGGCCACGGGGAACGCGAACGTGTGGACGTAGCCCGAGGGGAGGGTGTCCTGTGCAGAGTGCATTACCAGCCGCTGGAACTCACTCAGCCTGGAAAGGTCCACCCGCGCCCCGTGCACGGTATGCCGTGCCGCGGGGAGCTCCTTGGGGGCCGAGGACGGCGAGATGCGGCTGCGCGCGGCGTTTGAAGCAGCGGTGAGGTAGAGGCGGCCAAGCGCCGGGATGGCTTCGAGTTCCTGGACGCTCATGCCCCCACCATATTCTGCCCGCAGACCCGCAGGACCTGTCCGTTGACGCCTGCTGCGGCGTCAGAGGCGAGGAAGGCAATCGCTTCCGCCACGTCCACGGGTTTCCCGCCCTGCTGCAGGCTGGACAGCCGGCGGGCCACCTGGCGGGTGAGGGCGGGCATCCGCGCCGTCATATCCGTCTCGATAAAGCCTGGGGCGACGGCGTTGATCGAGCCGCCGCGCGGGGCCAGCAGCGGCGCGGTTGCACGGACCATGCCGATGATGCCGGCCTTCGAAGCGGCGTAGTTGGTCTGGCCGCGGTTGCCGGCAATGCCGCTGGTAGAGGCCAGGGAGACGATCCGCCCGTCGGGACTGAACGTTTCCGACTCCAGGAACCGGGAGTTCATCCGCAGCTGAGATGCGACGTTGACGGCAATCACTGAATCCCAGCGGGAGGCATCCATGTTGGCCAGCAGCTTGTCCCGCGTGATTCCGGCGTTGTGGATGACAATGTCCAGCCTGCCGTAGCGTTCGGCGGCGTGGGCCAGGATCCTGTCGGCGGCGTCGTCGCGGGTGATGTCCACCTGCAGGGCGGTGCCGTGGATTTCGTTGGCGACGGCCGCAAGCTGCTCACCTGCGGCAGGAACATCCACCACGATTACACTGGCGCCTTCGCGGTGCAGCACACGGGCAATGGATGCGCCAATGCCGCGGGCTGCGCCGGTGACGACGGCTGTCTTGCCCGCCAGGGAAGCGTTCCAGTCCTGCGGGATCTCACCGGCAGCCGAGCCGACGGTGATGAACTGCCCGCTGACGTAGGCGCTGCGGCCCGACAGCAGGAAGTGCAGGGCGGCGGCAACTGAAGGCGCGGACGCATCGGTGCCGTTGGCGAGCACTATCCCGTTGGCGGTGGCCCCGCCGCGGAGTTCGTGGGCGAGGGAGCGGAGGGTGCCGTCCACGCCCTGCCGGGCGGCCGCGGCAGCCGGGTCCTGGGCCTCTGCAGCTGGCCGGGACACGGTCACGATCCGCCCGCCGGCCGCCAGGTCCCGCAGGCTGGCCCCGGCGTCGAGGCTGACGGCTCCGAGGTCCTCGGGTGTTGCCGCCTCATCGAGCACCATCAGGATTGCCCCGAGCTTTTCCCTGGGCGTTGCGTGCCTGCGGACGTCCTGGTCCCACGAGAGGAGCAGCGAGGAGAGCGAATCTGCCGTTTCACCCTTGCCCAGGACCAGAACCGGCCCGGGGATGAGGGGTTTGGAGGGATCGTAGCGCCGCAGTATCGCCGGGCGGGGCAGCCCCAGCTTCTTGGCGATTTCCTTGGTCAGGCCGGAGTTGACCAGCGAGAGGTAGGTGTCCGTCATAATCAGCGTGCCTCCAGGATTGCGACGAGGCCCTGCCCGCCGGCTGCACAGATGGAAATCAGGCCGCGGCCGGATCCCTTCTCGGCCAGCATCTTGGCCAGCGAGGCAACAATTCGCCCGCCGGTGGCGGCGAACGGGTGTCCGGCAGCCAGCGAGGAGCCGTTGACGTTCAGCTTGCTCCGGTCGATGCTGCCCAGCGGGGCGTCCAGGCCCAGGCGGGTGCGGCAGAACTCGTCGTCTTCCCAGGCGGCCAGGGTGCTGAGGACAGTTCCGGCGAAGGCTTCGTGGATTTCGAAGAAGTCGAAGTCCGCGAAGGTGAGGTTGTTGCGGGACAGCAGGCGCGGAACGGCGAACGCAGGAGCCATCAGCAGGCCGTCGCGGCCGTGCACGAAGTCAACCGCGCCGGCTTCAGCGTCAACGATGTTGGCCAGCATCGGCAGGTCGTGTTCGCGTGCGTAGTCCTCGGAACCAAGCAGGACGACGGAAGCTCCGTCGGTCAGGGGCGTGGAGTTGCCGGCGGTCATGGTGGCTTCGTCGCCGAGGGCACGGCCGAAGACGGGCTTGAGCTTGGCGAGCTTTTCCATGGAGGTGTCCGCGCGCAGGTTCGAATCCCGGGACAGTCCGCGGTATGGAGTGATGAGGTCGTCGAAGAACCCGCGGTCGTAGGCTGCTGCAAGGTTGCGGTGGCTGTTGTAGGCCAGTTCGTCCTGGCTCTCACGCGTGATCTTCCACTGGGCGGTGGTCAGCGCCTGGTGTTCTCCCATGGACAGTCCGGTGCGCGGCTCCCCCGTGGTGGGTGCGTTGGGCGCGAGATCCTTCGGCCGGATCCTGGCGATGGCAGCCAGCTTCTGCTTGGTGGTCTTGGCCCGGGACAGGTCCAGCAGTGCCCGCCGAAGTCCTTCACTGACTGCGATTGGTGCGTCGGAGGCAGAGTCGACGCCGCCGGCAATTGCCGAGTCGAGCTGTCCGAGCTTGATCTTGTTGGCCAGCGAGACCACGGTTTCAAGTCCGGTGGCGCAGGCCTGCTGGACGTCGTAGGCGGGGGTTTCCGGCGACAGTGCCGAGCCGAGAACGGCTTCCCGGGTGAGGTTGAAATCGCGGGAGTGCTTCAGGACGGCGCCGGCAGCGACGGTGCCGATCCTCTCGTCCTGGAGGCCAAACCGGGCTACCAGCCCGTCCAGGGCAGCGGTCAGCATGTCCTGGTTGGAGCTGTGGGCGTAGGCACCGCCGGAGCGCGCGAAGGGAATGCGGTTGCCGCCAATTACGACGGCGTTGCGGACGGCAGGTCCGGTGCCGGGGGCGGGTGCCGGCGCGGACGTGGATGATGCAGCCATTCGTCAGTCTCCTTGGGGGGTCGTGGTGTGACGAGAGTTACTGTAACCCACCGTACCTGATACGCTGAGTATCGTGAACACCGCAGTGAAACAAGACACACCTTCCCAGGACGGCCGCTCCGTCCGCTGGGAAGCGCACCGCACCGAGCGCCGCACGGCCCTGATCCGGGCTGCCCGCCGGGCCGTGCACACCCTGGGCGCCCAGGCCTCCATGGAGGAGATCGCTGCCTCCTCCGGAACCTCCAAGTCCGTGTATTACCGGTACTTCGGAGACAAATCCGGGCTGCAGCAGGCCATGGGAGAAGTGGTCATCAACCAGATGCAGGACAAGATCCTCGCGGCCGGACGCAGTGCCGATTCACCGCGTTCGGGCCTGCGCGCCATGGTCTCCGCGTACCTGCAGATGGCGCAGACCTCCCCCAACGTGTACGCGTTCGTTACCGGCTCCGCAGCCGGAGAAGCGCCGGGAACCAGCGAACCCGGCGTCGCCGTCGCGCTTTCACACTTCTTCGCCAACATCAGCAAGATGATGGACCACGCCGTGCAGGCGTACCTGGAAGGGCATGATTCCGGCTCGATGACCCAGGCCGCAGCCGGTTTCTGGCCCATAGCCGCTCTCGGCATGGTTCGGGCAGCCGGAGAGCGGTGGCTTGCCACGCCCGAGCCCGACCGTCCCACGGAAGCCGAAATGACGGACCAGCTGACTGCATGGCTGTTCGACGGAATCGGCTGGGACACCCCCGCCCGCAACACCACCGATGCTTCTGAACCCACCACTGCGCATGGCAGCCGCGGGGATTCCTCCGCAGCGCCGAACGCCGACCAGTAAGGACACGCAATGACGCAATCAGTCTCTACCCCGCAGCGCCAGCTTCCCCCCAGCACCGTCATCCGCGAAGACGACTCGGCGACGGTCAACGTCGAGGAACTCGGCCGTGCCCTGCTGGGCAAGTGGCAGGATATTCGGCTCCAGGCCCGAAAGCTCGCCGGCACCGACGCGCTGCACACCCCGGCCGGCCTGACCCACACGGAGCACCGGCTGCGGGTTATGGATCAGCTGAAGATCCTGGTGGACGCCGATGCCGTCCACCGCGCCTTCCCGGCCTACGTTGGCGGACAGGACAACCACGGCGGGAACATCGCCGGGTTCGAGGAACTGGTTGTGGCCGATCCTTCCCTGCAGATCAAGGCCGGCGTCCAGTGGGGCCTCTTCGGCTCCGCAGTCCTGCACCTGGGCAACCGCGAACACCATGAGAAGTGGCTGCCGGGCATCATGAGCCTTGAAATCCCCGGCTGCTTCGCGATGACCGAAACCGGCCACGGTTCGGATGTCTCCAGTATTGCCACCACCGCCGAATACGACGAGGCGGCACAGGAGTTCATCATCAATACTCCGTTCCGTGCTGCGTGGAAGGACTACATCGGCAACGCCGCCGTGAACGGCAAGGCTGCCGTTGTCTTTGCACATCTCATTACCAAGGGCGTGGACCACGGCGTGCACGCCTTCTACGTTCCGCTGCGCGACGAGAACGGTTTCCTTCCCGGCGTCGGCGGAGAGGACGACGGCGTCAAGGGCGGCCTGAACGGAATCGACAACGGCCGGCTGCACTTCTCCAACGTCCGGATCCCGCGCACCAACCTTCTGAACCGCTACGGAGACGTTGCCGAAGACGGCACGTACACCTCTTCCATCGAGAGCCCGGGCCGGCGGTTCTTCACGATGATCGGCACCCTGGTCCAGGGCCGGGTATCGCTGGACGGTGCTGCGGTTGCCGCCTCGAAGCTAGGCTTGAACATTGCCATTAAGTACGCCACTGAACGGCGCCAGTTCAACGGCGCCTCGGACACGGTGGAGGAGGTGCTGATGGATTACCAGCAGCACCAGCGTCGCCTGCTCCCCCTGCTTGCAACCACCTACGCGGCGTCCTTCGCGCACGACGAGCTGCTGGCCAAGTTCGACGATGTGTTCTCCGGAGCCGATGACACCGACGAGAACCGCCAGGACCTTGAAACGCTCGCCGCTGCCCTGAAGTCGCTCTCCACCTGGCACGCGCTGGACACCCTGCAGGAATGCCGCGAGGCCACCGGCGGTGCCGGATTCCTGGCCGAAAACCGGCTCACCGCGCTGCGCTCGGACCTGGACATCTATGTAACCTTCGAAGGTGACAACACGGTGCTCCTCCAGCTGGTGGCCAAGCGGCTCCTGGCCGACTACGCCAAGGAGTTCCAGGGTGCCGACTTCGGCGTGCTGGCGCGCTACGTAGTGGGACAGGCGACGGAGCGGACCTTCCACCGTTCCGGCCTGCGGCAGATCGTGCAGACAGTGGCCGACACCGGTTCGGAGAAGAAGTCAGCCATCGCGCTGCGCGATCCCCGCACCCAGCACGACCTGCTGGCTGACCGGGTGGCCACGATGGTTGCCGAGGTTGCCGGCGAGCTGCAGAAGGCCCGCAAGCTGCCCAAGGCCGAGGCCGCCGCTGTGTTCAACCGGAACCAGCACGATCTCATCGAAGCCGCGCGTGCACACGCCGAGCTGCTGCAGTGGGAAGCATTCACCCGCGGCCTGGAGCGCATTGAGGACGAAGGAACCCGTCAGGTGGTGACGTGGCTGCGCGATCTCTTTGGCCTGGGCCTGATCGAGAAGAACCTGTCCTGGTACCTGATGCACGGCCGGCTGTCCTCACAGCGTGCCCGGACGCTTGGTGAGTACATCAACCGCCTGCTCGCCAAGATCCGGCCGCATGCCATGGACCTGGTCAATGCCTTCGGCTACGGGCCTGAGCACCTGCGTGCCGCCGTCGCCACGGGCGCCGAAAAGGAGCGCCAGGATGAATCAATGGAGTACCAGCGGCTGCTCCGGGCCTCCGGAGCTGCACCGGTGGACGAGAAGATCCTGATCCAGCGCAGGAAGCAGGCCGAAAAGGGCAAGCGCTGACAGGCGCGGCTTCGAAAGCGAAAGACCCGGCATCGGATGCCGGGTCTTTCGCTTGTTCAGCTCGGAAGGATCCTTAGGGAAGCACTGACCGGTAGACCTTCAGGGTCGCCTCGGCAATGGCATCCCAGGAGAAGTGCCGGGCGGCACGCTGCCTGCCGGACTCCCCCATCTCCCGGGCGCGTTCCGGGTCTGTGACGACAACCGTCAGTGCCGCGGCGAAATCACGGACGAAGACTTCGGGATCCAGCGGAGTTCCGGTTCCGTCCTGCACCTGTTCGATCGGTACCAGAAGACCCGTCACACCGTCGTCGACGACTTCCGGAATGCCGCCAGTGGCACTGGCGACGACGGCGGTACCGCAGGCCATGGCTTCCAGGTTCACGATTCCCAGCGGTTCATAGATGGACGGGCAGGCAAAGACTGTTGCGGAACTGAGCACCCGAATGAGTTCACTGCGCGGCAGCATGCGCTCAATGACCACGACGCCGGTGCGGGAGCGGGTGAGCTCCTCGATCAGTACTGCCGTTTCAGCTGCCAGCTCCGGGGTGTCCGCCGCTCCCAGGCACAGGACAACCTGGACGCCGGCAGGCAGCAGGGCCGCGGCCCGAAGCAGGTAGGGAACGCCCTTCTGCCGCGTGTTGCGTCCGACGAACACCACGGACGGCGCATCGGGGTCGATACCCAGGGCGCGGACTGCCTGCGGATCATGCTCGGGGCGCCACTGCTCCGTGTCGATCCCGTTGTGCACCACCCGGACCTTGCCGGGTGTGACCTCCGGATAGGCGCGCAGGATGTCTTTCCGCATCCCCTCGGAGACGGCAATGATGGCGGAAGCGGCGTCGTAGGCTGTCTTCTCCACCCAGGAGGACAAGGCATAACCGCCGCCGAGCTGTTCGGCTTTCCAGGGCCGCAGCGGCTCCAGGCTGTGCGCACTCAGGACGTGGGGTACGCCGTACAGCAGTGAGCCCAGGTGGCCGGCCATGTTGGCGTACCACGTGTGCGAATGGATCAGGTCCGTGCCCGCCAGCCCCTGCAGCATGTCCAGGTCGGTGCCAAGCGTCTGCACCGCCGCATTGGCAGCGCCAAGCTCCGCCGGCACCGGATATGCCTGGACCCGGGCGCCGTGGTAATCGGCCTCCCGGGGCGCACCGAAACAATGAACCTGCAGGTCAACCCGGCTGGCCAGCACACGGCTGAGTTCAGCGACGTGCACTCCGGCCCCGCCGTAGATCTCAGGGGGAAATTCCTTGGAAACGATATCTACTCGCACTTGATCAACGTAGTGCACATCACGCGTGGTGATCTAGTGTGATGGACAGCAAGCTTCCAGTCCGGCAAGGCAAAACAGTTTCTCCCGCAACCCGGGAGCAGTCAGGAGCAGACACATGGCACCGAAGAAAGTCCTGTCCGTAGTGCTCGCAGGAGGCGAGGGTAAACGGCTTATGCCGCTTACCGCTGACCGGGCGAAACCAGCGGTGCCTTTTGCCGGCAAGTACCGGCTCATTGATTTCGCGCTGTCGAACCTGGTCAACTCCGGCTATCTGCAGATAGTCGTGCTGACCCAGTACAAGTCGCACAGCCTGGACCGGCACATCTCAGAGACCTGGCGGCTGTCCACGCAGCTCCAGAACTACGTTGCCTCGGTTCCCGCGCAGCAGCGGGTGGGCAAGAGCTGGTTCCTGGGCAGCGCCAATGCGCTGTTCCAGTCCATGAACCTGATCGACGACGCGCGGCCGGACATCGTCGTCGTGATCGGTGCGGACCACGTCTACCGGATGGACTTTTCCCAGATGGTGGAAGCCCACATTGCCTCCGGAGCCCCGTGCAGCGTTGCTGCCGTCCGGCAGCCGCTGGCCATGGCGGACCAGTTCGGCGTGATTGAAACTGATCCCTCCGATCCGGGCCGGATCGCGGCGTTCGTCGAGAAGCCCTCCAGCACGCCCGGACTGCCGGATGATCCCGGGAGCTTCCTGGCGTCCATGGGCAACTACGTCTTCACCACTGACGCACTGGTTGAAGCCCTGCGGGTGGACGCGGAACGCCTGATCACCAAGCACGACATGGGCGGGGACATCATCCCGTGGTTCGTGGAACGGGGCCAGGCAAACGTCTACGACTTCACCGAGAACATCATTCCCGGGGCCACCGAACGGGACCAGCGCTACTGGCGTGACGTAGGTACCCTGGATTCCTACTACGACGCGCACATGGACCTGATTTCCCCGGTCCCGTCCTTCAACCTGTACAACCTGCAGTGGCCCATCTACACCCGGCAGAGCATTTCCCCGCCCGCAAAGTTCGTTCGGGATTCCTCGTCCCAGCCCGGGACCGCGGTGGATTCGATCGTGGCCAACGGTGCAGTAATTTCGGGCGGAAGCGTCAGCGGATCCGTGCTGGGCCATGACGTTTACGTGGATGCGGGTGCCACCGTCAGTGACAGTGTAATCATGGACGGCGTGCGGGTTGGCGCGGGAGCGGTCGTCCGCCGTGCCATCGTAGACAAGTTTGTCCAGATCCCGCCCGGCGGGACTATCGGTGTGGACCGCGAACTGGACCTGGCCCGCGGCTACACGGTCACGGCGTCCGGACTGACGGTCATCAGCAAAGGACAGACCGTACGCGTGGAGTGACCCGGACCGCCCGATAGCAGGTCGCAGTCCCGTTAGCGGTAAGGTCGAGGTGCACCAGTTTGCCCTCCGCCGTGCGCCCCCCGGCGGACCCACCGCAGAAACGTGATCCATGAGCAGCACAGACCTCAGCCCCGAAGACCTCAGCACCTGCCTTCGGGTCCTGTCCACCATCCATGCCCTGGATGAGGACCATCCGGACCATGTGGCCGTACGCCGGGCCACAGCCAAAATGTTCAAGGCCGTCAAGAAGCACCGGAAGGTGGCCAAGCGGGACGCAGTCGCCGAGGCAGACCGCGCCGTCGTGGCACGCACGGCTACCGGTGCCCCCGACCGCATTGACGACGAGACCAGGGGTGCGCAGCTGCGCAGCTCCGCACACGGTCCGTCTGCCGGTACCCTGCTGAAGCCGCGGAACTGCTACATCTGCAAGCAGCCCTACACCCTGGTGGATGCGTTCTACCACCAGCTCTGCCCCGAATGCGCGGCGTTCAGCCACGCCAAGCGGGATGCCCGGACTGATCTCACCGGACGCCGGGCACTCCTGACGGGCGGGCGGGCAAAGATCGGCATGTACATTGCCCTCCGGCTGCTGCGCGACGGCGCGCACACCACGATCACCACCCGCTTCCCGAAGGATGCCGCCCGCCGTTTCGCCGCGATGGAGGACTCTGCCGACTGGCTGCACCGGCTGAAGATTGTGGGAATCGACCTGCGCGATCCCGCCCAGGTGATTTCCCTGGCTGATGCCGTGGCCGCAGCGGGCCCGCTGGACATCCTCATCAACAACGCCGCGCAGACAGTGCGGCGCAGCTCCAACGCCTATCAGCCGCTCATGGACGCCGAGCTCGAAGAACTTCCCTCCAACGCGGCCATGCCGGAACTCGTGACCTTCGGCAACACCTACAACGCCCATCCCACGGCGCTGGCCGGATCGGTAGCTTCACACCCGGTTCTGGCCGGGGACGCCGTCACCTCCCTGGCACTGACCGCCGGATCCTCATCGTTGTCCCGGCTGGAGGCTGGAACAGCCATCGACGCCGGCGGCCTGGTACCGGACACGGCTCCGATCAATTCCTGGACGCAGGTAGTGGACCAGGTTGAGCCGCTGGAAATGCTGGAGGTGCAGCTGTGCAACGTGACGGCGCCCTTCCTGCTGGTCAACCGGCTCCGCCCTGCGATGGCCGCCGCGCCGGCGCGGCGGAAATACATCGTGAATGTTTCCGCCATGGAGGGACAGTTCTCCCGACGCTACAAGGGGCCCGGACACCCGCACACGAACATGGCCAAGGCTTCGCTGAACATGCTCACCCGCACCAGCGCCGGAGAGATGCTTGAAACGGACGGAATCCTGATGACGGCCGTGGACACCGGATGGATCACTGACGAACGTCCCCACCCGACCAAGGTAAGGCTTGCGGAAGAAGGCTTCCACGCGCCCCTGGACCTGGTAGACGGTGCCGCCCGTGTCTATGACCCGATCGTTATGGGAGAGGCCGGCGAGGACATCCACGGCGTTTTCCTCAAGGATTACCGCCCGTCTGCCTGGTAGCGCGGCGGCGCCGCAGCGCGCCAATGCCCTTGCTGAGCTCGGAGACCACCACGATCACGGCGGCCACACCAATGCAGAACAGCCACTGGTCACTTGTCAGGGGCACGGTGTCAAAGAGTTCTTCCAGCACGCCCAGCTGCACCACCAGGATCTGAAGCAGCACAACGGCACCGAGGGCGAACCAGATGGTCCGGTTGGTGAACGTCTGCAGGGAGAACAGTGATGACGTTTCGCTGCGGACGTTGAGCAGGTTGAACACCTGGAAGAATACAAACGTCGTGAACGCCATGGTGGTGGCGAAGTCCGGCCCGGCAGCCGCACCGTCGGGGAAAATGTCCGGCGCAGCGACCAGCACCCAGCAGGTTCCCGCTGCCATGACCGCGCCGGAAACCAGCAGCCCGAACAGGCGCTGTCCGGTCAGCAGCGGCTCCCGGGGCCTGCGCGGCGGGCTGCGCATCACCTTCGGGTCCGTGGAGTCCACACCAAGGGCAAGCGCCGGCGGTCCATCCATGATGATGTTCACCCACAGAATCTGGATGGCCGTAAAAGGAGCTCCCCCGGCGAATCCAAAGGTCGCGGCGGCAAGGAAAATGAGTACGAATCCCCACGCCGTCGTGAGCTGGAAACGGACGAACTTGAGGATGTTCGCGTAGATTCCCCGTCCCTCACGGACCGCGGCAACTATGGTGGCGAAGTTGTCATCCGTGAGGATCATCCGGGCAGCGCCCTTGGAAACATCGGTACCAGTGATGCCCATCGCAATGCCGATGTCGGCCCGTTTCAGCGCAGGGGCGTCGTTGACGCCGTCGCCCGTCATTGCCACGACGCTCCCGTCCGCCTGCAGCGCCTCCACTACCCGCAGCTTGTGCTCCGGTGAGACTCGGGCCAGCACCCCCACCTTGGGGGCAAGTTCCTGGAGCTCCTCGTCGCTGAGCGTATCCAGCGCGGAACCCGACACGGTCTCCCCCGGTATGCCCAGGTCCTTGGCGATCGCCGAAGCGGTGACCAGATGGTCTCCGGTAATCATGTGGACCTTAATGCCCGCGGACCGGGCCTCCTCAATGGCGTCCCGGGCCTCCCGGCGGGGCGGATCCATAATGCCCACCACGGCGAATAGCACCAGCCCGGAAACGCTTTTGCGCAGCTCTGCCGGGTCTTCGGGAGGGGCCTGCGCGAGCTGCCGTCCGGCCACAGCCAGGGTCCGCAGCCCCGAGTCCGCGATTGCCTCCACCTCCGCGAGAAGCAGATCGCGGCGTTCCTGCGTGAGGGGTTCCAGGCCCTCCGGTGCGGCCACCTGCGTACACAGGTCGAGGACGACGCCGGGTGCCCCCTTCACATGGCAGACGATGTCCCCCGGAGTGCGCTCACTGGTGTTGAAGGTGGCCATGTACTTGTACTCGGAGTCGAACGGGACTTCAGCGATCCGGGGGTGCTCCGCCCGGGCACCGACCGGGTCAATACCGCCTTTCTCGGCAAGTACCACCAGCGCCCCTTCCGTGGGGTCTCCGGAAAGCACACCGTCCGTGACCGAAGCGTCATTGCACAGGACCATGGCCAGATAGGCTTCTGTCAGCGCCGGCACTTCCCCGCCGTCGGGACTGAGGATTTTGCCTTCCGCGCTGTAGCCGGTACCGGTGACGCGGAACCGCCGCCCGGTTGCGGAAATGATCCGGCGCGCAGTCATCTCGTTCAGGGTCAGTGTGCCGGTCTTGTCGGTGCAGATCTGGGAGGTCCCGCCCAGCGTCTCGACGGCGGAGAGCTGCTTGATAATCGCGCCGCGGGCCGCCAGCCGGGAGGCACCCATGGCCAGGGTGAAAGCAACCACGGCCGTCAGGCCCTCCGGGATGGTGGCCACGGCCAGGGACACCGATGTCAGCAGCAGTGTATTCAGGTCTTCACCGCGGAGCAGCCCAAGGACAAAGACCAGTCCAACCACGCCCAGCGCAATCCAGGTCAGCAGGGCTGCCAGCTGGTCAATGCTTCGCTGGAGTGTGGTTTTCTCATTGGCGGTGCTTCCCAGCAGATGGGCGATTCTGCCCATCTGGGTGCCCATCCCGGTAGACGTCACGACCAGCACGGCCCTGCCGCGGCTAATGTCCGTGCCCATGTAGAGCATGCCGTGCCGGTCTGCCACCGGTGAATCCGCGGGCTGTACGGACGCCGCGTCCTTGTTGACGGGCTGGGACTCCCCTGTGAGGGCTGCCTCCGCGGCCTGCAGCCGCACGGCCTCCAGAAGCCTGCCGTCAGCGGGAACGGAGTCGCCGGCCTCCAGCAGCACGATGTCCCCCGGGACCAGGTCTGTGCGCGGGATGGTGGCGGTGCTGCCGCCGCGACGGACGCGTGTGGTGCCAACATCAGTGCGCCGCAGGGCTTCGAGGCTGTTCTCGGCGCGGCGTTCCTGGACGTAATTGAGGCAGGTGTTGAGGATAACGACGGCGAGGATCACCACTGGCGTCTCGAGGTCACGGGACACGACGGCGCTGAGTGCAGCCGCTGCCAGCAGCACCAGGATCAGGCGGTCTGACAGCAGTGCCAGGATCTTCCGCCAGGCCGGGACCGGCGGCCGTCCGGCAAGTTGGTTGGCCCCGTATTCCGCGCTCCGCCGGGCAACCTGCTGCTCGGTGAGCCCCGTGGCCGTGTCGGTCCCCAGCGCCGCGGCAACCTCGGCGGCGGGGGCGGTCCACGGCTCGGGGACGGGAGGGTCGGCTGCGCCGGTTACCGGCTCGCCGGCCCCGGAAGTGCTGAACTTCTGCATGGGCTGCCCCTGTGCTCGGAGGGCGAACTGGTCCGGATCAGTTTAGCAACGGGGCTGTGGTTCCCTGCAGTGCCCCGGTGCTTTCGGAGGGCGGGTACCTGACATACAGCTGCTGCCCCTAGGAGTGAAGTGGAATTGAACCCGCTTCTCGGGGATGGTTGGAGGATGCCCGAACCCGCCGCGCTCCGCGCGAAACTGCCAGGCCTCGCCGCCGCTGCTGCTGCCGTAGCTGTCTGCCTGGTGCTGCACCGGCTGCTCCCCGCCATTCCGGTGCTGACAGCCGCCGTTGTGCTTGGACTGCTCGCAGGGAATCTGCCCGGCGCGGCTGCCCTGTCCGCGGGACCGTGGCGCCCGGGGCTGGCGCTCTCCGCCAAGAAGTTACTGCGCCTGGGCATTGTGCTCCTTGGACTCAAGGTCTCCCTGATGGACATCGCAGGACTTGGCTGGCTGACAGTCCTGCTTCTGGTAGGCCTGGTTGGCTTCGCCTTCGCGGTCACGTACTGGATCTGCCGGGCCTTCCGGCTCCCCGGGGAACAACCAGTGCTCATGGCGGCGGGTTTCTCCATCTGCGGAGTTTCCGCCGTCGGAGCCGTGGCCGCAGTTCGGCAGGTGCGCCAGGAACAAACCGCTGTTCCCGCGGCCATGGTGACCCTCTGCGGAACTCTGGCGATTGCCGTGCTGCCGGTTTTGGGAGCGGTGCTCGGCCTTACACCGGAGGTCTTCGGCTTCCTGGCCGGTGCTTCCGTCCATGACGTCGGCCAGGTAGTTGCCACAGCCCAAACCGGGGGTGCAGCAGCACTCGCGCTGGCCGTGGTCGTGAAACTGGTGCGGGTCCTGATGCTCGCCCCTGTCAGCGCACTCGCGGGTCTCCAGCACCGGCGGCGTTCCGGCGGAGAAGGGAAAATGCCTCCGCTGATTCCGCTCTTCGTGGCCGGATTCCTGGCGGCTGTGCTGCTGCGGTCAACAGGCCTCCTGCCGGTGTCCGTCCTGGAGGCCGCTGCCTTGATCCAGGAACTGCTGTTTGCCGCAGCCCTGTTTGGCCTGGGCGCTTCAGTGGACTTCCGCCGGCTCGCGCGGACCGGCGCGCCGGCCGCAGCTGCCGGACTTATCTCGTGGGCGGTGCTGGTGGGCGCGGCCCTGTTGCTCGCGGTGCTGCTGGTTCCTGCTGCCTGATCTTGTTGGTCCTGCGATCGCGGGCCTAGGCTCAGGCTTCAATCCACTTTCTTGCCGACAGCAGGGGGCGTTATGGGCCAGGCGGTCACCGCCCGCCGTGCACCGGCCCACGCCGGAAGCGGCGGGCAGGAACAAGTGAGCGCGGGTGTTCTGCCGCGGGTGGCGGGATACGTTTGGTGCGCAGCGATTCTCTGGCTCCTCGGCTCCAACATTGTGGCGCCTTCGTTCGGTTCAACGCGTTACCAGACCCTGGCTGCGCTGCTTGCGGCTGCCGCGATCCTGTTGCTCACGCTCGGTGTGCCGTGGCTGCTGGCCAGGCTGGATATGGTGTTCAGGCGTCACAGCTGGGTGCTGGTCATCGGGTCTGTTGCCGGCTGGGGAGCAGTTTTCGCTGCTATCGCCCGGCTGGCTGATGCTGTCCGTCTTCCTCCGGACTGGGACGCCTATCCAGTCTTTAACTCTGCCGCCGCCCTGGCCGCAGAGAATACGGACGAAGCGAATCACAGCTATTTCCGGGTCAATCCCAATAACGTCCTGCTGACGCTCCTGCTCAGCCGGTATCTGGCCGCCGCTGAGGACCTGGGCTCGGTGGACCTGCGGCAGTCGGCAGCGTACCTGAGCGCCGGAGTCCTCTTTTGCGGGATGATCCTCACCTATGCGGCCGCCGCCATGATCGCCGGCCGTCAGGCCGCGCGGCTGACCCTGGTTCCGTCGCTGGCGTTGACCGGGGCCTCGCCATGGTTGCCTGTGCTCTACTCGGACACCGCAGGTCTGGTGTTTCCAGTGCTGATCCTCTGCCTTCTGCTGCTGGCAGGAAAGTCAGTGCTTTGGCTCCGTCTGGTGCTGTGGGCACTGGCAGGTGCGCTGTCTGCAGTCGGCTACGGAATCAAACCCACGGTGCTGGCAGTCCTGGCCGCGGCAGTGCTGGTGGGCTTGTTTTCCCTGCGCGGGCCGACGTGGAAACGCCAGCTTTTGGGCACACTGCTCACCGCCGCGGTCGCCGCCGCGGCATTCGGCGGCATGCGCCAGGCGGTCCACTCGTGGGAGCAGTCTTCCGGCATTTACGGAGCCGGAGGTACTGCCGAAGCTGCTCTTCCACCGACGCATTTCCTCAAGGTTGGAGCCCAGCATTATCCGGGACCGTACGGGGAGTTTTATGGAGCCTTCAACCAGGCGGACCTTTCCGGCACGCTGGAGTCAGCCCCCGGCCAGGAACGGTTCAACGCAGGGCTGGAAGCCTACCGGGACCGGGTCACCGCCATGGGACCGGCCGGCTACGCGGGATTCCTGAACGCGAAACTCCGCTGGATCACGGGTGACGGTTCGTTCTTCAGCTGGGGTGAAGGACAGATGAAGGCGGAGAACTTTCTCGCCGATGATCCCCTGAGCCGCACTATCCAGGATTTCTATGGACCGGGCCGTCCGGGCTTTGATTTCCTGCGCAGCGTCTGGCAGGGAACCTGGTTCATCGTCCTCGCCCTCTGCGGCGCAGGGTTGTTCCTTCGGAGCCCGGCGCTGGTTTCCCAGCCTGCGGCGATAGCCCGGATCAGCCTGGCATGCCTGTTCGTATTCCTGATGTTCTCTGAGGGAAGGGCCCGCTTCCTGTACCTGTACGTACCCTTTTTCATCGTCCTCGGCAGCCTGTCCCTGCTTCGCCTGCAGCAGCTCGTTCGCGGGCATCCGGCCAGGCACCGTGAGCGTCGGAGAGGACAAGCTCCCTCATCAGCGGCCGAAGTGGTTGAATGAACTGGTGTCTAACGAAAACCTGAGCCGCGATGAAGCTGCCGCCCGCTCCGCCCTGCTGAGAGTCGATTCCTACGATGTCGAGCTGGATCTCGGCAACGCCGCCGACCCGGCTGCCGCCGGGTTTCGGTCGCGCAGCACCATCACTTTCGACTGTTCCGAAGAAGGCGCCTCCACCTTTCTGGACTTCATCCACGGCGGCATTGACGCCGTCGTTGTCAACGGCCGGGCCTACGATCCCGTGGAGACGGTGGACGGCTCACGGGTGCTTCTGCGCAACCTCCAGGTCGGAACCAACAAGGTCAGTGTCGAGGGAACAGCGCTCTACAGCCGCAGCGGGGAAGGCCTGCACCGCTTCACGGATCCCGCTGACGGCAGGACCTACCTCTACACGCAGTATGAACCGGCGGATTCACGGCGGGTTTTTGCGAACTTTGAACAGCCGGACCTCAAGGCTTCCTTCACCTTCCACGTGATTGCCCGCTCGGACTGGGAAGTCGTCTCCAACGGAGTCGAAGCTGCACGCACTCCGCTTGGGGACGGAAGCCTGAGCCGCTGGGATTTCTCCGCCACGCAGCGGATCTCCACCTACATCACCTGTATCCTCGCGGGTCCGTACTTCAAGGCACAGGACATGTGGAGCACGACCCTCCCGGACGGTACGGATCTCATGGTTCCCCTCGGGGCGTACTGCAGGGCTTCCCTCGCCGAGCACTTCGATGCCGAAAACATTTTTGACACCACCAAGCGCGGCCTGGACTACTTCCACGGGCTCTTCGCCTACCCCTACCCCTTCGGAAAGTACGACCAGGCGTTTGTTCCTGAGTACAACCTCGGTGCCATGGAGAACCCAGGCCTGGTGACCTTCACGGAAGCCTACGTCTTCCGGACCAAAGCCACAGAGGCGCAGTACGAGGCCAGGGCCAACACCATCATGCATGAGATGGCGCACATGTGGTTCGGCGACCTGGTGACCATGCAGTGGTGGGACGACCTCTGGCTGAAAGAATCCTTCGCGGACTACATGGGCGCCCTCGCCGTGGACGAAGCCACTGACTGGACGAACTCCTGGGTGAGCTTTGCGAACCGGCGCAAAGCCTGGGCCTACGTACAGGACCAGCTACCCACCACGCACCCCATCGTCGCGGACATCCCCAACCTCGAAGCTGCCAAACAGAACTTCGACGGAATCACCTACGCCAAGGGCGCCTCAGTGCTCAAGCAGCTGGTGGCCTACGTGGGGTTTGAAGCCTTCATCGAGGCATCGCGCACGTACTTCTCCCGGCATGCCTGGGGCAACACCACCCTGGCGGACCTGCTTGACGTCCTCGGGGATGCTTCCGGCCGGGACATGAGCGAATGGTCCAGGATGTGGCTGCAGACCGCAGGCGTACCGGTCCTGGCCGTCGAGGCTGAGACAGCGCCGGACGGGACGTATACGTCTGTCGCTGTGCGCCAGGACGCGCCGGATCCTGCCAGCGGCGAGCAGATGCCCCGCCCGCACCGCATCCGCCTGGGCTCCTACGATTTCACGGCGGACGGTTGGCTGGAGCGTACCGGCACTGTGGAGATCGACGTCGCAGGCCGGCGCACCGAGGTGCCCGAGCTGGTGGGAGCGCAGCGCCCGGCGCTCCTGATTCCGAACGACGGCGATCTCACCTACGCCAAGATCCGGTTTGATCCGGAGTCGCTGGCTACCCTGCTCGAATCCATGGAGCGGCTGCGGGATCCGCTGTCCCGCGCGATCAGCCTCTCGGCTCTCTGGAACAGCGTTCGTGACGGCGTGCTTTCGGCCCGGGACTACGTGCGGCTGGTAATCCGCACCGCTCCCTCTGAATCCGGTGCCGGGGTGAAGCAGGTCCTTCTGGACAACGCCCGCGCCGCCGTCGAGCGTTATGCCCCGGCGGAGATACGCAGTGAACTCCGCGAACAGCTGTTCACGGCCGTTGCCCAGCAGCTCGCCGATGCTCCGGCAGAAAGCGACAGCCAGCTCATCCTGGCCAGGACCGCAGCAGCCCTCGCACGCTACAGCACGAGCCATAACGCACTTCTGCGTGGACTCCTGTCCGGAGAAGTCTCCTATCCCGGGCTGGGCGTGGACACAGACCTGAGGTGGAGGCTGTGGCAGGGGCTGGCGGGTACGGGATCTGCCGGACCGGAGGAGCTCAAGACGGAGCTGGCATCAGACAACACCGCTGCGGGCCGGGTGGGTTATACCGTTGCTGCGGCGGCGCTCCCCGACCCCGAGGTCAAGGCCGCTGCCTGGACTGCGGCAGTGCACACCGAGGATCTCTCCAACGAACTCCTTTCAGCGACGATCGAAGGGTTCAGCATAGGCGGGCATGAACTCCTTGATCCGTTCATACCCGACTACTTCGCTTCCCTTACCGATGTCTGGGCCAGCCGCAGCATCGAGCTCGCCTCGAGGGTCGTAGCGGGGCTGTATCCGTCTGCCCAGGACCTGCCGCTGCATACGGTGCCCGCAGACCACCCGGTGCTGCTGCTTGGCCAGGAATGGCTGGAAACAAACCCCCAGGCCCCGGGAGCCCTTCGGAGGATCATCATCGAGGCGCAGGACCAGCTGCTGAGGGCGCTGCGGGCCCAGGCTGCTGCGCGCTAGCCAGAATACATTCCCCCTGCTGCCGGTCGGCCGGCAGCAGGGGGGCATTCAGCAGCAACCGCGGTACGGCTACCGGTGCATTGCCACGCTGAGCAGGAACGCGGAGTCTTCGACCGCAGTCACGGCATGGCGTGCCTGCGGAACAATCAGCAGATCGCCGGCCGAGCCTTCCCAGCTCTCCCCCTCCGAGTTGAGGGTAATCCGTCCCTTGAGCACGGTAATGGTGGCCTCTCCGGGATTCTCATGCTCATCCAAAGCGAAACCGGCGGCCAGTGCGATCACCGTCTGGCGCAGAACGTGTTCATGCCCTCCGTATACAGTGGCTGCGCTTCTGCCGGACGACGCCTGCCGCGCCGTTTCCAGATTGTTCCGAACGAGGGCCGTTAGCGACTTCTTCTCCATGCCGGGAAGTCTAGATGCCCGGTCAAAGGTTAGATAGCCGGACCTACGGGACGCGGTTGATCCACTCCGAGGTGTCGAACTTTTCGGCGACCTTTTCCCTCGCACGTTCCATTTCGTGTTCGGAGAGGCCCGTCGTCTTGGCCCCGTAGCGCTCCGCGAAGGTCTGCATCATGGTGTCCAGGATCTCCTCGCGGCTCAAACCGGTCTGCCTCCGGAGCGGGTCCACGCGCTTCTTGGCACTGCGTGTCCCCTTATCGGAGAGCTTCTCCTTGCCGATACGCAGGACTTCCACCATCTTGTCAGCGTCAATGTCGTAGGACATGGTCACATGGTGCAGCATGCCGCCGGAGCTCAGGCGCTTCTGTGCCGCTCCGCCAATCTTGCCTTCGTCAGTGGCTATGTCATTGAGCGGCTGGTACCACGCCTTGATGCCCAGACGTTCCAGGGACTCCATGACCCACGCATCCAGGAACGGATAGGAATCAGCGAAACTGAGGCCGTCCACCAGGGACTGCGGAACATACAGGGAATACGTGATCGCGTTGCCGTGCTCCATGAACATCGCGCCACCGCCGCTGATCCGGCGCACCACCGTCACGCCGTGGCGCTCCGCGCCTTCCGGATCCACCTCATTGCGCAGTGACTGGAAGCTGCCGATCACCACGGACGGCGATTCCCACTCCCAGAAGCGCAGGGTTGGGTTGCGCCTGCCCGCTCCGACCTCTTCGGCAAGGACCTCATCCATGGCAACGTGCATGTGGGTGGACAGCGGAGTGGGCGGAATGATCTCCCATTCGTGGTCTCCCCAGCTTGTGGCCTTGGCCAGGGCGCGGCGCACCGTGATGGCCACCGCTTCGGGCGAGAACCCGAACAGAACGGCGTCGGGACGCAGGCGGGCGCGTACAGCCTCTGCGATCTGCTCTGCCGTACTCTCGGCAGAGAGTCCGTTCAGGGCCGAGTTGATTTCTCCGAGCGCGTCGTCCGGTTCAAGAAAGAAATCTCCACTGAGCGAAACTGAGTCCAGCTCTCCGTCCTTCACCTGGAGATCCACCACGACAAGTTTGCCTCCGGGAACCTTGTACTCCCCGTGCCGGCTGCCGTCGTGTGCTTCACTCATGGTGTTCCTCCTGGAAGAAAATCCCGGCCGTTCCGACGGCGCAGATATGACGTAAACGAAAGGTCCGTCCGGATCATTCCGGACGGACCTTTCAATTCTAGGCTGCTGGCTGGTAGCGGTAAGGCTACTTCTTGCCGCCGAAGCCCTTGAAGCGTGCGTTAAAGCGCTCCACGCGGCCGGCGGAGTCCATGATGCGCTGCTTGCCCGTGTAGAACGGGTGCGATGCGGAGGAGATTTCCACCTCGATCAGCGGGTAGGTGTTGCCGTCTTCCCACTCGATCGTCTTGGAGGACGTTGCGGTGGAGTTGGTCAGGAACGCGGTGTCGGACGCAAGGTCACGGAAGACTACCGGCGCGTATGTGGGGTGGATGTCAGACTTCACAGTAATACCTTCTCTAGGTGACTGGATTTTGCCAGGCACAATGGGGTTCAAAGCTCTTCAGGCCAATTGGCCAACAATCAATCTTAGCGCAAGGTGCACGGATATGCGCAAAAGCGGTACACCGTGCCTTCCAGGGCTAGCGCAGCGGCCCGGTGCTCCCCCAGCCGGTAATCTCCGCGCGGATTGAGGTGGCAATCCCCCGGGTTCGCCCCGCATGCTCAATCAGGAGCGGACGGTAGAGCTCGTCCAGGGTCAGGGTGAGGGTACCGGAGAAACCCCCCGGTTTTTCCGGCTCTACGACTGCGGTGAGCCGGGTGGCGGAAACTCCCTTGTAATCGACCGCGTACTCGACGGAGGCCGGATTGCCGGATTTGATCAGCCCGGCCAGCCTGTCCGGGTTGGCAGTGAGTTCGGCTGCATCAACTAATACGGCAGCGTAGGACTCTTCTGCCCCGCCCGACGCATCGGCCCGAACCGATGAATCTCCCGTGCGCAGCGTGCGCATCCCGCTTTCCACGGAAATCTCCAGCTCACCGTCCGTGCTGCGCAGCATCATCCCGAAATCGCTGCCGGTACGGAAATCCATTGTGTAGCTGCCCGGGGGCAGCCAGCTGGCCGTGGTGGACACTGTCTGCTGGGCGCCGTTTCCAGCCCTCATCGCCGAGGCCACGCACTCGGCCGCGTCGGCGCTGGGGAAAGGCCGGGCTTCCTCACGAAGGAGCCACTGGCAGGCAGCCTGGACTTCCTCTGCCATGCCGGCCTGTGCGCCGCTAACGCTCACCTGCATGGGCTCCGGCTCGGGCGCAGGCTCGGGTTCCGGCTCGGCCGTCCGTACTTTCGCCTGCGGGGGAACCGGAGCGGGGGCCGGGGGCACGGTGGTCTGCGTGGTTTCCCTTGACGCAATCTGATCTGCTGTTGGGCCGCAGGCTGCAACCGCCGGGAGCATGCCCGCGGCCAGGCACAGCGCAGCGATTCTGTACCGCCCCGGGCGGCGCTTGCGACCTGTCATTCCCTGCCCCCGGACGCTTCAGAGTGTGACGCTTCGTGCAGGCCCAAGTGTTACACCAATATCCGCTGGATATAAGGGTGGGCGTTCCTACAAAACCCTGCACTCCCAAAAGGCAACGGCACTTGCGGCGGCGACATTCAGCGAGTCCACTCCGCGCTGCATGGGTATGCGGACGCTGACGTCCACTGCCGAGATTGTCCCCGCCGAGAGGCCGTCCCCCTCGGTGCCAAGGACGAGCGCGAGTTTCTCGTGGCGCTGGGCGCCAAGCTGCTGAAGCGTGAGCGAGTCGTCCCGGAGAGCCAGCGCGGCCGTCACGAAACCGGCTTCACGGAGTTCGGTCAGGGCGCCCGGCCAGGATTCGAGCCGGTGCCACGGCACCTGGAACACTGTGCCCATGCTGACTCGAATGGCCCTGCGGTAGAGCGGGTCCGCGCACCTGGGGCTGACGAGGACGGCGTCAACGCCCAGGGCCGCAGCGGAACGGAAGATCGCACCGATGTTCGTATGGTCCACAATGTCTTCGAGGATGGCAATCCGCCGTGAAGAAGCCAGCAGCGGCGCCAGCTCCAGCGGGGCTGGACGCTGCATGGCAGCCAGGGCACCGCGGTGCAGATGGAACCCCGTAATTGCTTCGAGCACCTCGGGTGTTCCCACGTAGGCAGGCGTACCCGGAAACCGGTCCAGGATGTCCTGCAGGTCGGGAAGCCACTTTTCGGCCAGGAAGAAGGACCTGGGAATGTGGCCGGCGTCGATGGCCCGCCGCAGGACCTTCGAGGATTCGGCGATGTACATGCCTTCGGCCGGCTCGCGAAGCCTGCGAAGGGAAGTGTCTGTCAGCCGGGTGTAGTCGGAGACGCGCGGGTCACCGGCTGATTCAAGGTGGATGAGGCTCACTTAGAAAACCATAATCCACAGTGCCCCGAGGCCCAGCAGCACGATCACCGTACGCAGCACAACGGGGTGCAGCCGGCGCCCGACGGCGGCACCGATGAAGCCGCCGATCAGTGAGCCGACGGCGATCAGCGCCACGACCGGCCAGACGATCCGGTCGAAGGCAAACAGCATGTACGACGCCGCTGCCACCAGGTTCACTCCCAGAACCAGGATGTTCTTGACGGCATTGGCGTTCTGGAGCGTCCCGTGCAGGAAGATGCCGAGGATACCCACCAGCAGGATGCCCTGCGCCGCCACGAAGTAGCCGCCGTAGACACCTGCCAGGTAGATCAGCACTGTCAGCGTCCAGGACGGTCTGGCGGGCCCCTGCAGCACTGTTCCGGGTTCAGCGGTCCGGGCTGCCCGCTCGCGCACCCACGACTGCAGCTTGGGCTGGAAGACGACGAACAGCAGTGCCACGACGATCAGGAACGGGGCGACGGTTCCGAACACGTCCTCTGGCAGGTGCAGCAGCAGCCAGGCTCCGGTGATCCCGCCAAGGATCGAGGCGGGCAGCAGGCGAAGAAGCGTGCCGCCAAGACCCGCCAGTTCCCTGCGGTAGCCCCAGGACCCGGCGATGTTGCCGGCTACCAGGCCCATGGCGTTGCTGATGGTGGCGGCGACAGGCGCGTAGCCGAGGGCCACCAGCACCGGGAACGTCACAAGTGTTCCGGAGCCAACGATTGCGTTGATGGTTCCGGCCCAGAGGCCGGCGAAAAGTACCAGGGCGTCATGAAGCCACCCTGCGGAAGACAGGAGCATGGAGGAGCAGCTGCTTACCGGCGTGCGGTTGCGCTGTAGCGTCCTGCTGCGTCGCGCTGGACGGTGAGCGGCAGGTCAAACGCGGTGCTCAGGTGTTCCTCGGTGAAGACGGTGTCGATCTCACCGGCTGCCACAACGGCGCCGTCCCGCATGAGCAGTGCGTGGGTGAATCCCGGCGGTACTTCTTCGAGGTGGTGGGTGACCAGGACGATCGCGGGTGCCTCTTCATCGGCTGCCAGATTCGCCAGGCGCTGTACAAGGTCTTCGCGGCCGGCCAGGTCCAGGCCTGCGGCCGGTTCATCCAGCAGCAGCAGTTCAGGATCGGTCATCAGTGCCCGGGCGATCTGGACGCGCTTGCGTTCGCCTTCGCTGAGCGAGGAGAAGCGGCGGTTGATGTAGGTGGACATCCCCCAGTCGTGCAGGAGGTGGAAAGCGCGCCGCTCATCGAGCTTCTCGTACTTTTCACGCCAGCGTCCGGTCATGCCGTAGGCAGCAGTCAGCACCACGTTCAGGACGGTTTCGTGCTCGGGAATCTGGTTCGCCAGTGCCGCGGAGGCCAGCCCAATGCGGGGACGCAGCTCAAAGACATCCACGGCGCCCAGGACTTCCTCAAGGATCCCGGCCATGCCGCGGGTGGGGTGCATCCGGCCGCCGGCGATCTGCAGCAGCGTGGTCTTGCCGGCTCCGTTGGGTCCCATGATGACCCAGCGTTCGCCTTCCCTCACCTGCCAGTCAACGCCGTCCAACAGGGTCTTTCCGCCCCGGACGACACTTACTCCGGCAAATTCAAGAACATCACTCATAGCAGTAGACACTAGGCTAAAGAAAGGCGCGTTGGCGAAACGCGACGCCGCCGCATGTCCGCACGGCCGTGTCTACCACCGGCCGCTCTTTCCCGCACGCAGAATGGAACCCGCATGTCCCCGAAATCCTCTCCGGAGTACAGCGTTGTCAGCTACGGACGCGAATTGGCTGACGCCTACCTCGTCAGTGTCCAGCAGGCCGTTGTTGCTGCCGGTGCACGGATCGTTGAACTGGAGAACGCGGAGGGGGACGGCTATGTGGCCTCGAAACTGTTTGTAACCTACGACGGCGGCCTGGAAGCGCTGCGCCTCGCGGTCGCGTCAGCTGCCGCCGCAGCGCTCGATGGCGGTGCAGCGCAGGCGTCAAGCGCCGTCGTGCCCGCTTCGCTGATCCAGCCGGGCCGCAAACTCCTCGTCATGGATGTTGACTCCACGCTGATCAAACAGGAGGTCATTGAACTGCTCGCGGCACATGCAGGCAAGGAAGAAGAAGTTGCTGCCGTGACCGAAGCCGCCATGCGCGGTGAGCTCGACTTCGCACAGAGCCTCCACGCCAGGGTGAAGACACTGGCCGGGCTGCCGGAGTCTGTGATCGCTGAAGTGGGGACCAGGATTGAACTCTCCGACGGCGCGGAGGCCCTGGTGAAGGCCTTCCTGTCCGCCGGGCATGCCGTGGCCGTTGTTTCCGGAGGATTCAACCAGGTCCTTGCCCCGCTTGCGCAGCGGCTGGAACTGACTTTTGCCCGGGCCAATGAACTGGGAGTCGAAAACAGCGTCCTGACCGGCAAAGTTGCCGGTCAGGTGGTGGACCGGGCGGTGAAGGCTCACTCACTTCGGCAATGGGCCGCGGAACTGGGCATCCGGGAAGACCAGACGATCGCTGTGGGTGACGGCGCGAACGACCTGGACATGCTTGCGGCGGCCGCACTGGGCGTGGCGTTCAATGCCAAGCCGGCTGTGCAGGCCGCCGCAGATGCCGTGCTGAACCTGCCCAGCCTGGACGTGGTGCAGCACTTCGTGAAGCTGTAGCGCCTAGGCGCTGAGGTAGTCCGCTCCGCCCACATACTCGGTGTGGCCGGTGGGTACATCGGCAAGGGCCATGCGGGCTACCTCGGCGGCGAATTCCTCGACGGAATAGAGCCGGCCGGCTTCTTCCCGGCGTGCTTCAATCGCTCCGGGGTTGGCACGGTCGAGCAGGGTTGCCGTGACGGTTCCTTCGATCATGTCGCCGGAAACAACCACCAGGGAAATGCCCTTCTCCTCCAGCTCGCCGATCATGGCGCGCAGGGCATCCTCGCCTGCGCGCTTGCTGCGGGCCACCGGCTCGTACTCGGGCATGGTAGGAACCGTGTTGATGAAGTGGGCCTGGTGGCTGGTAACGAAAACCACCCGGGAACCGGGCTTCATCTGCGCGGCTGCAGCGGTGAGCATGTTCACCTGGGCATCGCGGTTGAGCTTGAGCGCGTAGTTATCCTCCACTCCGGTCTCCATTCCGCCGGAGGCGTTCAGGACCAGCAGATCCAGGCTCCCAAAGGAGTCCAGTGCCGCTTCGACCAGTGCTGCCGGACCTTCGGGGGACGTCAGATCGGCACCAACGGCAACAGCGCGGCCCCCTGCGGCTTCAATCCCGGCAACCACCTTGTTGGCCCGGGGCGCCTTCTGGCGGTAATTGACCACTACCCCGGCACCTTCAGCGGCCACCAGTTTGGCGACCTCCGCTCCGATGCCGCGGGAAGAACCGGTGACGATTGCGCCCTTGTGCTCAAGCTGGCCCATAAAAACTCCTTTGTGGAAATTGGCTAAAGACGTGCTCACTGGTTCCCATCCTGCCAGCCGATGCGTGCCCGTGCGTTGGTGGAAACCTCCAAGGAATACCCTGCCCGGGTGCGCGCAGGCTAGTGGCCCATTCCTAGTCCGCCGTCCACGGGGATGACAGCGCCGGAGATGTAGCCCGCTTCCGGACCGGCAATCCAGCGCACGACGGCGGCGACCTCCTCAGGCGCGGCAAAGCGGCCGGCGGGGATGGAGGACAGGTAGTTCTTCTGGGTGTCCTCCGGCAGGGAGCGGGTCATGTCCGTGTCGATGAAGCCGGGAGCCACAACATTGGCGGTGATGTTGCGGGAGCCCAGTTCCCGGGTCAGCGACCGGGCAATTCCCACCAGTCCAGCCTTGGAGGCGGCGTAGTTGACCTGGCCCGGCGAGCCGTACAGTCCCACTACAGAGGAGATGAGGACCACGCGGCCGCGGCGCAGCTTCAGCATCCCCTTGGACGCACGCTTTACCACCCGGAAGGCGCCGGTCAGGTTTGTGTCTATGACGTCGGTAAAGTCATCCTCGCTCATGCGCAGCAGCAGGGTGTCCCTGGTGATTCCCGCGTTGGCGACCAGCACCTCAACGGGGCCGTGGGCTGCTTCGACCTCGGTGAAGGCGGCATCAACGGACGCCATGTCCGTCACATCGGCCTTCACTCCGAGCATGCCCTCCGGGACGTCTCCGCTGCGGTAAGTAATGGCGACTTTGTCTCCGGCTTCGACGAACGCTTTGGCGATAGCCAGGCCTATGCCCCGGTTGCCGCCGGTAACGAGGACGCTGCGGCCGGCCTGGGTCTGGGAATCGTTCTGCACAAAAAATCCTTACGTTTAGGGTCGGGGCGTGAGAATCCGATCCTATCGGCGCCGGAGGCAACTACAAGTTCGCCGGCGGCAGTGAGACAATGGGGAAATCTGTTTGGAGAGTGAAGACCCAGTGATGTCCGGAGATGGTTCAGAAATGACCAAGGGATGAGCAAGCTATCCCGCCGCAGCGTCCACATTCCGCGGATTACGGACGCCCGCTCGGCGCACACCGATGAGATGCATGCGCGCATGGTCAAATACACGATTTCCATGAGCATCCGCATGGTCTGCTTGTTCCTGCTTTTCTTCGTCCACGGCTGGATGCTGTGGGTGGTAGTGGCGGGCGCAGTCGTGCTCCCGTGGTTCGCCGTCGTCATTGCCAACGGAGGCAGTGACCGCAGCAACCTTGGCGGAGACTCCCCCTACGAGGCTGCCGCTCCGCAGCAGCTCGAGGCACGGGTTTCCGACGCTCCCGAGAATCCCGGAACCACCGTTCTGAGTGGCGAGATTGTCGAAGATCACGGCCCCGCGGGCCGGGGTACGGCGGCGCCGGGAGCATGAACCTGCTTGACTCACTGTCCGGCGGCACGCCGGGCGAAGACCGTGCCCGCTGTTCCCGGAAGGGCTGCCGTGCAGACGCAGACTGGCAGCTGCTCTGGAACAACCCCAGGATTCACACCCCTGAACGACGTAAAATATGGCTTGCATGCGGCGAACACCGCAGCTGGCTCGAAGAGTACCTGCAGGCCCGCTCCCTGTGGAAAGAGACGCTCCCCCTTGCCGGGGACGCCGGAACCGAAAGCGACACACCGTAGATGTACAAGTTCCTCCTGTCCAGCCGCTGGCTTGGATGGTTTGTCCTGGTGTGTGCGCTGGCAGCAGTCTGCGCCTTTCTTGGCACTTGGCAGCTCGAACGCCGCGACGCTGTCCGTGAGGACATTGGCTGGGTGGAAACGAACTACTCGGCGGAACCGGTTTCCTTCCAGGAAGCTGCCGGTTATTTCAAGGAGTTTGACCCGTCGGCCGAATGGCTCCCGGTAGAACTGACCGGCTCGTATGACACGGCAAACCAGCGGATTGTGCGTAACCGTCCGCTCAACGGACGTCCCGGCTACGAAGTGCTGGTGCCGCTGAGACTTGCTGACGGTACTGCCGTCGCCGTGAACCGCGGCTGGCTCGCGATCGGCAACAACGAGGCAGGATGGCCGGACGAGGTGCCTCCGGCTCCGGAGGGCGAAGTCACCGTCACGGCCCGCCTGAAGCCTGCCGAACCCGCCCTGCTTCGCGGCGCTCCCGAAGGACAGCTTGCCTCGATCGATCTCGCTGAGTACCAGGACCAGATCGGTTACCCGCTTGAACAGGCCGCCTACGTGCTGATGGACACGGAAGATCCGGCTCCTGCCACGCGTCCCGAAGCTGCGCCAAAGCCGGACCTGGACGAAGGCCCGCATCTTTCGTATGCGCTCCAGTGGTACGCCTTCGGACTGCTGTTCTTTGTAGGCTTCGGCTACGCCGCCCGCCAGGAGGCCTGGAACATCATTGAGGCCGGCGAAGAGGATGACGAGGACTGGGACGACGACGATGAAGTCCACTCAGCAGCGCCTCTCCCCCGCCGCACACGGCCGGTCCGCAAACGTCGTGGAACCACAGGTGAAGAAGAAGAGGACGCGATCCTCGACGCCCAGGGATACTAGCGTTCAACAGGCATAAAAGTGGCCGCGCACCCCATGAGGGGCCGCGGCCACTTTCGCGTCTGCGGACACTAAGCCAGCGTGACGAGCTCCAGGTAACCTTCGTTCCAGTGGTCCTCGTCGCCGTCGGGAAGCAGGACAACCCGTTCCGGGTTCAGCGCGGCAACGGCACCCTCATCGTGGCTCACCATAACGACGGCGCCGGAATAGTTGCTCAGGGCGCCCAGGATTTCCTCACGGGAAGCAGGGTCCAGGTTGTTCGTTGGTTCGTCCAGGAGCAGCACATTCGCTGAGGAAGCCACAATGGTGGCCAGCGCCAGGCGCGTCTTCTCACCGCCGGAGAGGACTCCGGCAGGCTTATCAACGTCGTCGCCGCTGAACATAAAGGAACCCAGGACGCTGCGGACCTCCGCATCGTCCATATCCGGTGCGGCGGAGCGCATGTTCTCCAGCACGGTGCGGTCGGTATCCAGGGTTTCGTGTTCCTGGGCGTAGTAGCCGATTTTCAGTCCGTGGCCGGGAATGATGCGTCCGGTATCGGGGATGTCCACACCGGCCAGCATGCGCAGCAGGGTGGTCTTGCCGGCGCCGTTCAGGCCAAGGATGACTACCTTCGAACCACGGTCAATCGCCAGGTCCACGTCCGTGAAGATCTCCAGCGAGCCGTAGCTCTTGCTGAGGCCTTCAGCCATCATGGGGGTCTTCCCGCAGGGGGCGGGATCCGGGAAGCGGAGGGCGGCAACCCGGTCCGTGGCGCGGACAGCGTCGAGGCCGCTCATCAGCCGGTCCACGCGCTTGAGCATGCTCTGGGCGGCGGACGCACCCGACGCACGGGCCTTCATCTTGTTGGCCTGGGCCAGCAGGGCACCGGCCTTCTTCTCCGTGTTGGCGCGCTCACGCTTACGGGCGCGTTCGTCCGTCTCACGCTGGACCTTGTAACGCTTCCAGTCCATGTTGTAGATGTCGATCGTGGCGCGGTTGGCGTCCAGGCTGAAGACCTTGTTGACCGTTGCTTCCAGCAGGCCGGTGTCGTGGCTGATCACGATCAGGCCGCCGGTGTGGTTCTTGAGGAACTCGCGCAGCCAGGCGATTGAATCGGCGTCGAGGTGGTTGGTGGGCTCATCGAGGAGCATGGTCTCGGCGTCGGAGTACAGGATCCGGGCCAGCTCAACACGGCGGCGCTGGCCGCCGGAGAGTGTCTTCAGCGGCTGGTTCAGCAGCCGGTCCGGCAGGGCCAGGTTCGCGCAGATGGTCGCGGCCTCGGACTCTGCGGCATATCCGCCGGCGGAGAGGAACTCCGCTTCGAGCCGGTCGTAGCGCTTCATGGCCTTGTCAGAGACCTTCGAATCGTCGCTGGCCATTTCGTCCTGGCACTTCTTCAGCTCCGTGAGGACCTTGTCCAGGCCGCGGGCGGAGAGAATGCGGTCCCGGCCCAGCTGTTCCATGTCCGGTGTGCGCGGGTCCTGCGGCAGGTAGCCGATATCCCCGGTGCGCTTGATATGTCCGGCGGCCGGAAGCGTTTCGCCTGCCAGCACCTTGGTCAGCGTGGTCTTACCGGCGCCGTTGCGTCCCACCAATCCAATTTTGTCCCCTTTGTCCACACGGAATGAGACCGCTTCCATGAGCAGGCGTGCACCGGCACGAAGCTCGAGTTCAGATACGGCAATCACTAAGGAGGGACCTTTCGAAGGGTGGGTTCTACGCAGGTTGTACGCGGATGCCGCGAAGGCAGCCTTTCAAGTCTACCGGTTCGGGACGATTTGTAGGAACCCGACAACGGTGGACGGGCAGTCCCCGGTCTAGTCTCGGATTCACCGGGGTGATTCTCCCGGCGCCCTGAGGCGAATGTTGTAGGACACCGACGAAATGAGCCCAAATGACCGCTGCTCCTGAACCCACTGCGCCTGCCGGCCCGGCCTCCCCTTCCCGGAAGGGCGGAAACGGCTCGACTGGGCATTCCGGGCGGCAGTTTCCATCATCACGGCCGCGGTGGGACGCCGTGGACCTGTCCTACATCGCAGTCTTTGCCGCCCTGGTCGCCGCATTTTCGCTGCTGCCCGGGATTCCGCTCCCCGTAGGCGTGCCGATCACCCTTCAGACCCTCGCGGTAATTCTCACCGGAATGGTCCTCGGTCCGGGCCGGGGCACCGCAGCCGTGGGGCTTTATCTGGTTGCCGGCCTGGCCGGCCTGCCGGTCTTCAGCGGCTTCCGCTCCGGCATCGGTGTCCTGGCGGGACCATCCGCCGGGTACCTGCTCGCGTTCCCCCTGGCGGCCCTGGTGGTGGGCCTGCTGGCCCGCGCCCTGATGGGCCGGATCCGTCGCGCCCGCTTCGCTGTGCTCTTCGCCGCCGGGCTGCTCACCAGCTTTTCGGTGGTTCATCCCCTGGGCATCGCAGGCATGATGCTCAATGCAAAGCTCAGTTTTCCTGCCGCTGTTGCTGCTGATATGGCCTTCTGGCCCGGAGACGTGGTCAAGAATCTCCTGGCAGCCGCGGTTGCAGTCAGTGTCTTCGCAGCCTTTCCCCGGATGGTTCCGGGTACCAGGCGGGTCCGCCGCTGATGGTTGTCCGCTTTGAGGAGGCTGCAGTCGAGGTGCAGGACGCAGAATCGGGTCCCCAAACCATCCTGCATCCGGTCTCCCTGACCCTTGCTGAGCAGCGGATTGCGGTCATTGGTGCGAACGGCACGGGGAAATCAACGCTTCTGCGCCTGATCAACGGTCTGCTGCTGCCCTCCAGCGGCAGCGTGAGCGTCGACGGCGCTGATACAGTCCGCAGCGGAAGCGAGGTGCGGGGCCGTGTGGGTTTTGTCTTCACGGATCCGCTCTCGCAGCTGGTGATGCCTACCGGGCGGAACGACGTCGAGCTTTCCCTGCGGCGCAGCGTGCGGAATGCACGCGAACGCCGGGTGGCCGCGGAGAAGGTGCTGGACCGTTTTGGCCTGCTGCAGCTGGCGGACCGCAGCATCTATGACGTCTCAGGCGGTGAACGCCAGCTGATGGCGCTGGCTGCCGTGCTGGCCACGGATCCTGCCGTGCTGGTGGCAGATGAACCGAGCACCCTCCTGGATCTGCGTAACACTGCCCGGCTGCGGGCCATCCTTGCCGCACTCCCCCAGCAGGTCATCTTCACCACCCATGACCTTGAGTTTGCAGCCGACGCTGAACGGGTGCTGGTAGTGGACGAAGGCTCCGTGGTGTTCGACGGCCCGGCTGCGGAAGGCATTGCAGCCTACCGGCAGCTGGCGGCCCGCGCAGGCCAGTGGGCGGAGTGACCTGATGAGGAGCACCAGGCATCTGGGCGAGTACCGGGCCGGGAACTCTATGGTGCACAGGGCCCCGCTGTGGCTTAAGGCAGCAGTTGTTGTGGTGGTATCCGGGGGCACGCTGTTCGCTGCCCGGCCGCTTGCCACGGCAGCGGCTGCGGCCCTGGTTGCGGCTGTCTACGCTGCCACAGGACTGCTGCGCGAGCTGCCGCGGCCGCTCAGGCTAATGTGGCCGGTCCTGGTACTCATCGCCGGCTTCCAGCTGTGGCACGCCGGTGCTGCGTCCGCCGTGACCGTGGCCGGGAACATTATGGTCTGCGTTGCGGCCGCCCGCCTGGTGATACTCACCGTGCCGGTACCGCAGCTGCTGGACGGGGCAGTGGCCCTGGTGCGGCCCCTGCGGGTGCTTGGGGCGGACCCGGAGCGCTTTGGGCTGGCACTGGCCCTGATGCTGCGCAGCATTCCGTACCTGCTGGGCTCAGCTTCCGATGTCCGGGATTCTGCCAGGGCCCGGGGACTCGAACGGAATCCGCGCGCTCTCGCGGTCCCGGTGGTGATCCGGGCTGTGGCGTACGCACAGCAGACAGGCGAAGCATTGGCCGCAAGGGGAATCGGCGAACCGGAGCGCGGCTTAAAAGACTAAAGGCGGCATGCAAAAGGGCGGGCACCTCCGAAGAGATGCCCGCCCTTTTGTCTTGTACGGCGGAGCCTGCCTAGATGTTGAAGCCCAGGGCCCGCATCTGGTCGCGGCCGTCGTCCGTGATCTTCTCAGGTCCCCACGGCGGCATCCACACCCAGTTCAGCCGGAACTCGTCGACGATGCCTTCCAGCGCCTTGCCTGTCTGCTCCTCGATGACATCGGTCAGCGGGCAGGCGGCAGTGGTCAGGGTCATGTCAATGAGCAGGGCACCGTCTTCAGCGTATTTCAGCCCGTACAGCAGGCCCAGGTCGACGACGTTCACCCCCAGCTCGGGGTCGATGACGTCCTTGAGGGCCTCTTCGACATCCTCAAGGGACGTCTGGGCCAGGTTGGCGTCAGTCATGTTCTGCTCCTCGTCTTCCGGCGTTCTGCGGTGCCGGATCAGGCGCTGGCTGCGCCGGCGTTGGTGAACCGGTCGTAGCCCTCTTCTTCAAGGCGGTCGGCAAGCTCGGGGCCGCCCTGCTCGGCGATCCGTCCGTCGACGAATACGTGCACGTAGTCCGGCTTGATGTAGCGCAGGATCCGCGTGTAGTGCGTAATCAGCAGCGTACCCATGTTTCCGTTGGCGTGTTCACGGTTTACGCCTTCGGAGACAACCTTCAGGGCGTCCACGTCAAGACCGGAGTCGGTCTCATCCAGGATGGCGAACTTCGGGTGGAAGAGCTCAAGCTGGAGGATCTCCACGCGCTTCTTCTCGCCGCCGGAGAAGCCTTCGTTGACGTTTCGCTGGGCGAAGTCGGCATCGATGCGAAGCTGCGACATGGCGCCCTTGACGTCCTTGGTCCAGTGGCGCAGGGACGGTGCTTCGCCGTCCAGTGCGGTCTTGGCGGTGCGCAGGAAGTTCGTCATGGTGACGCCCGGAACCTCAACCGGGTACTGCATGGCCAGGAAGAGGCCGGCGCGGGCGCGCTCGTCAACGCTCATTGCCAGGACGTCTTCGCCGTCCAGGGTGATGGAACCGCTGTCCACCGTGTAGCGCGGGTGGCCGGCAATGGTGGAGGCGAGGGTGGACTTGCCGGAGCCGTTCGGGCCCATGATGGCGTGGGTTTCCCCGGTGTTGATGGTGAGGCTGACGCCCTTCAGGATCTGCTTCTTGACACCCTGTTCGGTCTCAATGCTGACGTGAAGGTCCTTGATTTCAAGAGTGGACATGCGTTGTTCGCTTTCTCTTTGCACGCGTGCGGTGCGGTCTGCAGGTTCTTGGTGGAGGAAGAGGTCTTAGTTCTCGACCTGTGCGAGCTCACGCTCGACGGCGGCGGTGAGGCGCTCTTCCAGTTCCGGAACCCGGATCTGCTGGATGATTTCGTTCAGGAAGCCGCGCACCACAAGGCGGCGTGCGATGTCCTCGGGGATGCCCCGGGCCATCAGGTAGAACAGGTGCTCGTCGTCGAACCGGCCGGTGGCGCTGGCGTGGCCGGCACCTTCAATGAGACCGGTCTCGATTTCCAGGTTCGGCACGGAGTCGGCACGGCCGCCGTCGGTAAGCAGCAGGTTGCGGTTCACCTCGTAGGTGTCGGTACCTTCGGCTTCCTTGCGGATCAGCACGTCGCCAACCCAAACGGTGTGTGCGTCCTTGCCCTGCAGCGCGCCCTTGTACATAACGCGGGACTTGCAGTTCGGCACCGCGTGGTCGACGAACAGGCGCTGCTCCAGGTGCTGGCCGGCGTCGGCGTAGTACAGGCCAAACATCTGCACATCGCCGCCGGTGGCGGTGAACTTCGAGGACGGTGTCACGCGCACCAGGTCGCCGCCGAGGCTGACGACTACGTGCTTGAAGCGTGCGTCGCGGCCAACCTTGGCGTACTGGGCGGACGCGTGAACGGCGTCGTCGTCCCAGTCCTGTACGGAGATGACGGTCAGTTCCGCGCCGTCGCCGACGATGATCTCCACGTTCTGGGACAGCGTGGCTGAACCCTTGTGGTCCAGGACCACAACTGCCTTGGAGAAGGCGCCGGCCTCGATGACCACGTGCTGGGCGGCAGGATCAGTGCCGGCACCTGTGATGCTCAGCGTGACCGTGCCTTCAGCCTGCATGTCCTTCGGAATGCTGACCAGGGTGGCTTCGGTGAAGGCTTCCCAGGCTGCTGCAGCAACCAGGTCTTCGGGGATGCCTGCGGTGCCGATCCGGGCATCGTCGCGGCCGATTCCGGCTACGGTGATGCCTTCGGGAGCTACCACGGCCACCTCGGGGGCGGTCCCGGTCAGATCCTGGGTGTGCAGGCCGCGCAGGCGCTTCAGCGGAGTAAACCGCCAGTCCTCTTCACGGCCGGTGAGCTTGCCAAAATCCGCCCGGTTGAAGGAGGTGAGGCGCCCGGCGCGCGAGCTGTCAGGAATGCCTGCCCCGGCACCGTGGCTGTGGGACTTGCTGCTGTCACCGCCCAGAACGGGGGAAGAATCGTTCAGCGGGGAGAGGTTTTCGCCTTCCTCGGTGAAACCGTCAATGCGGACCCGGCGGTCCCCGGAGGGGGCCCCGATGCGCGCCTTGACACCTTCCACTGCGTCGCTGACTTTCTCGGCTACGGTTTCAGCGACGTTCTCGGCTGTGTTTACTACGGCGTCGTTTAGCTTCGACATTAACCGACGGCTCCTTCCATCTGGAGTTCGATGAGGCGGTTGAGTTCGAGGGCGTATTCCATCGGCAGTTCGCGTGCGATCGGCTCGATGAAGCCGCGCACGATCATTGCCATTGCCTCGTCCTCGGGAAGGCCGCGGGACATCAGGTAGAACAGCTGCTCCTCGCTGACCCGCGAGACGGTGGCTTCGTGGCCCATGGTCACGTCATCCTCGCGGATATCCACGTAGGGGTAGGTGTCCGAACGGGAAATGGTGTCCACCAGCAGGGCGTCGCAGCGAACGGTGTTGGCGGAGTTCTTCGCGCCTTCACGGACCTGGACCAGGCCGCGGTAGGCAGCACGGCCGCCGCCGCGGGCAACGGACTTGGAGATGATGGAGCTCTTGGTGTTAGGGGCAATGTGCACCATCTTCGAGCCGGTGTCCTGGTGCTGGCCTTCGCCGGCGAAGGCGATGGACAGGGTCTCGCCCTTGGCGTGCTCGCCGACCAGGTAGACAGCCGGGTACTTCATGGTGACCTTGGAACCGATGTTGCCGTCGATCCACTCCATGGTGGCGCCTTCGTGCGCAATGGCACGCTTGGTCACCAGGTTGTACACGTTGTTCGACCAGTTCTGGATCGTGGTGTAGCGGACGCGGGCGTTCTTCTTGACGATGATCTCGACGACGGCGGAGTGCAGTGAGTCCGAGGTGTAGATCGGAGCGGTGCAGCCTTCGATGTAGTGGACGTAGGAGTCCTCGTCGGCGATGATCAGCGTGCGCTCGAACTGGCCCATGTTTTCCGTGTTGATGCGGAAGTAGGCCTGCAGCGGGATCTCCACGTGGACGCCCTTCGGGACGTATACGAAGGAACCGCCGGACCACACGGCAGTATTCAGCGAACCGAACTTGTTGTCGCCTACCGGGATAACCGTGCCGAAGTACTCCTGGAAGATCTCCGGGTGTTCCTTCAGCGCGGTGTCGGTGTCCAGGAAGATGACGCCCTGGCGCTCCAGGTCTTCACGGAGCTGGTGGTACACGACCTCGGACTCGTACTGGGCAGCGACGCCGGAAACCAGGCGGCCGCGCTCAGCTTCGGGGATGCCGAGCTTCTCGTACGTGTTGCGAATGTCCTCGGGGAGATCTTCCCAGGTGTTCGCCTGCTTCTCGGTGGAGCGCACGAAGTACTTGATGTTGTCGAAATCGATGCCGGAGAGGTCTGCACCCCAGGTGGGCATGGGCTTGCGGTCGAAGTACTTCAGGCCCTTCAGGCGCAGGTCCAGCATCCATTCCGGTTCGTTCTTCTTCGCCGAAATGTCACGGACAACCTCCTCGGAGAGGCCGCGGCGGGCGTTGGACCCGGCGACATCTGAGTCGGCCCAGCCGTACTCGTAGGTACCAATGCCCTCGAGTTCGGGGTTCTTTTCCAGGATGTCTGAAATCACGGAGTCGGGCACCGCTGGTGCCTCAACCTTCCGGGTTACTTGATCCGTCATCACGGCCTTTCTTGCTGATGAGTGGATGTGGACTGGTTGGTTGCGGAGCCCACCGTCTGGTGAGGCGCAGACTTCGAACGGCCCACGGGGATGTGGGTCGTACAAACGTGCCCCCCGCGGGAGAGCGTGGACAGCCTGCGCACGTCCACACCCAGCAGCCGGGAGAAAACTTCGGTCTCCTTGTCACAGAAGACGGGGTAGGCGCTGGCCAGCGCCTGGATGGGGCAGTGCCCCTGGCAAAGCTGGATGCTCAGCAGGGTGCTGGGTGTCCGGCTCGTGCCGATCATGGTCGTAGAGGCAACGAAGCCGTCCCTGGTCAGTTCTGCGGAGAGCGCCCGGGCCCTGTCCTCCAGGGCAGGACCAGCGGCGTCGAGCACCGGACGGTAACGTTCTTCCATCTTCCGGAACCGCTCTGCCGCGAATGCTTCAATGGCTTCCGGACCGGCTGCAGCTCCAAGTGCCCGAAGGGCCTCGGTGGCAATGGTCAGGTAGTCATTACCCAGATAGGACTGGCCCTGCTGGCTGACAACGTAGCGCCGCGCCGGACGGCCTGCACCTGCCCCGGGGCTGGAAACCCGCTTGACCTCAATCAGGCCCTGCCGCTCCAGTGCGTCCAGGTGCCTGCGCACCGCTGCCGGCGTGAAGCCAAGCCGCTCGCCGAGCTCGGCCGCACTCACGGGACCGTGCTCAAGCACGGCACCGAGTACGCGGTCCCTGGTACGTTCTTCCGACTCCCGGGCTGCTGCCTGGGTTGCGGGTTTCACCGCCCCAGTCTCCGCCGGAGGGGTCTCCGTCTCTGAGCTCTTCACAGAATACACAACACAATCATGACCTAATCCATTCCTCAAGGCTACTAAGGACATGCTTCCCACCCGCCCGCACGGGGTGCGGGGAGGGCGGGAATGGACTACTACCTAACGTAGAATACTGGGGTGTCTAACAATGAACCCTGCCTGTCTATCTCCGGCCTGATCCGGGATCTGGGCCCTGTTCCCGGTTTGGACGGGAAAATGATCCGGGTGCTGGCCGGGGTCGACCTGACCGCGAGGCGGGGGGAGGTCACCGCACTCCTCGGCGCAAACGGTGCCGGCAAGACAACCACGCTCGAATGCGCGCAGGGGCTTCAGCCCATCGACGGCGGCGAAGTGCGCCTTCTCGGCGAAGCACCCTATGGAGCGGGCGCAGAGCTGCGCGCGCGCGTAGGGGTCATGCTCCAGGACGGCGGACTGCCGCCGGCTGCCCGTCCCGTAGCCCTGCTGCGGCATATAGCTTCCATGTACAGGGATCCGCGCGACGTCGATTCGCTGGTGGAGCGTCTGGGAATCAACAGCTTTGCCAGGACAGGCATCCGCCGCCTCTCCGGCGGGCAGCGCCAGCGGGTTGCGCTGGCAGCAGCCCTCGTGGGCAACCCGGAAGTGCTCTTCCTTGATGAGCCGAGCGCCGGGCTGGACCCGCAGTCCCGCCAGATAGTGTTCGACCTGATCCAGGAGCTTAGGGCAGAAGGACTGGGCATCATCCTGACCACCCACCTCCTCGACGACGCCCAGCGGCTCGCCGACTATGTCTACATCATCGATGCCGGGCGCACCGTGGCTTCGGGAACTGTGGCGGAGCTCACGGCACGGACCGCTGCCCACGCCAGCGGACGCGAACTCACTTTCGAGGCACCCCCCGGGCTCAAGCCCGCGCTTGCCGGGCTGGAACACCTGGCGTTCACCGAAGATACTCCGGGCCGGTACGCTCTCCGGGGCGAGTTCTCCCCCGCAGACCTCGCCGGACTGGCTGGCTGGTGGCAGGATGCAGGCATCCTCCCGGACAGCATCCACATGGCATCCCGCACTTTGGAGGACGTGTTCCTCGAACTCTCCGGAAAGGAGATCCGATGAGCGCGCCGGCTTCCCTGCCAGTCAGGGTCCTGAACCAGGGCAAATACGAGGCCGAGACCATGCTGCGCAACGGTGAACAGCTCATTCTCGCCGTCGTGCTTCCGCTCCTTGGCCTCATTGCATTGAGCGTGACTCCGGTCCTGGATGACTTTGGGCCCTCCCGGATAGACACAGCCACGCCCGGCATCCTTGCCCTGTGTGCCCTGTCAACTGCTTTCACCGGCCAGGGCATCGCAACCGGCTTCGACCGGCGCTACGGTGTTCTCCGGTTCCTCTCCACCACTCCCCTTGGCCGGGCCGGACTCATTGCCGGCAAGGTGATCGCCGTGCTGTCCGTACTGGCGATCCAGGTGGTGCTTGTCAGCGTCGTCGCCCTCTTCATCGGCTGGCGTCCGTCGCTGCCCGGAATCCCGCTGGCGCTCCTGCTGCTTGTCCTTGGGGCAGTGGCCTTTACCTCGCTTGGCCTGCTGGTCGCCGGAACGGTCCGTCCCGAGGCCACACTGGCCATCACCAACCTGCTCTGGATCCTTCTGGCGGGCATCGGAGGCATAATCCTTCCGGCTGCCAGCCTGCCCTCAGACATGGAACCGTTCGTCCAGCTGCTGCCCTCGGCGGCGCTGGGTGATGTACTGAGATCAGCCCTGATAGATACGCAGTTCAACCTTTCCGCCACGCTCATCCTGCTGGCGTGGACAATCCTGGGCGGCCTCGCTGCTGTCCGCTGGTTCAAATGGAGTTAGTTCCCGTGTCCAATACCCCCGCTCCCGCTCCCGCAGCACGGAAGGCCGAGCTTTCCGCTGGGCCCGCCACAGGCAAGCTGGTCCGCACCCTCGCGGTGGCTACCCTGGTGGCCAACATTGCCATTGTGGTCACCGGCGGCGCCGTGCGGCTGACCGCTTCAGGGCTGGGCTGCCCCGAATGGCCGCTGTGCACGGCGGATTCGCTGGTCACGACGCCGGAAATGGGCGTTCACGGCATCATCGAGTTCGGCAACCGGCTGCTGACGTTTGTCCTGGCCGCGATTGCATTTGGCATGCTTGCTTCAGTGTGGAAGGCGCGGTCCACGCGCCCGGACCTGCTGTGGCTTTCCGCGGCGGCCCTGGCCGGCATCCCGGCCCAGGCCTTCATTGGCGGCATTACGGTGTGGACCGACCTGAACCCCTGGGTGGTCGGCCTGCACTTCATTGTTTCGATGGTCATTATCAGCGTGGCTGTAGTGCTGGTGAACCGGGCGTGGCTGACAAGCGGACAGCTTGCCGAGGGCAACGCACCACTGGCTGACCGCCCCCTGCGTCCGCTGGTCTGGGCGATCGGCGTGCTGACGGCGATTACCGTCGTGCTCGGGGTCATGGTGACCGGTTCCGGCCCGCATGCCGGTGACCACGGTGCTGCCCGCAACGGCCTGGATCCGGACTTCATTACCCGTCTCCACGTTGTCCCGGTCTACCTGCTGGTCTTCGCCACGGCCGTGGCGCTGTACCTGGTTTACCGACGTACCGCGGATGTCCGGCTGCGGCGTTCCCTGGTGGTCTTCGCCGTCGTTGTTCTGGCCCAGGCAGTGATCGGCTATGTACAGCATTTTCTCCACCTGCCGATCGTCCTGGTGGCACTGCACATGCTGGGAGCCTCGCTGCTCACCGGTGCTGCGGCCTACGTTGTGTACACGGCGCTCTCGCACAAGGTGCCGGGTGCGGTCTATGCGTCTTCGGAGGCAAGGGACTAGTTACGCAGTCGCCGCCGAATCCCGCGAAACCCCTGGTTTCGCGGGATTCGCTCGTTAAGGTGACCCTCGGCCCGGGTAGATTGTCTGGAAAACTCCGGAGGGTCACCCATGAATACAAGATCTGCGGGCATTGCCGGCGCGATGCTTATCGCCCTGCTGGCACAAACCGCCTATACGGCAAACCTGGATTCGACCGGAGATGACCTGTCACCGCCCGTCGAGACGGCTGCAGCGCTGTGGGAGTTTGAGCCAAACGCATACGTCTCTGAAGCACTCGATTTTATCGAGGCCAATGGGCTCTATCTCGAAGACATCGATTGGCCTGCGGTCAGGGAGCGGGCTCTTGAACAGACCGCCGGCGCCAAATCTCCGGATGAAACCTACCCGGCGCTAAAGGAAGTTATTGATCTGGCAGGAGGCAGGCACAGCGCACTGAGGGAGCCGACCCCGAATCCCCCGGGGTACAGCTTCATTCACACTCCTGAAGCCGAACTGCTCGGTGACGGTGTGGCGGTCCTCAACATACCGGCGTTCAGATCACCCCGGCCGGAACACATTGAAGAGTATGCCGAAGCGGGGTGGGATGAGATAGCAAGGCTCTCCGCCGAAACGCAATGCGGCTGGATCGTCGATGTGAGGGAGAACTACGGCGGAAATATGCTGCCCATGATTAGCGCCGTCACACCGCTTCTCCCCGAAGGCACACTGATGCAGTTTATTGATCGGGACGGAAACAGTTCGGCGGTCGCAGCCAGGGACGGGGGGATTTTTCAGAATGGTGAATACCAGGCGGGCGCCTCCAGCCGGGCCGCAGATATGAGCCACCTGCCGGTCGCCGTCCTTCAGTCAGGTTCGACAGCAGGTTCGGCAGAGGCTGTCGTTATCACTTTCATGTCCCGAGACGGAGTCAGGACGTTCGGAGCGGATACAGCAGGACTGTCAACCGGAAACGTGACGAAGACTATGCCTGACGGTGCGGTTCTCCGGGTCACCCGCGCCTACATGGCCAACAGCTCCGGGGTACCCGCAGACGGTGCTCTTCCGGTACATACAGCCTCCGATGACCCGCTGTCCGCGGCCACCGAGTGGCTCAGGGAAACCTGTGAGATGGTTCGCGCTAGCAGAGCTGCTAGAGAAGCGGTCCGCCGACGAAGGGATCGACGGCCAGCGCCACGAAGAGGATGGTGAGGTAGCTGATCGAACCGTGGAAGACCTTCATGGCCGTCTTGTCCGTGACCTCGCCCCGCTGGGCCCGGGCGTGGAGGCGATGGGTTTCTGCAAGGAACCATGCGCCGCTGAGGACGGCTCCGGCGGTGTAGACCCAGCCGGCACCGCCAACCGGAATCAGGAGCAGCGAGCAGACGACCGTGGCGTAGGCGTACAGGACAACCTGCACGGAGACCACCTTCGCACCGGCAACGGCTCCGAGCATGGGAACCGAGGCGTTGCGGTAGTCCTCGCCGTACTTCATGGACAGCGGCCAGTAGTGCGGAGGCGTCCAGAGGAAGATCACCATAAAGAGGATCACGGCAGGCCACTCGACGGTGTTCGTCACGGCGGCCCAGGCGATCAGCACAGGCATGCAGCCGGCTGCTCCGCCCCAGACAATGTTCTGGGTGGTTCGGCGCTTGAGGATCAGAGTGTAGAACACCACGTAGAGCAGGATCGCGCCGAGACCCAGGAGGCCGGTGAGCGGATTGGCACCGAACCAGAGCAGGGCAATCGAGACGATTCCAAGCGTCCAGCCGAATACCAGGGCTTCGCGCGGGCTGACCTCACCCGTAACCAGCGGGCGCTTTTCGGTCCGGCGCATCAGCCGGTCCATGTCCCTGTCGATGTAGCAGTTAAAAACACCGGCACTGGCTGCTGCCAGGGCGCCGCCGACCATGGTTGACACCATGAGCCAGACCGAGGGAACTCCGCCCTGCGCAAAGAACATGGTGGGAAGGGTGGTGACCAGAAGAAGTTCGATCACGCGCGGCTTCGTGAGGGCCACATAGGCCCGAAGCTTACGTCCCACGCTCATTTTTCCGGTGTATACCGGAACCTCGGCGGGGGCATGCTGCGTACTCACGAAACGATCACTCAGTCCTGTCTGGAATCCTGTCTGGGCCGTAAAAGTCCACGCTCATCATAACCTCTATCCCCTGTAGAAAACGAAGCAGGTACCCGCCCCGGAGGCGTTCTGCACGGGCATTGGGATGCTGTGGCCCCCGCGCACCCCTTTTTCCCCAGTGAATGCGGGACACGATACGCCAATTGGCCGGGCCTTCGGGATAAGGTTGAAGCGGACATTGGCCCCGTGCGCAAACATTGCCGTGGGAGGCTGGCTGACCTGCCGGTTTGCCGGGGGCCGACGGCCCGCTGGAACAAGCAGGGCCTCGCCTGTGTTCCGTTAGAAACACCGCAAGATCCGGTTGGAGCGGCAGAAGCCGCTTCCGGTGCCTAATGCACCGGTGATCCGTAGAGAGAGGGGCCCGGTAAACGTGCCACATTTGGAAGAGCAGAACCTGACCTGGAGCGAGACGGACAGCAAGGCAGTAGACACTGTCCGCGTCCTGGCCGCCGACGCCGTTGAGAAGGTCGGCAACGGGCATCCCGGAACCGCCATGAGCCTGGCTCCGGCAGCTTATCTGCTGTTCCAGAAAGTCATGCGCCACGATCCCGCGGATCCGCACTGGCTTGGACGCGACCGTTTCGTCCTCTCCCCCGGACACACGTCGCTGACCCTTTACATCCAGCTCTTCCTGTCCGGTTACGGACTTGAGCTCGATGACCTGAAGGCCCTGCGTACCTGGGGCTCCAAGACTCCGGGCCACCCCGAGTACCGCCACACCGACGGCGTTGAAATCACCACCGGGCCGCTGGGCCAGGGGCTGGCCTCCGCAGTTGGCTTCGCGTTCGCGCAGCGCCGCCTCCGCGGAATGTTCGACGCCGATGCCCCCGCAGGCTCCAGCCCCTTCGACCACACCATCTGGGTCATTGCCTCCGACGGTGACCTGCAGGAAGGCGTGACGGCTGAGGCTTCCTCGCTGGCCGGGCACCAGGAACTGGGCAACCTTGTGGTGATCTACGACGAGAACCACATCTCCATTGAGGACGACACGGACATCGCCTTCACCGAGGACGTCCTCAAGCGATACGAAGCCTACGGCTGGCACACCCAGCGCGTTGACTGGACTGCAGGCGGGGAATACCGCGAAGACGTCAACGGCCTCTACGACGCTCTTGCCGCGGCCAAGGCCGAGACGAACCGGCCCTCGATCATCTCCTTGCGCACCATCATCGGCTGGCCAGCCCCGAACAAGCAGAACACCGGCAAGATCCACGGTTCGGCACTCGGCCGGGACGAGGTCGCTGCGCTGAAGGAAACCCTGGGCTTTGATCCGGAAAAGACCTTCGACGTCGATCCCGACGTACTGGCCCACGCCCGTGAGGTCCGTTCCCGCGGCGCAGAAGAGCACGCGCTCTGGAATGATTCCTTCGCCGCCTGGCAGGAGTCGAACCCGGAAGGCGCCGCCCTGCTGGAGCGCATCCAGGCAGGCAAGCTGCCCGCAGGCTGGGAAGAATCCCTGCCTGCCTTCGAAGCCGGCAAGGACGTTTCCACCCGCGCCGCCTCCGGCAAGGTGCTCAGCGCCATCGGCCCGGTTCTTCCGGAGCTGTGGGGCGGATCGGCAGACCTTGCCGAGTCCAACAACACCACCATTGAGGGTGCGGAGTCATTCGTACCTGCCGGACGGCAGACCGCGGCATGGTCCGGCGGTCCGTACGGCCGGGTCCTGCACTTCGGTATCCGTGAACACGCCGCAGCTGCGATCGTCAACGGCATCACCATGTCCAGCAACACCCGCGCCTTCTCCGGCACGTTCCTGATCTTCAGCGACTACCAGCGCCCCGCGGTCCGCCTCGGCGCGCTGATGGGTGTGCCCTCCATCTACGTGTGGACGCACGACTCGATTGGCCTTGGCGAAGACGGACCGACCCACCAGCCGGTGGAGCAGCTCGCGTCCCTCCGCGCCATCCCGGGGCTCGACGTCGTCCGTCCTGCGGATGCAAACGAGGTGGCCGTTGCCTGGCGCACCATCCTGGAGAACACTGAAAACCCGGCAGGCATTGTGCTGACCCGGCAGAATGTTCCCACCTGGGAGCGCGGCACCGGAGCGGCAGACGCCGGTTCCTTCGGTGCAGCCGACGGCGCAGCCCGCGGCGGGTACGTACTGGCCGAAGCCGTGCGCGGCGGCGAGACCGTGACCCCGGACGTCATCCTGATTGGAACCGGCTCCGAGGTACAGCTGGCCGTCCAGGCCCGCGAAGCACTGGCGGCCGAAGGCATTGCCGCCCGCGTCGTTTCCATGCCCAGCGTCGAGTGGTTCAACCGCCAGGACGCTGAGTACCGCGAGTCCGTCCTGCCGCGTTCGGTCAAGGCCCGGGTGTCGGTGGAAGCCGGTATCGCCCAGGGCTGGCGCGAATTCGTCGGTGACGACGGCCGCATGGTTTCCCTGGAACACTTCGGCGCTTCAGCCGACTACAAGACTCTGTTCAATGAGTTCGGCATCACTGCCGACGCCGTTGCCCAGGCAGCCCGGGACTCCCTGGCAGCCGTGCACGGCCATGACGCAGCCCCCGCAGGCACGCCTGCAGCACCTTCCGGCGCCGCCTCCACCGAGACCGGCGACCAGAAGTAACCGCGAAAGCAAGGAGAACACCAATGTCTTCCACCCCCACCGCCGCCCTTTCCGAAGCCGGCGTATCCATCTGGCTCGACGACCTGTCCCGTGAACGCATCACCTCCGGTTCCCTAAAGGACCTCATCACCGCCCGCAACGTCGTCGGCGTCACCACCAACCCGAGCATCTTCGCGGCTGCCCTGGCCAACGGCGAGTCCTACGCGACCCAGGTTGAGCAGCTCGCTGCCAGCGGAGCCGACGTGGACAAGGCCGTCTTCGAGATCACCACCGACGACGTCATCCAGGCCTGCGATGTCTTCGCCCCCGTGGCGGAAGCTACCGGCGGCGTCGACGGCCGGGTTTCAATCGAAGTTGACCCCCGCCTGTCCCGCGACACCCAGGGCACCATCAACGAGGCCAAGGAACTCTTCGACAAAGTTGGCCGCAGCAATGTCCTGATCAAGATCCCGGCAACTGAGGAGGGCCTCCCGGCCATCACCGCAGTCCTGGCCGAAGGCATCAGCGTCAACGTCACCCTGATCTTCTCGCTCCAGCGCTACCGCGAGGTCATCAACGCGTTCATGGCCGGCATCGAGCAGGCCCGCGAGAACGGCCACGATCTCTCCAAGATCCACTCCGTTGCCTCCTTCTTCGTCTCCCGTGTCGACTCTGAGATCGACAAGCGCCTCGACGCCGTCGGGACGGACGCCGCGAAGGCACTGAAGGGCAAGGCCGGCCTGGCCAACGCCCGTCTTGCCTACCAGGTCTTTGAGGAGTCCTTCGCAACCGAACGCTGGCAGGTCCTGGCTGCGGCCGGAGCCAATGCGCAGCGTCCGCTCTGGGCCTCCACCGGCGTCAAGGATCCGGCGCTGCCGGACACCCTCTACGTCACCGAGCTGGTGGCAGCCGGCGTTGTGAACACCATGCCGGAGAAGACCCTGGAAGCCACTGCGGACCACGGCAGGATCACCGGAGACACCATCACCGGGACATACGCCGAATCCGCTGCCGTCCTCGATGACCTGGACGCAGCAGGCGTTGACTACAACGACGTCGTAGCCGTCCTTGAAACCGAGGGCCTGGATAAGTTCGTGGTTTCCTGGGGCGAACTGCTGGAAACCGTAACCGCCGCACTGGAAAACGCACGGAAGGCCTAGCACCCATGACGACCCTGTCCTTTGAAGCAGCCGGAGCCGCCCGCGAAGCCGTGGAGGCCCACGTCCCTGCGCTGGTCCGGGACGAGGTAGCCACCAGGCTCCTCGCCCAGGACCCCACGCTGTGGGGGCCGGACGCTGAAGCTGAAGCTTCGATCCGGCTCGGCTGGCTGAATCCGGCGCCAAGCTCCCGGCCGCTTCTGGGACACATCCGGGAACTCCGTGAGGAACTCGCCGCCGAAGGCGTGGACCGCGTGGTCCTGGCCGGCATGGGCGGTTCCTCGCTTGCCCCGGAGGTCATCACCCGAACTGCAGGCGTGAGCCTGACGGTTCTTGATTCCACTGACCCCGACTCGGTTGCTGCCGCCCTCGCGGAGGACCTCGCGTCCACCGTGCTGGTGGTCTCTTCCAAGTCGGGGTCCACAGTGGAAACAGACTCCCAGCGGCGTGCCTTCGAGGACGCTTTCACGACGGCGGGGATCGACGCGAAGTCGCGCATCGTCGTCGTCACCGACCCCGGATCGCCGCTTGATGCGGCAGCCCGGGAGGCCGGCTACCGTGCCGTGTTCAATGCAGACCCGAACGTGGGCGGCCGCTATTCGGCACTCACGGCCTTTGGCCTGGTTCCCTCCGGCCTCGCCGGGGCGGACATTGAAGGGCTGCTTGATGCAGCCGAAGACACGGCCGAAATCCTCAGCGACAACGCGGAGGACAACATCGGACTCGCCCTGGGTGCTGCCCTGGGCGGAACCAATCCGCTGCGGAACAAGATCGTGATCGTCGATGAGGAATCCGGACTTGCGGGTTTCCCTGACTGGGCCGAGCAGCTCATTGCGGAGTCCACCGGCAAGCTGCAGACGGGCATCCTGCCGGTCGTAGCCGAACCCGGTGCGCCGGAAACCCTGAGCGGCGCACCTGACGTCCTGGTGGTACGGATTGTTTCACCCGACTCCGAAGCACTCCCGGAAGGTGACCAGGTGGTCGTTTCCGGCAGCCTTGGCGCCCAGATGATGCTCTGGGAGTACGCGACCGCAGTTGCTGGCCGGCTCCTGGGCATCAACCCCTTCGACCAGCCGGACGTCGAAGCGGCCAAAAAGGCAGCCCGCGGCCTCCTTGACGCCCAGCCGGAGCCGGTAGCGGCGTCCTTCGTTGACGGATCTGTCGAGGTCCGCGGCGAGGAAGCCCTGCTGGGTGATACCCACACCCTCACTGGTGCGCTGCAGGCGCTCCTTGGCCAGCTTGGCGGGGACGGCTACCTCAGCGTGCAGGCTTACCTGGACCGGGCCAAGCAGACGGAACTGGAAAAGATCCGTCCCGAACTGGCCCAGGCAACTGGCCGCCCCGTCACTTTCGGCTGGGGGCCGCGGTTCCTGCACTCCACCGGACAGTTCCACAAGGGCGGTCCAGCCCAGGGCGTGTACCTTCAGATCACCGGCACCCCCGCCGGAGACCAGGCCATCCCCGGCCGTCCGTTTACCTTTGGCGAGCTCATCGCGGCGCAGGCAGCAGGCGACGCACAGGTTCTGGCGGATCACGGCCGGCCTGTCCTCCGGCTGAACCTGCTCAACCGGGACGCCGGAGTGGCACAGCTGGCCGCTGCAATCCAGGATCTGGGTGGTAAGTAGCCGATGTTCCATAAGGAAGAGACCGGTTCCGCTTCTCCGTTAAGGGACCCCCGCGACCGGCGCCTCAGCCGGATCGCGGGGCCGTCCTCGCTGGTTATCTTCGGCGTGACCGGTGACCTGGCCCGCAAGAAACTCATTCCTGCCGTGTACGACCTCGCCAACCGGGGACTGCTTCCGCCCAGTTTTTCGCTCGTTGGTTTTGGGCGCCGGGAATGGAGCGACTCGGACTTCGCCGGCTACGTCAAGGAAGCCGTGCAGGAGGGGTCCCGCACGGACTTCAGCGAAAACGTCTGGGAACAGCTGGTTGAAGGCATCCGCTTTGTCCAGGGCGGTTTCGACGACCACAAGGCATTCGACACACTGCGCAGCACGCTTCAGGACCTGGATGAAAAGCGCGGTACGCGCGGCAACGTGGCGTTCTACCTTTCGGTACCGCCCAAGAGCTTCGAACAGGTCTGCCAGCAGCTTTCAAGCCACGGCCTCGCGGATTCGTCCGGCGGCAGCTGGCGGCGGGTGGTCATCGAGAAACCGTTCGGCCACGACCTGCAGTCGGCCCGCGACCTCAACCACGTTGTCGAGTCCGTGTTCCCTGCCGATTCCGTCTTCCGGATAGACCACTATCTCGGCAAGGAAACGGTCCAGAACATCCTGGCACTTCGCTTCGCCAACCAGTTGTTCGAACCCATCTGGAACGCGAACTACGTTGACCACGTCCAGATCACGATGGCTGAAGACATCGGCATCGGCGGCAGGGCCGGTTATTACGACGGCGTTGGCGCGGCACGCGATGTCATCCAGAACCACCTGCTCCAGCTCCTGGCCCTGACCGCCATGGAAGAGCCGATCTCCTTCAACGCCGGGCATTTGCGTGCGGAGAAGGAGAAGGTCCTGGCCGCGGTCCGGCTGCCCCAGGACCTTTCCCGGCATTCCGCCCGGGGACAGTACACCGGCGGATGGCAGGGCGGTGAGAAGGTCACCGGGTTTCTGGAGGAAGAAGGATTCAACCCTGAATCCAGGACTGAGACCTTCGCTGCCGTGCGCCTGGACATCAATACGCGCCGGTGGGCAGGGGTTCCCTTCTACCTGCGGGCAGGCAAACGTCTGGGCCGCAGGGTCACGGAAATCGCCGTCGTCTTCAAGCGCGCTCCGAATCTCTTGTTCCGCGACCACGCGGAGGACGACTTCGGCCAGAACGCCGTAGTGATCCGTGTCCAGCCAGATGAGGGCGCAACGATTCGTTTCGGTTCAAAGGTGCCCGGGACCCAGATGGAAGTGCGGGATGTGTCGATGGACTTCGGCTATGGCCATTCCTTCACCGAATCCAGTCCCGAGGCATACGAACGCCTGATCCTGGACGTACTGCTGGGTGAGCCGCCGCTGTTCCCCCGGCACCAGGAAGTGGAGCTCTCCTGGAAAATCGTAGACCCCTTTGAAGAGTATTGGGCCTCCCTCGATGAACAGCCTGAACCCTATGCCCCGGGCAGCTGGGGACCCGCTTCTGCCGACGAACTGCTTGCCCGCGACGGAAGGACCTGGAGAAGGCCGTGATAGTTGACCTGCCGGACACCACCACCTCGAAGGTGTCCAAGAAGATCGTCGGTATGCGGGACAAGGGCGGTGTGGTTGCCCTGGGCCGTGTGCTGACACTGGTCGTGGTGACGGAGCCGGACTACGTCGAAGAAGCCATCGAGGCCGCCAACGATGCCAGCCGCGAACACCCCTGCCGCGTGATCGTACTTGCCGCCGGATCCCCGGATGAACCGTCCCGCCTCGACGCACAGATCCGCGTGGGGGGCGACGCCGGCGCGTCGGATGTGATCCTGCTGTACGGCTACGGCGAGCTGGCTGCCGAAAGTGAGTCCCTGGTTTCGGCGCTGCTCCTGCCCGACGCACCGATTGTTGTCTGGTGGCCGCACGGGCTTCCGCATTCGGCCGCCTCCACCCCGCTTGGGCGCATTGCCCACCGCCGGATTACCGACGCCGCCAACGAACCAGACCCCAAGCAGGCCCTGCTGGACCTCAGCAAGACCTATGCGGATGGAGACACGGACCTCAGCTGGACCCGGCTGACACACTGGCGAATCCAGCTGGCGGCTGTGCTCGAGCAGAACGGTGCAGACGGTATCCAGTCGATCGTGGTGGAGGGTGCCTCTGATTCCGCCAGCACGTTCCTGCTCGCTGCGTGGCTTAAGCATGCCCTCAAGGTGCCCGTCGAGATTATTGAAGATCCGGCAGGCGCCGGGATCCGCAGGGTCCGCATAGAGCGGGACGGCGGAGACCTTGAACTTCGCCGCCCAGAGGGCAGTACTGCATACCTGACCCAGCCGGGCCAGCCTGAACAGCGGATCGCCCTGCCGCTGCGTGGCCTGCACGAGTGCCTTGCAGAAGAGCTGCGGCGGCTGGACCCTGACGAAGTATTCGGAGAAGTACTAACCCAGGGGCTGGCCGCGTGCCTGGCTCCGGAAGGGACCACCGCATGAGGCACTCCCCCAAAGGCGTGACCATCCACCCGGATTTTGATGCGCTGGTTTCGGCCACCGCGGGACGGCTGATCACGAAACTCATCGACGTACAGAGCCGTCGGGGCGAGGCAACGGTTGTGCTCACCGGAGGCAGCGCCGGGGTGGCTGTCCTTGCATCGGTTGCCGCTGCACCGGCGCGGACGGCAGTTGACTGGAAGCGAGTCAACTTCTGGTGGGGAGACGAGCGTTTCGTAGCTCCCGATTCGCCCGACCGGAACGCACTGGCGGCGCAGAAAGCCTTTCTCCTGCCCCTGGGCGCGGACCAGGACCGTGTGCACGAGGTGCCCTCGACGGCAGAAGCTGCCACGGTCGAAGAGGCTGCTGAAATCTATGCCGCTGAGCTGGAGCTGGCGGCGCAGAGCGAGGTACTGGCCGACGGATTTACTGAAGCGGATCCCCGTTTGCCCCGCTTTGATGTTCTGCTGCTTGGCGTCGGTCATGATGCCCATGTTGCCTCACTCTTCCCTGAGATGGCGGGTATCCGCACTACGGGACAGACAACGGTAGCGGTTCGCAACTCCCCCAAGCCTCCGCCTGAGCGGGTCTCGCTGACGCTCGAAGCCATCAACTCGGCCGAGGAAGTCTGGCTGACGGTTGCCGGGGAAGACAAGGCCGGCGCTGTTGGCCTGGCACTGGCCGGTGCCGGTCCCGTTCAGGTTCCTGCAGCGGGACCGCGCGGACAGCAAAAGACCCGCTGGCTCATCGATCAGGCCGCTGCCTCGCAGCTGCCTGACCGGCTGCTCGAAGCCGGGGACCACGAGTCCTAGGACCGCGGTCTAATTCAAGGCTTACAACATAAAAGGATGGCCCCGGACAAAAGTCCGGGGCCATCCTTTTATGTTGTAAGCGTTTTGTCTGCCCGGGGATCCTACGATTCGCCGGAGAAACGCTGGATCAGGCCCAGGGCGACAATGATCAGGCCCCAGGAGACGCCGAGGATAACGGTGAAGCGGTTGAGGTTCTTTTCAGCGACGCCGGAAGAACCCATGCTCGTGCTCATGCCGCCGCCGAACATATCTGACATGCCGCCGCCACGTCCCTTGTGCAGGAGAATCAGGAGGGTCAGCAGCAGACTGCTGATCCCAAGCAGGACAAGCAGGATGATCTTCAGAATTTCCACTTACGGCCTTTCACGGGTGACACATCAGATTGGAGACCTTGCCGCTGAGCAGGTCAGTCGGTCACCAGATGTTCTTCAAACCTGACAATATTAGCAAATTCGGATACATCCAAACTCGCCCCGCCGACCAGCACGCCATCGACGTCCCGCTCCTTGAGGATGCTGGCGGCATTCGCGGCTTTCACCGAACCGCCGTACAGCAGGCGCACCTTCGCCGCCACGGCGTCGTCGTAAAGATCCGCAAGCTCATCCCTGATGGTGCTGCACATTTCCTGTGCATCCTCCGGTCCGGCGACCTCACCGGTGCCGATGGCCCAGACCGGCTCGTAGGCGATCACGATCTTGGACACTTCCTCGGCGGAGAGGCCCACCAGATCGTTCCGGACCTGTTCCAGGGTGTGAAGCAGGTGGTTCCCTGCCTGCCGTTCAGCCAGGCCCTCGCCCACGCAGAGAACCGGCACAAGACCGTTGCGGAGGGCGGCCTTCAGCTTTGCGTTGAGGAGTTCGTCGGACTCTCCGTGCACGCTGCGGCGCTCACTGTGCCCAACCAGGACATAGCTGCAGCCGAGCTTGGAAAGGAACTGTCCGGAAATGTCGCCCGTGTACGCTCCGGAGTCTTCCGGGGAAAGGTCCTGGGCGCCGTAGCCTATCTTGAGCTTGTCGCCCTGGACGAGGGTCTGGGTGCTGCGCAGGTCAGTGAACGGCGGGAACACGACAACCTCGACACGGCCGTAATCATGCCGGGCGTCGCTGAGGGTCCACGCCAGCTTCTGCAGCAGCGTGATGCCCTGGACGTGGTCCATGTTCATTTTCCAGTTGCCCGCGATCAGCGGTGTGCGGTCGTACTTGCCGTTGGTCGAGCTGGTCATCTCTGCTCCGGTTTCGTTGTGGTTTTGTATTCGGTGCTGCGGACACGGGAACGGGCCCGCCGGAGGTAGTCCGGCGGGCCCGTGCGCAGCCTACTTGTCGAGGACGGCGATTCCCGGAAGTTCCTTGCCTTCAAGGTACTCCAGGCTGGCCCCGCCGCCCGTGGAGATGTGCGAGAAGTCGCTGTCGGAGAACCCCAGCTTGCGTACGGCTGCAGCAGAGTCGCCTCCACCCACCACCGTCAGGCCGGAGCACTCCTTCAGGCCCTCTGCAACTGCCCGCGTGCCGCCGGCAAAGGCATCGAATTCAAAGACACCCATGGGACCGTTCCAGAAGACCGTGGCGCCGGAGCGGATACGGTCCGCAAAAGCTGCCCCCGAGGCCGGACCAATGTCCAGGCCAATGCCTGAGGCACCAAACCGGCTGTCCTCCATGGCGTCCGCCGAAACCACTTCATGGTCCGCGTCGGCCGCGAATTTGTCCGCCACCACAATGTCCGTCGGGAGGATGAACTCGCAGCCGGCTTCCCTGGCCCGGGACAGGTAGTCCTTGACGGTGTCGATCTGGTCTTCCTCAAGCAGGGAAGCACCCACCTTGTGGCCCTGCGCTGCGAGGAAGGTGAAGACCATCCCGCCGCCGACCAGGAGGTAGTCTGCCCGCGTCATGAGGTTCTCGATGACTGCCAGCTTGTCCGAGACCTTCGAACCGCCCAGGACCACCACGTACGGCTTGGCAGGATCCTTTGTGAGGCGGGAAAGGACCTCGAGTTCGCTGCGGACAAGGTTGCCTTCGTAGGCTGGCAGGACTTCCGCGATGTCGTAAACGCTGGCGTGCCTGCGGTGCACTGCGCCGAAAGCATCGTCAACGAACGCGCCGCTGCCGCCGGTAAGGCCGGCAAGTTCCCGCGCGAGCTCCATTCGCTGGGAATCGTCCTTGGACGTCTCCCTCGGATCAAACCGGATGTTCTGCAGGACCAGCACACTGCCGGACGCCAGCGAGCCCGCCAGTTCCTTGGCGCTGGTGCCCACAACGTCCTCGGCGAACTCCACGGCAAAGGGGGCGAGCTCGTCCAGCCGGTCCGCAGCGGGGCGGAGGTTGTACTTCTCGTCCGGCTTGCCCTTGGGCCGGCCCAGGTGTGCCATGACGATTACCTTGGCGCCATGCTCCACCAGCAGCTGCAGCGTCGGAATCGAGGCGCGGATCCGGCCGTCGTCGGCAACCTTTCCGTCGTCCAGCGGAACGTTGAGGTCGGAGCGGACCAGAACGTACCTGTTGTCAACGCCGTCGCTGATCAGTTCGTCAAGTGTCTTAATTGTCATGTCAACCTTTGTTTCGTTGCCGTACGGGCGGGGGTCCTAGAGCTTGGAAGCTACCAGCGAGGTGAGGTCCACCAGACGGCAGGAGTAGCCCCATTCGTTGTCGTACCAGCCGACTACCTTGACCTCGTTGCCCATGACCCTGGTCAGCGGGGCATCAAAGATGCAGGATGCGGGGTCCGTCACGATGTCAGAGGAGACGATCGGTTCGTCGGAGTAGCGAAGGTAACCGTTCAGGTTGCCTTCGGCCGCGGCCTTGTAGGCTTCCTGGATCTGTTCCACGCTCGCTTCCTTCGCGAGGGTGACCGTCAGGTCGGTAACGGAGCCCGTGGGTACCGGGACGCGGAGGGCGAACCCGTCGAGCTTGCCGTCAAGTTCGGGGATTACCAGGCCGATTGCCTTGGCTGCGCCGGTGGTGGTGGGAACAATGTTCAGTGCAGCGGCGCGGGCCCGGCGCAGATCGCGGTGCGGTCCGTCCTGCAGGTTCTGGTCTGCCGTGTAGGCGTGCACCGTAGTCATCAGGCCGCGTTCGATACCGAATGCATCGTTGATGACCTTAGCCAGGGGCGCCAGGCAGTTGGTGGTGCAGGAGGCGTTCGAAATGATGGTGTCATTGGCCGGATCGTATTCGCTGTCGTTGACACCCATGACGATCGTGCGGTCCGCGCCCTTGCCGGGTGCCGAGATGAGCACCTTCTTCGCTCCGGCATCGATGTGCTTGCGGGCGTCGTCGGCCTTGGTGAAGAACCCGGTCGACTCAATAACAATGTCGACTCCCAGATCCTTCCAGGGAAGCTGGGCCGGATCGCGTTCTGCCAGGACGCGGATCGTTTTGCCGCCGACCACCAGGTTGCCGTCCTGGACCTCCACGCTGGCGCCGATGCGGCCGGTAACCGAGTCATACTTCAGCAGGTGGGCAAGGGTCTCAGGGCTTGTCAGGTCGTTAACCGCAACAATGTCCAAATCCGCGTTCTGCTCGAGTGCTGCCCGGAAGTAGTTGCGTCCGATACGCCCGAATCCGTTGATTCCAACACGAGTAGTCACTTTTGTTCTCTCCTTGATAGCGGGTCGTTCGAGAATCAGTGACCTCAGTGGGGAAAGGCCACTTCAGTTGACTTCGCAGGAGCGGCGCGTCCCGGACCTGCTTCAGCGCACGGATTGCCGGTCGGGCACCACGTGAGCCGTTGCTTCATCTTACGCGCAGGTGCCGCCGGAGTGTGACCGGCGGCACCTGATAATTGCTGTGCTGGACGCAATTAAGACGTGTTAGGCGGGCAGCACCAGCTGCGTGGCGCCGGCGCGTGCAGCGTCGAAGCGGGCCGCGACGTCGGCCCAGTTGACGATGTTCCAGAACGCCTTCACGTAGTCAGCCTTCACGTTGACGTAGTCCAGGTAGAAGGCGTGCTCCCACATGTCCAGCATCAGCAGCGGGATGGTGCCTACGGGGATGTTGCCCTGCTGATCGTAGAGCTGCTCGATGACAAGGTTGCCGCCCAGCGGCTCGTAGGCCAGGATTGCCCAGCCCGATCCCTGGAGGGAGTTGGCTGCTGCGGTGAACTGGCCGCGGAAGGCATCGAAGGATCCGAAGAAGTCGTCGATGGCTGCTGCGAGCTCGCCTACGGGCTTGTCGCCGCCCTCAGGAGAGAGGTTGTTCCAGAAGATGGAGTGGTTCGTGTGTCCGCCGAGGTGGAACGCGAGGTCCTTGGAGAGCTTGGGGATGTTCCCGAACTCGCCCTTTTCCCGGGCTTCGGCCATCTGTGCCAGTGCGGTGTTGGCGCCGGCTACGTAGGTGGCGTGGTGCTTGTCATGGTGGAGTTCCATGATGCGTGCCGAGATGTGGGGCTCGAGGGCTGCGTAGTCGTACGGCAGTTCCGGCAGTGTGTATTCGTTCACGAAAATCCTCCGTTGATTGTCGGATCCATAACTCCGGGTGGCGTGTCCATCCGGAAGCTGTCTTGTGCTGAGTAAGTCAGCACACTTAGTCCATCCTATGCAAGACGTTACTGGTCTAGCATTTCAGGGGTCACATTGGCTTCAGTGCCGGGGATACCGAGCTCAACGGCGCGCTTGTCCGCCATGGCCAGCAGGCGCCGGATCCGGCCGGCAATGGCGTCCTTGGTCATAGGCGGGTCGGCGAGGCGGCCCAGCTCATCCAGGCTGGCCTGCTTGTGCGCCACCCGCAGTTCCCCGGCATACCGCAGATGCTCGGGGACGTCTTCTCCCAGGATTTCCAGGGCACGCTCAACCCGTGCGCCGGCCGCAACCGCTGCCTGTGCGGAACGGCGGAGGTTGGCGTCGTCGAAGTTCGCCAGGCGGTTGGCCGTGGCACGGACTTCCTTGCGCATCCGGCGCTCTTCCCAAACCATAAGGGCATCGTGTGCTCCCATCCGGGTCAGGAGCGCTGCGATGGTGTCTCCGTCACGGATGACCACGCGGTCCACTCCGCGGACTTCCCGTGCCTTGGCCTGGATTCCGATCCGCCGGGCAGCACCAACGAGCGCCAGTGCGGCTTCGGGGCCGGGGCAGGTAACCTCCAGCGAGGAGGAACGCCCGGGCTCGGTCAGGGAGCCATGAACCAGGAACGCGCCGCGCCAGACTGCCTCTGCGTCAGCTGCCGAACCGTTGACGACTACCGAAGGCAGGCCGCGGACCGGCCGTCCCCGTGCATCCAGGAGCCCGGTCTGGCGGGCGAGTGACTCCCCGTCCTTGACCACGCGCACAATGTAGCGGTTTCCGCGGCGCAGGCCCGTCCCGGACACCACCACAATGTCACTGCTGTGCCCGTAGACCTCGGCGATGGCGGCGCGGAGCCGGCGTGCAGTGGAGGCAAGATCCACCTCAGCTTCGATCACGATCCGGCCCGAGATGATGTGCAGGCCTCCTGCAAAGCGCAGCATCGCTGAGACTTCGGCTTTACGAACCGAGGATTTCTTTACGCTCAGGCGCGAAAGTTCCTCTTTGACTGCAGCAGTCAGCGCCACAAAAACACTCCTAGTTTTCCCCGAAAATATCGTGATACGCGGCGGCCAGCCTCAGCGGATCATGGATCGGCCGCCGGGCCGCTGCCCCTACCTTACCGAAGACCGCCTTCGCCCCCATCTCCGCTGCCGCCTCGCCGAATGCGTCCTGGTCTTCGACGACCGCAGGATCGGCCAGCACGGCGTCGACCTTGAACCCCGGGGCATAGCGCCGGATGGCCTGCAGATGGTCGACGGCGGACATCCCCGCCGTTTCCTTCGTCTCGTTGCGCAGGTTCATGGTCAGGCAGCGCCGGGCCTTCGTGGCGCACAGCGCGTCACGCATCTGGGGCAGCAGCAGATGCGGCAGCACGGACGTGTACCACGAACCCGGACCCAGGATCACCCAGTCTGCCCGTTCAATAGCGCTGATGGCTTCGGCGCACGCGGGCGCGTCCGAGGGCAGCAGGCGGACGTTGAGAACGTTCGAGTGCGTTCCGGCCGCCGCCAGTTCCGCCTGCCCCGTTACGGTCTCGTGGCGCAGGCCAGTGTCAGTCTGGTGGAGAACATCCCCCTGGATTGTCAGCGGGTGCGTGGACATAGGCAGCACCTGCCCGCGGGCACCCAAAAGGGCACCTGCCCACTGCAGCCCGGCAACCGGGTCGCCGAGGAGTTCCCACAGGGTAACGATCAGCAGGTTTCCCAGGGCGTGGTTGTCCAGGGAGCCTTCCACGCCGGGGCGGGAACGGAAGCGGTGCTGCATGACGTCACGCCAGGTCCGTCCCCAGTCGGTATCGTCACAGAGCGCAGCCAGTGCCATCCGGAGATCGCCCGGCGGCAGCACATCCAGCTCATTCCGCAGCCTGCCCGAGGATCCTCCGTTGTCGGCAACGGTGACAACGGCGGTCAGGTCGGTGGTGAGCAGCCGCAGGGCAGACAGCGAAGCGGAAAGCCCGTGCCCTCCCCCCAGTGCCACCACGGCAGGTGACTTGGCGCCGTTCGGAGCCTTGAGGGTGGTTCCTTCCGGAAGGACCGGGATGGGGCCGGTCAGGAACCCCATCTATTCCCGTCCCAGATCTCGGTGGTGTGCGCTGACGGTGACGTGGGGAAGCTTCGCGAGGCGCTTGGCCAGCTCCTCGGTAACGGCTACCGAACGGTGCTTGCCCCCGGTGCAGCCAACGGCGATCGTCGCGTAGTGCTTGTTCTCGCGCCGGTATCCATCGATAACCGGCTCCAGGGCTTCGACGTATCTGTCGAGGAACTCCGAAGTACCGTGTGCGCCCAGGACGAAGTCACGGACATCGGCATCCTGGCCGGTGTGCGGGCGAAGCTGCGGAACCCAGTGCGGGTTGGGAATGAAGCGGACGTCGGCAACGTAGTTGGCGTCAACGGGGAGCCCGTACTTGAAACCGAAGCTCATGACGTTGATTCGCAGCACAATCGGACCCTGCTCGGTGAAAAGCTCCGTGATTGTGGTGGCCAAAGCATGCACGTTGAGCTTGGAGGTGTCGATGATGATGTCCGAAGCATCGCGCAGCTCCTTGACCACGTCCCGTTCGGCGGCAATGCCGTCCAGGATCCGCCCGTCCCCCTGAAGCGGGTGCGGCCGGCGGCCGGATTCAAAGCGCTGGACCAGGGTCTGGTCTGAGGCTTCCAGGAACAGGACACGGTAAGAGACACCGGCGGCACGAAGGTTGTTCAGGGCTTCGCGGATGTCCTGGAACAGTCCCTTGCTCCGCACGTCGATGACGACGGCGAGCTTCGGAATTGAGTGCGGCATGCGGGACACGAGTTCGGTCAGTGTGCCGAGCATCAGCGGGGGCAGGTTCTCCACCACATACCAGCCGTGGTCCTCCAGCGCGTTGGCAGCTGTGCTGCGGCCGGCACCGGACATACCGGTGACAACAAGCAGTTCGGACTCGGCAGGCTTGACGCTTCGCAGCCCGTCCACTTCAGTCATGTTTTTGTTTGTTCCTGTCGCTCGCCTGGCTCCCGGTGCCGGGGGCCGCCTGCTTCCGCCGGAGTCCGGCCTTCCCAGCCTAACTAAGATTCAACTATTTCGCCGGTGGCCATGTTCACGGCGGGAGCCGCTTCAGCCGCATTGGCCAGTGCTGCCTGCACGGCAGCGGCCATTGAAGGACCGATACCGGGGACTTCAAGCAGCTGCGCCGTGTCGGCCTGCTTGAGCCTGCGCACCGACCCGAAGTGCTTCAGCAGCGCCTTCTGCTTGGCGGGGCCCAGTCCCGGGACAGAGTCCAGGATGGACGCCGTCATGGATTTGCCGCGCTTCTGCCGGTGGAACGTGATGGCGAACCGGTGCGCTTCGTCCCGGATCCGCTGCAGCAGGAACAGGGCCTGGGAGGACCTCGGCAGGATCACGGGGAAGTCACTCTCCGGAACCCACACTTCTTCAAGCCGTTTGGCCAGGCCCACAACGTAGACGTCGGTGATACCGAGGTCTGCCAGTGCGCGGGACGCCGCGGTGACCTGGGGTTTGCCGCCGTCGACCACTACGAGATTGGGCGGATAGGCGAACTTTGCCTTGGGCGGTGCCGTGAGCGTGTCCGCCAGCGGGTTCTCCGGGTTCCCGCCCGCCGCTTCGGTCTTCGGCTCGGCATCGGGAACCGCGGCGGCAGGATCGAAGTTCTCGGCAAGGTAGTGCTTGAACCTGCGGGAGATGACGTCGTACATCGAGGCGGTGTCGTCCCGGGCAGCTTCGCCGGTGATGGAGAAGCGCCGGTAGTCGGACTTCTTCATCAGCCCGTCTTCGGCAACCACCATGGACGCCACCACGTTGGTGCCCTGAACGTGGGAGATGTCATAGCACTCGATGCGCAGCAGCGGCACCGGCAGGTCCAGCGCCTCCTGCAGCTCAGAGAGCGCTGCGGAGCGGGTGGTTAGGTCTCCGGCCCGGCGGCTCTTGTGCAGCCGCATGGCATCTTCGGCATTGCGGGTCACGGTCTCCAGCAGGGATTTCTTGTCCCCGCGCTGCGGAACCGAGATCTTGACCTTGGATCCGCGCAGTCCGCGGAGCCACACCTGCAGCTCTTCGGCGTTGTCCGGCAGGACGGGCACCAGGACCCGGCGTGGAATGCGGTCGGACATGGCTGCTTCACCGTAGACCTGCTGGAGGAGATGCTCCACGATCTCCCCGGTGTCCATGTCCTCCACCTTCTCCACAACCCAGCCGCGCTGTCCCCGGATCCGGCCGCCGCGGACGTGGAAGACCTGGATCGATGCTTCCAGCTCGTCCTGGACCATGCCGAAGATGTCCGCGTCGGTGTCCTCGGAGAGAACCACGGTGTTGCGTTCGAAGACCTTTTTCAGTGCGGCAATGTCATCGCGCAGCCGGGCAGCGGATTCGTAGTCCAGTTCCGCGACGGCGGCCTGCATCTGCTTCTCCAGGTCATGGATGAAGCGCTTGCCTTCCCCGGACATAAAGGAACACAGCTCTGCCGCCAGCGCACGGTGGTCTTCGGCGCTGATCCGTCCTACGCACGGCGCTGAACACTTGTCGATGTAGCCGAGCAGGCAGGGACGGCCGGTGCGTTCAGCGCGTTTGAAGACACCCGCACTGCAGGTGCGGACCGGGAAGACGCGCAGCAGGGTATCCAGCGTCTCCCGAATGGCCTTGGCGGGATAGAACGGGCCGAAGTAGCGGGTGTCCTTCCGCCGGTCTCCGCGCATCACCTGTGCGCGCGGGTACTTCTCCCCCATGGTGACCGCCAGATACGGGTAGCTCTTGTCATCCCGGAACATGATGTTGAACCGGGGATTGAACTCCTTGATCCAGGTGTACTCGAGCTGCAGCGCTTCGAGTTCAGTGCCAACCACGGTCCATTCAACGCTGGTAGCGGTGAAGACCATGGCCCGGGTCTTGGGGAGCAGCTGGCCCGGACTTGCAAAGTAGGAGTTCAGCCGGGACCGGAGGTTCTTCGCCTTGCCTACGTAAATTACCCGGCGGTGCTCATCGCGGAAACGGTACACCCCGGGTTCGGTCGGGATCTCCCCCGTCCGGGGCCGGTAAGTTGCTGGATCTGCCACTTTTCCATCCTACGGCGCAGTCCCTGCACCAGGCTGCGGAGTTTCGCCGCACGCGCAAACCCGGTGCCTAGGCTCCGTCGGGCTTGTTTTGGTTGTAGCTGGAAGCGCGCTCCTGGCCGGAGAGTTCAGCGATGGCGTCCATGACCTGGTCGGTCACCCGGCGCCGTTCGGGGAGGGCATGCCGGGGCCCGGTCTTGGAGAAGTAGAGCGGACGTCCCACCGACATGGTGAAGGAATGCGGTTTGACCCACTTCCTGCCGGCCGGCTGCAGCCGTTCCGTCCCGATCAGTCCCACCGGGACCACCGGCGCACCTGAGGTCAGGGCCAGCCAGCCGACGCCGGTGCGGCCGCGGTAGAGCAGGCCGTCACGGGAACGGGTTCCTTCCGGATAGATGCCGATTCCGCCGCCGGACTCCAAGACGTCCAGGAGGGACTTCAGTGCTGCGACGCTGGCTGCCTGCTGGTCCCGCTCCACCGGGATTGATCCAACGCTCTCAAAGAAGTTCCGCATGGCGGCGCCTTTGAGCCCCGGCGTGGTGAAGTACTCTGCCTTGGCAAAGAACCCAACCCGGCGCGGCATAAGTGCCTGGATGAGGACACTGTCCAGGAAGGACAGGTGGTTTGCGGCGACAATGAAGGGGCCGGTGGTGGGAACGTTCTCCAGCCCGGTGATCTTCGGCCGGCACATTTTGATCAGTCCGCGTGTGCTGGACCGGGTGAGGTTATACAGTCCCATGGGCACCTGCCCGGTCTGCGGCCGCGTAGACGGCTTGGGGCAGCTCGTGCGCGGAATGCACGACGGCGGCGGCACCGGCAGCTTCGAGCTCTCCGTCGGGTGCGAAGCCCCAGGCCACACCGATGCAGGGGACGCCGTTCGCAGTGCTTCCATGCACGTCGTGGGAACGGTCTCCCACCATGACCGCGGCAGAGTATTTCCCCGCGTGCGCGTCAAGGGCAGCGCGGATGATCGAAACCTTCCCGTCCGGGGCAGCCAGCCGTTCGTCGGCAGGTGAGCCGTGGATGGAGTCGAAAAGGCTGTCCAGCTGCTGGACAGCCAGGAGCTGCCGCGCGATCGGTTCGGGCTTTTGGGTGGCTACAGCCACCAGTGCTCCGGCATCCCTGAGTTCGCTGACAACCTCTGCAATACCCGGATACGGCCGGCTCTCGGCCATGCCGGTCTCCCGGTAGCCCGCGCGGTACCTGGTGATGACGGCGTCGAGCAGGTACTCCGGGACCCCGGCGATCGATATGAGGGATTCTTTAAGTGCCGGCCCGACCATCCGCTGCAGTTCCGCCTCCGCGGGAACCGGGAGACCTGTGGCTGCCAGCGCCGAGGCTATGCCTCCGGTAATGCTGCCTGCAGGATCCACAAGGGTGCCGTCGAGATCGAAGAGGACCAGGAGCCGGGAATCAGTCACCGGCCAAGTTTCGCACAGAGAAGCCGCACGGGCGTAAATACGTATTACCGGCTCGGAATATGTTTGGATCCTCCCGGGCACGGCAACTGCCCGCCTGGATCTCCAGACGGGCAGTTGCCGTTGTTCGGTCCCGGCACCAATGCCGGATTTGGCGCCCTAGAGGATCTCTGCGAGGAACCTGCCGGTGTGGCTGTCCGGGGACTTCGCCACCTTCTCCGGCGTGCCCGAAGCCACAACCATGCCGCCGCCCGTGCCGCCGTCGGGTCCCAGGTCAATGATCCAGTCCGCACTCTTGATGACATCAAGATTGTGCTCGATCGTGATCACGGTGTTGCCCTTGTCCACGAGTCCCTGCAGCACGAGGAGCAGCTTGCGCACGTCCTCGAAGTGCAGTCCGGTCGTGGGCTCATCCAGCACATAGACGCTGCGCCCGTTGGAGCGCTTCTGCAGCTCGGCAGCAAGCTTTACGCGCTGTGCTTCGCCGCCGGAGAGGGTGGTGGCAGGCTGGCCCAGCCGTACGTACCCGAGTCCGACGTCAACGAGTGTGTTGAGGTGCCGTGCGATGGGTGCAAAGGCTGCGAAGAACTCCGCCGCCTCAGCAATCGGCATGTTCAGCACCTCGGCAATGTTCTTGCCCTTGTAATGGACCTCCAGGGTTTCGCGGTTGAAGCGGGCTCCGTGGCAGACCTCGCACGGAACGTAGACGTCCGGGAGGAAGTTCATTTCGATCTTGAGGGTGCCGTCGCCGTGGCAGGCCTCGCAGCGGCCGCCCTTGACGTTGAAGGAGAACCGTCCCGGCAGGTAGCCGCGTACCTTAGCCTCGGTGGTCTCAGCGAAAAGCTTGCGGATGTGGTCGAAAACGCCCGTGTACGTGGCCGCGTTGGAGCGCGGGGTGCGTCCAATCGGGCTCTGGTCCACGTGGATTACCTTGTCCAGGTGCTCCAGTCCGTCCACTCGGGTGTGCCGGCCGGCAACATGCTTGGCGCCGTTGAGCTTGCTGGCCAGGACCCGGTAGAGGATGTCATTGATCAGAGTGGACTTGCCGGACCCGGAGACACCCGTGACCGCGGTGAATACGCCCAGCGGCACGTTCACGTCGATGTTGCGCAGGTTGTTCTCCCGGGCGCCCACAATCTTGAGCTGCCTGGACTTGTCCACCTTCCGGCGCTTGGCGGGAATCTCGATCTTCCGCCGGCCGGAGAGGTAGTCGCCGGTGATGGACCGGGTGTTGGTGAGCAGCTCGGACAGCGGTCCGGAGTGGACGATCTCGCCGCCCTTTTCCCCGGCGCCGGGTCCGACGTCGACAACCCAGTCCGCTTCATGGATCGTGTCTTCGTCGTGCTCCACCACAATCAGGGTGTTGCCGAGGTTCCGGAGCCGGGCCAGCGTCTCGATCAGCCGCCGGTTGTCCCGCTGATGCAGGCCGATCGACGGTTCGTCCAGGACGTAGAGGACACCGACCAGGCCGGAACCGATCTGCGTTGCCAGGCGGATGCGCTGTGCCTCACCGCCGGACAGCGTCGCGGCGGGCCGGTCCAGCGAGAGGTATTCAAGTCCCACGTCAAGCAGGAACGTCAGGCGTGCATTGATTTCCTTGAGGACCTGCTCGCCGATCTTGGCTTCGCGGTCCGTGAGTTCAAGGTGCTCAAAGAAGTCAGCCGCCTCGCGCAGCGGCATGGCGCTGGCCTCGGCGATGTTCCGCTTGTTGATCAGGACGGACAGGGACGCCGGGTTGAGCCGTGCGCCGCCGCACTCCGGGCAGGCAATTTCGCGCATGTACTCTTCGTACCGGTCGCGTGAACTCTCCGACTCGGTTTCGGTGTGCTTGCGCTTGATGTACCCAATCACGCCCTCGAAGCCGGTGGTGTACTTGCGTTCACGGCCGAAGCGGTTGCGGTACTGGACTACGACTTTGTGGTCCTTGCCGTGCAGCACGGCTTCGCGTGCCTTGGCGGGGAGTTTCTTCCACGGCACGTCCATGGAGAATCCCATGTCCTTGGCAAGGCCGGCCAGGAGCCGGTTCCAGTATTCGGTGGTGGCGGTGCCCATGGACCACGGGGCGATGGCACCGGCGGCCAGGCTCAGGTTGGGGTTGGGGACTACGAGTTCCTCGTCGACTTCCAGCCGGGACCCGATGCCGGTGCACACGGGGCAGGCCCCGAACGGGTTGTTGAAGGAGAAGGAACGCGGCTCGATCTCATCGATGGCCAGCGGATGCTCGTTGGGGCAGGCCAGGTGTTCAGAGAAGGCCCGGGTGCGCTCGGGGCTGTCCTCCGGCAGGTCCACGAAGTCGGCCAGGACCCTGCCCTCAGCCAGCGAAAGTGCGGTTTCCACGGAATCCGTGAGGCGCTGGCGGATGCCTTCCTTGGCCACCAGGCGGTCGATGACCACCTCAATGGTGTGCTTGTACTGCTTGCCCAGCTTGGGCGGATCGGAGAGCTGGACCAGATTGCCGTCCACCTTGGCGCGGGAATAGCCCTTTGCGGCCAGGTCCTTGAACAGGTCTACGAACTCGCCCTTGCGGCCCCGGACCACCGGCGCCAGGATCTGGTAGCGGGTGCCCTCTTCGAGTTCCAGCAGCTGGTCAGTGATTTGCTGCGGGGTCTGCCGGCTGACGGGCTCGCCGCATACCGGGCAGAACGGGGTACCCACGCGCGCCCAGAGCAGGCGCATGTAGTCGTGGATTTCCGTGATGGTGCCAACCGTTGAGCGCGGGTTGCGGCTCGTGGACTTCTGGTCGATCGAGACCGCCGGAGAAAGTCCTTCAATGAAGTCCACGTCCGGCTTGTCCACCTGGCCCAGGAACATCCGGGCATAGGAGGAAAGGGATTCAACGTAGCGGCGCTGGCCCTCGGCAAAGATCGTGTCGAAGGCAAGTGAGGACTTCCCCGAGCCGGACAGGCCCGTAAACACGATCATCGCGTCACGCGGGAGATCAAGGTCCACGTTCTGCAGGTTGTGCTCGCGCGCACCTTTCACTACCAGGCGTGAGAGATCGCCGGCGTGGTGCGGATTGTGGCCAGAAGTCAGTGAAGTCGCGGTAGACACGCTTTCCACTCTAGATCAATCCGGATTCGAAGACGTATTCGAGAGCCGGTGTGTTCACCGCTGGCGTAGGGCTGCTTCCACGAAGGCCAGGGCATCCTTGTGGCTCACGCCATTGGCGCTGACGGTTTCGGCGAAAACCCGTGCGGCTTCCGCGACACGGCGGCGGCCGTTGTCCCCCGCCGCTGCCACAACAGTGCCGGCCCTGGAACGGGTGGTGACCACCTCGGCGTGTTCAAGTTCCCGGTAGGCACGCGCTACCGTGTTGACCGCCAGGCCAAGCTGGGCGGCCAGGGTACGCACCGGCGGGAGTCGGGTCCCTACCGGAAGGCTGCCGTCGTTTGCCGCATCGAGGATCTGCAGCCGGATCTGTTCAAACGGGGGCACCGAACTCGCGGTATCGATCCGCACCCAGGAGAGCACGCCGTCGTTCATGCCACCGCTTTCTTGTCCGCCTGCCCGTCCGCCGCTGCGGCCGGGTCCGGTTCCATCTTGCCATGGCACTCCAGGGCCGGTGCGGGAGGCGGGGCTATTCCGGTGCGTCCGCGGCGGCAGCAGGTTCGCTGAACTGGGACTGGTACAGCTGGGCGTAGAACCCGCCTGCCTCCAGGAGTGCGGTGTGGGTTCCCTGCTCAACGATCTGCCCGTCCCGGACCGCCAGGATGACGTCCGCGTCCCGGATGGTGGAAAGGCGGTGGGCAATGACGAAGCTGGTGCGCGCTTCGCGGAGAGCTCCAAGGGCAAGGCGGATGGAGACTTCAGTGCGTGTGTCCACGGAGCTGGTTGCCTCGTCCAGGATGAGGATGGCCGGGTTGGCAAGCCAGGCACGGGCGATGGTGATGAGCTGGCGCTGGCCCTGGCTCAGCGATCCGCCGTCGGAGGCAAGCACCGTGTCATAGCCATCCGGCAGTGACCGGACAAAGTGGTCCACGTGTGTTGCCTTGGCGGCGTCGATGATCTGTTCCTCGGTGGCGTCCGGCGCCCCGTAAGCCAGATTCTCCCGGATCGTGCCTTCGAAGAGCCACGCGTCCTGGAGGACCATGCCGATGCTGCGGCGGACGTCGTCGCGCTTCATGGACATGGCGTTCACGCCGTCGATTGTGATTTCGCCGGAATCAACGTCGTAGAAGCGCATCAGCAGATTCACCAGTGTGGTCTTGCCGGCACCCGTTGGGCCCACGATGGCAACCGTCTGGCCGGGCTTCGCTTCGAAAGAGAGGTCCCGGATCAGCGGCGCCTCGGGGCTGTAGGAGAACGAGACGTGCCGGAACGCCACGTCGCCGCGGACCCGGCCAAGCCGTACCGGGTCCTTGGGGTCGGGCGCGATCTCCTTCGCATCAAGCAGGGCGAAGACCCGTTCCGCCGAAGCGAGTCCGGACTGGAGCATGTTGATCAGCCCGCCAAGCTGGCCCAGGGGCTGGCTGAACTGCCGGCTGTACTGGACGAATGCCTGCACTCCGCCAATTGAAAGAGTGCCGCCGGCAACCTGGATGCCGCCGACCACCGCTACCAGTACATAGTTCAGGTTGGAGATGAAGGTCATGGTCGGCATGATCACACCGGAGACAAACTGTGCCCGGAAGGATGATTCATAGAGGCGTACATTGCCGGGCACAAAGCCGGCCACAACGCGTTCCTGCTGGCCGAATGCCTTGACCACGTCCTGGCCCGTGAACATTTCCTCGATATAGCCGTTCACTTCGCCGGTGGTCTTCCACTGGGCTTTGAACTGCACCTGCGAGCGCCGGGCGATCAGGATGGTCACCAGGGCAGAAACCGGCACCGTCAGCACGGCGATCAGTGCAAGCAGGGGGGAGATCCACAGCATCATGCCCAGAACGCCCACAATAGTCAGCACGGACGTGATGACCTGCGTAATGCTCTGCGACAGGGTCTGGGCCAGATTGTCGATGTCATTGGTGACCCGGCTCAGCACATCGCCGCGTGACTGCTGCTGGAAGTGGGACATCGGCAGGCGGAAGAGCTTGGCATCCACGTCCCTGCGCAGCCGGTACATCGCGTTCTGCACTATCCGTGCGGTCACCCTTGCCTGCACCCAGCCAAAGAAGAACGAGGCGAGGTAGATGGCAAGCACTCCGGTCAGGAGCGCGCCCAGTGTGCCGAAGTTGATTCCCTCCCCCGGTATGGCGTCCATGGCGGCGAGCATGTCTGCCAGCTGGCTCTCCCCTGATGCACGCAGTGCCTCCACCTGGGCTTCCTTGGAAACCCCGGGGGTGAGCGACGCTCCGATCACGCCGTCGAAGATCACGTTGGTCGCATCGCCGAGCACCTTGGGTGCAGTGACCGCGAGCGCCACTGAAACGACGCCGCAGAGCAGCACCGCCGCCACCCGCCACCGGTCCGGGGACAGCAGCCGCAGCAGGCGGGCCGATGAGGCAGCGAAACTGGCGGGCTTCGCGGCGGGGGCCCCGCGTCCGTGCATGCTCACAGTGCCTCCTCCGGGGTGTACTGGGAGGAGACAATCTCCCGGTAGGTGGGACTGGTTTCCATCAGCTCAAGATGACTGCCGATCCCGGCAATCCTTCCTTCGTCGAGGACGACGATCCGTGCGGCGTCGGTAATGGTGTTCACCCGCTGGGCGACCACCAGCACCGTCGCGTGGGCCGTGCGCTGCTTCAGGGCTGCCCTGAGCCGGGCATCCGTGACGAAGTCCAGGGCAGAGAAACTGTCATCGAAGAGGTAGATGTCCGGACGGACCACCAGTGCCCGTGCGATAGCCAGGCGCTGCCGCTGGCCTCCGGAGAAGTTGCCGCCGCCCTGTTCCACCTGGTGGTCCAGGCCTCCCTCTGCGGCCCGGACAAAGTCTGCCGCCTGGGCTATTTCCAGTGCTTCCCAGAGTTCCTCTTCCGTGGCGTCGGGCTTGCCGAAGCGCAGGTTCGAGGCAATCGTTCCGGAAAACAGGTGTGCCCGCTGTGGAACCAGCCCAATGCCTGCGCGCAGGGAATGCAGTGTCACACCGGCAGTATCCTGCCCGTCCACGCTGATGGTCCCCTCGGTGCGGTCGAGCAGGCGCGGCACCAGGTTAAGCAGGGTGGACTTGCCGGACCCCGTGGATCCGATAATCGCCGTGGTCTGCCCCGGCTCCGCTTCGAAGCTGATGTCCCGCAGCACCGGGTCCTCAGCGCCGGGGTAGGTGAAGCCGACCCCCGTGAACACCAGCCTGCCGCCGTCGTAATCGAGCTCGCGGGCGCCCGGGGCGTCCTGCACACTGGTGCGGGTGTCCAGGACCTCGTAGATCCGTTCAGCGCAGACCGCAGCACGCGGGAGCATCATGATCATGAACATGGACATCATCACCGCCATGAGGATCTGCATGATGTAGGCGATGAAAGCAGTCAGTGCACCGATCTGCATCTGGCCGGCATCGATCCGGAAGGCGCCGAACCAGACGACGGCCACGGTGGCCAGGTTGGCGACCAGCATCGTGGCGGGGAACAGCAGCGCCAGGTACTGGCTTACCCGCAGCTGGGTGCCGGTGAGCTCCTGGTTCGCGCTGTCAAACCGCTGCGTCTCGCTGCGTTCGCGCACGAACGCGCGGATGACGGCGATTCCCATGATCTGTTCGCGCAGCACACCGTTGACCCGGTCGATCTGCTTCTGGGCCCTGCGGAACAGCGGCACGAGCCGGCGCAGCACCAGCCCGATGATCACCACCAGGACCGGAAGAATCAGCAGCAGGATCCCGGAGAGGGGAATGTCCTGGTTCAGGGCCAGCAGCACTCCGCCCACGCCCATGATGGGAGCGGACACCATCATGGTCATGGTCAGCAGCAGGGACATCTGCACCTGCTGCACGTCATTGGTGGTCCGGGTGATCAGCGACGGCGCTCCGAACAGACCGACTTCCCGCCCTGAGAACGTCTCCACATTGGTGAACAGCGCATTGCGCACGTTGCGTCCGACCCTCATGGCCGTGCGTGCAGAGTAATAGGTGGCCGCCACCGAGCAGACCACCTGCGCTGCCGTGACAGCAAGCATCCAGCCGCCAATGGACATGATGGCGGCGGTGTCCCCGCGGACCACACCCTGGTCGATGATGTCCGCGTTCAGCGTGGGCAGGAACAGTGTGGCAGCGGTCTGCAGGAACTGCAGGATGACGACGGCGGTGACGGCACCCTTGTACGGTGCCAGGTTTTCGCGAACGAGCCGAAGAAGCACTTATCCTCCCGGTACTGCCGGGACGTTCCGGCTCCATCTGAACGTACGCCCGGCACTGCTGTGCGGGCAAGGCACATCCGGACACAGCGGTTCTGCAGCGGGCCGGGCGGCGCCGCCCCTTAGACTGGCGCCATGTTGGATACGAAGAACGTCTCGATTCGCAGTGCATCCGTAGGCTCCATGGACAACAACGTGTATGTCCTCACCGCCAGGAACTCAGGCGCCCAGGTCCTGATCGATGCGGCCGATGATTTCCCGCGCATCCGGGAGCTGCTCGACGCCGGTGCGGCTGATCTCTACGGCGGCCACACTGAAGCCTCCGTCCGGATGATCATTACGACCCACAGCCACTGGGACCATGTACGCGCGCTCGCCGATGCCGCCGCCGCCACCGGGGCCCGCACAGCGGCCGGAACAGAGGACGTCCCGGACATTGAGGTGCCAACCGAGGTTCCGCTCTCCCACGGGGACGTCCTGGACTTCGACGGCTTTGACCTGGAGGTCATTGCCCTGCGGGGACACACCCCCGGTTCCGTGGCGCTGGTCTACCGGGACCCGGAGGGCCCGGCACACCTGTTCACGGGTGATTCACTCTTTCCCGGAGGAGTGGGAAACACCCAGAAAGATCCGGAGCGCTTCAACTCGCTCTTCACCGATGTAGTCGAACGTATATTCGAGAAGTTCCCCGATGACACCCTGGTCCATCCCGGGCACGGAGCCGGCACCACCCTCGGCGCCGAGCGTCCGCACCTGGCAGAGTGGAAGGAACGGGGCTGGTAAGCGGCCTATGGAAGACAGGGCGTTGACCCCGTTCCACTGACGGTCCTACGCTCCGAGGGGGCCTGCCGGACCGACTGGGAGCGTACAGCCATGGCCAATCCAGCGTCGACTGACTCCGCCGGGCGCCGTGCGCCCGGACAGATCGGGCTGGTGGCCTGCGTGGCCTTCGGCGTGGGCACCACGGTGGGCGGCGGGGTCTTCGCCCTGTCAGGCGCTGCACTCAACCTGGCAGGACCCGGTGCGGCACTCAGCTATATCCTCGCCGCCACCGTGCTGGTCACCGCACTGAACCTGGGCCCGACGTCGCTGGTTGCCCGGGCGGAAACCTGGATTGTGGGCATCAAGCTGGCGAAGGTACCCCGCGCCATAATGCTCACCACCCTCGTCTCAGCCGCGGTGTATCTGGGTACCGTGCTCGCGATGTCGGCCAGCGGCATCATCTCTTTCAGCGCCACCGGGGTTTCTCAGGCCGCCGAGAATGTCATGGGCGCCTGGGGAGGCCTGCTGGTGGCCTTTGCCGCCTGCCTCTCAACCCTCTCAGGCGCCAACGCCAACGTCCTCGGGGCCTCCGAGATCATGCTGCGCATGGTTGCCCGCGGCGACGTCCCTCCGGCTTTGGGAAGGCATACCAGCCACGGACATCCCTACGTGAGCGTGCTCCTGCTGGGAGTCATCACCGTGCTGCTGGTGGTCCTGCGCGACACCACCTTCGTGGTCTCAGTGGCCAACGTGGCTGCAATCATTGCCATGATCGTAGTGAGCGCGGCGGCGGCCGTACTGGGCTTCCGAAAGTGGCCGGGCGAGGGAGCCCGGCTGCCCCTGGGGCCGGTCATCCCACTTCTGGCGGTGCTGGCTGCAGCCAGCCCCTCAACACGCCGCTGATGAAGGCTGCCCGTACCGGAGCCGCACTGCCGGGCAGTGGCCGCCGATACCGTGTGCGAAGACTCCCGCCCGAAGCCTAGGCGGTGATACCTTTCCTGCCCACCATGAAGATCCGCCTAAACGGCAGCACTGTCCCCCAGCTGTTCGCTGGATATGCCTCCCGCAGCAGGGCACCGTATTCGGTCTCGAAAGCGGCATAGTCCTGCGGGTCAAGTGCTGCCATTACCGGACGGAGTGCTGTTCCGCGGACCCAGTCCAGGACAGGGTCCGGCCCGGTAAGCACCTGCTGGTAGCTGGTCTCCCACACATCCGCTTCCAAACCTGCCTCCACCAGCAGCTCAAGGTACTGCGCGGGCTCCGCGACTGAATCCCCGCCCCGCAGCACGCCTGCGAGCGCGGGACTCCACCGCGGGCTCCCGGCAAGCTCCCGCATCAGCGCATGGGACGGGGCATGGAAATTGCCCGGCACCTGGACCGCCAGCCAGGATCCCGGATCCACTTCCTTAGCCCAGCGTGCCAGCAGGTCAGTGTGTTCCGGGACCCACTGCAGCGCGGCATTGGAGAGCAGCACCCCACGGCCCGGGGACGGTTCCCAGTCCTGGATCTGCCCCTGTGCGAAGCCCAGGTTGCCGGCCGAGCGCGGCGCGGCCTCGCGGATCATGTCTTCCGAGGAATCGATCCCGGTGACAGACGCTCCCGGCCAGCGGTCGGCCAGGACTGCGGTGAGCGCTCCGGTGCCGCAGCCGAGGTCCGCCACCCATTCCGGTTCCTCCGCCCCAATCCGGGCGGCAAGATCAAAGAACGGCCGGTCGCGGTAGCTGGAGAACTGTGTATAGCGTTCGGGGTCCCATTTCATGGGCGCGAGCCTAGCAGTGCTGCTCCTGTCCGGCAGCGAAACACCACGGCCGGGGGATTTTCCGCTGCGGGCTAGGCTGGTAGGTGAGATGAAACTACTTGATCAGCTGCCCGCCGCAGCCGCCGGCACCAAAACCATCGATCCTGACGAGATTTACACCTCCTTCCTGGAGTGGGTGGAGTCCCGGGGCATGTCCCTTTACCCCGCCCAGGACGAAGCCGTCATGGAACTGGTCACCGGGAATAACGTCATCCTGGCCACGCCCACCGGATCCGGTAAATCCATGGTCGCCATCGCCGCGCACTACTACGCCATGGCAATGGACGAGCGCAGCTACTACACGGCCCCCATCAAGGCACTGGTCTCGGAGAAGTTCTTCGCGCTCTGCGACATCTTCGGGGCTGAAAACGTCGGCATGGTCACCGGCGACTCCTCGGTGAACAAGGATGCCCCGATCATTTGCTGCACCGCGGAGATCCTGGCCAACATTGCCCTGCGCGAAGGTGCGGACGCGGATATTGGAACCGTCATCATGGACGAGTTCCATTTCTACTCCGACCCGCAGCGCGGCTGGGCCTGGCAGGTGCCGCTGCTGGAGCTGCCGCAGTCCCAGTTCCTGCTGATGTCCGCCACCCTTGGCGACATGACCCGGATCAGCACCGACCTCTCCAAGTCCACCAACCGGGATACGGTGACGGTGACCTCGGTGCAGCGGCCCATCCCCCTGCACTACTACTACGTCGAAACCCCGGTGCAGGAATCCCTTGAGGAACTGCTAGCCACCAAGCAGGTGCCGGTCTACGTGGTGCACTTCTCCCAGATCGAGGCGATCGACCGGGCCCAGGCCCTGATGAGCATCAACGTCTGCACCAGGGAGGAAAAGGACCGCATCGGCGAGCTGATCGCGGGATTCAGGTTCGCCCCGGGCTTCGGCAAGACCCTCAACCGCCTGGTCCGGCACGGAATTGGGGTGCACCACGCGGGCATGCTGCCCAAATACCGCCGCCTCGTGGAGCAGCTGGCCCAGGCGGGGCTGCTCAAGGTTATCTGCGGCACCGACACCTTGGGCGTCGGCATCAACGTGCCCATCCGCACGGTCCTGATCACGGCGCTCAGCAAGTACGACGGCGTACGCACCCGTCCGTTGAACGTCCGCGAATTCCACCAGATCGCCGGACGCGCCGGGAGGGCGGGCTACGACACCGCCGGCACCGTGGTGGTACAGGCGCCGGAACACGTGATCGAGAATGCCAAGGCAATGGCAAAGGCCAAAGCCAAGTTCGGCGATGACCAAAAGAAGCTGCGCCAGGTAACCAAGAAGAAGCCGCAGGCCGGTTTTGTGTCCTGGGGCGAACCTACGTACAAAAAGCTGGTGGAGGGCACTCCTGAACCCCTGACCTCCAGCTTCAACGTCACCCACGCCATGCTGCTGAACATCCTGGAGCGCCCCGGGGACCCGTTTGCCGCGGCCAAGAAACTGCTCACCCACAACCACGAGACGCGTGCTTCCCAGCTCCGCCTGATGCGCAAGGCGCTTGGCATCTACCGGGAACTGAAGACGGCGGGCATCGTGGAGAAGCTCCCCGAACCGGACGCCGACGGCCGCACTGTACGGCTGAAGGTCCACCTGCAGCCTAACTTCGCACTGAACCAGCCGCTTTCCCCGTTCGCCATGGCTGCACTTGAGATCCTCGACCCGGAGAGCCCCTCGTACGCCCTCGACGTCGTTTCCGTCATTGAAGCCACCTTGGAAAAGCCGCGTCAGATCCTCTCCGCGCAGGAAAAGAAGGCCCGCGGCGAGGCAGTGGCTGCCATGAAGTCCGAGGGCATTGAGTACGAGCAGCGGATGGCCCTGCTGGAAGACGTTACCTATCCCCAGCCGCTGGCGGAGCTTCTGTTCCAGTCCTTCGACGTCTACCGGTCCTCCGCTCCCTGGCTTGGCGACTTCGAACTCACGCCAAAGTCGATCGTGCGCGACATGTACGAACGCGCCATGAGCTTCAGCGAATACGTGGCTTTCTATTCCCTCGCCAGGTCCGAGGGCGTTGTGCTGCGCTACCTGGCGGACTGCTACAAGGCGCTGCTGCAGACCGTTCCGCCCGAAGCGCTGAGGGAAGACCTTTCGGACATCATCGAATGGCTCGGGGAACTTGTCCGCCAGACGGACTCCTCACTGCTGGATGAATGGGAAGAGCTGGCCGCCGGAATCGATTCCTCCGCGGGAAGCGAACCCGTGCTGCCCCCCGCCCCGGAAAAGCTCACCGGCAACACACGGGCCTTCCGGGTCATGGTCCGCAACGAAATGTTCCAGCGGGTCAAGCTCTTTGCCGACGAGGACGACGCCGCCCTCGGTGCCCTGGACGGGGGATCGGGCTGGGATGCAGACAGGTGGGCCGGTGTCCTGGACGACTACTTCGAAGAGCACGACGACATTGACGACGGCCCCGATGCCCGCGGCCCGCAGCTGCTGATCATCAAGGAGCTCGCGGACAAGTGGGAGGTCCGGCAAATCTTCAAGGATCCTGCCGGGCATCTGGACTGGGGCATCAGCGCGGAAGTCGACCTGGCAGCTTCGGACGAGGCGGGGTCCCCCTTAATCCGGGTGATCCAGGCCGGGCGGCTGGACTAGGCTGGATGCCATGGAGATCAGAGCCGCGCGCAAAGAAGACGTTCCCGTAATCCTCGAGCTCATCCAGGAGCTGGCCGTCTACGAAAAGGAGCCGGACGCGGTCAGGAACACTCCACAGGCGCTTGCCGAGCATCTCTTTGCCGAGCACCCGGCAGTGTTTGCACACGTGCTGGAGGACGACGGCGGAATCCAGGGTTTCGCACTCTGGTTCCTGAACTACTCCACCTGGGAAGGGGTCCACGGCATCTGGCTGGAGGATCTCTACGTCCGTCAGGAGTCCCGAGGCCGCGGGTACGGGAAAGCCCTGCTGCGCAGCTTGGCCCAGCTCGCCGTCGAACGCGGTTACGCACGGGTGGAATGGTGCGTCCTGAACTGGAATGAGCCTTCCATCCGTTTCTACAAGTCCCTGGGTGCCCAGCCCATGGACGAGTGGACGACTTACCGCCTCACCGGCGGGGCACTGGAGGACTTCGGCACCCCCGGTGCGGCATGAGCGTTCAGCACACCGCTTCCGATCCCGTGCTTGTCCGGGGCATGCGGACCGTGGAGCACCGGTTCACCGTTCCACTGGACCACTCCCGCCCGGACGGCGAGCAAATCTCCGTCTTCGCCCGCGAGTACTCCGACCCCGAGGTATCCCCCGCCGCTGACCTTCCCTGGCTCCTGTACCTGCAGGGCGGACCGGGCGGAAAGGGAAACCGGCTGCTGCAGTTCGGCGGCTGGACCAAAGCGGCCTCCCGCCGGTTCCGCATCCTGATGCTGGACCAGCGCGGAACCGGACTCTCGACGCCGGCGAACCGCCAGCGCCTGGCCCTGCGCGGCGATGCTGCTGCGCAGGCGGAGTACCTTACCCACTTCCGCGCGGACTCGATCGTGGCCGATGCCGAGCTCGTTCGCACAGCCCTCGGCTCCGGACCATGGAGCATCTACGGGCAGTCCTATGGCGGGTTCTGCGCGCTGACCTATCTGTCGTTCGCGCCTGCGGGCCTGAAGGAAGCGCTGATCACCGGCGGGCTGGCACCCCTTACCGGCCCCGCCGACCGGGTATACCAGGCAACCTTCAGCAGGGTGGCCGCACGGAACGCGGAGTACTTCGCGAAGTATCCCGGTGACCGGGAGCTGACCACCCGGATTGCCCGGCACCTGGAGACCGTGCCCGAGTACCTTCCGGACGGCACGCGGCTGTCCACCCGGCGGTTCCAGATGGCCGGTTCCTACCTTGGCGGCAATACCCGCATGGACGGTCTGCACTACCTGCTGGAAGAAGCTTTCATCGATACCCCCGACGGGCCCAGGCTCTCTGACACGTTCCTGGCCGGAATGTGGCAGCTCGCTGAGCGCTCCACCAATCCCCTGTACGCCCTGATGCACGAATCGATCTACGCACAGGGGCAGGCTACGCGGTGGGCCGCGTGGCGGGTCCTGGGATCCCGGCCGGACTTCCTGCCCAGCGCCGCCGAACCCCTGTACACCGGCGAGATGGTTTATCCCTGGTATTTCGAGGAGGATCCGGCGCTGCGTCCACTGCAGCGGACTGCGGACCTGCTGGCAGCAAAATCCGACTGGCCGGAGCTTTACGACCCGCGGCAGCTGGCGTCCAACACCGTTCCTGCCGCGGCTGCGGTCTACACCAATGACATTTACGTGGACCGGGACCTCTCCCTTGAGACAGCTGCGGCCGTGCGCGGGCTGAAAGTCTGGGAAACGGATGAGTTCCACCACGACGGCATAGCCGACGACGGCGAGGGCATCTTCAACCGCCTGCTGGGCATGGTGCGCGGAACGGGGGACGGGTAGCCGGGGCAGCCGGCTGCAGCAGCGGAAGTAACGGGAAAGCGCCCGCTGCTTCCGGCGCCGGGAATACACTGAGGCCGGGACGTACACCTGTGAAAGGTTCCGGTCATGGCACCCAGCACCCAGTACAGCTCTTCCCCTGCATCCCCGGGTGTTACTGCGCCATCCCCCGGTGACCCGGCTCGATGGCGAAGGATTTCTTCCGCGGTTCTGGCGGTCCTGGCTGGGCTGGCCCTGGTCGCGGCAGTGATTGCCGGATACGCCGGCAGCCTGGTCAGCAATACGGACCGCTATGTCGCCACAATCGGGCCCGTGATCCAGGACCAGGCCGTGCAGGATGATCTCTCCGGACAGATCTCGGACCAGATCACGTCACGGATGGACATTAGCTCCAGCATTCAGGACGCCGTAGCCGAGCGCAGTGACACGCGCGCAGCGCAGGGCCTCGCCTCGGTCCTGGGGCCCCGGATCGCCGAAAGAACCAACACCTTGGTTGAGCAGACGGTATCTAAGGCGGTGGCAAGCCAGGCCTTCGCGGCGATCTGGACCGATGCCAACCGGGCAGCCCACCAGGTCCTTGTCCGTGCCGTGGAAGACGACCCGGGCGGCATCGCTTCCATTGCGGAGAACGGAAACGTGAGCATCTCCACGACGGCGATGATAGCCGAGGCCAAGTCCCGCCTCCTGGCCCAGGGCGTAGGGGTTGCGTCTGCCATTCCTGATGACGCCGGCCAGGACTACACCGTCTTCAGCGCCCCGGGGCTTGCATCGGCGATCTCCGCCCTCGACGCCCTCGGCCGTGTCGCTGCACTGCTGCCATGGGCTGCCTTCCTGCTGGCGGCTGGGGCGGTGCTCCTTGCTCCGGCCGGGCGCCGGCTTCGAAGCGGCATCATTTTCTCCCTCTCCAGTGCCGGAGCTGCACTGGCTGCCGTCCTGGCCATCCGTGTCATCGAACAGGGAATTGTCAACGCTGCCGGCGGAAGCGCGGTCTCCCCCGAGGCTGCCGCTGCAGTCAGCAGCGCATTCCTGGGACCGCTGTCCGGAGCCCTGCGCTCGGTGCTGGTACTGGCGTTGCTGGCCGTGGGAGTGCTCTACGCCGCCGGGCATCCGTCACGCTGGTCCGGCTGGGCAATGCGCCACCTGCGGATCTGCCAGGCATGTGCCGCAGCGCTGACGGTGCTGGTCCTGTTCCTGCCTGGTATCGCGGCCGGGATTGTCCTCGGAGTAGCAGCCGTAATGGTGGCGGCGATCATTGTCCTGGAGGTAATGGCCCGGACACAGCAGACGCCGGCTTCTCCCGCAGCGGCCTAGCGGGAGTAACCGGCGTGCACTGAATTACCCGGCACCGGGATGGTTCAGGCCAGCGCCTTCGCCTTCAACCGGCCGAATTCGTCGCTGGTAATAAGCCCTTCGTCCAGCATCGACTTTGCCGAGGAGATCTGCTCAGCGGCATTCTGGGTCCCCGCGGTGCGCCTGATGTACGCGGCAGCCTGTTCCTGGGACTCGCTGGCCCGCTGTGCAGATCTGGCTGCCATACTCCGTCCGCGGGCAATGACGTAAACCAGGGCCGTGATGTAGGGAAGGAACAACAGAAAGAAGACCCACACCGCCTTCACCCAGCCGTTCATGCTGTCATCCCGGAACAGGTCGGCAAAGATCTGGAAGAGCAGCATCAGGTATGCGAAAAGGAAGAACACCGCAACGATTGACCAAAGTACTTCGAAGAAGTTCATGGTTGCTCCTTGGGAGCGTAGGCGGATACAAAGTGGCCCCGGCGGGACCCTGGGATTCCCCTCTGCCGAGGGACACAAGCGGTATTCGAAGAGTAGCGCCGTACACGCCAGGCAGACCTGTCCCGCGCAAACTGCTTTGGTGCGATGCCATCCTCTCCGGGTTAACGGACAGAGGGCACCTGGACGGCGGTCCTGGTGCCCTCTGCAGCCGGCGTGCGGCTAGTTCGGAGTGTTTCCGTTCTTCCGCGGGTCCTCCGCGAGGAACTTCTGCCGCGCTTCGTCCGTAATCTCGGGAAGCTCGACGTCGTCCCGGGTTTCGGCAGCCTTCTCGGCAGCGCGGTACGTCTTGGAGACGTCGTCGTAGGCCCTGGTCCGCTCTTCATGCGGAGTGTCCTCGCCCAGGCTCCGGTAAACTTTCAGGGCCCCTTCGAGCGAAGCGACAGCCTGCACAGCCTTGGCCTTCGGGCTCAGCAGGCTCGCTACGGTGGCGATCACAATGGTGCCGAGGATGACGGCCAGCGACACGAAGGTGGGGATCTCAGGTGCCCAGGCAACCGACTCGCCGCCGTTGATGAAGGGCAGCTCATTGACGTGCAGTGCATGCAGGATCAGCTTCACGCCAATGAAGGCGAGGATCACCGAAAGGCCGTGCTTGAGGTAGATGAGCCGGTCCATCAGTCCGCCGAGCAGGAAGTACAGCTGGCGCAGGCCCATCAGCGCGAAGATGTTGGCTGTGAAGACGATGAATGCGCTCTGGGTGAGACCAAAGATCGCAGGAATGGAGTCGACGGCGAACATCAGATCCGTCACGCCGATGGTGATGAAGACGATGATCATCGGGGTGAAGACCTTCTTGCCGTCCACCACGGTGCGGACCTTGCCCTCGTCGAAGTTCTCCGTCATGGGCAGGAAGCCGGTGAGCTTGCGGACCAGTTTGTTGTCACTGCCGCCCTCTTCATCTTCACCGTTGTCTGTGGCCTGCTTGTACGCGGTCCAGAGCAGGAAAGCACCAAAGAGGAAGAAGACCCAGGAGAAGTTCTCGATCACGGCGGCGCCGATGAGAATGAAGATGCCGCGGAGGATCAGCGCGATGATGATGCCGAACATCAGCACTTCCTGCTGGTACTTACGGGGTACCGAGAAACGCGCCATGATGATGATGAACACAAAGAGGTTGTCGATGCTGAGGCTGTACTCAGTCACCCAGCCGGCAACGAACTGGCTGCCGTACTCCGGGCCGGTAAAGATGAACATCATCACCGCGAAGACGAGCGCCAGGCCCACGTAGAAGGCAACCCATAGGCTTGCTTCCTTCATGGAGGGTTCGTGGGGCCGCTTGACGACCAGGAGCAGGTCGAAGAGCAGGACCAGCCCTAGGACAATGAAAGTACCAACCTCGAAGGCGAGGGGCAGTGCGGGCATGGGGAACAGACCTTTCAGAGCACGGAAAAAGGCGGGGCGTTCCGGTTTTGCCTACGGAACCACCCCACCGCCGCCAAGAAGTCTATCTCAGGCGTGCCCGGCATTCTGCATCTGGCGGAGTTCCTTCTTCAGGTCGCCCACCTCATCACGCAGCCGTGCAGCGAGCTCGAACTGCAGTTCTGCAGCTGCTGCGTGCATCTGTTCCGTCATCTGTTCGATCAGGCCGGTGAGGTCTTCAGCCGGTGCCGCAGCCAGACCGTCCTTCCGGATGCCCTTGGCTGTCTTGCCCTTGCCTGACTTGGTCTGCTTCTTAGCGGCCTCTTCCAGGAGCGCCTTGGTGTCCGCGTCTTCCCGGGCCAGCGAATCGGTGATGTCCGCAATCCGCTTCCGGAGGGGCTGAGGGTCTACGCCGCGTTCCTTGTTGTACGCCACCTGGATTGCCCGGCGCCGATTGGTCTCATCGATGGCGTGCGCCATGGAGTCCGTGATCCGGTCGGCATACATGTGTACCTGGCCCGAGACGTTTCGGGCGGCACGGCCGATCGTCTGGATCAGCGACGTCGAACTGCGCAGGAAGCCTTCCTTGTCAGCGTCGAGGATCGAGACCAGGGATACTTCGGGAAGGTCGAGGCCTTCACGGAGCAGGTTAATGCCAACCAGGACATCGAAAGTGCCCATCCGCAGTTCGCGCAGGAGCTCAACTCGCCGGAGGGTATCGACGTCGGAGTGCAGGTACTCGACCTTGACCCCGTTTTCGAGCAGGTAGCCGGTGAGATCCTCCGCCATGCGCTTGGTAAGGGTAGTGACAAGGACGCGCTCGTTTTTCTCCGTGCGGATGCGGATCTCGGACAGCAAGTCGTCGATCTGGCCCTTGCTTGGCTTGACCACCACCTCGGGATCCACAAGGCCTGTGGGGCGGATGATCTGTTCCACCACGCCGTCGGCCTTGCCGAGTTCGTACTTGCCCGGAGTGGCGGACATGTAGACGGTCTGTCCGATCCGTTCCAGGAATTCGTCCCACTTCAGCGGACGGTTGTCCATCGCGGAGGGAAGCCGGAAGCCGTGCTCCACGAGCGTGCGCTTCCGCGACATGTCGCCCTCATACATGGCGCCGATCTGCGGAATGGTCACGTGGGACTCATCCACCACCAGCAGGAAGTCGTCCGGGAAATAGTCAAGCAGGCAGTGCGGGGCGGTACCGGGACCGCGGCCGTCAATCCAGCGGGAGTAGTTCTCGATGCCGTTGCAGAAGCCCATCTGCTGCATCATTTCCAGGTCATATGTGGTGCGCATCCGCAGCCGCTGCGCTTCGAGGAGCTTGTTCTGGCTTTCAAGCTCCTGCAGGCGTTCGCGCAGTTCGTCCTCGATGCCCTTGATGGCGCGGTTCATCCGTTCCGGTCCAGCCACGTAGTGCGAGGCCGGGAAGACGTACATTTCCTGCTCGTCGCGGATCAGGTCGCCGGTGAGGGGATGCAGCGTCTGAATGCTCTCGATCTCGTCGCCGAAGAACTCGATCCGGATGGCCTGTTCCTCATACATCGGAATGATCTCAACGGTGTCTCCACGCACCCTGAAGGTCCCGCGGTGGAAGTCCATGTCATTGCGGACGTACTGCATGGAAACAAACTTGCGCAGCAGGTCGTCGCGGTTCATTTCCATACCGCGGCGCAGGGTGACCATTCCCTGGATGTACTCTTCCGGCGTGCCGAGGCCGTAGATGCATGACACGGTTGCCACAACGATCACGTCGCGCCGGGTCAGCAGAGCGTTGGTAGCCGAGTGCCGCAGCCGCTCCACTTCCTCGTTGATGGAGGAATCCTTCTCAATGAAGGTATCCGTCTGCGGCACGTACGCTTCGGGCTGGTAGTAGTCGTAGTAGGAAACGAAGTACTCAACGGCGTTGTTGGGCAGCAGTTCCCGGAATTCGTTGGCCAGCTGGGCGGCAAGCGTCTTGTTCTGCACCATTACCAGGGTGGGCCGCTGCACCTGCTCCACCAGCCATGCCGCGGTCGCGCTCTTACCGGTACCGGTGGCGCCCATCAGGACAACGTCCTTCTCGCCGGCCTGGATGCGTTCAGCCAGTTCCTTGATGGCGGTCGGCTGGTCGCCGGCAGGCGAGTAATCGCTGACTACTTCAAAGGGGGCAACAACACGTTTGATGTCCTGCGCAAGACTCATGGTTCAACGCTACTCCGGGACGCGGTCAGGTGCTGTCCGTATTGCTCACGGCATAACGGCCGGCGGCTCCCCGCGCAGCAGAGCTTCGTTGCGCGGCACCAGCTGCTCGTCCCACAGCCGCTGCACCGCAGCCACCACTTCTGCCTCAGTGCCGGTGTTCTCCAGGACGACGTCGGCCACTGCGGCCCGCTCCGCGGCACTGGCCTGGGCATCGATCCGCGCCTGTGCTGCCTCCGATTCCATGCCCCGGTCCCGCACCATACGGTCCAACCGGGTTTCCTGCGGAGCTTCAACCACCAGCACAAAGTCGAAGGAGCTGGCCTGGCCTGTCTCCACGAGGAGCGGAATATCCTGGACCAGGATGCCCTCCGGAGGAACTGCCGCGGCGAGCTCGGCGGCCCGAGACCGCACCAGCGGGTGGATGATCGAGTTCAGCACTTTGCGCTTCTCCTCATTACCGAAGACGATGGCGGCGAGGGCCGGGCGGTCCAGGGAGCCGTCCTCAGCAAGGACACCGGAGCCAAAAGCCTCCACCACGGCTGCAAGGCCTGGGGTTCCGGGAGCCACAACCTCGCGTGCCAGCGCATCGGCGTCGATCAGGGTGGCACCGCACTCCACGAGCGTACGGGCAACGAGTGACTTTCCGGCGGCGATCCCGCCGGTGAGACCTACCTTCAGCATCCCCCCACCCTACCGTCCCCGCCCGGCATGAGGGGCAGGGACTGCCCTGCCAACTAGACTGTCAGGGTGAGCGAATTCGAGGCGGCGCCGGGGCGCTACACAACCGTCTCCGGGGACCACCGGAGCGAACTCGAAATCAAGCGCTCACGCTTCATCACCGTACTGCGGCGCACGGAAACCGAAGACGCGGCCCGCGCCCTGATCGCGGAACTGCGCCGGGAATTCCACGACGCAAGGCATCACTGCAGCGCCTTCGTACTGGGGCCCGGGCGGGAGGTGCAGCGCTCCAGTGATGACGGCGAGCCTTCCGGAACAGCAGGAATTCCGATGCTTGAGGCGATTACCAAACGCGAAACGTTCGACGGCGCATCCGACCTGAGCGACATCACTGCCGTTACGGTCCGCTATTTCGGCGGGATCCTGCTCGGCGCCGGCGGCCTGGTGCGGGCTTATTCCGAATCCGTATCCTCCGCCCTGGCTTCCGCTCCGCTCCTGCGACGGCAGCGGATGCAGCTGTACAGCGTTCCTGCCGGCCATGCCGGTGCGGGACGCCTTGAAAACGACCTGCGGAGCGCAGGCTACGCCGTCCGCGGGACCGAGTACGGCGCCGCCGGAGCAGTCATTACCGTTGCCCTTCCGGATACTCCCGGTGCTGATACCGCTTTCCGGGAGCGGCTGGCCTCCCTCACAGCCGGGGATACCGCCGCCGATCTGATCACGACCGAATGGATTGACCTGTGACCCCTGCCAACCCGGCGTTCGACTTCGAGCAGCTCGGCCGCGCGCCGGATGTGGAAGCCGAGAACCTGCAGGCCTTCGATGCGGCTGACAGGCTGCTGCTGGACCTGGCAGCTGATGACCTGTGGGCAGCGGCACAGGAACCCGGCGCCGTAACCGTCATAGGTGATTCCTACGGCGCCCTGACCCTCGGTGCTGCTTCGCTGCACGGACTGCACGGAATCCGTGTCCACCAGGACCCGCTTTCCGGAGAGCTGGCGCTGGACCGCAACGCGGCGGTTCCTGGTCTAACCGGCTCCTACTCGCATTATCCGCTGGATGCGTCCCTGGCAGCTGGAGCAAAGGTTGTCCTGCTGCGGCTGCCCCGCTCACTGGACGCCCTGGAAGAGATCGCAGAACTGATCGCCGCCAATGCCGCACCGGACGTCCGGGTGTACGCGGCCGGCCGGATCAAGCACATGACAATGGCCATGAACGATGTGCTGGGCCGGTACTTCCAGTCGCTGACAGTGTCCCTGGCGCGGCAGAAATCCCGCGTCCTGGTGGCCGGCGGGCCGCGGCCCCAGGGTGAGCTGCCAGCGTCCCGTTTTCCGCTGGAAGCGGCATACGACGTCGGCCTTCCGGCGCCGCTGCAGCTGCGGGCCCGGGGCGCTGCTTTTGGAGGCGCGGCACTGGATCCCGGCACCCGGTTCCTGCTGCCGTTCCTGGCCCGGGCACGGGAGACAGGGACGGCAGTCGATCTGGGCTGCGGCAACGGCGCGATCGCCGCCTACCTCGCGCTCGCCAGGCCAGCGATCCGCGTGCTGGCTTCCGATCAGTCCGAGGCCGCCGTCGCCTCGACAGAACTCACGCTCGAAGCCAACGGCGTCTCGGACCGTGCCGATGTCCGACGCGCGGATGCCCTCAGCTGGCTCCAGGACGAGTCACAGGACCTCGTGGTGCTGAACCCGCCCTTCCATATTGGAGCCAGCGTGCACACCGGCATTGCGTTCAAGCTCTTTGCCGATGCTGCCAGGGTGCTGCGTCCCGGTGGTGAACTATGGACAGTCTGGAATTCACATCTGGCGTACAAGCCGGCTTTGAACCGGATAGTAGGCCCCACGGAGCAGGTCGCCCGAAACCCCCGTTTTACGGTTACTGTGACCACCCGCCGCTAGTCGGCGCCAGTCCCCCCACGACACGCGAAACCCTCAGAGAGCGCTCTCTTGACAGTGAAGCCCGTCACATCTAGGCTCTCAGCAAGATCAGAGAGCGCTCTCTGGAACGGTTCGGGAGTTTCGAACCGCAACGGGCTCTCTGGCTACAGGATCCACAGTTAGCGTCCCGTCCCAGGACAAGCCCAGTTTCCATTCGGCACGGTCCTCCCCGGGATTTCAACCGGCAAGACACACACAAAGGAGTGACCGTGAAAAAGTTCCGAAATTCAGCAGCTGTCGTGGCAGGTGCTGCGGCAGTCGCACTGCTCGCCGCCGGCTGCGGCGGAGGCAGCAGCAACAGCGGCGAACCCGCCTCGGAGGAAAACCCGATTGAACTCTCCGTCACCACATTCGGAACCTTCGGCTACGACGACCTCTACGCGGAATACGAAGAGGCCAACCCCGGCATCACCATCAAGCCCAACAACATTGACACCGGCGGCAACGCACGGACTGACCTCTTCACGAAGCTTGCCGCAGGTTCAGGCGTCAGCGACGTGGTGGCCATTGAAGAGGGCTGGCTAGGCGCCATCATGGAGGTTTCGGACAAGTTCGTGGACCTGAACGAATACGGTGCAGAGGACCTTAAGGACAACTGGGTCGGCTGGAAGTACAAGCAGGGCACCGACCCGGACGGCCGTGTCATCGGCTACGGCACGGACATCGGACCGCAGGGCATCTGCTACAACGGAGACCTCTTCGAAGCTGCCGGCCTGCCGAGCGACCGCGAAGCCGTCGCTGAACTCCTGGGCGGGGAAGACGCCACGTGGGAGAAGTACTTCGAAGTCGGTAACCAGTACAAGGACGCCAGCGGTAAAGCCTGGTTCGACCAGGCCGGCTTCGTATGGAACTCCATGGTGAACCAGATGGAGGAGGGCTACTACGCGAAGGACGGCGAGCTGAACATCGAGGGCAACGATGCGATGATCGCAAACTTCAAGATGCTCTCCGGTTCCATTGACGACGGACTGTCCGCGAACCAGGAAGAGTGGAAGTGGAACAACGGCCAGTCCTTCCTGGACGGCACTTTCGCCACCATGGTCTGCCCCGGCTGGATGCTCGGAAACATCCAGGGCGGTATTGAAACCGCAGGCGGCTCCACTGACAGCGGCTGGGACTTCGCCGATGTGTTCCCCGGCGGTGCCTCAAACTGGGGCGGCGCCTTCCTCTCGGTACCGGAAACCTCGGACCACAAGGAGGAAGCTGCCAAGCTCGCTGCCTGGCTAACGGACCCGGAACAGCAGATCAAGCAGTCCGCAGCGGCCGGCAACTTCCCCAGCACTCTTGAGGCACAGGAGCAGCTTGCCTCCGATGCAACACCGAATGAGTGGTTCAACGATGCTCCTACCGGGGCCATCCTGGCCTCGCGCGCCGAAGGCGTAGAGGCGCAGTTCAAGGGACCGGACGATTCAGTTATCCAGGAAAAGGTCTTTGGCCCGGCCATCGATGACTTGGAGACAGGTACCGCGAATGCGGACCAGGCATGGGAGAAAGCACTGAAGCTCCTCAACGACCTGGTCATCAACAACTAGCAGCACCGCACGCGGGGCCTCCTCCGGGAGGCCCCGCCCGGAGCACGGGAGTCTGCCATGACCGCCACACTGAACCGGCCTGTCCAGAAGCAACCGGTTAAGCCGCGGACAACGTTCCGCCAGCGCCTCTCCAGATGGGATATGAAGGCGTCCCCTTACCTCTACATTTCACCGTTCTTTATTCTTTTCGGTATCACCGGTTTGTTCCCGCTGGTGTATACCTTCTGGGTATCACTGCACGAATGGCACCTGCTAAAGGGACAGGGCGACTTTATCGGGCTGCAGAATTTTGCCTCCGTGCTGGGCGATACGCGTTTCTGGGGTTCGCTCTTCAACACATTTTCGATCTTCCTGCTTTCGGCAATTCCCCAGCTGGTAGTTGCCGTCTTCCTGGCGGCCATCCTGGACCAGCATCTGCGGGCCAAGACGTTCTGGCGCATGTCGGTGCTCCTGCCCTACGTTGTAACGCCGGTGGCAGTGGCACTGATTTTTTCCAAAATGTTTGCTGAGAACAACGGGCTGCTGAACAACCTGCTGGGCAACTTCGGGGTCGACCCGATTATGTGGCAGACGGGCACGCTGCCCAGCCACATCGCAATCGCCACCATGGTCAACTGGCGGTGGACCGGCTACAACGCGCTGATCCTGCTGGCAGCCATGCAGGCTGTCCCCCGCGACCTTTACGAATCCGCAGCAATTGACGGTGCGGGTGCTGTCCGGCGGTTCTTCAGCATCACGCTGCCGAGTATTCGTCCCACCATGATCTTCGTGATCATTACCGCTACTATCGGCGGCCTGCAGATCTTTGCCGAACCCAAACTGTTCGACCCGGTCAATGCCGGCGGAATCCAGGGCCAGTTCCAAACCACCGTGCTCTTCCTGTGGGACATGGGCTTCCAGAGGCAGAACTTTGGCAAGGCATCGGCCGTGGCCTGGCTGCTGTTCCTGATCATTGTGCTGGTGGGCCTGGTCAACTTCCTTATTTCAAAGCGGATCGCCACCGGGGATCCCCAGCGGCCGCGTGCCACGAGGAGAAAGTCATGAGCGTCCTGCAGCGAGCCCGGGCTGTCCCGGGAACCGGGACCGGGTCAGGGGCCGGGAAACCGGTTCGTAAACGCCGCCAGGGGCAGTCTTTTGGCAGCGGACGCCGTCCGGGATCCCTCACCTACGGGATCCTGCTGGTCTTCCTGTTCTGCTCGGCTTATCCGCTCTGGTGGTCCGTCATTATCGGCAGCAACGGAAATCCCGCCCTTGGGCAGGAATGGCCTCCGCTCCTGCCCGGCGGACGGTTCTGGACCAACGTGTCCGAGGTCATCAACACCGTGCCGTTCTGGCAGGCGCTGGCCAACAGCGTCATCATCTCCGGAACAATCACCGTCTCGGTGGTGATTTTCTCCACGCTCGCAGGCTACGCGTTTGCGAAGCTGAGGTTCAGGGGACGCGGTGTCCTCATGGTGGCGGTAATCGCCACCATGGCCATCCCCACCCAGCTTGGCATCATCCCGCTGTTCATGGTCATGCAGAAACTAGGCTGGACAGGCGAACTAGGCGCCGTAATTGTGCCGGGGCTGGTAACAGCCTTCGGCGTGTTCTTTATGCGCCAGTACCTGGTGGACGTCATTCCCGACGAGCTGATCGAATCCGCCCGTATGGACGGGGCCAGCATGCTTGGAACTTTCCGGCATGTGGCGCTGCCGGCGGCGCGGCCCGCTATGGCCATCCTGGGCCTGTTCACATTTATGACGGCGTGGACTGACTTTATGTGGCCCATGCTCGTGCTGGCAGACAATCCCACTTTGCAGGTGGCACTAAGCCAGCTGCAGTCGGCGCGCTACGTCGATTATTCAATTGTGCTGACCGGTGCCGTGCTGGCCACCGTTCCGCTGCTGGTTCTTTTCGTGGCAGCGGGCAAGCAACTTATTTCCGGAATCATGCAGGGAGCAGTGAAGGGCTAATGACTAACAACACCTCTACGCGGAAGCACAGCAATTTCCCGCCCGGTTTCATCTGGGGTTCAGCCACTGCCGCCGCCCAGGTAGAAGGCGCGGCCTGGGAAGACGGCAAAGAGGATTCGGTCTGGGATGCCTTCGCGGCCATTCCGGGGAACGTCCTTAACGGAGACACCCCGTCCGTCGCGGTGGACCATTACCACCGCATGCCGCAGGACGTTGCCCTGATGAAGAAACTGGGGCTGGACTCCTACCGTTTCTCCACCAGCTGGGCGCGGGTCCGGCCCGGAGGCGGAGCTCTGAATTCCAAGGGACTGGACTTCTACTCCCGCCTTGTTGACGAACTGCTGTCAGCAGGGATCCTCCCCTGGCTCACCCTGTACCACTGGGACCTTCCGCAGGGACTGGAGGAACAGGGCGGGTGGACCAACCGCGACACAGCTTGCAGGTTCGTGGAGTACGCCCAGGATGTCTACGCAGCCCTGGGTGACCGGGTCAAGCACTGGACCACCTTCAACGAACCGTTCTGCTCGTCCCTGCTTGGCTACGGTTCAGGAGTCCATGCCCCTGGCCGGCAGGACCCGAACGCAGCGGTAGCCGCCGTGCACCACCAGCACCTGGCACACGGCATGGCCACTTCAGAACTGCGCAGCCTGGGGGCCGAACAGGTTGGCATCACCCTCAACCTGAGCAATTCGATTCCGAAGGATCCGAACGATCCCGTTGACCTTGAGGCCGCCCGGCTGTTCGATTCCCTGCAGAACCGCATTTTCCTGGAACCGATCCTGCTCGGCGCCTACCCGGAGGACTCCCTGCGGGACCTGGAGCCGTACGGGCTCCACGACATCATCCTCCCGGGCGACATGGAGGTTATTGGCGCACCCATCGATTTCCTGGGCGTGAACCACTACCACGATGACCAGATCAGCGGGCACCCGGACACCTCAGGCGAGGATGGCCACGGCGGTGGAGGCGTCCTGCCCAAGGCTTCGCCCTGGATTGGCGCCGAACATATTACGTTCCCGTCCCGCGGGCTGCCGCGGACCGGTATGAACTGGGAAGTGAACCCTGATGGCCTCAGGAAGCTCCTGGTCCGTCTGGGTCAGGAGTACCCGCAGCTGCCGCCGCTCTACATCACCGAGAACGGTGCCGCCTACGACGACGAAGTGTCCGGGGATGGGGCCGTCCATGACACGGAACGCACCAGCTTCATACTCGACCACGTCAAAGCCGTCGGGGAGGCAATCGACGAAGGAGCCGACGTCCGCGGTTACTTCGTCTGGTCCCTCCTGGACAACTTCGAGTGGTCATGGGGCTATGACAAGCGCTTCGGCATCATCCACGTGGACTACCAGACGCAGGAACGCATCATCAAGGACAGCGGCCTGGCGTACAGCAGGTTCATCGCGGAGAGCCGCGGCGGCTCGGTTGCCGGCGCCCACAGCACTTCCCCCGAGACGGCTCCGGTCGGATAAGGGGAAAGTAGGATTGGGAACTGGGTTCGGCATGGAACAACGGCAAAGGATGCCAGTGGATGGAGACCTCATTGGGTACTGACACAGGCCAGGTGCGGCCGGCTCCGACCCTGGAGATGGTGGCGGCGCTCGCCGGCGTCTCCAGGGCAACGGTCTCGCGCGTCGTGAACGGCTCGCCTTCGGTGGCGCCTGAGCTTGTCCAGAGCGTGGAGCAGGCCGTCCGGACACTGAACTATGTTCCCAATCGTGCGGCCCGGACACTGGCAAGCCGCCGAACCTACACCATCACCTTGCTGGTACCCGAGTCCACGTCCAAAGTGTTCGCGGATCCGTTCTTCGCCACGGTCGTGGAGGGAGTGGCCAAGTACCTCAATTCGACGGATTACATGCTGAACATGGTCACGTCCTCGGAGTCGAATCCGGGCAAGACGCAGCGGTACCTGATGGGTGGCAATGTTGACGGCGTACTGGTGGTTTCCCACCACAGCGGGGACCATTCCTGGGAGCACCTCAGCGACGCCCTCCCGATCGTCTTCGCAGGCCGCCCGCTCCTCAACGCCAGTGACAGCTACTACGTCGAAGTCGACAACGAAGAGGGAGCGCTGGCTGCCGTCCAGCGCCTGATCGAGACAGGAAGGCAGAACATAGCCACCATCGCCGGCCCGCAGGACATGCCTCCGGGCGTGGACCGCTTTGCGGGCTGGCGGACGGGCCTGCACCGCGCCGGTCTCGACGATGCCCTGGTGGAGTACGGAGACTTCACTGTCGCCTCAGGGGCAGCAGCGATGGAGCGCCTTCTGGCACGGGGCAAACCCATTGACGGACTGTTCGCTGCGAACGACCAGATGGCTGCTGGCGCCCACGCGGTGCTCCGGGAGCACGGACTGCGCATTCCCGAGGACATCGCCGTCGTAGGTTTCGATGACGACCAGTTTGCCACCGGTGTCTCCCCCGCCCTGACGACCGTCCACCATCCCATCGCTGAACTCGGCGAGAAGATGGCACGCATGCTGGTGGAACTCATCGAAGGCCGGGCAGCGGAAAGAGTCTGCCGGCTGCCTACGTCCCTCGTTGTGCGGGAGTCCGCCTAGCCTCCCCGCTAGGCGCTGGTGTAACGGATGCCGGTGTAGTCTTCCTCGGCCCAGAGAGTACTGCGGCGGTTTCGGCGCTCCCACATCGCCTCCATTTGGCGCATGGCGGTTTCCCACTCACCGGCATCAGGCTCACGCGTCCTGATCAGGGCCACGGCCGCTACCCCTGATGCGTATCCCCACACGTAGAGGGAGGCGAGCCGGGGATCAGCAAAGGCGCCGTTCCACAGGGGGCTGCGGCGTTTTTTGAGCAGCTGGGTTCCAAGCACCAGCAGGGCGGCGGCAGCAAGGCCCGCGGTGTAGAAAACGTCTGCCGAGATGAGGCCGAACGGACGGGTAAGAACCACCGCGGCCAGCAGGATACCGCCCGCGGCACGGATCCGGCCGGCGTTCCCCGCGGACCAGCTGTCAGCTTCACGGGCAAGCCGGTGCTGCTCCCTGCGCCAGGCACGGAACCGGGGCAGGTCTGCTTTTGCTTCAGTATCGCGTACTGCGTCTGCTGCCTCAAAGTAACGCGGATACCGCTCATGGAGGTCTTGCTCCAGCTGTTCAGCTGCGCTGAGATCTTCAAATGCTTCGGTCCGCTCTGCTTCAACTACTCCGTTGAAGAGGTTGGCGGCCTGAACCGGTGTCACGTGTCTGGCCGCTGCCTGTGCCCTGCGCCGGATCTCCGGTTCCAGTTCCGCGGCCTGCGGTGAGATTGCCTCCTGGCGCTGCATGTACTTCCCCCTGGTGTGTTCCCCTATTTTCCTGCCCTGACGGCGGCCCCAGCCTACCAACCTTCCAAACCTGGCGCTGACATGCGAAAAGGCGGGTTCCCACCGAAGTGGGAACCCGCCTTTTCAGCGGCTAGAGCCTTAGCAACTTAGATTAGTTGCCGGTCAGCTTCTCGCGCAGTGCAGCAAGTGCCTCGTCGGATGCCAGGGTACCGGCAGCGGACTCGGATGCAGCAGGCTCGGAGGAGTAGCTGGTGGAGCTGGACTCAACGGAGTCCGACGCTGCAGCAACATCCTCGGAGTTGTGCTGGGCAACCTGCTTCTTGTGAGCTTCCCAGCGGGCCTGGGCGTCAGCGTACTGCTGCTCCCAAGCGGCGCGCTGGGTCTCGTAGCCCTCGAGCCATTCGTTCGACTCGGGGTCGAAGCCTTCGGGGTACTTGTAGTTGCCGGCTTCGTCGTACTCTGCGGCCATGCCGTACAGAGCCGGATCGAACTCGGTGCCCTCGGGGTCAACGCCCTCGTTCGCCTGCTTCAGCGACAGGGAGATGCGGCGGCGCTCGAGGTCGATGTCGATAACCTTGACGAAGAGCTCGTCACCAACGGAGACAACCTGCTCGGCCAGCTCTACGTGGCGCACAGCCAGCTCGGAGATGTGGACCAGGCCTTCGATGCCGTCTTCGACGCGTACGAACGCACCGAACGGAACGAGCTTGGTGACCTTGCCCGGCACAACCTGGCCCAGGGCGTGGGTGCGGGCGAAGGTCTGCCACGGATCTTCCTGCGTAGCCTTCAGCGACAGGGAGACACGCTCGCGGTCGAGGTCAACTTCCAGAACCTCAACGGTGACTTCCTGTCCAACTTCAACGACCTCGGAGGGGTGGTCGATGTGCTTCCAGGACAGCTCGGAAACGTGGACGAGGCCGTCTACGCCGCCAAGGTCCACGAATGCACCGAAGTTGACGATGGAGGAAACAACGCCCGGACGAACCTGGCCCTTTTCCAGCTTGTTGAGGAAGGTGGAACGGACCTCGGACTGGGTCTGCTCGAGCCATGCACGGCGGGACAGGACCACGTTGTTGCGGTTCTTGTCCAGCTCGATGATCTTGGCTTCGATCTGCTGGCCGATGTACGGAGCCAGGTCGCGGACGCGACGCATCTCCACGAGGGATGCCGGCAGGAAGCCGCGCAGCCCGATGTCGAGGATAAGACCACCCTTGACAACCTCGATGACGGTACCGGTGACGACGCCGTCTTCTTCCTTGACCTTCTCGATGTCGCCCCAGGCACGCTCGTACTGTGCGCGCTTCTTGGAGAGGATCAGACGGCCTTCTTTGTCTTCCTTGGTGAGGACCAAAGCTTCGACCTGGTCGCCCACGGAGACAACGTCTCCGGGATCAACGTCGTGCTTGATGGAAAGCTCACGGGAAGGAATGACACCCTCGGTCTTGTAACCGATGTCGAGCAGAACCTCGTCGCGGTCAACCTTGACGACGGTACCTTCGACGAGATCGCCGTCGTTGAAGTACTTGATCGTTGCGTCAATGGCGGCGAGGAAGTCCTCGGCAGAACCGATGTCGTTGATCGCGACCTGCGGGGTACCGGACTTCTCGGTGGTGGTGATGGTCATGTAGTTGGGACTCCGATGTGGAAGTTGTAGTAATTCCGGATGAACTCCCACCGGCTCGCGTGCAACCCGAAGGATCAGGCTCAAGACGGTGCTTGGTTGTCCGGAGATGGACAGAATGTAAATAATTTGTGTTGCCCGCCTGCGCTTGGAGGCTCCCTGTCATGAATTAGCTTCAATCAGAGGACCGAACCAGCACGCGTGACGCGCCTGTTCAGTCTAGCCGGACCCTCCAAGTCAGGTCAAAGCCGATCGGGGAAACCGGCAGTACTGCTTCCCCTATCCTCTAAACCCATGCCGGGCGCCGGTAATTCCCGCTGCGCCGGTCCTGTCAGAAGTGGGTGCTGCAGTATGGTGCCCGGGCCACATCGAAGAGCCGTCCGAGTGCGGTAAGAGCAACGGCAGTACCCCGGATCCCGCCCGCCGCAGCGAGGACAGATGCCGGAACTCCCCCAAGATAAAGGGAGGCGAATGCCGCGGCGTCGGCCTCCACGACGGGCAGTCCCTGAGGCAGCTCCTCCCCCAGTTCCGTCAGTACCGTTGATCCGCCGCTTACCTGGAGCAGCCACCGGCCCTGGGCCAGGCCGAGGGGATCTGCGACGCCGAGCACCAGTTCGCCGTCGGATTCAAAGCCCCGGGCCCGGAGCATCGCAGGCGGGTCGAGGGCCCGCAGCCACAGTGTGTCCTCGACGCCGGTGATCTGGTACCGCCGCCGGTCGGCCAGCGCCCAGGGAAGCGGATCGGCCAGCGGACCCGACGCGGTGATCTTCTCGACCAGGTCGATCGAGCCCAGGTAGCGCCACAGTTCAAGCCGCGCGGTGTCGCCCACGGCCACCAGGTCCAGGACCTTGAGCGTGTGCGGTTCCGTTTCCCACGGGAGGAAGCGGTAGGTTACGTAACCGTCCGGGGTTCCGGCGTCGTCGTAATGAACGGCGGCGCGTACATCCTGCTGGATTTCCGGAAGGTCGCCCCACAGGCCCGCAGCACGTTTCGCGTAGCCGGCCTGCCGTCCGAGGGCACCCCGGGTAACCCGCAGGTGGCGGCGGAAAATCTCAGGGGCAAGCTCCTCCATCCGTGCCGGTTCCGCCAGCACTGTGGACCCCGACGGCGGAGTCTTGAGTTCCAGCCGGCCGCGCGCATCGATTTCGACGTTGGTTTCAACGGTCGCCGCACCGAATCCAAACCGTCCGTAGATCACCGCCTCTGAGGCAAGCAACGCCGCTACCGCAAAGCCGTCCTCCTTGGCCCGCTGAAGATCCCCGGAGATCATGCTGGTCAGGATGCCCCGGCGGCGGTGTGTTGGACGCACTGTCACAGATGTGATCTGGTGAGCCGGCAGCAGCGTCCCCCCGGCGTTCAGGTCGTTGGACATTGTGGCGTAGGTGGCCACCGGTGCCTTGGGGTTCCAGGCATACTCGGGTGCAGCGCCGTCGTAAACGCCCGTGAGCATCCGTCCGTCGGCGAGGTATGCCTCCACGAGGGACGCCGCCTGCTCCGGTTTCCACGCCGGATCGTGGAACCCAACGTTGACGGCCTGCAGCCAGTCCGAGGTCCGGTCATCTGCGCGCTGGGGGTCAGTTTCGGACAGACCGGCGCGGAAGCGTTCCGTGCGCAGGGCAGGTGCTGTTGGTTCGGCCGTCAAGATTCCCCCTGGGTGGTATTCGGATGGTGCCTAGTGCCCGGCCTCATGCCAGCTGGCGCCCCAGCCTACGGACACATCCAGCGGGACCGAGAGATCGGCGGCGCCGGCCATCTGTTCGCAGACCAGTTTTTCGGCTGCTTCCCGTTCCCCGGGGGCAACCTCCAGCACCAGTTCGTCATGGACCTGCAGAAGCATACGCGTTTTCATGCCCTGCTTCCTGAGTTCGGCATCCACTCCAAGCATGGCCTTCTTGATGATGTCTGCCGCGGAACCCTGAATCGGTGCGTTGAGGGCTGCCCGCTCGGACATTTCCCTCAGCTGGCGGTTGGTGCTCGCCAGGTCGGGAAGATAGCGGCGGCGTCCTTCAATGGTGGAGGTGTAGCCGTCCTTGCGGGCCTGCTCGACGACGCCGCGCAGGTAGTCACGCACGGCACCGAACCGGGTGAAGTAGTCGCGCATAAGGGTGCGGGCCTCGTCCACCGGAATCGACAGCTGCTTGGAGAGGCCGAAGGAGCTCAGGCCGTAGACCAGTCCGTAGGACATTGCCTTGACCTTGGACCGCATGGCACTGGTGACCTCTTCGGGCCGAACGCCGAAGATGTGCGAGCCGACGAACCGGTGCAGGTCCTCGCCGTCCCGGAAGGCCTGAATCAGGCTTTCGTCTCCGGACAGGTGCGCCATAATGCGCATTTCCACCTGGGAGTAGTCGGCAGTCAGCAGTGTCTCGTAACCCTCGCCCACCACAAAGACCTCGCGGATGCGCCGGCCCTCTTCGGAACGGATGGGGATGTTCTGCAGGTTGGGGTTGATGGAGGAAAGCCGGCCTGTTGCCGCGACCGTCTGGGCATACGTGGTGTGGATGCGTCCGTCGTCGGAGACCGATTTGCGCAGTCCTTCCACGGTCTGCCGGAGCTTGGAGGCGTCCCGGTAGGCGAGAAGGTGCGCAAGGAACGGGTGTCCGTTCGTCTTCACGATCAGGTCCGCCAGCGCGTCGGCATCTGTGGAATAGCCGGTCTTGATCTTCTTGGTCTTGGGCAGGCCCAGTTCCTCGAAGAGCACCACCTGCAGCTGCTTCGGGGAGCCAAGGTTGATTTCCTTGCCGATCACCGCGAAGGCCTCTTCCTTGGCCTGATCGATGGTGCGGCCAAACTCGTCGAGCAGCCGGTCAAGCTTGTCAGTGGACACGGCAATACCGGCCAGCTCCATTTCGGCCAGGACTTCAGCGAGGGGCAGTTCCAGTCCACCCAGAAGCTGATTGGCTCCGCGTTCCACCAGGAGACCGGAGAAGTGCTCGCTCAGGCGAAGCGACGCGAATGCCTCCATGACCGCGGGAGCGGCGGTGTCTTCGCCGTCCAGGGAGAGTTCAAGCTGGTTGCCGGAGGCGGCCGACGATTCGAGGGAAAGTTTGAGGTGCTGCAGGCTCAGGTCCGGCAGGTCGTAGCTGCGCCGGTCGGGCTGGATGAGATAGCCGGAGATGGCGGGATCGTCCACTTCGCCGTCGAGGTGCAGGCCGCGCCGGGACAGGAGTTTGTAGACATCCTTGAAATCGTGAACGACCTTGGGCGCGTTCTGGTCTGCCAGCCAGGCGGCCAGGACTGACTCGGCGTCGGCGTCCAGTTCCGTCAGGGGCACGTAGGCCGCTGACTCGTCGGTGACGACGGCAAGTCCGACCGCTTCACGTGCTTCGCCGGATCCTTCGGTCACCAGCCGGACGCCCGCAGGCTTCTGGTTGGTGGTCCGGAACCAGGCTTCCAGCGCGTCGGCCGCCGTGATGGTGGTGTGTTCCGGGGGCAGCATTTCCGGATGATCCCCCGGCGCCTCTTCCTCGCCGTAGACGTCGAACAGCCGTTTGCGCAGGGCATTGAACTGCAGGGCGTCAAAGAGCTCCTCGATTGCTTCCCGGTCCGGCCGGCGGGCCGCCATGGCATCAAGGTCCACGGGCAGCTCAAGGTCCCGCAGCAGCCGGTTCAGGCGCCGGTTCCGCTTAACGTCTTCGATGTTGGCGCGCAGGGAGTCGCCCACTTTGCCCTTGATTTCGTCAAGGTGCTCGAGGATGCCCTCAAGGCCGCCGTAGAGCTTAATCCATTTCGCAGCGGTCTTCGGGCCAACACCCGGGACGCCGGGAAGGTTGTCGGCCGATTCGCCCACCAGGGCTGCCAGGTCGGAGTACTTGTCCGGCGGCACCAGGTACTTTTCTTCCACGGCTGCTGCGTCCATTCGCGGCAGGTCGGACACACCCTTCTTCGGGTAGAAGACCGTTACGCGGTCATTCACCAGCTGGAAAGCGTCACGGTCACCGGAGACAACCATGACGTCCCAGTTACGGCCCGCGGCCTGCTCAGCCAGCGTGGCAAGGATGTCGTCCGCCTCATAGCCGTCCAGGGAGATGGTGGGGATGCGCATGGCTTCCATGACCTTGATGATCAGGTCCACCTGCCCGTGGAACTCCTCGGGGGTTTTGTTGCGGCCGCCCTTGTACTCGGCGTACTCCTCGGTGCGGAAAGTCGGAGTGTCAAGGTCGAACGCCACGGCAATGTGGGTCGGTTCTTCGTTCTTGATCAGGTTGATCAGCATGGACGTGAAACCGTAGACGGCGTTCGTGTGCTGGCCGGTGTCGGTGGAGAAATTCTCCGCAGGAAGGGCATAGAAAGCCCGGAAGGCCATGGAATGGCCGTCAATGACCAGCAGCCGGCTGTTGCCGGAAGCATTGGGCGTTCCCAGGGCCGCCTCTGCCGGTGCGGCGGCGGCCGGAGCGGAAGGCTCCGGCGCTGCATGGCTGCCCACGGGGGCCGCTGCCGCATTGTCCGTCTCCGCTTCCGTTCCGGGTGCCTCAACGAGGGATTCTGCCGGTTCGGCAGCGGGGTCAGAGACAGGGGCAGAGGCCAGTTTGGCAGTTTCACTCACAGATGTAAGCCTAGTGGGCATGAGCGACATTTTCACGCCGGGCCAGGCTGGCCCCGCCCAGGGCCAAATCCCCCGGCTGCAGGAGCTGCTTGACGCCGGTGTGCCGGCAGAGCTGCATCCCTGGCTGGCCGAATCCGGAGTGGGCCCCCTGGTGGTCAAGCTGGGCATCCGCTTCCTGGAAATGACCCCCTCACGCATTGTTGCCACCATGCCGGTGGAGGGTAACCAGCAGGTTGCGGGAATCCTGCACGGCGGCGCACACGTTGTGCTGGCCGAAACCCTCGGTTCGTTCGCTGCCTCGCTCCATGCCGGTCCGGGCCGGTACGCCGTTGGCATCGAAGTTGGCGCCACCCACCACCGTTCCGTATCCAGGGGCCTGGTTACGGGAACTGCTACGGCCGTGCACCTGGGCGGGACAGTAACCACCCACGAAGTGGTGATGACCGACGAGGAAGGACGCCGCCTCTCCACGGCCCGGATAACCAACCTCATCCGCGAAGTCCGCTGAACCCTTTTGCAGGTCTCCGGTTATGGCTCTCAAGTCCGCGGACTCCGCCGGAACAGGATTGCGGGGGAATAGGTTCTGCCCGGCCTCAGTTGTGCGCAGGTAACCCCATGTGCCGGCACATCAGCTGTGCCTGCCGAAAGGAAGTACGTGCAGACAGATCTGTTTTCTCCCCTAAACCTTGGTTCACTGGAACTCCCGAACCGCCTGGTGATGGCTCCCCTGACCCGTGTTCGCAGCGGAGCGGACGGCGTTCCCGGCGAACTGGTTGCCGAACACTACCGGCAGCGCGCTTCCCTGGGTCTGATCGTTTCTGAGGGAACCTACCCCAGCAGGGAGGGCCAGGGCTTCTCCGGACAGCCGGGCCTGGTTACTCCCGAACAGCTTGCCGGCTGGCGCCGGGTGACGAACGGGGTCCATGAGGCCGGTGGCCGGATCTTTGCGCAGGTGATGCACGCGGGCCGCGTCTCACACCCGGAAATCAACGGCGGCTTCCAGACCGTGGCTCCCAGTGCGGTGGCCATTGACGGTGTAATCCGCACTCCGGCCGGCAAACTGCCGCACACTGAACCGCGCGGCCTGACGGAACCGGAGCTTGATGAGGTCCGCGACATCTTCGTCCGCGGCGCCCTCGCGGCCGTAGAAGCCGGGTTCGACGGCGTGGAGCTGCACGGCGCCAACGGCTACCTGCTGCATGAATTCCTCAGCCCGGCGTCCAACCGGCGGACTGACGTTTACGGCGGTTCCCCTCAGGCCCGCGCACGTTTCGTCGTGGAAGTTGTTACCGCCGTTGCTGCAGCCATCGGGGCTGAGCGGGTGGGCCTGCGGATTTCTCCGGCACACAACGTCCAGGACGCCTGGGAGACCGATGGCCAGGATGTACTGGCCACCTACGGCAGCCTTGTGGACGCCATTAAGCCCCTGGGGCTCGCCTACCTGAGCATCCTCCACAACGATCCAGCCGGTGCGCTGGTGCAGGAACTCCGGCAGCGTTTCGGCGGTACGGTGATCCTGAATACCGGCTTTGCCGTGGTCACCACCCGGCAGGAAGCAGCAGAACTGATGGAGCAGGGACTCTGCGACGCAGTTGCAGTGGGCCGCCCGGCGATTGCCAACCCGGACCTCGTCCGGCGCTGGAGCGAAGGGTATCCCGTGAACGAACCGGACCCGTCCACCTTCTACACCGACGGTGCTGAAGGCTATACGGACTACCCGGAGTACGCCGGGGTTCCTGCGCTGAGCGACTAGACCCTCAGTACTGTGGGCGGCGGTTCATCTCCCAGGTCCACGTCGAGCCGGGTCTCCGGCGCAGGCAGCTGGACCCGTCTTGTGTGGGTGGCACCGCCTGGTTCCGCAACCGTGAGTACATACCTTCCAGGGGACGGCAGCGGCAGTTCGTAGCTGCCGTCCCGGGCGGACCTGACAGAAACGGGCTCGCTCTCCCCTGACGGGGACACCAGGAGAACCAGGGCTCCGGGTACCGCGCGTCTGTGGTGTGTGACCCGGCCGGCCAGCACCAGACGCCGGCGGAAGTGGATATCGTGCGGCAGCGCGGTCCCCGGGAAGCTGAGTATCTCGGACACAGGCTGCCAGCGCCGGTGTGACGCTATGAAAACGTATTCGCCGGGGCCCGGCAGTACCACGGCATAGCCGCCGTGTTCGTCCGTGCGGTCCCAGTCCACGGGCTCGCCTGATATGCCTGTGACGGTCACGGTGCCCTGTTCGATGGGCCCGCGGTCCCCCGGGGGCCGAAGCACACCGGTGACTTGGAAAGCCTGGCCGGGAGCCGGCGCCGCCTCCGGAGCAGCCCCGTCAGGCTCGCCCGGGCCGCTGCGGTGCAGTTCCGGGTGCGTGGCTTCCCTGCGTGTCGCTTTTGGCAGCAGCAGGCAGATGGCCGTTGCTGCCGCCGCGGCAAGACCGGCAAGGATGAAAATCAGCCGGAACGCTTCCAGCCCCGGGAAGACCCGCCCGCCAACAGTGACCGTAACTGAAGCCAGGATGGTGGCAACGGCTGCACTGCAGGTTGATGTGCCCACCGAACGCAGCAGGGTGTTGAGACCGTTGGCGGCCGCAGTGTCGGTGCGGGGTGAATTGCTCATCACGATGGTGGGCATGGCGGCCATGGCCATGGCAGTTCCCACGGAGATCACCATTGCACCAAGAATGATGCCCGTGACGGTATTCACCAGGACAGTGCGTGAAAGGTAGCCGGCTGCCATGACGGCACAGCCACTCACCATAGTCGCTTTGGCCCCTACCGAGTTGGTTATGCGGGCGGACACCGGTGCAATGGCCACCATCGCCAGGCCGGACGGAATCATCGTCAGTCCTGCCACCAGCACGCTGAGGCCGAACCCGAAGCCGGTAACCCGTGAAAGCTGCAGCTGCTGAGTCGTGACAAGCATGTTCGCGTACATCGAGAATCCCACCAGGATGGCCGCGATGTTGACCAGCAGGACCGGCCTGCGGGCGGAGGTCCGCAGGTCCACGAGTGGCTGGCCGTTCCTCAGCTCCAGGGGAAACCACAGGGCCAGCAGCACGGCGCAGGCAGCGAACAGTCCAAGGATGACGTCACTGGTCCATCCCCAGACGCCGCCCTTTGTGATCGCCAGCAGCAGCGTGGTCATCGCGCCGGAGAGCAGCAGTGCGCCCGCATAGTCGAACCGTCCACGGGTGCGCAGGTCAGACTCCGGCACGAAGATGGCAACGGCTGCGAGGATTACCAGGGCAACCAGCGCCACGACCCAGAACGTCGCTTCCCAGCCCAGCCGCTCATAGATAAAGCCCGCAAGCGGCAGGCCGAGGGCGCTTCCGATGCCGAAGCTGGCACTCATCAGGGATACGGCGCCTGCGATCCGACGCTGCGGCAGGGTGTCGCGCAGAATGCTGATACCGACTGGAATCACGGCACCGGCGAAACCCTGCAGGGTGCGCCCGATGAGGGCCGCGGCGAATGATCCGCCCAGTGCGGCGATGAATCCGCCGGCGACCATCATTGCAAGCGAGATCATCAGCATCCGCTTCTTACCGAACATGTCCGCCAGCCTGGAGACGATCGGCGTCGCCACTGCAGCACTGAGCAGGGTGACGGTAACCAGCCAGGAAACGTCGTCCGGGGTCACTCCGAAAATCCGCGGATACTCCGGGAGAAGTGGAACTACCGCGGTCTTTTCAAGCGAGACGGTAATCCCGCCCAGGGCCATGATTGCCGTTACCGCCCAAGCGGGCGTTCTTTGCAGCCGGGACGCGGAATTCCCGGTTTGGCTCTGCTGCGACACGCGGCCTCCTGAGTGCCCGCCTGCACGAAGCGTCCAGCGGGTGCCGGCGCCACAGTCCGTCAGTTGCGGCTGATGGGTACCTTGCGCCCCGTCCCGCCCTCGGACTGGATCGGAACCCGTACTTCGAGGATGCCGTCGTGATAAGACGCGGTTACGTCATCCGGGGATGTGCCGGCAGGCAGCGCTATGTCGCGGCTGAAGCTGCCGTACTTAAATTCCGAACGGTAGCCGTTTTTGGACTTGTTCGATGTCTCCTCGCGGCGCTCGCCGTGGATCCGCAGCGTTCCGTCAGTCACGGTGACGTCAAGGTCCTGCTCCGGATCGATGTTCGGCAGCTCTGCCCGAACTACCATCGCCCCGTTGTCCCGGAATTCCTCCACCCGGAAAGCGGGAACCTCCCAGTCGCCTTCGAAAAGGCGGCGCATGGGTTCGGGAAGTTCAAAGCGGTCTCGTCGGCTTAGTCCAGCCATGGTTTCTCCTCGGGCCTGCCGGGCGGATTGATGGGCTCACACTACGCGCCGCGAACAGCCTCCTCAACGGCTGCTGTCCAACTCTGCTTCCTTAGGCCGGACAAAGTTCCGGTGCCACTGGGCAGGCGTCCAGCACCGGGCAAATACGGGCCAGTTACCTAGTATTAGCATTTTCCCGCGCGTATAGTCTTACCTGCTTGGCGCCCCTGTGCGGACTCGAATAACGCCGTTCACTACGGATTTTCAGCCAGTTGGGACACTCCATAGAGAGGTCGGGCTCATGCCGCAAAACGAGTCACACGAATTCCTCACCGTCAATCCGCTCTTTGCCAGGCCGGGCGAGGCCACGGAGGCATCGAAGTATCACCTCCCGCAGTCGGAGATGGCACCGGAAACGGCCTACCAGATCGTCCATGACGAAACCATGCTCGACGGCAACGCAAGGCTTAACCTCGCGACGTTCGTCAGCACGTGGATGGATGACCACGCGAACCGGCTGTACGCCGAGACCTATGACAAGAACATGATCGACAAGGACGAGTATCCGCAGACCGCTGCCATTGAGCAGTACTGCTGGAAGATGCTCGCCGGGCTGTGGCACTCCCCCGACCCGCAGGGAACCATAGGCACTTCAACAATCGGCTCCTCGGAAGCCTGCATGCTTGGCGGCCTGGCACTGAAGCGTCTTTGGCAGCACCGGCGCCGTTCTGAGGGGAAATCGACAGAGAAGCCCAACCTGATCATGAGCTCGGCGGTACAGGTGTGCTGGGAGAAGTTCTGCAACTATTTCGACATCGAGGCCCGGCTGGTTCCGATCTCCGAGGAACACAAATGCCTGGACGGATTCGAACTTGAGAAGTACGTCGACGAGAACACCATTGGCGTCGTCGCAATCATGGGCGTGACCTACACCGGCATGTACGAGCCCGTAAAGCAGATCGCCGCGAAGCTTGACGAGATCCAGGCTTCAACCGGGCTGGACATCGCGATCCACGTGGACGGCGCTTCGGGCGGCATGATTGCCCCGTTCATCCAGCCTGACCTCGAATGGGACTTCAAGATTGAACGGGTCCATTCCATCAGCACGTCAGGGCATAAGTATGGGCTGGTGTACCCCGGCCTGGGCTGGGTGGTCTGGCGGGACCGGCAGTGGCTTCCGGAGGACCTCATTTTCTACGTGAGCTACCTCGGCGGCGACATGCCCACCTTCGCCCTGAACTTCTCCCGCCCGGGAGCACAGGTTGTCCTCCAGTTCTACTTGTTCCTCCGGCTTGGATTCGACGGGTACAGGAAGGTCCAGCAGGCTTCCCAGGACGTGGCGCTGTTCCTCTCCCACGGCATCAGCGAAATCGGTCCGTTCGAACTCTGGAACGACGGCTCCGACATCCCTGTGTTTGCCTGGCGTCTCAAGCAAGGCCATACCGACCGCTGGACCCTGTACAACCTGGCCGACCGGCTTAGGACCAAGGGCTGGCTGGTGCCTGCATATCCAATGCCTGACAACCTCAGCAACCTCACGGTCGAACGGATTGTGGTGCGCAACGGCCTCAGTATGGACCTGGCCGAAAGCCTGCTCAGCGACATTAGGACAGAGACGGCGTATCTGGAGAATCTCAGCGCCCCCATGCCCTCCGAACAGGAACATCCGGGATTCCACCACTAGGAGGTGAGCGGGATGAGCGATTCCACTGCATCGGCTGCATCGACTGGCCCGGCGGGCCGGAAGAGCCGGGCAAAGCAGAACGCCACCATTACCGTTGGCGCGCTCGCGGTAATGAACATTGTGGCCGTGGTCAGTCTGCGTGGCCTGCCGGCTGAGGCAGAGTATGGCCTCAGCTCGATTTTCTACTACGTTTTCGCTGCCCTGGTTTTCCTGATCCCGGTGTCCATTGTGGCAGCCGAACTTGCAACCGGGTGGCCGGAAACCGGCGGCGTCTTCCGCTGGGTCGGGGAGGCCTTCGGTCCTCGATGGGCTTTCCTGGCGATGTTCATGCTCTTCATCGAGGTGACCATATGGTTCCCCACCGTGCTCACCTTCGGCGCAGTGTCCCTGGCATACACGGGCACGGACCAGAACATCGATGCGCAGCTGTCGGGGAATAAGGCCTTCGTCCTCGCTGTCGTGCTGGTGGTGTACTGGCTGGCCACGTTCATTGCCTTCCGGGGTGCGGCGGCATTCTCCAAAGTTGCGCAGTGGGGCGGGATTGTCGGCACCCTGATTCCCGCAGCGATCCTGGTGGTTCTTGGATTCTCCTACTACTTTGCCGGCAACACCCCTCAGATCCAGATGGGATGGGGAGAGGTCATACCGGACTTCTCCAACTTCTCCAACGTTGTCCTGGCAGCCAGTATCTTCCTCTTCTATGCCGGCATGGAAATGAACGCCATCCACGTCAAGGACGTAAAGAACCCGACCCGGAATTATCCGCTGGCAGTGCTTATTGCCGCTGCAGGAACAGTCATCATTTTCGTCCTGGGAACGCTCGCCATTGCCTTTGTGGTGCCGCAGGCGGACATCAACCTGACCCAGAGCCTGCTGACCTCCTATAACGACATGTTCGACTGGGCCGGCATTGGCTGGGCCTCCCCGATCGTTGCGGGAATGCTGCTGATCGGTGTGCTCGCCGGGGTGGTTACCTGGGTTGCCGGTCCCTCCAGCGGCCTGCTGGCAGTGGGCAGGGCAGGGTACCTTCCACGTTTCTGGCAGCACACCAACAAGCACGGCATGGGAACGCACATCCTGCTCTTCCAGGCGTTTATGGTGACGGCCCTTGGCGTTGTCTACGTGGTCCTGCCCTCGGTTCAGGCGGCCTACCAGATCCTGAGCCAGCTGACGGTCATCCTTTACCTGGTGATGTACCTGCTGATGTTCGCCGCGGCGATCTACCTGCGCTACAGCCAGCCGAACCGGCCCAGGCCGTACCGGGTGCCCGGCGGTGACCTGGGCATGTGGATCTTCGGCGGCGTCGGATTCCTGGGCTCGCTAATGGCCTTTGTCTTCAGCTTCATCCCGCCGGACCAGATTTCCGTGGGGTCCCCGGAAACCTATGTGGGAATCCTGGTGGGCGGCGCGGTGCTGCTCATCATCCTGCCCATGGTGATTTACGCGTTCCGGAAGCCGCACTGGAAGGATCCGCAGGCCGAATTCGTGCCCTTCACCTGGCAGCTGGAACACAAGCACCCGGGGACGGTCAATGAATCCTCGGCACCCACGGCGGAGCTGTCCGCGAAATGGGAGGAGACATTCGACAGCACCGCGGAAACCGGAGCTGCCGGCGGCACCACCGCCGGGACACCCGCCGGGACACCCTCCGGCACCACCGGCAAACACTCCGGGAAACCGTCGCCAACCGGCGCCGGTTCCAGGGGTTCAGGACAGAGCGGACGGACGCGGGTACACCGGCCGCACACCGGGCCGGCAGCAGGCGGGAGTACAGCGGTATGAAAATTGACAAGTCAGCCATCCAGGCGGCCGTCCGAACTGCCCACAGCGACTTCAGGTCGGACCAGGGCGGCCAGAACGCCAGCTACATCCCCTATCTGGCCTCGGTGGACCCGGCGCTCTACGGCATCAGCGTGGTGACGGCCGACGGCGAGGTGTTCGAAACCGGCGACTCGAACTTCGAGTTCGCCCTCGAATCGATCTCCAAGGTGTTCTCCATGGCCCGGGCCATGGACGAGGTCGGGTTGCCGCAGTTCCACGAAAAAGTTGGCGCGGACCCCACGGGCGAGCCGTTCAACTCAGTGATAGCGGTTGCACTGCACGACGACAAGCCTCTCTCACCGCTGGTCAACGCCGGGGCCATGTCCACCGTTTCACTCATCCCGGCGGATGGTCCCGAGCAGCGCTGGCAAAAGATCCTCGAGACGCAGTCAGCCTTCGCCGGACGGGAGATCAAACTCAGCGACGCAGTGAATGATTCGGAGCAGTCCACCAATTTCCATAACCGGGCCATTGCCTGGCTGCTGTATTCAGGCGGAACGATGTACTCGGATCCGATGGAGGCCTGTGACGTTTACACGCGCCAGTGTTCCACCCTTGTTACCGCGGTGGACCTGGCCACCATGGGTGCAACCATCGCGGCCCGGGGAACCAACCCGCTCACGAAGAAGGCTGCGATCACCCACACGGACATTGTTCCGCCCATGCTGGCGGAGATGACCATGGAGGGGCTGTACACGGCCTCCGGAGACTGGGCCTACCGTGTCGGACTCCCGGGGAAGTCCGGCGTGGGCGGGGGTGTCCTGGCCGTCATGCCGGGGGTGCTGGCCATTGCGGCGTTTTCGCCGCCGCTGGACCCTGCCGGCAACAGCGTCCGTGCACGCAAGGCAGTGGCTCAGATCGCCTCGGCACTGAACCTCAACCTGTATAACGCCTCCGACTACGCAACGTAGCTCCGGGGACAACAAGACGGACTGCGGCGGGGACAGGCGAACGGGTCCCCGCCGCAGTTCCCTGTCCTAGCCGGTAAGACGGATGCTGTAATCGGCACTGATGTCCGCTGCGGCCTGCCTGAGGCGGGACAGGAGCACACCTTCCAGTGCTGCCTGGCTGTAGGACTGGTGCAGGGAGACGTTGGCGGCGGCAACAACCCGGCCTGCCCGGTGCACCGGAACCGCGACACCGCTGAGCCCTTCCTCGTACTCTTCGCGGACCACCGACCAGCCGCGCTCCCGCACACGCGTGATTTCCTCCAGCAAAGCGCTGTGCGAGGGGATGGTGGCTGGGGTCAGGCGCCGGATGTCCGAACGCTCCAGGCGGTCCTGGAGATCGGCGTCGTCAAGGGCACCCAACAGCACCCGGCCCATGGAAGTAGCCCAGGCAGGAAACCTCGTGCCAACGTGCACTGCCACACTAACCAGCCGAGGCGAGGTGATCCGGGCTACGTACACCACGTGGACGTCATCCAGGATGCACAGGGAAGCTGTTTCCTGCAGGTCTGCGGACAGCGGCTTCAGGTGTGGCTCTGCCAGAGCAGGCAGTGTCAGGTTGGACAGGAACGCAGAGCCGATGGTCAAGACCCTTGGCGCCAGGGAAAAGCGTGTTCCGTCCGTTGAGAGATAACCAAGTTCAGTGAGGGTTAGCAGGAACCGCCGGGCCGCAGCGCGGCTCAGGTCTGCTTTTGCGGCGACCTCGCTGACGCTCTGCAGCGGCTGCTCCTCCGTAAAGGCCCCCAGCACGGTAAACGTCTTCTCCACGGATTTCACGTACCAGTTCCCGTGTGTGCCGTCCATCCCGGTCTCCCCCTGCTGCTGCACTCCTGCCGGGCCCGGCCCGAACGCTCTGGAAGTGATCCTAGCCCAGAGTGCTACGCGTGCCCGGGACCGGTGGGGGCTAAACGAACAGGTCAGGACCGGGTTTAGGCGTCTGCGAGGTACTGGGCGGCGAGCCGCACCGGCGCGTTCGGCGCCCCGTAGCCTTCGTACGATGGACGGCGCTCAACTACCTCGAAGAACACGTTCCCCACCGTTGAGGTGTAGAAGTGCAGGAACTCGCCGTCGGCATCCCGGTCATAGAGCAGGTTCAGTTCAGACAGTGTGGCGAGGAAGGCCGGTTCCAGCCCGAACCGTGCGTCAAGGTCCTCATAGTAGTTGCCGGGAACGGGCAGGAACTCCAGGCCGCGGGCGGCCGCGTTCCGGGCCACCTGGACCAGGTCGCTGCAGGCGAACGCCACATGCTGGGGGTAGCCGGAGCCGTTGCCCTCGCTGTTGAAGACCATCGGCGCGATGTTCAGTGCCATGCGCACGGCGCCGTCGCTGCTTCGCATGACCTGGCTGCGGACCAGGCCCATCGGGCTGGGGACTTCGACGCTGGGCCGCGGTGTCAGGCCCAACGTCGATTCGTAGAACAGCACGGCTTCATCGAAGTGCTGCCAGGGCTGGGAGAGGTTCACGTGGTCCAGGGCCGTGATGGAGCCCGGTGCCGGTTCAGGGGTGCCTGCGCCGAACTCCCGGATCCAGCCGGGACCAGAAGGCTCGGCTTCGCAGAGGAAGATCTCCGTGCCGTCGGGGGCGGCTACTGCCTGCAAAACCTCTTCATTGGCCTGGCTGCGGCGGGGCACGGCCGTGGCTTTGAGCTGGAGCGCCCGTGACGCGGCTGCGACAGCATCCGGAACGTCCAGGCCAATGGCGGAGATGCCGGGTTCCATGCCCTGGGCATTCTGGCTGTTGATGATGACCCGGGCACCGTTCTGGGTCCACAGTTCAACAGCCTTGCTGCGGTGGGTGCCCTGGCTGGTAAAACCAAGCTGGTAGAGCAGCGTGCGGATGGGCTCCGGCTGCCCGGCCTTCACTTCGGCAAAATTGAATCCCAGCGGCTCGCCCACGCCGGGCAGGGTGGCCAGCTCCATTGTGGCTTTCCCGGTCCCGGTATCGCGCAGATGGATGGAAGTCTGCTCGGCCAGCCGTATGAGGGACCGCATGGCATCGACGGCGGTGCGTTCCTCCGCTGCCTGCCTGAAAACGTCATTGAAGATCTCCAGGGACACCGGCCCGTTATAGCCGCTGCGGACCAGATGGCCCATAAAGTCCACCAGGTCGAAGGCACCTTCGCCCGGGAAGACCCGGTAGTGGCGGCTCCAGGAGAGGACGTCCATTGACAGTTCCGGAGCGTCCGCCAGCTGGACGAAGAAGATCTTCTCCGCGGGGATCTGCTCGATGGCCGCGGGATCCCACCGGCGGGAGAGAATATGGAAGCTGTCCAGGCAGGTACCAACGTTGGGGTGGTCGGCCAGCTCGACGATGCGCCAGGCGTGCTCGAAGTCGCTTACATAGCGTCCCCAGGCAAGGGCTTCATAGGCCAGCCGTATTCCATACCGGGCAGCAGCTTCACCCATGCGGCGCAGCTGGGAGGCAGCTACCTCGTCGTCGTCGACCGTGGCTGTGGCCACGTTGCTGCACACGAGCATGGTGTCGATTCCGAGCCGCCGCATGAGCTTGAACTTGGCTTCGGCCCGGCGGAGATTGTCTTTCAGGAGTTCCTCAGTGACGCCCTCAAAATCGCGGAACGGCTGGTACAGGTCCAGGGTGAGTCCGAGACGTGCCGCAAGCGCCCGGATCTGTTCCGGTGTGGAGGGCGAGACCACCAGGTCCTGTTCGAAGATTTCGACGCCGTCGAAACCCGCCGCTGCACAGGCGCGGAGCTTATCTTCCAGGGTTCCCGAGAGACAGACGGTGGCGATCGACGTGCGCATGGTGGAGTTCCCTTCAGAACCGGCTCAGAGGCCGCTGTTGACCATTTCGAGGAAGTGCGCCCGCATGCGGGCCGAATCCGGGCGGATGCCCGTGATGAGTTCAAAGGCATCCACAGCCTGGCCCACGGCCATGTAGCCGCCGTCCAGTACACGGCAGCCGAGCGCTTCGGCAGTGTCGATGAGCTGGGTGCGGACCGGCCGGTAGATCACGTCCGCCACCCACATTTCGGGCCGGAGCAGGCCTGCCTCAACCGGCATTCCGGGGTGGGAGTGCATGCCGACCGGCGTTGCCTGCACAAACCCGTCCGCGGCAGCAAGGAGCCCCGGCAGATCTGCACCGGTTCCGGCAGTGACGGAGGCATCCGGGAAGAGTGCGGAGAGTGCCTGGACACGTTCCCGGACACGCCCGGGGTCAAGGTCCACCAGGGTAAGGGTGCCTACCCCTGCCTTGAGCAGCGCGTAAGCGACGGCAGCGCCGGCCCCGCCGGCTCCCAGCTGGACGACCTTCTCCAGCGCCGCACCGGGAAGTCCTGCCGAGAGTGCCCGGCCAAAACCTGAATGGTCCGTGTTGTGCCCGATAAAACCGGAGTCTGTCACCAGCACTGTGTTGACGGCGCCCAGCCGGGCTGCGTCGTCGGAGACCTCATCCAGGTGCTCCATAACGAGCTGTTTGCAGGGGTGGGTGATATTGAAGGCGTTGAAACCCAGGTCGCGGCCGTAGCGCAGCAGGTCCCCCACCTCAGTACCGCTGCGTCCGTTTACCGAAAGGTCCACCGGACGGTACATGTACCGCAGTCCATTTTCGAGCGCCTCACGCTCGTGCATCGGCGGGGTAAGTGACGCCGTAATCCCGTCGCCAATCAGCCCGACGAGCCAGGATTCGGTGGTGGTGCTCAAGTGGTTCTCCCTTCGATACCCGTGGCGGGCTAGGCCCACGGTACCGGCCTGTTCATAAAATGCACAACTGTGCGACTAGCGCACAATTATGTTGCATGTCGATATGGCACGGGTTACATTGTGGTGTTCGTATGAAGCACTGCTGTGCGCACTCCGCACACATTTCCCTGGAGGCCCTATATGAGCGCTGCACCGACGCAGTCCGCCCAAGCCACCGCCAAGACCCCGAAGAAGGCCGCCGCGGCGAGCTTCATGGGCAGCGCGGTCGAGTACTACGACTTCTTCATTTTCGGCACCGCCGCATCGCTCATCTTCCCGCACGTGTTCTTCCCGGACGCAGACGCCCAGGCAAGCATCATGTCCCTGGCAACATTCGGCTTTGCCTACATTGCACGTCCGGTGGGCGCCGTGATCCTTGGACACTTCGGTGACCGCGTAGGCCGCCAGAAGATCCTTATGTTCACCCTTGTCCTGATGGGTGCTTCCACCTTCCTGATCGGCTGCCTGCCGGACTTCAGCACCATCGGCTGGTGGGCTCCTACCCTGCTGGTGCTCTGCCGTCTGGCCCAGGGCCTCTCTGCCGCCGGGGAGCAGGCCGGTGCCAGCTCCATGACCCTTGAGCATGCTCCCGACGGACGCCGGGCCTTCTTCACTTCCTGGACCCTCACCGGCACCCAGGGCGGACAGATCCTCGCCGCCATGGTCTTCATTCCCGTCATGGCGCTGCCTGATGACATCAAGTACGGCATTGGCTGGCGAATCCCCTTCTGGCTGAGCGCCGTCGTCGTCATCGTCACGTACTTCATCCGCCGCACGCTGCACGAAACGCCGACCTTCCAGGAAGCGAAGGCGAACAACCAGATCGCCAACCTGCCCGTCGGGGACCTGCTCAAGCACCACTGGCGCGACGTCCTGCGCGTGATCTGCTGCGCCTTCATCGCGGCAGTCTCCACTGTCTACGGCACGCTTGCCATCAAGTACGGCACTGAGGTGGGCAATGTCGACGCCGCCATCACCCTTTGGCTGGTCGTGGCCGGCAACATTGCAGCTCTCTTCACCCAGCCGCTCTTCGGCATGGCTGCAGACCGCTTCGGCCGGAAGCCGGTCTTCATTTACGGCGCACTTTCAAGCGCCGCAGTAATGCCGTTCTACCTGCTGTCCATGGAGTCCGGGAACTCGCTGCTGCAGTTCGCCCTCTCCGTGGTGGTCTTTGGATGCGGGTACGCGGCAGCGAACGCCGTCTGGCCGTCCTTCTACGCCGAAATGTTCAGCGCCCGGGTCCGCTTCTCCGGGCTGGCCATCGGTACACAGCTGGGCTTCCTGATGGCAGGATTCGCCCCCTCGATCGTGGCAGCGCTGGGCGGCCTTGAGCCCGGCGGCTGGGTGGTCATCAGCTGGTTCACGGCAGCGGTCGCGGGTATTGCATCAATTTCGGCCCTGACCGCGAAGGAGTCCTTCCGGATCCCGACGGCCGAACTTGGCCTGAAGAAGTAGTCACTGCAAAAGGCGGCCGGCCCACCGGGCCGGCCGTCTTCAATTAAGCCGCGTTTCCTAGCCTGCGTCCAGCCGTCGCTGCCTGCGGGCTGACCAGGCCAAATATCCTCCCAGCGCTCCGGTGGACGCCAGGCCGGCGCCCATGAGCGGTGCCTGCCAGCTGCGCCAGCGGGAAGGATCGCCCAGCGTAAGCTCGCCCACCCCGCGGATAAACGCCGCTGCAAAGATCGCGGCAACCATCCGGTTTCCAACGCGTTCCATGCGTTCCACCAGCGGCAGGAGGTCACCGGCCCGCAGGTGAACCTCCATGCCTTCGAAATCGAGGGTGTTGATGAGCCGCTGCAGCTGGCCCGGCAGCTCTGTGCCGAGTTCCAGGAGTTCCCCCCCGGCTTTGCCCAGGCGCTTGGCGTACGCCGCGGGGTTCAGCTGCTGCATCGTCATGCGCCGCGCATAAGGGGCCAGCGTCTTGCCCATGCTGAAATCCGGATCCAGCACCTCCCCCATGCCCTCCGTCATGATGAGCATCCGCAGCAGCAGTGCCACCTCGCCGGGGAGCTGGAGGTGGTGGGTCCGGATGATTGCCAGTCCGCTTGAGATGATCCGTCCCACGGGGGCGTCCCCGAGCGTGCGGTTTGAATAGAGCCGGATCAGCCCCGCAAGGTCCACCCTGAGCTTGATCCTGTCCGGCCGCGAACGCGAGACCGTCATCCTCATCAGTGCGGTGGCCATACGTTCGGGGTCCTTGCGGATAACAGCAACAAACAGGGCTGAGAGCTGCCCCCGCATCTTGTCATCCAGCTCCCCGACCATCCCGAAGTCGATGAGACCGATCTGTGAATTCGGCTGTACGAAGATGTTGCCCGGATGCGGGTCGGCATGGAAAAAGCCGTCTTCGAACACCATTTTCATTTCCGCGTTCGCTGCCGTAACCGCCAGCTCCTTGCGGTTGAGTCCTGCCGCTTCGAGGGCCTGTGTGTCAGTGACCTTCATGCCGTACAGCCGCTGCATTGTCAGTACCTTGTGCGTGCTGTGTTCCCAGTAGATCCGCGGAATCACCACGTCCGGATCGTCCTGGAAGTTCAGGGCGAAGCGGTCGGCGTTGTGGCCTTCCTGAACGTAGTCCATTTCCTTGCGCAGGGTATCGGCGAATTCATCCATAAAGCCCTTGACGTCATAGTCCCGGGCGGCCTCCCAGTGCCTGCTGGCATGGCCAGCCAGTGACTGCAGGATGGAGAGGTCCGTTTCCACCTCGGGAACGATTCCCGGCCGCCGGACCTTCACGACGACGTCGGAACCGTCCTTGAGCGTGGCGGCATAGGCCTGGCCGATCGAGGCGCTGGCAATGGGCGTGGTGTTGAACTCTGCGAACACCTCCAGCGGGTCAGCCCCCAGTTCCTGCTGCAGTTCCGCGCGCACGTCCTCCCAGGCTGCCGGCGTCGCCCTGTCCTGCAGCTTCGCCAGCTCATCCATATAGGGCGGCGGGAGCAAATCCGGCCGGGTGGAGAGCAGCTGACCGAGTTTTACGTAGGTGGGACCAAGCTCTTCCAGGGCCCGGCGCAGGTAGGCGGGGCTGGCAAGGCGGCCGGAATCGGTACCATCGGTGCCGCGCCGGCGGAACGGGAGCCTGGATTCCAGCCCTGACACCGAGACCAGATAGCCCAGGCCGTTGCGGTAGAGAATCTCAGCCATTTGCCGGTAGCGGTCAAAATTGGTCTTCATTGCCTTCTCTCCGTAGGACCTGCTGTTCCCGCGCTGAGCCCGGACGGGGAAATCGGGGCACACCCGCCCCCGCCCGTACTAGGGAACGATAGCCCCGCCGGCGGACGGACAACAGGGACCGCGCCGGCCCCGGAGGCCACCACCGCCTTCCGGCTGCGCCATCAGTACCGGCGGCTTCCCCTGGAAGTACCCGCCGCCTACACTCAAGCCACCCAAACGCGGTACGCCAACCACTCAGGAGCACGCATGCCCTCGGAGATAAATGGCCTGGACCAGGCTGAAAAAGCCGAGCTGCTGAGCGGCTCCGGCATGTGGGAAACGCCGGGCTCGGAACGGGCAGGCATCCGGTCCCTGGTGCTGACTGACGGCCCAAACGGAGTGCGGCTCTCAGCCGCCGGCGACACCGGCCCCGGACTTGGCGAGTCCCGGCCCGCCACGTGCTTCCCGGCCGAATGCGCCACTGCCAGCTCCTGGGATCCGGAACTGCTTGAAGAACTTGGCCGTGCCGCGGGCCTTGAAGCGGCTGCGCTGGGCGTCGATGTGCTCCTGGGGCCGGGACTGAACATCAAGCGTTCGCCGCTTTGCGGGCGGAACTTCGAATACTTCTCAGAAGACCCCCTGCTCACCGGCTCACTGGGCGCAGCGTGGGTGACCGGAGTCCAGTCCTGCGGGGTCGCGGCGTCCCCCAAGCACTTCGCAGCAAACAACCAGGAGTCTTACCGGATGACCGTGGACGTCATCGTGGATGAGCGGACGCTCAGGGAAATCTACCTCCGCGGGTTCGAAACTGTGGTGCGCCGCTCGGCACCGTGGACGGTCATGGCCGCCTATAACCGAATCAACGGGTTCCACGCTGCACAGGACCCCTGGCTCCTGAGGCAGGTCCTGCGGCAGGAATGGGGCTTCGACGGCGTGGTGGTTTCTGACTGGGGCGCCGTCACGGACCGGGCTGCAACGCTGGCGGCAGGCCTGGACCTGGAAATGCCTTCTTCCTCCGGTATAGGTCCGGCCGAGCTGGTGGCAGGCCTGGATGCCGGGCTGGTCTCCCCGGACGACGTCGAGGCGTCCCTGGCCCGGCTGCGCGAGCTGGGCCGCCGCACTGCGGACAAGCCTGCGGCTCCCCCGGACCTAACAGCCCACGACGCTCTGGCGCGGAACGCCGCGGCCCGTTCCATGGTGCTGTTGAAGAACGACGGCGCCCTGCTGCCCTTCAGCTCCGCTGCAACGCTGGCTGTTGTCGGTGAACTGGCGCGGACACCCAGATACCAGGGCAGCGGCTCTTCCCGGGTAAACCCAACCCGGCTCAGCACGGCCTGGACCGCGCTTTCGGAACGCATTCCCGGCTCCGTGTTTGCGGCCGGCTATCTTCTGGAGCCGGGCGCACCGGACGAGGACCTGATTGCCGAAGCAGTCCGCGCCGCCCGCGGGGCCGATCAGGTAGCAGTGTTCCTGGGACTGCCGGACGCTGCCGAGACCGAGGGGCTGGACCGCAGCACGCTTCAGCTTCCGCAGGCCCAGCTGCGCCTGCTCGAAGCCATAGCCGAGGTTCGCCCGGACGTGGCGGTGGTCCTCGCCAACGGCTCCGTCGTGGCCACTGACTGGGTGCCGAAAGCGGCGGCAGTACTGGAGACCTGGCTGCCAGGCCAGGCCGGCGGAGAGGCAGTAACGGACGTGCTGCTCGGGGACGTGAACCCGTCAGGGAAGCTGGCCGAGACCTTTCCCCGCCGCCTGGCGGATACCCCGGCGTATGGAAACTTCCCCGGTGAGGCCGGCCAGGTCCGCTCCGGCGAAGGCCTGCTGGTCGGCTACCGCTGGTACGACACAAGGATGGTGGAGCCGGCGTTTCCGTTCGGCCACGGCCTGAGCTACACGGAGTTCAGGTATTCCGGCCTGGAGGCCACAGTCTCAAACCGGGGCGGGGAAGAGGAAGTGCGCGCTGTCCTGCAGCTGGCGAATACCGGGGCCAGGGAAGGCGCCGAGGTGGTTCAGCTCTACGTAGCAGCACCGGCGGGAGGAGCGCCACGCCCCGTCCAGGAACTGCGTGCGTTCAAGCGGGTAAACCTTGCGCCCGGGGAAACACGGACTGTTGAGCTGGTGCTGGCACCGGGCAGCCTGGACCGGTTCGACCCTTTGACGGGACTATGGGCAACGGACCCCGGGACGTACGAACTCCGTGTAGGGTCCTCTTCCCGGGACATCCGGCTGACAGCAGCATTCACGCTTGCGGCCGTGGCACCGAAGCCGCGGCCTACGGCGTCCTCCACGCTGGCGGAGTGGATGGAACATCCGCTGGCAGCTGCCGTGCTCGCCGAAGCCTTCGGCGCAGGCGCCGGTGATCCGGGCGCGGCCGCCTCGATGCTCACACTGATGGGAAGCCTCCCGCTTGACCGGCTTGGCCGTTTTCCCGGTTCCCCGCTGAGCGCGGAGAACGCGGCTGCCCTGGCCCGGAAGCTGGCAGAGCGGGCGGAGCAGCAGGAGGGCAGCACCTGAAAGGTGCCTGTTCCTAGAGCTGGGGCTGGGTCTGCGGCGGGAAAGCCGGAAGGTGGTGGGTCGGCAGCCTGTCGCGGTCGTAAGTGACCGTTGTGTACCCGTGCGGGGCAGGGCGGCCGTTCTCATCCAGGTTCACAAAGACAATGCGTTCGATCGTGAGGATGCTGGAGCGCGTAATCATGTTCCGGACCTCGGCCCGCATGGTCAGCGACGTGTTTCCAAACTTCGTGGCGCACAGCCCCATCTCAATCAGGTCGCCCTGCTGAGCCGAGCTGACGAAGTTGATCTCCGACATCAGTTTGGTCACGACCCTGCCGTTGCCCATCTGCAGGATGGCGTAGATGGTGGCTTCCTCATCGATCCAGCGGAGGAGGGACCCGCCGAAGAGTGTTCCGTTCGCATTCAGGTCTTCCGGCCTGACCCACTTGCGGGTATGAAAATTGATGTCACCTGATTCCATAAGACTCAGGTTATCCCCGCTCAATCACCCGTATGGGACCGCTGTGAGGGCCCCCACGGACGCCTGCGTCACATCCGGTCTGCCCGTGTGATCAGCGTAACCAGCTCCTATCCCAGTCCCCAGCCTTCATCCGCGGGCAGCACAGTCCCGGTCACGGCCACTGCGTCGTCACTGAGCAAATAGGCTATCGGAGCCGCTACCGACGCAGCTTCAAGATCCGCCGGAATCAGGGACGCCGCGGGCGACGGTCCCAGTCCGCCCGGGAATCCGTAGTTTGAATCCAGTATCGCGCGGGTGGGCATGGGCGCGACGGCGTTCACCCGCACACCCCGCGGCGAATAGCTGTATGCCGCGCTCCGGGTCAGCCCGATCACCGCATGCTTTGCCGCCGTGTACGCCGCTCCTGCAACCGAGCCGCGCAGCCCTGCCTGTGAGGTCAAATTCACTATTGATCCTGCGCCCCGGGAGAGCATTATCGGCAGCACTTTGCGGGTCAGGCGGAACGGGGCCGTGACGTTGAGGCGGAAGATCCGCTCCCACAGATCGTCATCGACCTCGTGCAGCGGGGTCATGTCATCAGCCACCCCGGCTATGACGGTCAGTCCGTCAATGCGGCTGCCGGCGGCCGCAATGATCCGCTGGATGTCTGCCTCGCGGCTGATGTCTGCAACCACTCCAGTGATGCTGTGCGCCGCCGGGTTCTCCAGGAGTGCTTCCATGCGGAGGGTATTGAGCTCGACGGCGACTACCGCTGCATCTTCCCGGGCGAGCCGCAGCGCTGTGGCCCGGCCTATTCCGGACCCGGCACCGGTCACTATGAACCGCTTGCCGCTGAAACGCCCCGGGATGACTTTCTCCGTCCAGTCCGTGGGAGACGGAGGCGGTGCTGACGGAAACAGATGCGCAAGCTCCGGGTTGGGCGGAGTATCGGAAATCCGCTGGTTTGCCGCTTCGACCAGCAGATCCAGTTGTTCCGCGGTCACTGTTCCACGGGAAAGTGTGATCACCGAGGACAACGGCAGGGTCTGAATTGCGTAAAGCGCGCGTACGTCCGGACCGCGCCGGGCAAGGACATCGATGAGGATGGCCCGTCCGCTGGGATGTTCCAGCCACTCGGAGATCAGGGATTCGGTGTTCAGCTGGCTGGGACTCATTTCGCTTCCGTTCCCGAACGGTTTCGCCGCTGCCGTCCGCCCGCGTCCTCGGCGCACCGGCTGCTCTGGGGGCATTAATCCACTCAGTAACTATCCCACGCGTGGCTCTCCCGGGGACAGGAAACTGTCCGTTTGAAGGCCCTGCACGGTATGTTCCCCGGGGGGACCAGGACGGAGGGCGGCCCGGTGCCGAGAAGCCCCTGTGGTCAGGAAGCAGCTGTCCCCGGCTTCTGGAGGACACCGGCCAGGTCGTAGCTCACCGGTTCCTCAAGCTGGTCGTACCCGCACGTCTCCGGGTCCCGGTCCCCGCGCCAGCGCAGGAAGCTTGGCGGATGACGGAACCGGGGACCTTCCATATGGTCGTATGCCACCTCGACCACCCGCTCAGGACGCAGCGGCGTGAAGGAAAGGTCCCTGGATCCGGTCCAGCGGCTTCCCTCGGAGCTGCGCGGGGTCCTGGTTGCTGATTCGCCTTCCCCGGCGCTCCACGGATGGGAGGTGTCCCAGGTAACCAGGGGCTGCAGTTCATCGAACAGTTCCCTGCGGCGGGCCATGGGGAAGGCGCCGATCACGCCGACATTCGCGAGGACGCCGTCGCCGTCGTAAAGGCCCAGCAGAAGTGACCCGATGCGGTCATCCCCGCTCTTGTGCACGCGGTACCCCGCCACCACGCAGTCCGCCGTACGCCGGTGCTTGATTTTGGTCATGGAACGCTTTCCGGGTTCATAGGCGCCGTCCAGGTCCTTGGCCATTACGCCGTCGAGGCCTGCCCCCTCGAAGCTCTCGAACCAGTTTCCGGCAGTGGCGCTGTCCAGGGTCTGGCGGGTCAGGTGGAGGCGTCCGCCGGCGGTGCGCATTACTGCCTCCAGCTCCGTCCGGCGCTCGCCGAAAGGCGTTCCGGTGAGGTCGCGGTCCTCAAGCGCCAGCAGGTCAAAGGCAACGAAAGACGCTGGAGTCTGTTCTGCCAGCATCGCCACCCGGCTCTCTGCGGGATGGATCCGCTGCTGCAGCAGGTCAAAGTCCAGACGCTTTCCCCCAGGCTTGATGAGGATGATCTCCCCATCCACTACGCAGCGCTCCGGGAGGCCCTGCCCAAAGGCTTCCACCAGCTCGGGAAAGTACCGGTTCAGGCTTCGTCCGTTACGGCTGGTGATCTCGACTTCATTCCTGTCGCGGAACACGATGGACCGGAAGCCGTCCCATTTGGGTTCGTACGCGAAGTTGCCCTCCGGGATGCCCTTGGCCGAACTTGCGAGCATGGGTTGAACCGGAGGGGTAAGCGGCAGTTCCATTGGAGTGTTTGTCCTTTGCTCAGGGGAGGCGGGCGGAATCGGGCCTGGCTGTCACCACCGTAGGATGCATTTATGAGTCTGAACAGCGCTGCCCGGCAGCGCATTGCTTCCCCGTACGGTCCGTATCAGCCTCCGCTGATGTATCCGGTTCACCGGATTGGAACCCGTTCACTGGACTTTCGGCGGGAAGTCGCCCTCATGGCGATCATTAACCGGACCCCGGATTCGTTTTACGATGCCGGGCGCACCTATGGTCTGGAGGCCGCCCGTGACGCGGCTTTGCGGGCAGTGGCCGACGGCGCGGACTGGGTTGATATTGGCGGCGTTCCTTTCGCCCCCGGGCCGGCCCTGGACGCGGGCGAAGAGGCTGCCCGGATTGTGCCCGTGATTCGTGCGGTTCGTGAGGCGTCTGACGTGATCATCTCCGCGGACACTTTCCTTCCGGCCGTGGCCGAGAAGGCGATCGAGGCCGGCGCAACCGTCATCAACGACACCACAGGGATGCACGACCCGGACATGGCCAGGGTTGCCGCGGATGCAGGTGTCCATCTGGTCATTACCCACAGCCTGGCAGCTCCGCGTACCGTGTACCCGCGGCCGCAGTACGGCGACGTGGTGAATGAAGTTGCCGAGTTCCTGCACAGCCGCGCCGAGTATGCCCGGGAACTCGGGGTACCGCCGGAAAAGATCATTGTTGATCCGGGCCACGACCTGAACAAGAACACCCTGCACTCACTCGAGCTGACGCGCAGGCTCGCGGAGATTGCGGCAATTGGGTACCCGGTGCTGGCCGCGGTTTCCAACAAGGACTTCATCGGCGAGACGCTGGACGAACCAAAGTCCGGCCGCGTGGAGGGATCCCTGGCAGCAGCGGTGGCCAGCATCATCAACGGCGGCAGGATCCTGCGGATGCACAACGTCCGGGCAGCATCCCGCGCCATCCGGATGACTGAGGCAATTCTGGGCTGGCGGGAACCCGCGCTGCTGCGCCACAACATGGGTGAGCGAAATGAGCCGCAGGCATGAGTCCGGCGCCTATCACCGCTGCAGGCTCGGATGTGGAGCTCAGCGACGGGCAGCTGCTGGACGCCTACGCCTGGCCCCCGGAACAGCCGGATGAACGCCCGCGGTTCCGCTTCAACTTTGTGGCTTCCGTAGACGGAGCCGCGAGCTGGAAGGGACGTTCCGGTGCCTTGGGTGACGACGCCGACCGCCGGGTTTTCGCACTGCTCCGCAGCACTGCGGACGTAATCCTGGTCGGTGCCGGCACCGTGCGGTCCGAGGGATACGCCGGGGAACTGCTGCCGCTCCAAACGCAGTCGCTGCGGACGGCTCAGGGATACCCGCCCCATCCCGGAGTTGCCGTTGTATCCGGCTCGCTGGATCTGGATCCCCGTTCGGACTTCTTCACGGCGGCTCCGGTTCGACCCCTGGTCATCACTGCAGCCGCAGCTTCGTCCGCACGCCGGGCGGCGCTTGAACGTGTCGCAGACGTTGCCGTGGCAGGCGCGCGGACGGTTGAACCGGAGCTGGCTGCGCAGGTCCTGGCGGAGCGTGGCTACAAGCGGGTACTGTGCGAAGGCGGGCCTCAGCTGTTCGCCACGTTCCAGTCGGCGGGGCTTGTGGATGAACTGTGTCTTACCCTCTCACCGGCCTTCGCTCCGGGCACGGCAGGCCGCATCACCTCGGGCACACCGGAAGCGCCGCTGCAACCACTCCTGCTGCACCACGTCCTTCGCTCGCAGGACACACTCCTGCTTCGCTACACGGCAGGGAACTCCCGTCCCCGCTAGAAGTTGATCATGTGGCCGGTTAGGCCGTGGAAGGCTTCCTGCAGTGCCTCGCTCAGCGTCGGGTGGGTGTGGACGTTCCTGGCAAGCTCGGCCGCCGTGAGGTCCCATTTCTGCGCCAGAGTCAGTTCCGGCAGCAGTTCGGAGACGTCAGGGCCAATGAGGTGTCCGCCCAGAAGTTCGCCGTACGCCGAGTCGGCAATGAGCTTCACGAAACCAACCGGCTCCCCCAGTCCGTGCGCCTTGCCGTTGGCCGTAAACGGGAAGGTGCTGACCACCACGTCGTGCCCCTCGTCCCTTGCCTGCGCTTCAGTCAGTCCAAAGCTGGCGATCTGCGGCTGGCAGAAGGTGGCGCGCGGCATCATGCGGTAATCCCCAAGGGGCATGGTTTCGGCTCCCGCAATGGTTTCCGCAGCTACCACCCCCTGCGCTTCGGCGACGTGCGCCAGCTGCAGTTTGCCCGTCACATCACCAATCGAGAACAGGTTCGGCACGCTGGTGCGCATGTAGTCGTCGATTGCGATGGCTCCCCGGTCCGTGACTTCAACGCCGGTGCTCTCCAGGCCGTAGCCGTCCAGCCGCGGAGCAAAGCCCACTGACATCATGACGCGGTCGGCTTCGAGGCTCTGCTCCTTGCCGCCCTTGTCCGTGTATTTGACCGTGACTGAGCTGCCGTTGTCCTCCACGCTCTCAACCTTCGCGGAGGTGTGGATTGGAATGCCGAGCTTCTTGTACTGCTTGGTGATTTCCTTGGACACATCGGCGTCTTCGTTGGGCAGCGCGCGGTCCATGAACTCGATGATGGTGACGTCCACCCCGTAGCTGCGCAGGACGTAGCCGAATTCCATGCCAATAGCGCCGGCCCCGACAATCACCATTTTGCGCGGAAGGTCCCGGCTGAGGATCTGGGTTTCGTACGTCACCACGTTCTCGCTGAGCTCCACGCCCGGCAGCAGCTTGACCGTTGCGCCCGTAGCGATGATGGCGTTCTCGAAGGTGATTTCCTCGGTCTTCCCGTCCGAAAGCGTCACTTCCATGGTGTGGGCGTCCTTGAAGACACCCCGGCCGTCGTACTCGGTGATCTTGTTCTTCTTCATGAGGAAGTGCACGCCCTTGACCCTGCCGTCCGCCACCTGGCGGCTGCGGTCGAAGGCAGCACCGTAATCGAAGCTCACCTCGCCGTGCATACCAAAGGTGTCCGCCTGCCGGGTGAAAATCTGTGCGAGCTCTGCGTTGCGAAGGAGCGCCTTGGACGGGATGCAGCCAACGTTCAGGCACACCCCTCCCCAGTATTTCTCTTCAACGACAGCAACACTAAGCCCAAGCTGTGCGGCGCGGATGGCCGCCACGTAGCCGCCTGGTCCGGCTCCGAGGACAACGACGTCGTAATGTGCACTCATGCTGGCTCCTCAATGGTGGACATAAAGGGTAGCTAAATACTTCGGCACGGGAGTTGAATCCTAAGCCTGCTTAACACTCTCACGGCTGCAGCCCGGACTGAATGCACCCGGCACCTCAGATATAGCCGCGGTACCCCTCCCAGGCCCGCCGCCGTTCGGGAAAGGGATCCGACTCTATCCGGTCTTCACGGTCGAAGATCCGGGTATGCCGGTCCTTCTCGTCGTACCGCGGCCAGTCCTCGCCGGGCAGATGACGGTGGGCGAGGCTCAGCAGGGATCCCTGGAACCTGGCGGAGAGTTCGCGGAGCTCCTCCATGCCGCCCAGCAGGGACAGGGCACGCATGGTTCTTTCGTTGGTTTCACCGAACATCACCGGTACGTCGAAGGCATGCGTGGCTCCGAAGCCGAGAAGGTTCATCAGCCTGGTGGCGTAGTCGTAGCGGTAGGTCCAGGTGGGCGCGACCCTGGAGTGCCCTTCTGCCACCATCTGGCTCGGATACCAGAAGACCAGGTCACCGCTGATCTGAACAGACCGGTCCCGGGAAGGATAGCCGGGATAAGCGGCCACTACTCGGGCCAGCGCATCCGGATCGGTCCCGGCGAACATGCGTTCAAGCCGCGCCGGCGTCGACGGAAGTATGTTGTCCAGCTTGGCGAAAAGGGCACCTTCGTGGGCCATGGTTCCCAGCACCAGGGGCTTGGGCGCAGACTCTCCTCCCAGGAACGTGTCGATCGGGTGAAGGGGCAGGAACTCGCCGTCTATCACAGGCGACACGCTAAGGCTGCCGGGCTGCTGCACCGGACCAACCTTCGTGGTCAGGTGACGGATGGCGTTGACGAGCTTTGCCGCGGGCATACGGCTCAGTGCCTCTGCGGCGTCGGCTTCGTTAACCCGCAGTATTTCCAGCAGGTCCAGGGCCCAGCGCTCATGCATGTCCGGGTAATAGGCTCCGGAAGGCGCAGGGCTTTGCGCAAAGGCCTTATGGAAGTAGGGGGCAGCCGCAGGAATGCACATCAGGGCAGTCACGGAGATGCCGCCGGCCGACTCCCCGAAGATAGTGACGTTCTCCGGATCTCCGCCAAACGCTGCAATATTCCGCTGCACCCATTGCAGAGCCGCGACCTGGTCCCGCAGCCCGACGTTTGAGTCGAACGGGCGCTCCGGGGTGGAGAAAGACGTAAAGTCCATGAACCCCAGGGCGCCGATCCGGTAGTTGAGGCAGACGTAAACTACCTCCCCGGTTCGGACAAGGTTGGCTCCACGGTAGGTCCGCACCGCCGAGGACCCGGAACTGAAGGCGCCGCCGTAAAGGTAGACGAGCACGGGGAGACCGGACTTTTCCGGCTCCAGCGGGGCGCTCACGTTTACCGTCAGGCAGTCCTCGCTCATCAGGGGCCTGCGGCGTGAACCCGTTAGCGCAATTCCGCGGGACTGGGGCGGTATTGCTCCGAATTCCGAAGCGTCCCTGATGCCGGTCCAGGGCTGCGGCGGCAAGGGAGCGCGGAGCCGAAGATCACCCAAAGGCGGTGCCGCGTAAGGGATTCCCCGCCAGGTGCGTACGCCGTCGTCTACTACGCCGCGGACCCAGCCGTCTGCTGTTTCGACTTCAAGTGCTGACATCTCCAGGGACATTCTTTACCTGCTCTCGCCGAGCGGCGCATCGCTGCGCTTTTCGCGGCTGGTTGCCGTCAGGCAAGGCACCTGGCCCCGCTGGAGCAAAACCGCCGCGCCGCCGGCCCGCTTTCCGAACCGGTTCCGCGCTTATCTACGATAGGCCGGTGGCGGGACAGGAACCAGTGCACAGCACCAGACAGAGTCCGCGGTGCGCCGGTTAGGCAAGGCCAGGTTCGGCCAGGGCAGGTCGGCGAACTAGGACTGCTGCGGCACGAGGACAAGGCGCGCGGGCCGATGTTCCCTCTGCTGGAGATAGCGGTGGACTGCTACCTCTTTGAGGCATAGAAAAGCCACCGCAAAGACGTTAAGCATGATTTTGGCCGGCGTGCTCCAGTCGGTTAGCACACACAGCATCCACACTGTCAGCAGGACCGGTATGTCGATCATGCGCAGTGAAGCCGGCGTCCTGGTGGACGGCCGTTCCTGAGACCTTGGCTGAGCATGCATCCATGCGCTCATCGAAGCCATAACAACTTCTTTCCCCCGCGATACGGCAGCGCTGCTGATCATCCATGAAGGCAGCTGCCACCCTTAGAAAACTATTATCACATCTTTCACACTTGTCACACACCCTGGGGCAAGATGTCAGCTCTGGCTACTTCTCCGTCACGGTGCCGTTGCTGACGTTCCACATCCGGTCCAGGCGGACGTTCTGCAGCATCCGGCGGTCGTGGGTAACCAGCAGCAGCGTCCCGGTATACGTCTCAAGTGCTTCCTCGAGCTGTTCGATCGCCGGAAGGTCCAGGTGGTTGGTGGGCTCATCGAGGATCAGGAGGTTCACCCCCCGGGCCTGGAGCAGTGCCAGGGCTGCACGGGTACGCTCGCCCGGAGACAGTGCGCCCACGGCCGTTCCGGACTGATCTGCCTTGAGGCCAAACTTGGCGAGGAGGGTGCGGACTTCACCCGCATTCATTTCAGGCACGCAGGATTCGAAAGCAGCCGCCAGCGGCTCCCGGGCTGCCAGCTGGGTACGCAGCTGGTCAATTTCGCCGAGGGCAACCGAGGATCCCAGCGACACAGTTCCTTCGTCCGGGCTGAGCGTACCCCGCAGCAAGGCAAGCAGAGTCGACTTACCCGCGCCGTTTGGGCCGGTGATTCCGATCCTTTCGCCCGCGTTGACCTGCAGTGAAACCGGTCCGAACCGAAAACTGCCACGCGATACTGCGGCCTCATTGAGCACGGCCGCCACTGACCCGGAACGCGGTGCAGCCGCTATAGAGAACTGCAGCTGCCACTCCTTGCGGGGCTCTTCAACTTCGTCGAGCCGTGCAATCCTGGATTCCATCTGGCGAACCTTCTGCGCCTGCTTTTCGGAAGACTCCATACTCGCCCGCCGCCGGATCTTGTCATTGTCCGGTGACTTGCGCATGGCGTTGCGCACGCCCTGGGAGCTCCACTCCCGGGTGGTCCTGGCCTTCGAAACCAGTTCGGCCTTGCGGCCGGCGAACTCGTCGTAGGCCTCGCGTGCGTGCCGGCGGGCAACGGCCCGTTCTTCAAGGAAGGCATCGTAACCGCCGTCGTACACGGCGACCTGGTTCTGGGCAAGGTCCAGCTCCACAATCCGCGTGACACACCGGGCCAGGAATTCCCGGTCATGCGAAACAAGCACTACGCCACCCCGAAGGCCCCGGACGAACTCCTCCAGCTTCGCGAGGCCGTCAAGGTCAAGGTCGTTCGTGGGTTCGTCCAGCAGGACGATGTCAAAGCGGCTGAGCAGCAGTGCTGCGAGGGCCACCCGAGCCGCCTGGCCACCGGAGAGACCGGTCATCAGGGCCTCGGTGCCGACGTCCAGGCCAAGGTCGGCCAGAACGGCAGGCATACGCTCGTCCAGGTCTGTGGCCCCGGAGGCCAGCCAGGTGTCCAGGGCGGAGGCGTATTCGTCCTGGGCCTGGACCGATTCGGACTCCAGCCCCTCGGCTGCAGCCTCCATCGCAGCTGTAGCTGCGGCGGCACCTGTGCGCCGCGCCACGTATTCGGCGATCGTCTCACCCTCAACGCGCTCGTGTTCCTGCGGCATCCAGCCCACGAAGGCGTCCGTAGGATGCCGTTCCACAGTCCCTTCGAACGGGACACCTGCTCCGGCGAGGAGCTGGAGAAGCGTTGATTTTCCGGCCCCGTTGGCGCCGACAATGCCAATAACATCGCCGGGGGCGACAGTGAGTGAAAGGTCGGAGAACAGGACCCGGTGGGCGTAACCACCGGACAGGCTGCGGGCAACAAGGGTGGCGCTCATGGCTTCAATCTTATGCGGCTATTCTCCTGTCACCGCGCGGGCCTAAAGAGGCGGCCCTCCCAGCCGCTAGCGGTACCCCTGGTAGCCGTCCCAGGCCCGCCGGCGGACTGCCCGCGGGTCCAGTTCGATGCGGTCGTACCGGTCGAAAATCTTGGTGCGGCGCGTGCTCGAATCGTAGCCGGGCCACATTGGACCCGGCATACCTGTCCGGGCGAAGCGCAGCAGCGCGGAGCGGAACCTGTGCCCGACATTCATGGTGGTACGCCGGTTCCCCAGGCTGAGCAGGGCCCGCGCCGTGCCGGTGTCGTAATTGCCAAAGACAGCAGCCAGGTCCAGGCCATGGGTGGCACCGAGTCCTGCGGCCCTCGCGGCTCGCGGCGCATAGTCGAAGCGGTAGGACCAGGTCGGTGCATAGCCGGAGTGTGCCTGGGCGGCCTGCACGCTGGGATACCAAAAAACGGCGTCCCCTCCCAGCTCCACTGCCTGCTTCCGGTGCGGAAACCCCCGGTATGCCGCTGTCACCCGGTCCTGCGCCTCCGGGTCGGTCAATTCGAACATTTTCCGGATCCGCTCCGCGGAGGTGGGGAGGATGTCATGGAGCCGGTCGAACATGGCTCCCTCGTTCTCCATGGTGCCGATCACCAGCGGAACCCGGTGGGCGCGTCCCTGCTCGAACGCATCCAGGGGATGCAGCGGGAGGAAAGATCCGTCAACCACCGGGGCGAGGCTCAGCGCCCCGGGCTGGGCTTCGGGCGTGATTTTGCTGCTCAGCTCATCTCCTGCCTTAACGAGGGACGACGCCGGCAGCGTCGCCAGAGCTTCCACAGCACCCCCGGGACCGGTCCCCAGCAGCCCGAGGAACTGCTCGGCCCACTGTGACGCCAGTTCCGGCCCATAGGCCGCCCCCGGCGCGGGACTCTGCAGGAACGCCCGGTGGAACAGTCCGGCGGCGGACGGAACGCACATCAGCGTCAAAGCGGACATGGCGCCGGCAGATTCGCCGAATATGGTCACGTTTTCCGGATCCCCGCCGAAGCCCGCGATGTTCCGCCGGACCCATTCAAGGGCTGCCACCTGGTCCGCCAGGCCAACGTTGACGTCGAAGGTACGCCCGGCTGTCGAGTACGCCCGGAAGTCCATAAAGCCCAGGGCGCCAAGACGGTAGTTCATCGATACGAAGACAACGTTGCCCTCGGATGCCAGCCGGGACCCGTCGACCATCTCCATGGCAGCTGACCCGGTATTGAAGGCGCCCCCATGGAAAAAGACCAGGACAGGCAGGGGCGAATCTGCCGGCTGGGCGGGGGCGGCAACGTTGATGGACAGGCAGTCCTCACTCATTGGTGTCTTGGCGGCCGCACCCGGCAGCAGCCTGCGCACCCGCTGCGGGGCCCATGGTCCGTAATCACCCGCCTGGCGTACACCGGTCCAGGGGGCCGTACGCTGCGGCAGCCGCAGCCGAAGTTCTCCGACGGGAGGCTTCGCGTACGGAATGCCTCTCCAGACCCTGGCGGCTCCTGCGAGCCGCCCGAGGACCGCCCCCTCTGCAGTCTGGACGGTGAGATCAGCTTCCGCGGTGGCAGTAGACATGTACTTCCTTTCGCCTTGGCCCCTCGGCGCTGGCCGGCCAGCCCGGGCACCTTTGGATATTAGTTCGCACCGCCTGCACAGACCATCCCCTTCACCAATACCGCCTCCGCTTTCCCCGGATCTGTCCGGCACCGGTATTCCCGGTTCCGCCCGCGGCTGAAGATCCGGCCCCGCAACCATCAGTATGCTTATGCTTCCTGTACGTACCCGACGAAAGGAGCACCATGGCACGCGTGGCAATCATTGGCGGACATGGCAAGGTGGCACTTCAGCTGGCGAAGGACCTCGCAGCGAACGGGCACGAGGTGTCCTCGCTGTTCAGGAACCCGGACCACGTGGAGGAAGTTGCTGCCACGGGCGCAGCACCGATTGTGGCCGACCTCGAAAAGCTTGACACTCCTGAACTGGCGGAGCGCCTGTCCGGGCACGACGCCGTTGTCTGGTCTGCCGGGGCGGGCGGCGGTTCCCCCGAGCGCACCTATGCCGTGGACCGCGACGCTGCCATCCGTTCCATGGAAGCCGCTGAGCAGGCCGGCGTCCGGCGGTACGTCATGGTGTCCTACATGGGCGCCGGCAAGGACCACGGAGTGGACCCGGACAACGGGTTCTACGCCTACGCCGAGGCGAAGGCAGCGGCTGACGACCATCTGCGCCGCAGCGGGCTGGACTGGACCATCCTTGGCCCCAGCGCGCTGACCGATGACCCCGGCACCGGCCGGATCAGTGTTGGCGGCGGCCAGGACGGCAGTGTCTCCCGCGCCGACGTCGCAGCTGTCGCTGCCGAAGTGCTTGAGCAGCCAGGGACCGTGGGCCAGTTCATCGAGTTCATCAACGGGGATACCCCTATCCGTGACGCCGTCAGCGCAGTGACGAAGGCTTAGCAGACCATAAGCAAAAAGGGGCGGGCCGGCCGGAGTTATCCGGCCGGCCCGCCCCTTTTAACCCCGTTCCCGCGCCTTAGCTTTCGCGCCGGGCACCGGCTCCCGGATTGACAGCGAAAACTTCCGGGACCGTGTATCCGGCACGTGCGAAGACGCGGGTAACGGCCCGCTCCACCGAATCAGCCCCGGCCTCGGTGACCAGGGCCAGGGCTGATCCGCCGAACCCTCCTCCGGTCATCCGCGCACCTGCCGCGCCGGCTGCCATGGCAGCCTCCACCGCCAGGTCGAGTTCGGGGCAGGAGACTTCAAAGTCGTCCCTGAGCGACTCGTGACTGGAAGCCAGCACCGGCCCCAGGGACCGGATAGGCCGTCCCGCTTCCAGCTGCCCGACGGCGGTAAGCACCCGGGAGTTCTCACTCACCACGTGCCTGGCCCGCCGGTAGGCACGCTGGTCCATACCCTGGGCGGACAGCACCAGATCGGACAGGTCCACGTCCCGCAGCGCTCCCACGCCCAGCTCTTCCGCGGCCCGCTCGCAGTCCCGCCGGCGTTCCGCGTAGCCCCCGGAGTCGTGGGCGTGGCTGACTTTTGTATCGATGACGAGCACTGTCATGCCCTCGCTGCCCAGGTCCAGTGAAACCAGGCGGCTCTGCCGCGACCTGCAGTCGAGGAACAAGCCATGCCCTTCGCGGGACAGCAGGGACGCAGACTGGTCCAGGATTCCGGTGGGGGCCCCGGCAAAGTCGTTCTCCGCCTGCTGGCAGATCAGCACCAGCTCTTCACGCGGCAGGTCCGCGCCGGCCGCTTCGGCGAAAGCCAGGGCTGCAGCACATTCAATGGCGGCGGAGGAGGAAAGGCCTGCTCCAACCGGGACATCGGACTCCAGCAGGATGTCCATGCCGGGCACGCGGACGCCCCGCTGCCCAAACGCCCAGTGCACCCCTGCCAGGTACCGGCTCCACCCGGAGAGGACTCCGGGGGCCAGGTCCGCTGCCGCAATCTCCGCCGGTTCCCCCGGCGCTGTTGTGGCCAGCCGGAGCACTCCGTCCTGCCGCTGGGCAGCCGCGACGCGGGCCCGCCGGTCGATCGCCATCGGGAAGACGAAGCCGTCGTTGTAGTCCGTGTGCTCCCCGATGATGTTGACGCGCCCCGGAGCCGACCACACGCCGTCGGGCGCGTATCCGTAGAGTTCGCTGAACGCTGCCGCGGCGGTGCTCACGGTTTTCCGCCTGTCCCTGCCGGGTCCACCAGCACAGCGCGGAGGCGGGCGGCGGTTTGTTCCGGGGTTACATCTGAAATGAAGGCGCCCATCGCGGCTTCAGATCCGGCAAGGTATTTCAGTTTGTTCTCTGCCCGCCGGGGCGAGGTTACCTGGAGATGGAGGCGGTACTTCTCCCGGCCGGGATGGTCCACGGGCGCCTGGTACCAGGCTGCGATGTATGGAGTGGGCGTCGGGTACAGGCCATCGATCCGGCGCAGCACATCCCGGTAAACCGCTGCGAGTTCGGTCCGTTCATCCTCGGTGAGCGAGGGCAGGTCCGGCACGTGGCGGTGCGGCACCACGTGGACTTCTATGGGCATCCGCGCCGCGTAGGGGACATACGCCGTCCAGTACTGTCCATGTGCCACGATGCGCTCCCCTTCCTGCCCGCGGGCAAGGAGATCCGTAAAGAGATCCCCGCCGGCAGCAGCGTGGTACCCGGCCAGGGATTCGAGCTGGCGCTGCGTTGTGGGGGTCACGTACGGGTAAGCGTAAATCTGGCCGTGGGGATGATGCAGGGTCACGCCGATGTCGGCGCCCCGGTTCTCGAAAATGAACACCTGGGCTACACCCGGCACCTTCGAGAGTTCGGCTGTGCGGTGGGTCCAGGCCCGGATGACTGTCCGGATCCGCTCCAGGCCCAAGCCGGCGAAGGACCCCTGATGGTCCGGGGAGAAGGCGACCACTTCACAGCGGCCGGCCGCGGGTGCCTCAGCGCCGGCAGGGTCCGGCAGGGATCCGGCGGTGCCCGGACCAAAAGCGGGAAACCGGTTTTCGAAGACCGCGACGTCGTACTCCTGCGCCGGTATTTCGGTGGCGCGTCCGGGCACGGAAGGACACAGCGGACACTCTGCGGCCGGAGGCAGGTGCGTGCGGTTTTGACGATGCCCGGCGTAGGAAATCCAGTCTCCCAGCAGCGGATCAAAACGCATAACCGGAGTATCCGGCCGCGGAGGCAGGGACCGGGTGTCCGGTGGAACTCCACCCTGGCGCAGACCCGCACCGCCGTCGTGGAAGTACAGGAGCTCCCGGCCGTCAGCGAGGTGCGTCCGGGCCGGTTCGAATGCCCCGGATCCTGCCGGATCCACCGGCTAGCCCGTGATCTTGTACTTGGCGCGGTCTGCTTCGTCCAGCAAAACCTGGTCCTCGGGGGTCATTGCCGACCCGCCGCGGCTTACCGGCATCCACCAGGCACCCACGGGGGCCTTCTCGGGATAGGTGTCGATGCACTGGTCAATCCCCTCCTGCAGGATCTTCTGGAGGCGGAGAGTCTCCTCGGCGACCGGTGCGGCCGGATCGATCCTCAGGGGCTCACCAATATGGATCCGTACCGGTGTTTTCCAAACAGCCTTCAGGCTGAGGCCGTGCCCGCGGGTGAGCATCCGGTGCCCGCCCCAGACAGAGACCGGGATGATGGGCACACCGGCTTCAGCGGCCATGCGTACTGCTCCGGTCTTGAGCTGCCGGACCTCAAAGCTGCGGCTGACGCCGGCTTCCGGAAGCACGGCAAGGTAATCGCCCTTATGGAGTTTCTCGACTGAAATGGGGTACGCCGCTCCGCCGTTGGAACGGTCCACCACTATGTGTTCGCACCAGTCGCAGACGGCTGCCACGAACTTTTTGCGGGCGGCTTTCTTTGTGACCAGGAAGCGCATGTGGACCTTGAGCTGCTTCCACAGAAGGTATTCGGCGAACACGAAATCCAGGTAGCCAAAGTGCGTAATGGCCACCACTGCTCCCTTGCCGGGAACCACCTGGCGGTTCATCCCCCGGATGACCTCGTCCTTGGGCAGATGCTCCAGGCCGGACGGAATCACCTTGACCCGGAACAGGTTCACTGCTGCGACTCCGGCGAAGACGATCGAACGGTAAACATACTTGTTAGGCCGGCGTTTGGCGGGCACAGTCGGCTCCTTGGCTGGGGACGGTAACAGCAACTGCAGTTTATCCCCTGCTCCCGGCGAGCGGAAAAGCACCATCATCCCGTCCGCGAAGTACTTTAGCGCCCTTCGCCGGCGGTGCCCCGGAGCAGGAGATACTCCCAGTCCATTTCGATCCCGTTGTCTGCGGCGCGGGCATGCCGTTCGGCCAGGGATGTGAGTTCGCGGTCCAGGGCGGCTGTGCGTTCGATGTCCTCCCCCAGTCCGCGGTAGACCCCCATCACCGGCCCGAAGTTGGCTTTGAAGAACTCCAGGAAGTGTCCGGGGTTCTCAAACCTGTCCACTGTGACCATCTGCTGCCGGCCCTGCCAGTCCTGGACGCCCCCGCCGAATAGCCCTGAAACGTAGTCCTGGCGGCCCCAGAGCGGCGGTCCGGGAACTGCGGCCTGCGGCGGCTGGTAATCACGCATAATCGACATCAGTTCACCGACGAATCCCTCGGGGGTCCAGTTCAGCAGCGCGATCGTTCCGCCCGGACGGCAGACCCGCAGCAGTTCCGCGGCAGCGCGCTGGTGGTTGGGTGCGAACATCACACCAACACAGGAGATAACCGCGTCGAACGTCCCGTTATCAAAGGGCAGGTCCTCGGCGTCGCCCTCCACCCACTCGAGGTCGATGCCCTGGGAGCCGGCGATCGCCCTCCCGGCTTCCAAAAGTTCAGGGGTGAGGTCCAGTGCCACTATGTCGGCCCCGGCGAGGGCAGCGGGAATTGAAGCGTTGCCTGTACCTGCCGCGATGTCCAGGACGTAGTCGCCGGGGCCGATACCGGCTTCAGCAGCCAGCACCGCACCCAGTTCGGGAACAACCTCAGCAGCAACACTCTTGTAATCGCCCAGCGCCCACATCCGGCGGTGCCTGTTTTTCAGCTCGCTGTCCGGCCCGGGCTGCGGATGGGATGTTTCCATGACTGGTTCTCCTGCACACTGCAAGACGTCCGGACCGGTCCGGCCCGCTGGGCCAATTCTGATCTTGGTACCAAAGAGTGTAAAGGCTCCCCGGATCCTTCCTGCAGCAGCGCTGCTGGCTATCGTTAGGTATGGCCCTTCCGGAAGGTGACGCGCCAAACGCGTTCGACGCCGCTGCTTCCGGCGCTGCCGCACCGCCCGCGGCGGAACTGGATTCACAGCTTGGTTCCATCGACTGGTCGGTCCTGCCCAAAGGTTCGGTGCGTCTGGGCCTGACGGTTCCCAGTGGAGTGCTTGCCGCCGACGCCATGGGTGATCCAGGATGTCCGCCGGTGGTCCTGGTGCCCGGCGTCATGGGTTCCAAGGAGGATTTCTCCCTGTTGATGCCCCTGCTTGCAGCACAGGGCTACTACGTCCTCGCCTACGACCTGGCCGGCCAGTACGAGTCCGCAGCTGCGGGACCGGAGAATCTCACTCCCCCAAGGGACCACTATGACTACGACCTGTTTGTGGAAGACCTTTATGCAGTCCTGCAGACCCTCCGGGAGCCCGCCCACGTGCTTGGCTATTCCTTCGCGGGGGTCATTGCCGAACTGGGGCTCCTGCGGTATCCGGAGCTTTACCGCACCCTCACCCTGATGAGCGCCCCGCCGGAACCGGGCCTGGCTTTCCGCTCGGTCAGCATTCTGGGCAGGTTCGCTCCCCTGGTTTCCGGCCCCGCCAGTGCAGATCTCATTGTGTGGGGGGTCAAGCGGAACTTCGCCAGGGTTCCTGCCTCGAGGATGGATCTTGTGCGCCGGCGCTTCCAGGTCACGCGCCGCCAGTCAATTCGGGACATCATTACCCTGATGCGCCACGTTCCTGATGTTCGGGCACAGCTTGCGGAACAGGCACTGCCCAAGCTGGTGGCAGTCGGGGAACACGATGTCTGGCCGAACCGGGTACATGCCGGATTTGCCCGGGCAATCAAGGCCCGGCTGGCGGTTTACCGGGGTGGGCACAGCCCGTGCGAGACCGCACCAAACCAGCTGGCGCGGGACCTGCTGGCGCTCTACGCGGACGGGGCGCCGCCGGCTGTCGGTTAGGCGCGGCCGGGACCGTGCTCTGTTCGCCACCGGCGCCGCAGCCTCCGGCGTTCCACCGGGCCCTGCTGCTCGAAGTCCGTGCGGAAGGTTGTCCATGCCATGGAGAGCCGCCGCCCCAGGCCCCTCCAGCTTTCCAGCGGGCGGGCCGAGACCCCGACCCGCAGGGAGTCCACCCATAGGACGTCCATGTCCGGGGCAATCTGCCAGCTCAGATCCAGATCGTCATGGATCCGGCTGCCGGACCGGTGCATTCCCTCCCGCAGCCGTTTCCACATGGACGCGTGCAGGGCGAAGTTTGAGCCGAAAATCGGCGGATGCCCCATAAGGATGTTCATTGACCAGCGGTAACCCGCTATGTAGAGGTTCTCAGCTATCCAGCGGGTGAGCCGGTTGCCGCCGTAGAAGTTGCCGGGGCCGGTAACTGCCGTCATGGGACCGGCGTCCTCCACCAGCTCTTCCATCCGGGCCAGCCAGTACGGCGGCGGCACGGAATCGGCGTCCAGCCGGGCGAGGATGTCCCCTTCAGCCGCGTCGAAACCGCATGCGGTTGCCGCGGCCACACCCGGGAGGGCCTCGACTACCCTGCGCACACCCGCCGCTGCGCACACCCCGGCCGTGTCATCCTCGGAGCAGTTGTCCACCACCACAACCTCGTCAGGAACGCGGGTCTGCCTTGCCAGGGCTGCCAGGCAGACGGCAAGGAACGGGGCGTCGTTATGCGCGGGTATTACTACTGAAATGGTTGCCATATCCCCTGCCCTCCGGCCTATGACATCCTCCCACCGCCGCTGTCCGGAGTGGAAGGAGAAGCGGGGCGAACACGGCCGGGGCAGCAAAAAGGGCCGGCAGGTGCCGGCCCTTTTTGCTGCGGAGGGCTACAGGGTGGTGGTCACGGCCTCGTAGTCGTAGCGCGGCAGGCGGTCGAACCACGGGTTCTCGCCGGGCTTTCCGACGTTGACAACCATAAAGGTGCGCTGGCTGGTACCGGCGTGGAACTCAGCATCAATCGCTGCGGCGTCAAACGCGCCCATGGGTCCGGCAGCCAGGCCAGCGGAACGGACAGCCATGATGAAGTAGGCAGCCTGCATGTGGGCGTTGTTGTTGCCCATAACCGTGCGCAGCTCTTCGTTGCCGTCGAACATGGCCTTGCGCTCTGCAGCGTGGGGGAAGAAGGTCGGGAAGCCTTCGTGCCATTCAGTGTCGAAGCTGAGCACGGCAACTGCGGGGGCTGAAGCGGTCTTGCCCTGGTTGCCTTCGGCCATGTGCTTAACCAGGCGTTCCCGGGCTTCCGGGGAGTTCACCCAGGTGATGCGCATCGGCTGGATGTTCATCGATGTGGGACCCATCTTCGTCAGTTCGTAGATGGCCCGCATCTGCTCCTCCGTGACCGGTTCGGAGCTGAAGGTGTTGGCGGTGCGTGCTTCCAGGAACAGGGTGTCGAGGGCTTCGCTGCTGACGACGGCGTGGTCCTGGAGTGACTGGGTGGCGCTGTTGCTCATGAAGAAGAACTTTCTTTTTGGCGGAGTTACTCGAGGTGCTTAACACCGCCGCCACCCGGCCCCTTCCCAATCGACCGGGTGATGATCCTCACACCTACGATTCTTCGGGCAGGTCCATCTTCCTCCGGCTCGGCTGGACCCGTGGAGGCTCACCGGGCATCTTCGGGTAGTCGGGAGGAAACGGGAGCTCGCCGAGCCCGCTTTCAAGGTCCCGCTGCCACCACTGGAGCAGCACGTCAATGCTGCCCGGACGGTCGCCGAGGTCTGCCCATGGGTCCCCTGTGTCCGCCAGCCTGTCCGGCACCGTTTCCACCGTGAAGGAACGCGGATCCACGCTCTCAAGCTCGTCCCAGGTGACCGGTGTGGAGACCGGCGCGTGCGGCAGTGCCCGCGGGCTGTATGCCCCGGCCATGGTGCGGTCGCGGTTGGCCTGGTTGAAGTCAACGAACACTTTCTCGCCGCGTTCCTCTTTCCACCACGACGTCGTCACCTGCTGTGGCATGCGGCGTTCAAGTTCCCGGGCGGCGGCGATAACGGCGTGCCGGACGTCCTGGAACTCCCGCACCGGTTCAATGGGCGCGAAGACGTGCAGCCCCCGGTTGCCCGAGGTCTTGATATAGGCCTCGAGCCCTGCTTCAGCGAGCACCTCCCGAAGGGCGGCTGCGGCCGGAACTGCGTCGTCGAAGTCGGTTCCGGGCTGCGGATCCAGGTCGATCCGAAGCTGGTCCGGGTTATCCGAATCTTCGGCACGGGAGGGCCATGGATGGAACACGATGGTATTCATCTGCACCGCCCAGACGGCTGCGGCGGGTTCGTCAATAACCAGCTGCGGATGGGAACGTGCACTTGGGTACACCACCATTACGTCCCGGACGTAGTCGGGCGCTCCTTTGGGCGGGTTCTTCGAGAAGAACTGTTCACCGTCTATCCCGCCCGGGAAACGCTGCAGTGACAGCGGGCGGTCACCGTTGGCAGCGACGAATGCCCCGCCCACGGCAACCATGTATGTGGCCAGATCCAGTTTGGTGAAACCGGACTCCGGCCACAGCACGCGGTCCGGGCTGGAGATGCGTACCTCGCGGACGCCGTCGGGACCGGGCACGGAAATGGTAGTTGCTTTCGCGGCCATGCAGGCAGGCTACCTGCTGGCCGCAGGCATGTCAGCGTTTCCTGCGGTGCTGTGGCCGGTCAGGGCCTTGACGGCCGGCGGGCTGAGCGGCCGTGGACAAAGTGGTACAGGATCATTGCTGCCCCGACAACCACCGCCAGGACCGCGTACATTCCGGTGAATCCGGTCAGGGGGATGAGCAGGCCCAGCAGGAACGGTCCAAGTCCAATTCCGGCGTCGAGCATCAGGAAGAACGTGGAGGTGGCGATCCCAATCCGGTGGTCCGGAGCCACAGTGACGGCGATGGCCTGCGCGGTGGGCATCAGCGCTCCGAAGCCCATGCCCACGAAGGCGCCGGCAATTGCCAGGACGGTGCTGTTGGGCGCCCATGCCAGCAGCCCCAGCCCCACCGCGAAGGAGGCCAGGATCGGGTAGACGACGGCGTTGTCACCGCGGGTGTCCTGCAGGCGGCCGACCACGAAGCGGGAGACGAAGACTACGCCTGCGTAGATCAGGAAAAAGCCCGACGCCGCTGCCACCATGTCCTGCTCCTGTGCGTAGGAGTTCAGGAAGGTCAGCACTCCCGAGTAGGCGACGCCGGCCACCAGCATCACCGATGCGATGGCTGCCGCGCGGGGTTCCAGGACGTCAGCCGGGCGCATACGCCATTTCGCTGCGACTTCAGCCGGACTGAGCGTGCGTTCGGGAAGCCGCAGCGCCAGGGCAACCAGCAGGGATGCTGCGGCACACGCTGCCGTGACCATGTAAAGCACGCCGTAGCTGGTGCGGTCCACGAGCAGGACTGCGAGGAACGGTCCGACGGCGGTGGCCAGGGTGTTGGAGATCGAAAAGTATCCGGTCCCCTCTCCGCGGCGGCCTGCGGGAATAAGCGCCATGACAGAGGCGGAAAGCGCCGTGCTGGCCAGTCCGAAAGCGGCACCGTGGATTACCCGGATGGCAATGAGGATTTCCAGGCTGCCTGCCGGGGTATAGAACAGCGCAGCAACTGTATAGAAGAGCAGGCCGGCCAGCAGCATCCTGCGCCGGCCAACGAAGTCCAGGAACTTTCCGGCGAATACCCGCGCTGTGAGGGCGCCAAGAACGAAGGAGCCGGCCGTCAGCCCGGCAGCGGTGTCAGAGGCCCCGAAGCGGTCAACGGCATAAAGCGCCATTGAGGTCATCAGAAGGTAGAAGACGAGTGAGATAAAGAAGTTCACCGCGATGGCAAGGCTGAAGGGCTTGCTCCACAGCCGGCCATCTCCGGCGTCGCCCCTGGTGGATTTGCCCTGCTGCGGCAATGTTCGCTCCGTGTCCGTTGATTCCCTGTTAGGTTGCCTAACCCAACTACCCAACGCTACTCCCGCGGGCGCGGCCGAGCGCACTGCGTGACGGCCCGCTCCGGGCCGGGCGGGTGGGATTTCGCGGACTTCCCGGCACCCTCTTCCCCGCCGGTGTGGCCAAGTGCATACTTTTCGGACACCGGTGCTGCGCCGCACCCACCATCCCCACGAGAGGACCTGCCATGCCCAGCCAGATGAATCCCTACCTGAGTTTCCGCGACAATGCGGCGGAGGCCATGGCGTTCTACCAGGACGTATTTGGCGGAACCCTGGAGAGCTCCACCTTTGGCGATATGAACATGGCCGAAGACCCGGCCGAGGCCGGCAAGATCATGCATTCCTCGCTGACCACGGACAAGGGTTTTGTCCTTATGGCCTCTGACACCCCGGACAGCATGAACCTGCACGAGGGCAGCAGCTACTCCATTTCGCTTAGCGGCAACGACGGCGACGAACTGCGCGGCTACTGGGACAAACTGCTGGACGGCGGACAGATGACGATGCCGCTGGAGCGGGCTCCGTGGGGTGATGTTTTCGGGATGCTGACCGACCGTTTTGGTACCAGCTGGATGATCAGCATCGAGGACGGCGGTTCGTAGCGGCGGCTGCGGCGTTCCGGGCGGAGGATCCTAGCGCCAGCGGAAGAGCCGGACGGCAACCGCAGAGAACAGCACGGTCCAGAGAACCATCACAACGACGGGAACCAGGTCCAGCGGTTGTCCGTACCAGGCTGCCGTCAGGCTCTGTGCGGCAGCGCCGAGCGGGGTGTATCCTGCGACGGCGGCTGCCGGCTCCGGCATCAACGGCCCGGGGGTCCACACTCCTGCGAAGAACAGTGATGCGAAGAGGATGAGGGTTCCAATCCCGTTGGCACTCTGCGCGCTCCTGGCCCGGGATCCGACGACGGCGCCCAGGGCGAGCATCTGCACGGATCCCAGCAGGAACACTGCAAGCGCCGCCAGTGGAACCTCCGGAGGTCTCGCACCGAGCGCCCACACCGCGATGACGGCCGCGAGGGCTGCCCCAGCCGCGAGGGAGGCCGTACTAACGGCAAGCTGCGCACCCAGGACCCGGTGCGCGCCGGCCGGAGTCGCCCCGAGCCGCCGGAAAAGTCCCAGCTGCCGGTAGCCGCCCAGCGTTGAAGGAAGGTTGGACAAACCCACGCTGGCCATCACCACGCACAGTGCCATTGGAACGAAGAAGTCCAATGCGCTGAATGGACCCGGCTCCATTCAGCGGATCGCGGGTCCCCGGGATGAGCAGCCCCTGCAGGGCCAGCAGTGCAGCGGGAAATCCCAGTGCCATCAACAGCAGGACCGGAGACCGGAGGAAGAGCCGGACCTCCGTGCCCAGCTGAACGATTCCGACTTCGCGGCCCAGCTTGGCGCCTCGGCACCGGACTGGATGCTGGGCTACCGCATTCTGGGGACGTGCAATACGGCCCTGGCCGGTGAGGCCATGGAACTGGACCGTGCAATCGGGGTTGCGGTCCCCTGCAACGTAGTAATCCGTGAGGACCCGGGCGGGGCAGTGTCCGTAATTGAGGCCCTGAACCCCGAGTCACTGGTTGACCTCGCGGGACAGGAACAGCTGGCACAGGTTGTCTCACGGACCTCGGATGGACTGCAGGCGGCCATGCACACCCTGAGCGAGTCTGCCGGCCCGGTTTAAGCGGACCAGTCCGGGCAGGTGCTTTCACCGTCCGCGTAAGCTCATCCCATGGCCAGATACTTTGATGTTCATCCTGAGAATCCCCAGCCCCGCACTATCAGCCAGATCACCGCCATGCTGCGCGGCGGCGGCCTGATCGCCTACCCCACCGATTCCTGCTACGCACTCGGTGCCCAGGTAGGCAACCGCGACGCCCTGGACCGCATCCGCAGCATCCGGGACCTTGATCCCAAACACCATTTCACCCTGGTTTGCCGTGACTTCGCCCAGCTGGGCCAGTTTGTCCAGCTGGACAACGACGTCTTCCGCTCGTTGAAAGCAGTGACACCGGGGAGCTACACGTTCATTCTTCCTGCGACGAAGGAAGTGCCGCGCCGGCTGCTGCATCCCAAAAAGAAGACGGTGGGCGTGCGCATCCCGGACAACAAGGTGGTCCAGGCCATTCTCGCGGACCTCGATGAGCCGATTCTTTCCAGCACACTGCTCCTGCCGGGCCAGGAGGAGGCATTGACCGAGGGCTGGGAAATCAAGGAACGCCTGGACCACGTCCTGGACGGAGTGGTCGACTCGGGCCACTGCGGTCCGGATCCTACGACCGTGGTCGACTTTTCCTCGGGTGTTGCCGAGGTGGTGCGCCACGGAACCGGAGACGCGTCCCGGTTCGAGTAGGCGCTGCCCTGCCTCTGGTTCGCCCTGGCTCTGAAGCCGCAGCGATCCTGCGTGCCCGGCCCCTATATTCCCGGCTGCTGTTGACACTCCCGCAGTGCTCCCGAAGGGTGAACGCACTTGATTGGGGGGATTGCGTCACCACTCGCACACTCTGAGACGGGAATCCATAAATGAACAAGGGAAGACTGACAGTAACGACGGCGATACTGGGCGGATTGATCCTCTCCGGCTGCAGCGGAGGGTCCGGCCTTGCCGGCGACCCGACGGAAACCCCAGCCGGACAGACAGACCTGCAGCCGGCGGGGAACAAGAAGGACCGCGGCCCCAAGAAGCCGAGACCCGATGAACCGCAGGCCGCCAGGAACATCATCCTGATGGTAGGCGACGGCATGGGCACGGCCCAGCGCAACGCCATCCGGCTCTCTCACGTTGGACTTACCGGTGAACTGGTGATGGACTCGCTGCCGGAACTTGGCCTGGTGCACACCAACTCGGCTGATCCGGAAACCTTCGTCACCGACTCGGCTGCGGCGGCAACCACAATGTCCACCGGAGTGAAAACATACAACGGGGCAATCGGCGTCGACCTCAATGGACTGCCGGTGCCTACGGCGCTGGAGATCGCAGCTGCCCTGGGCAAATCGACAGGGCTGGTTACCACTGCCCAGGTAACGGACGCCACGCCGGCGGCGTTCGGTGCCCATGTGGCGGACCGCGGCGCGCAGAGCGAAATTGCCCGCCAGTTCCTGGAGTCCAGCCGGCCGGACCTGATCCTGGGCGGCGGCGAGGACCACTGGTATCCGGCCGGAAACCCCGGGATGCACCCGGACAACCCGCCTGAGGATCCGTCCGAGGAAAGCACCGGCACCGTCAACCTGGTTGAGCAGGCACAGGCCGACGGTTATGAATACGTCTGGGATGAGGCAGGGCTCCTCCAAGCCCAGGGCCCGAAGGTGCTCGGACTGTTCGCCAACGAGGAAATGTTCCAGTACGGAGACGACCTCGAGGAGATCTACGAACCGACGGTTCCGTTGACCACCATGACGCAGAAAGCGCTGGAGCTGCTCTCCACCTCCGCACCGCAGGCCCGGCACGGCGGCGGGCACGGCGGCGGGCACGGCGGCGGAGGAGGACACGGCGGGGGCGGCGGAACCGAGGGCGAGGGATTCTTCCTGCTCGTGGAGGATGAGGGCATCGACTCGATGTCCCACGTCAACGATGCCGAGCTGACCATTAAGTCAGGCATTGCCTTCGAGCAGTCCGTGGCAGTGGACCCGGGACTTCGCTGAGGCAGACGGCAACACTCTGCTGATTGTCGTCGGCGATCATCAGACCGGCGGCATGACCATCGAGGCGTTCAACGACGACCAGGATGAGTCCGGCGACGGGATCTCGGCGGAGGACGGACCGCTTCCCGTCGCGAACTCAGACCAGGTCTTCAGTGTTGACTGGACAACCGACGGCCACACGGCCCTTGACGTCCCGCTCACCGCCATGGGACCCGGGTCGGAAAGGCTGGGCGGGTTCTACGAGGACACGCACATTTTCGACGTGATGGTTGAACAGATGCGGACCGGCGCCAAACGCTCCGCCCTGGACCTCCAGTCCCACCGCGGAGGGCGGGGCGAGTACACCGAGGAATCGCTGGCTGCATTCAGGCATTCGCTTCAGCTGGGCGTGAGCACGCTGGAACTGGACACGCACCTGAGTGAGGACGGCGCCGTCGTCGTCTGGCATGACGACGTCATCCTGGCCACGAAATGCCGTGACACTGAACCTGCCGGCGCCAACGACCCTGACTTCCCTTATGTGGGCGACCGGGTTGCAGAGCTGACGCTGGCGCAGCTCAAGACCCTGGACTGCGGCTTCGCACAGCTTCCGGGGTATCCCGAACAGCAGGTCGTTGAGGGGAACCGCATCGCGGAGCTGAAGGACGTTTTCGCCCTGGCCAAGGAGCTGAGGGCCCGGAATGTTGGCTTCAATATCGAGACAAAAGTTGAGGACGGCCGTGCCGGCGGGCCGGGAATGGAAGCCCTTGCCCGAGCCGTGGTGAATGAAGTCCGCAGGTCCGGTATGTCAGACCGGGTGACTATCCAGTCCTTTGACTGGTCAGCTTTGAATCTGGTTGGGCGCCTGGCTCCGCGGCTGCCCCGCGTTGCGCTGGTTGCCGCACCCGGGACACTGGAGATTGGCCAGCCCGGAGCTGCGCCGATCCTCGGCGGAATCGATATTGATGACTACGACGGTTCTGCCGTCAAGGCCGCTGCCGCCCAGGGTTACGACGTGATTTCACCGATTTACACCTCCGTCACCCGGCAGATGGTTGCCGAGGCCAGGGAGGCGGGGTTGAAGATCGTGCCGTGGACGGTGAACGAGCCTGCGGTCATGAACTATCTGATTGACCTCGGTGTGGACGGCATCATCACTGACTATCCGACCAGGCTGCGGCTGGTGATGGAGCAGCGCGGGATCCCGCTCCCCCGGGCCTACGGCCGTTCCTAGCCTTATCCGGGACTGACCGGCGACGGCGGCTTCCGCGCCCGGACGGGCCGGGGCCGCCGTCGTTCTGTGTGCCGGATGAGTCACTAGACTGGAGGGTGCCCTGCCCGCACCATCGAAGAAGCACCTATGTCCCGTGGAAAGCACCATCCGCCGCGTCCGAAGCCTGCCAACAGTGAAGATTTCCTGATTGCGGCGGACCTTAGGAAGGAACGGGGATGGACTGAGACGCAGATCAGGACTTTCCTCCCGGAACCGGACCGCACCGCACGCAATCCGTTCTCCAGGAAGGCTGCGCCCATGAAGCTCTACTCCCGGGAGAGAGTGGAGGCCGTTGAAGCCACAGAGGATTTCCGCAGGGCCCGGGAAGCATCGCGTAAGCGCCAGCTGGCTGCTCGGGAACGAGCGCTGGCGAAGAAGAAGGAGGCTGTTGCTGCGGCCAGGGCTTTGGAGCTGCGGATTGATCCGGAACCATGGGACGAAGTCCAGCAGCTGGCTTTGGATCACTACAATTCCCGGTTGCGCAGGAATCAGTCTCCGGCTGGCCCACGGACGTCTCAGGCGCGGCGTGACCGGATGACCGTGAACTACCTCCGTCACAGGCAGACCTCCTATGAGGAGGAGCTGAAGGAGTTCAAGGGCGTTGTTGGCGTGGGAGAAGCGTATTTGATTGTGCGGAACCGGATCCTGGACCTGATTGCCCAGACGTATCCGCCCCTGCAGGCGGAGTGTGAGCGGCAGAAGTTTGATGCTCCCGAACTGCCCGATGGAGTTGTCCTCTAGGACCGGCGTTCCAGGCCGGGAGCCGGCGCGGTCCGCCCGTACGCGCCGGCTTCACACCCGCATGATCAGCGGGCCCCCATGGGCGCGGTGCAGTCTCCCGGTGTGCCTTACCGGCCGAAGAGTTTGGCCAGCCAGCCGGCATTTTCGGGCTTGGGCTTGGGCGCGTTCCGGTCGCAGGTGCAGCGGTCAGACTTCGGGATATTCCGCATGACTTCCTGCACATGGTTTCCACACCCTGCCCAGGTCGATTTTCCGCAGCTACGGCACTTTACGGCACGGCACATGGTTTTCTCCTTGCTATGAATCGTCCACCAGGGCGTTTGCCTGGCAACAGCACCACTATGAGGGATACCCCTAGGGGTATGCAAATTACCCGCCGGGGTATAACATGTACGGGAGTCAGACACCCGCATCACGCAGCACAGGAGACACAAATGCAGCTAGACAGCGAAGACACCGGCCCCATCATCAACCGTCTCAAGCGCGCCCAGGGACAGCTGGCAGCGGTCGCACGCATGCTGGAGGAAGGCCGTGACTGCAAGGACATTGTCACTCAGCTTTCGGCAGTCTCGAAGGCCGTGGACCGTGCAGGTTTTGCGATTATCGCCTCGGGCCTTGAACAGTGCCTGACCAGCGACGACCCCGCGGTGGACCGTGCAGAGATGGAAAAACTCTTTATGTCGCTGGCCTAGCTCCGGCGCCCCCCCGCAGCCCTAGAAAATCACCACGAACCGCATAAGCGCGTCATACAACTTGCTGCTCATGGGCTCATTGGGTCCCATCTGGTTCCGGTCCTGCAAAGCAAGATCGGGATGGTCCGTAATGATCCCGTCCACACCATCACGCAGCATGTTCCGAATGGCCTCCGGTCCGTTCACTGTCCAGACGTAGAACTCCTTGCCGTCTTTCCATGCCGACTCCCGAACAGCATCGGTATATGACGCCTCCTCAACCACAATGAAGTCGGCAGTGGTCTCCGGCGCGGCTACACCAGCAACAGCCATAGTCAGGCCCACGTACAAACCGGGACGCAGGCGCTTGAGCTCCTCAGCACTGTCTTTGTCGAGCGAGTGGTAGATGTTCTCTTCGAGTGCTTCCAGTGATTCAAGCTCGGCAACCAGGCGCTCCACATAGTCCTCAGTCTCCCCGCCGTGCATCTTCATCTCGATTAGCAACGGCTCCCCAATCTCCTGGGCGGCCCGGACGTAATCGGTCAGGGACGGGATCAAGTCGGTATGGCCAAACTGGTCCTGCACAGTCATCGACGTAAGTTCAGCGAGCGTCAGATCCGCCACAGCAGCATTCCGGCCCGCCAGGCGCTGAAGAGACGCGTCATGCATCACCACAAACCCGCCGTCAGAGGTCTGCATGACATCCATCTCCACCATGTCGGCACCAGCCGATGAAGCCGCACGCAGCCCGGAGATCGTATTCTCCGCTCCCCCGCCGCTGAACCCGCGATGACCCAGAATCAAGGCCTGGGGAACCTCCCGCAGTCCCTCCATCACAGGAATGTTCAGGGTTCCCAAAATCAGGGCAAGCACGACGGCGGCACTGGCCGCACCGGCTCGCGCGGCGCCGGAGCGGGTGCCATGGCGGGCGCTGGACGTCGCGGCTGCGCGGACGCCGGAGCCACCACCCCGGCCAAGCCCGTGGACGCCTGTGGATTCAGTGCCGGTACCGGCTTTTGCGCTGTCAGCGGTCCCGCCCGCAACACCGCCGTCGTCACCTGAATGCCACGTGACCTTCCCCGGAAGCAGCGGAAGACTGCGTTCGGTGAGTTCGATCAGCATGCCCGCAATAAACATGACGAAACTGCCGGCAAGAACAACACCAGCCACCTGTGCGGTTCCAAGACTGTACGCAGCAACACGGGCTGCACCCGCAGGCAGGAACAAATCGGCAGCAAGGGTGGGGAGCAGGGACAGGAAAACCAGAGCTGCGCCGGCCAGCAACGCACCGGCCGTTGCCGCCGCACCCGCAGCCAGCAAAGCAAGCGTGGTCCGGCTTGTCACCTGCCAGCTAAGCCTCATGGCTTTGCCGCCGGCAACTCCTCCCAGGGCAAAGAACGGAACCGCCAGCGAATAACGCAGCGCAAGAGTACCCACAACCATCAGGAAACCCACGTAAGCCAGGGTTCCCGGTGTGGACTTCAGCATCTCACCCGAGACGAAATTCGGAACGGCAATTGAATGCGTAAGGACTGAAAATAGACCGGCCTGGGTTAGGGGAACCACCAGGAACAGGTAAACCCCAAGAGGAAGGGATCCCAGCCGCGGAAGGCGCTTCAAGACGGGAAGCATCCCGCGAAACAGCGCTGCAGGGCCAAGACTGAGACCGGAACGCACCCGCCCGGCAGCCACCACCAGCACGCTGAGCTGCAGGGAAACCGTTGCCACCGCGAGGACACAAATGGCCGCAATCCATCCAAGTGAACGCCCGTTGCCGAAGGCCGAGGCCAAGGCTGCAGAATCCACTGCATGGACCCCGGCAGCAGCAAGTGCCTCGGTAAACATCCAGTGGATCAGCGGGGAGATGATCGCCAGCGGCACGGCCTGGCTCAGCGCATACACCAGAAGCAGCCGCCAGCCGCCCCGCCTGAGGATCGACCAGCCTGCCTTCAGGAGGGCGGGGAACAGAACGCGGCTGCGCAGGCCGGCCGGCCACTCCTGAAGGCCCGCCCGTCTGGCCAGCCGCGGAATTCCGGCGGCACGCTGCGAAAGGTTCGGCCGGACCTTCCCGCCCGGGCTTTGCCTGTTGTCAACGGCCATGAACGCACTGAGCCCGGGTATAAAGGGACCACACTTCGTGCCTACTTGCCTGCACGGTTGCGCACCTTTCGGTACGGATGCGTGTCGACTTTCGTGGTCAGGCCAGTAATCACGTTCTCGTAGGAGTGGTTACGGCGCGCCGCCGCCATCATTCCCCTGGTGGTCCTTGCCGCACCGCGCAGGTTCATTGGCCGCCCGGCCACACCGTAAAGGAGCAGCGCCCAGTCCGGCAGGAGGGAAAGTATCCCGTCCTGGATAACGATTCCCGTCCAGACCTTCACCGGATTGCCCCGGAGCGACGGCTTGCGGATCGCCCGGCTCACTTCAGCGGCGGGAAGGGAGAGCGCCAGCCAGTGGCGCTGGTCGTCAATGTACTTCTCCAGGTCGGCACAGGTCGCAGGCAAACGGGCCGGGTCAATCCCGACCAGCTCGGCAGCAATGTGCTGCTCGACCACAAACTGGTCACGCTCCTGGGCGGTGAGACTGGGCCCAAAGGCATCTGCAGCACGCAGCACGGCGTAGACCAGCGTGTTGTGGGTCCAGTCCATCCAGTCACCGGTCTTGGCACGAAGCGTTTCCCCGGTAGTGGGATCCTGCCAGTTGGCGTGCTTGTGCATGCCCCGCACGGCGCGTGCAGCGGCGTCGGCGTGCGCTTTGTCGCCGAAGATCGTGGTGTCGATGTACTGCCCCGTGCGTTCCCCCCGGGCAGCGGCATCCTGGCCGGTGACGCTGACTTCGGAGAACAGCCGCATCATGCCGGGGTTCAGGGCCTGGAGCAGCAGTGCTGCGATTCCGCCAAGCTTGGAAGACGGATCAGCATAGAGGCGCCAGCTGATGCTCTCCGGACCAAAGTAACCGTCGTCCTGCCGCGGCTGATCGGTTGGACGGGCTGTCTGTGTCACATTTGCTCCTCATGCAGGTCAGGACGGGTTCCGGATGGCCAATCAAAATTGGACTACGTCCAACTTGCGTTGAGTATATAAGCACGGCCCCTGGACCCGCGTCATGACTGCGACACAATTGGGGCATCCGCCGGTTACAGGCGGCTAAAGGCTTCGGCCTTCCCGGTGGGGCCGGCAACCAGGAGTTCGTCGCCCTCTTCGAGGACTATGTCCGGCTCCGCGAACTTCCATTCGCCGTCGGACTTGCGCAGCGCCACAATCACCACGCCGTAGCGGCGGCGCACTTCCGCCCCGTGAATAGTGGAACCAGCCAGGAACTGCCGGGGCGAGGTCTCGACCACCGCGAAGTCCCCGCCCAGGGGGATGTAGTCGAGCATGCTGCCCTGGACCAGGTGGGCAACCCTCCGTCCCATGTCCTTTTCAGGAAAGATGACGTGCTGGACACCCAGCTGCCGCAGGACCGTACCGTGCGCTTCGCTGACCGCTTCGGCCCAGATCTGCGGGACTCCGAATCGCAGCAGCAGGGATATGGCCAGGATGCTTGCACCAACGTCCTGCCCTATGGCAACCACCACCCGGTTGAACTCGGGAATTGAGAGCTGGCGGAGCACATCCTCCTGGGTGGCGTCCGCCATCACCACATAGGTCAGGCGTCCGTCCAGGCTCTGGACCACCTGCTGTTCCCCGTCAATGCCCAGCACGTCGATTCCGCTGGCCATGAGTTCGAGGGCGAGTGACTGGCCGAACCTGCCCAGTCCGATCACTGCCACGGCGTCGGACTCGCGGATCCGCGCCGACTCCCTTCCGGTAAAGATGTTGAGCCTAGCCAATGATCGGCCTTTCCTCAGGGAGTCTGTACTTGAGCCTGCGCTCCTGAAGGGCAAGTGCCGACGCCAGCAGGATGGGCCCGAGTCTTCCTGTGAACATGAGTACCACCAGGATCAGCTCCCCCGCTACGGGCAGGGCGGAAGATACCCCCGCAGACAAACCAACCGTCCCGAAGGCCGAGACGGTTTCGAAGAGCAGACGATCCATTGAGTAGTCCGTGAGCGCCATAAGGGCTGCGGTTGACACCGCAATCAGTCCGGCCGCAACGAGCACGACTACCAGCGCCTGGCGCGCAGTGTAGGCGGGCAGTGCCTTGCCCAGTGCGCTCACTTCCGGGTTGCCGCGTGCCTCAGCCACGACGACGAACACGAGCACCGCAAACGTTGTTACCTTAATGCCGCCGCCGGTGCCCGCAGGTCCGGCCCCAATGAACATCAGCACATCCATGCCCAGCCAGGACAGCGGTTCCATCTGGGCTACATCAATCGAACTGAATCCCGCGGTCCTGGTTTGCACCGACATAAAGAAGGCTGCAAGCACGCGCTCCGGGCCGGACATTCCCCCAAAGGTGTCCGGGTTGTTCCATTCGCTGGCGGCTATGAACACGCTTCCCGCAGGCAGCAGGATCAGGGTTCCCCACACCACCAGCCGTGTGTTGATGCTCCAGCGCAGCGGTTGTCGCCAGGCCCTCCGCAGCTGGACCAGCACGGGAAAGCCCAGCCCGCCAATAATCACTGCTGCCGCCACCGGAAGACAGATCAGCGGGTCTGAAGCGTAGGCCTCAAGGTTGCCTTCGAACAGCGAAAAGCCGGCGTTATTGAAGGCCGATACGGCGTGGAAGGCTGCCAGCCAGAGCGCTTCACCGGGTTCCTTTCCGTATCCGAGCCAAAAACGCACTGCGAGGACCAGGGCAATTACCGCTTCCGTTCCCAGGGATATCTTGACGACGCCGGCGACCACCTTGGGGGTCCCGTCCAGTTCCTGACTCCGGTTTTCTGCAATCGCCTGGAGCCTTGAACGGAACGTGAACCTGCCAATAACGGCCAGCCCCACGATGGATGCGAACGTCATGACACCCAGTCCGCCGATCTGGATCAGCGCAAGGATGACCACGTGCCCGAAGGTGGACCAGTACACGTGGGTCTCGACGACGGACAGTCCCGTCACGCACAGCGCAGAGACCGCCGTGAACAGGGCATCAGTGAAGGAGGCGCTGCCGGGGGCCGCATCGGAGACAGGCAGCATCAGCAGTCCCGTTCCGCAGAGGGCAGCGGCCACAAAACCGAGGAAGACCACCTGTGAAGGACGCGAGACCCGCCCGCGGTGTCCCTGCCTGGGGTGTTCAGCCACACACTGACAGTACGCCCGGGCCCCCCTCCGGTCACCGCCGCGGCGGCCTATCCGGTTCAATCAATCCGGATCCGGCCGCCCCGGGGGCGAAACGCAGCGAAGTCCCGGTTGCCCAGCGCAGCTCCGGTTGTAGAGTGCTCTACCAAAAGCCGCTGGATTAACTACGGGTACACCCCGCTGCTGGCCCGCCGACACCCGGCGGGCAGCCAGGCAGGGGTGCGGGCGGGGAGAGGAGCAGCTGAACCATGCACGAGCTCCACCGGACACTGGCCGCAGAGTGGGAAGCGGGCCGGACTGCTGCACTGGCCACCGTGGTGCGGACTTTCGACTCCGCACCCCGACCTCCCGGAGCACAGATGCTGGTAACCGGTGACGGCGCGGTCGTCGGCTCCGTGTCCGGGGGCTGTGTGGAAGGCGCTGTGTACGAACAGGCGCTTGACTGCATTGCCGGCTCCGGACCCGTTCTGGCAAGTTTCGGGGTCAGTGACGGTGACGCCTTCGCCGTTGGGCTGACCTGCGGCGGAACCATGGAAGTCTTCATCGAGGCACTCCCGCCCGCGCAGTCTGCGGTCCTCGGGCCAGCGCACGCCGCGGTTGGGTCCGGTCTGGGAACAGGGATTGCGACCATAATCGAGCACCCGGACCCGGAGCGGCTGGGACGGAAACTGGTGGTCCTGCCGGAAGGGGTACTGGGCTCCCTGGGAAGTCCGCGGGCAGACCAGGCCGCGGCGGACGACGCGGCAGGCCTGATTGCCGGGGGCCGCAGCGGTGTGCTCACCTACGGGCCTGACGGGGAACGGCTGGGTACCGGGATGTCTGTCTTTGTCAGCGCCTTCGCTCCGCCTCCCCGGCTGCTTGTGTTTGGCGCGGTTGACTTTGCCTCAGCACTTTCCCGTCTGGGCGCTTTCCTGGGTTATCAGGTAACCATCTGCGACGCACGTCCTGTCTTTGCGACGGAAAGACGCTTCCCGGACGCAGCCAAGGTGGTTGCCGCCTGGCCCCATGTCTATTACCAGGAGCAGCTCGACGCCGGGCTAATCGATGCCCGATGCGTGGTCTGTGTCCTCACCCACGACCCCAGGTTCGATGTTCCTCTGCTGGCAGCAGTCCTTGGCGGGCCCGCGGTTGCCTACGTTGGTGCCATGGGATCGCGGCGCACCCACCGGGAACGGCTGCAGCGCCTGGCGGAGGCGGGAATCAGCGCCGAAGAGCTGGCGGTTCTCCACAGCCCAATCGGCCTGGACCTTGGGGCACGGACTCCCGAGGAAACCGCCGTATCCATCGCCGCCGAGTTCATCGGCAAGGCCTGGGGAGGATCAGGCATCCCGCTCCGGCTGCTCGACGAACGGATCCACCACCAGGAGCGTCCGCTTACTGCCCGGATGGATCAGCCGCTTCCGCCAGCTCAAGTTCAAACGTCAGGCCGCCGTACCGGACTCCGTTGACCTGCAGTTGGAGGGAATGCTTGCCGGCATAGTGGCGGCGGGTGGTCATCTGCCGGAATTCATGCGCAGCGCCCAGTGTCCGGCGCTCCCCCGGGGCCAGATCCAGCACGGCCAGTTTGAAAACCTTGGGCGCAGTCTGCCCGTTCGCCTTGACGTAGTGGACTACGTAGTCGACGGCGAGACGGGCTGCAGTGCTGCCGGTGTTTTCGAGGGTGCAGCCAAATGTCATTCGGCCGGGAAGGCTCAGCCGCGCAGTTGGGGACTCCGGTCCCTCGACGGTGATTTCTGCCGGGGTGAATCCCAGCAGAGCCAGGGCGTTTGGATCCGCCTTCTTGATCAGGGTTCGGAGTCCGTGGCGAATGACACGGAGGGTGGCCGGTGATGCCGTTTCCTGCCACCGGGCCGCCGTCTGCACAGTGATTTCGGGCGCATGGCGGGAGATGTCGTTCAAGTGGTTGGCGACCGACCGGCGTACGTCCTCGCTCGGGTCGTCATGGAGTGCATCAAGGATGGGCAGGGTGGCCCGGGGGCGTTCAGTGAGCGCAGGGACGCGAATAGCCCACGGCAGGTATGGCCTGGTGCCCTCGCTGGCAAGGCGCCGCACCCTCGGGTCCGGGTGCACAACCCAGCGCCCAACTGTGTCCAAAGCACGGTTCAGGTCCGCCTGAAGCAGTCTGCGGATGGCGAACTCACTGGTCAGCCTCGGCGTCAGTTCAGCCAGCAGCTCGAGGACGTCGTCAAAAGCTGAACTGCTGCCGTCGGCAAGGGCCAGCGTGACGGCCGACTCGGATACCGGCCACATAATCCATCCTTCAAAACCCGGGTCCTGCAGGGCGGACCGGTAGGCCGCAGATGCCTTGGCGTAGGAAGGGTATGCGCCGGCCAAAACCCCGGCCAGCAGGTCGGTGCGGGACCGCAGCGAAAGCGGGTCGAGCGCTGGAACGGACTCCATCAGCTTCTGCAGCCCATGCACCGGCGCGGCGGCGGCCAGGCACCGGTGCAGGACGGCGACTTCGGCCGGTCCCAGCAGGTTGTCCATTGCGCCCATTGTGTTCCCCCCGCTGCTGCCTGCTCTACTGTCCGATTCCCGGATTCATTCTATCGGTGCCGAAACCGCAGGGAGCGGGCGGCACCGGGACTCATACGGGACGGCCTCGGCATCCCCGTGGTGCCGATCCCTCGCGGCCCGGACAAGACGGCCGGTCAGCCCGGCGCCCCGGTTAGAGGTCAACGTCGGTATAGCAGCCGCGTCGGCCGATCCCGGCAGGCCGGAGTACGGCTGGTTCCCGGCTGGACGCTTCCGGAAAGGCCGCCGTGTAATTGTCCACTGCCGGATCGCGGCGGGAACGGATCCCGCCGTCGAACTGCGTGGTGTAGGACGGCAGGACGGAGCGGAACTCTGCCTGGGGCTCTGCTGCTGACGCAACTGGCCCGGCTCCGCCAAAGCGGGCAACATAGCTGCCGCCGAGGGCCGGCACGCGGGTCTGCGGGGAGGTGATGCCCGGCGCGGATTTCTTGGTTTTGAACACGATTCTCCTAAGACAGCAGTCTGTTCCGGGCAGCACAAAGTGCGCCGCCGGGACGGCATGGGTTTTAAGTCGGGGCAGCCGGCACTGGCATGGCCTCGCTGCGGGTCCGCCGCCGGCGTGCATCGGGGCGGACGGGAACGCCGAACGGATACGTTCTGCGTGATGCTTCGAGATTAGCAGTTATTCTGAATCATTCATAAATAGCCCCCGGCGAGTGACGCCGCCCTCACGATGCGGCGATAGAGTTGAACCCATGAGCACTAAGCCCGCCAGGGCCAGCAGGAAGATCTTTCTCCTCATCCCCTTTGGTGCGGTTGTCGGGATGGGACTGGGCCTCCTCAACTTCCAGCTCCGCCTTGCGGACACGGTCGAATCCGGGGATGCTGCCCGCTTCATCCTCTGGACTCTGATTGGCGGTGCCGTACTGGGCGGTTCGTTCACCTGCTCCGCAAGCGTTGCAGCGCACCTCAGCGCATCCGCCGGCCGGAGCCGCGCTTTCTGTGCCGGTGCAGCCGCCCTCGTGCTCGGTTTGTGCTGGCTGCTTCTTGCCGGCGTCTCCGGCATTTCCGGCCTGGCACTGGTGGCCGCTGGTGTGCTCACTGCCGCCGCAGCGGGTTGGTTCGTCTGGTTCAGCACCAAATAAGGCGCCAGAACCTCCCCTCTGGCGGCTCGAGCCGGCCGGCAGGGGCCTAGCTCCCGTACGGCCCGCCAAGCAGGCGTGCCAGCGACTGCACGGGAGAAGCAATCTCCGCGCCGTGAGCGAAGAGCATCCGTTCGGGCTCCAGGGCGGCAATTCGCTCCAGGGATTCCTCCGCACGCGCCGCATCAGACGTAAATGCTTCCGGGCTGCGCTCAACTCCGCCTTCAGCACTTACGGCTGCGTCGCCTATAAACAGGGTTCCGGAGCCTTCATGGAACACGCTCACGTGCCCCGGGGTGTGGCCGGGCGTGGCGAAGATCTGCAGGTCCTGAACATAGTCGCCCTCGCCCAGGCCCTGCACCCGCCGCGGAGCCCGGATGTCAGGTGAATCGGGCCCACCGGCATAAATGGCAGCCATTGGCGCCTGCTCGGCAATCGCGAACAGCGAGCCCACGTGGTCCATATGCAGATGCGTCAGGATGATGTCCCTAACGTCTCCGAATGAACCCCCCAGCGCTTCCACCGCCTCAGCAATTCCCGACTCAGCGTCGGGCATTCCTGTGTCAATGACCACAATCCCTCCGGGTTGCGCCACGGCATAGCAGCGAACATCCATAACCATGGGATCAGGACCGGCAACGCCGGCCGGAATGACGATCTCGCGGACGATTTCCTGGACTGGCAAGCGGACTCCGCTGCCACTGGGTTCCTGAACCACAACCGCTCTCCTTCGCCGGAATACGGGGGTACTTAAGGGTAGTCCTGATCGATGGAACCGCCACCCTGTGCAGCAAAACGCGGAGTGTGCGGGCGGTTTAGAAATGTGGATCGCAGACCGCCGCCGGGCTGGTAGTCCTGTGCCGCATGTGACTGAGGAAGACAGCAGGCTGTCTATTAGCATGGTGATCCAAACAACACAATGGCAACACGCCGCCGTTACCGAATTGCAACCAAGATGAATTTCCGTGTAGTGTCCTTGGCATGCCGCAAACCTGATGCGGCGCCCCCAGGCTCGTTACCTAACTCTGCCGCTTGCCCGGGGTCCCTTTTGCACTACGACGGCAGGGGCGGGGGAACCAATTTTTTGGGTCCTTTGAATCCTTGGGGTTAAGCCGACCGGATGAGACCGGCGGCCGGGTGACTCCCATCCGAACCCGACAGCTCACCTCGCAGGTATAGGGAGAGGTAATACCTTGTCTTCTAAGAATCGCGGACGTCACTGCGCTGAGTCCAGCATCTGGACCACCATCGCAAAAGCAGCACCGGGCAAAGCCCGCACCGTTACCGGCACCGCAGCAGCGGTTGTGGCAGGCTCCGGCCTGATGTTCGGCATGGCAGCTCCGGCCCAGGCCGGCGTCGTTGCCAATGACACAGCCGCCCCGGCTGCAGCAGCCAGCTTCGTTGCTCCCGTGGCAGAAACCGTCGCGGCACCGGCAGCCGAAACCGCTGCCCCCGCTGCGGCAACCACCCACACCGTAGTCTCCGGCGACACCCTCGGTGAAATCGCCGCCGCTTATGGAGTCAGCCTTGACAGCGTCTTTGCGCTGAACGGACTGGGAATGGAATCCATCATCTACCCGGGTGACGTGATCACTGTCTCCGGTGAGGCTGCAGCTGCCCCGGCTCCCGCCGCCTACACCGCGCCGGTGGAAACTTACACCGCTCCGGTCGAAGCCGCTGCTCCGGCCGCCGCCTACACCGACCCGGGAACCTACACCGACTACAGCAACGTCACCACCCAGGCCGCTGTTCCCGCCGCAGCACCCGCTGCAGCGTCAGGCACCGGCGCGATCATGCTCAGCTCTGCCTACGCCCAGCTGGGCGCCATGCAGGACTGCACCATCCTCGTCGAGCAGGCACTGCGTGCAGCAGGCCACTCGGTGGGCGACCTGGCACCGGCACAGCTGGCCGCCTACGGCACCCCGGTATCCAACCCGCAGCCGGGTGACATGATCTACTACGCCAACGGCGGAGCAGGTGTCCCTCACATCGCCATCTACATCGGCGACGGCCAGGCCATCCACAGCGGAATGAACGGCAACCAGACCGTTATCGCCACCGCCAACCTCGGCTCCGGCCCCGTCTACTACCGCGCATAGTCCGCGCAGCCGGGCGCGCTGGCACCCAGCCGCCTGCACCGAAGTGCCCTTCCCGGAACCGGGAGGGGCACTTCGGGTTTAACCGCCTTACGAACCGGACGGGATTGGCACGCACACCGGTACATCGGCCGAAGACATGAAATAATGGAAACTGCCAGACTCGCGGCTGCCGGAACCTTCACCCATGTGCTGGTACCGCATCCGCGCTTCCGTCACGATTGCCCAGCACGCCCGGGCGGGTGGCGGGACGACCGTCCCCCGAGCGCCTTTCCAACCGGGCCGCCGCGGATGTCGGGTCAGGTATCGACGCAGCCAGAGGTAACCACATTGACGTTTAACGTAGGCCAAACCGTAGTCCACCCCCACCACGGTCCCGCAGCAATTCTCCGTCTCGCCACACGTAAAGTGCGCGGCGAGGAGATGGAGTACCTCGTACTGGAGGTTCAGGCCAACAAGCTTGAGGTGTGGGTGCCCATGGCCAAAGCCGCAGAAGTTGGGCTTCGTCCGGTGCTGAACGGCCCGGAACTCCAGAAACTCATGGAAGTGCTGAAGGCCGGCGCAGACGCCGAAGAGACCCAGTGGTCCCGCCGCTTCAAGGAAAACACCGAGCTGCTGGCCAGCGGCAACATCACAGACGTAGCCAGGGTGGTCCGCAACCTGACGCTCAGGTCCCTGGACAAGGGACTTTCGCACGCTGAGCGGGACATGCTCAGGCATGCCCGCCGTCCGCTGCTCACGGAGATTTCCCTCTCGCTCGGCGTAAGCGAGGATGAAGCATCCGCTGTTCTTGACGGCGTGTGGTCGGGTTCGGCGGACTCACTGTCTGAGCCCGTCACGTAGCCCCCTGTTCTTCACGCCGTGCAGGCCGTCACCCCGGGGTGGCGGCCTGCACTACATCCGGGCCTTGGTCCTGGCAGTCGCAGGTGCCGTCCAGGGATCCTCGGGCCAGGGGTGCCGCGGGTAACGGCCGCGCATCTCCGCACGGACCTGCGAGTACGGACCGGACCAGAATGATGCCAGGTCATCGGTCACCGCCAGCGGCCGACCAGCCGGCGAGAGCAGGTGGAACTGCAGGCGCACCCTGCCGTCAGCGATCCGCGGAGATTCCGCCCAGCCGAAGCACTTCTGGAGCTTGACTGCCAGCACCGGCCGTCCGGCGTCGTCCTCCACGTCCGGATAACTGATCCTTTCCTGGGTGCCGCTTGGCACCAGGATCCGTTCCGGGGCAAGGGCGTCGAGTCCGGATGCCTCCGGCCAGGGCAGCAGGCGCCGCAGCGGCTCCAGCAGATTCACATCGGAGGCCCGGGCGCCTGAAGCCAGAGCTTCCAGTTCCGGTCCCAGCCAGTCATCGAGGCGGGCCAGCAGAGCCCTGTCGCTGACGTCAGGCCAGGGCGCCCCAAGTTCACGGTGAAGCAGTGCAAGCCGCCGCCGCAGCCCCTCGGCCGCCGGCGACCAGCCAACAGCCCCCAGCCCCTGTTCTGCCAGCGCCCGTGCCACTGCACCGCGGCCCTGCGCCGCGGCGGGCCGGACCGGCGTGGATGCAAGTTCGATGGCACCCAGCCGCCGCACGCGCCGGGCACTAACCTTGCCGCCGTCGAACCGGGCGATGATTTCTTCCTCAAGCAGGTGTGATGCGGCGTCCTCCGCTGTACCGTCATCAAGCGGCGCAGCTGCCCTGATGACGGCGCCGGTGCCCGCCGCGGCTCTGCCTGCTGCCCGGGAAACGTCCGCCACTGCCAGCCACTCGTGCCCCCGCAGCGGACTGTCTGCCGGCAGCCCTGCCCTTGTCCCGGAGGCAAGCAGGTACTGCTCGTCCGAAGCTCCGGCCACCCGCCGCGCAACCCGGTCCGGGAAGGCGAGGGCCACCAGATAACCGACAGCTTCCCCAGCTCCAACACGCTGATCCGACGCCGTCGGGGCCTGGGGGGACCTCGCGAACTGCTGCAGGCGCCGGACTTCGCGGCTGAAAGCACGGGAGCCCGGGTCCTTTCCTGAGCGCAGCGCGGCAAGCAGCCGCACCAGGTCGGCACCTGCGGGCCGGTAGTCTCCGGCGAGCATGGCCGTGATCTCGGCTGCGCTGCGTGCACCCAGCCGCGGTGAACCGTCGACAAGGGCCCGGGCAAGCCGCGGGTCAGCAGGGATGCGTGCCAGTGCCTGCCCGGTGTCTGTGGCGCGTCCCTCCGCATCGACGGCACCGATGCTGCGCAGTACGGCTTCAGCGTCTTCCAGCGCAGGGGCCGGAAGCGTCTGCGGCAGGGGCAGCCCGCGCCCGCCCGGAGTTCCCCAGCAGGCCAGGACCAGTGCCGCAGCCGTGAGGTCCGCTGCGGCTGCCTCCGGCGCGGGCTGGACCGGAGCCGCGGCATAGGCTGCCTCGGAGTAGGCCCGGATCACGGTGCCGGGGCCTTGTCTGGCCGCCCTGCCTGCACGCTGCTGTGCCGAGGCCCGGGAGCAGCTGACCGTGACCAGGCCACTCATGCCGCGGGCGGCGTCGCGCCGCGGCTCACGCGAGAGGCCGGAATCGACCACCAGCCTCACCCCGGGAACTGTCAGGGATGACTCAGCCAGGGAGGTGGACACGATGATGCGCGGCAGGCCGCCCGGTGACCGGCCGGAGACGGCCCTGTCCTGCTCCGCCGCAGGCGCCTGGCCGTGCAGCTCAAGGACCTCCGTGCCGGTTCCCAGTTCCTGCCGCAGGCGCCGGGCCACGTGAGCTACTTCCCGGGCACCCGGGGCAAAGACCAGTGCATCAGTTGTCGGGTCCTCAGCCAGCGCCAGGGCATGTCCGCGCGCTGCGAGACCGGCCAGCGCATCCAGGAAACCGGGGGTGATCCCCCGCTCATCCAGCCGTTTCCCGGCAGGCGGCTGCCACCTGACCTCCAGCGGATACAAGGCGGACGGGCAGTCGATGACCGGTGCGGGAGTTTCCGGGGAAGCGATCAGCTCTGCGAATCGGCCGGCATCCAGCGTGGCGGACATGGCAACCAGTGTCATATCCTCACGCAGCTGCCGTACCTCGGCGAGCATCCCGATGAGGAGATCGGTTTCCAGCCCGCGTTCGTGGACTTCATCCAGGATGACGGCGGCTGTTCCGTCCAGGCCCGGGTCTGCCAGCAGCCTCCGGAGCAGGATCCCCGGGGTGACGAACTCGACCAGGGTCCGGCTGCCGGCGTGGCTTTCCCCCCGGACGGTGTAGCCCGCCCGCTCCCCCACAGCGCTGCCGTCGAGGGCCGCCAGCCGGCGGGCGGCTGCACGCGCAGCGACCCTGCGCGGCTGGGTCACTACGACGCGTCCGGGCACGCCGGCCCCTGCCACAAGGTTGGCGACCAGCGGCGGCATCAGGGTGGTTTTGCCGGTTCCGGGCGGGGCCTGCACGACGGCGCTGCCGGCACAGGTGCTGCCGGGCGTCAATGCGGCGGCGGCAGCAGGGAGGGCCTGGGCGAACACGAGTCCCCTGCCAAGCCTGGACAGATCAAAGGGTCCCTTGGGAAGCAGGTCGGCGGCGGGGAATGCAGTGTTCACCTGCCTATTGTCTCCCGCCCGGCCAACAGACCCGTCAGGCTGTTGCCCATCATCCGGCCGGAATCAGCCGCCGGGATGGTCAGCGCCGCAGGACTTTCCGTGCGGTCTGGTTGCCCAGGAACTGGACCAGCTGGACCAGGACGATGATCACCGCCACGGCTGCCCACGTCACCACGGGGTTGAACTGGCGGTAGCCGTACTGGATGGCAAAGTTGCCCAGGCCGCCGCCGCCGACGTACCCGGCCACCGCAGACATGTCCACGAGTGCCACGAAAATGTACGTATACCCCAGGATCAGCGGTCCAAGCGCCTCGGGAATGAGGATCGTCAGGATGATGCGCCTCCGCCCTGCTCCCACGGAACGTGCTGCCTCGATCACCCCGGGCTGCACAGTCAGCAGATTCTGCTCCACAATCCGGCTGATGCCGAAGGCCGCTGCCAGCGACAGGGTGAAGATGATGGCGTTGTTGCCGATTCCGCTGCCCGTAACTGAACGCGCCAGCGGCTGGGCCGCGGCGAGGAAGATGATGAAGGGAATGGGCCGGAAAATATTGACCAGCACGTTCAGGGTCCCAAAGACGGCACGGTTGGCCAGCAGGGCACCGGACCGGGTGGTGTACAGCCCCAGTCCGATCAGCAGGCCGCCTATCCCGCCGAACAGCAGGCTCAGGCCCACGATGTACAGGGTTTCTCCCACAGCGGTCCACAGCTGGGGCGTCAGGGGTATCAGGTCTTCCATGTCAGCCCAGCTCCGTTACCTTGATGCCATGCCCGACGGCGGCCAGGGCGCCGTCGATCGCCTGGTCGGCGCCCTTGAGCGCCAGGGTCAGATGGCCGAACGCCCGGCCTGATATGTCATTGATGCCGCCGTACACCAGCTCAAAACCGACGCCGGCAGCTGCAAGTTCCAGGAACACCGCAGCCTGGGAACTGTGCCCGTCACGGAAGGAAAGAGTCACCATCCGCCCCTCGTGCCGGGAACGCAGCGTACGCACCTCCTCAGCTGACGGAATCCCCCGGACCACGGTGGAGACGAACCGGCGCGAGGACTCTTCCCGCGGGTTGGAGAAAACCTCGAACACGCCGCCCTGTTCAACGATCCTCCCGGCGTCCATCACGGCGACCCGCGTGGCGAGGTCCTTGATGACCTCCATCTCGTGGGTAATCACCACAATGGTGATCCCCAGCTCCCGGTTCACCCTGCGGAGCAGGGCCAGGACTTCCTGGGTTGTTTCGGGATCCAGCGCCGAGGTCGCTTCGTCCGCGAGCAGAATCTTCGGGGAGGCTGCCAGTGCCCGGGCGATGCCCACCCGCTGTTTCTGCCCGCCGGAAAGCTGTTCAGGATACCTGCCGGCTTTATCCGTGAGCCCAACGAAGGCCAGGAGCTCATTGGTCCGGGCAGTGATCTCGTCTTTGCTGCGCCCGGCAACACGAAGCGGGTACGCGATGTTGCTGCGAACGGTCTTGGAGTTGAAAAGGTTGAACTGCTGGAAGATCATTCCAATGTCCAGCCGCAGGCTTTTAAGTTTGCGCTCGGGCACACCGGATACCGCGCGGCCATCCACTGTGATCTCTCCCCCGGTGGAAGCCTCCAATCCGTTGATGAGCCTAACCAGGGTGCTTTTGCCTGCTCCGGAATACCCGATGATGCCGAAGATCTCCCCGGCTTCTATTTCAAGGCTGATGTCCTGCAGCGCCGTAACCGGGGGCTCGCCCCGGCGGGCAGGCGGATAGGTCTTGGAGACGTTCCGCAGTGAAATGAGAGCCATTGCTGTTCCTTGTCCGACAGGCTGCGCGGGCCGGTCCGGCAGCGCCGAACCGGCCCGCGGGCGGATTGCCTACTGTTCTTCGATGTCCTTCTGGACGTCGGCCAGTGAACTGCGCAGGTCTTCGACCGGCACCTTGAGGAACTCAGCGGTGTTGCCTGAAGCCTTCTGCACTCCGTCCTGCACGGCCTGCGTGTTCTGGTAGATCTCCACCAGCTTCAGGTAGGTCTCGTTGTTCTCTTCCCCGGAACGTGCAGCGAAAACGTTCACATACGGGATCGCCTTGGGATCGGAGGGATCGTCCTGGGCAATGGCGTCAGCGGCACTGAGCCCGGCATCCTCGACGAAGTCGTTGTTGATGATCGCCGCGGCGACGTCCGGAAGCGACGTCGGTGTGAGGGATGCTTCGAGCGTAGTGACCTTCACCTTGGACTTGGCCTCATCGACGTCATCGAGCGTGGAGAAGGCGCTTCCGCCGTCGGCCAGGGTCACCAGTCCTGCGGACTGCAGCACCAGCAGCCCGCGGGCCAGGTTGCTCTCGTCATTGGGCACCGCCACAGTGGCGCCGTCGGGGATCTCCTCCACCGAGTCGTATTGCGTGGAGTACAGACCCAGCGGGTAGATGGCGGTGGATCCCACCGGAACCAGGTCCTCCCCGGCAGAGACGTTATACCGGGCAAGGTAGATGATGTGCTGGAACTGGTTCAGGTCCAGTTCGCCCTCGGTGAGAGCGGGGTTGGGCTGGGTGTATTCCGCGAAGTCGATGATTTCGACGTCGATGCCTTCCGCTTCGGCAGCTTCCTCGTAGGTTGCCCAGTACGGATCACTGGCACCCACGACGCCGATCTTTACGGTTCCTTCGTCACCTGCTGCAGAGCCGCAGGCTGCGATGCCCAGGACTAAGAGGGGTGCAGCGGCCAGAGACAGGAGTTTCCTGCTGATTTTCATGGTTCGGTTCTCTCCGGTGGGTTCACGGCGGGCCGTGAACGATGGGGCGCAGGCCGCTGTGAGGGCAGTGCCGGCGCCGTACTTGCCCCGCGGGGATGTCCGCGGCAGGGCCGAATCTTCACCTGGAGCACCCCGCTACGACGAGAGGGTTGCTGTCCAGCCGGCCAGGGCCGATGGCTGGAGCTCTTGATTCTTCCCCCACAGTAGGGACCGGAAGATACGATGGCCACCGGCGCGACATCCGGCGTCGTGCGGCGTCACACGGTGAATTCCAGCGAAATGCAACGTCTCACAGGAGAGAAGGAAAAATGAGCCAGCTGCCCGAAACACAGCCGAGCCCCGGGGATATCTTCGACTTGGCCGCCTCTCATGGCCTGACGCTGGATCCGGGCAGTGTCAGCTTCAATGAAGCCGGCCTGGATTACCGCGTCGCCTTCGCCACGGAGGCCGGCACTGGCCAGGAGTGGGTACTGCGGCTCCCGCGACGCCCCGACGTCGCAGCAAACCAGGCGCGTGAACAGGCAATCCTGGACTTTGTGCGTCCGCGGCTGGGTGTCGCCGTGCCGGACTGGAAAATCCAGGAATCCGATCTGGTGGCCTACCCTCTGCTGCCTGGAACGCCGGGCCTCACTATGAACGCGGAGAACCAGCCGAACTGGCATTTCGATCCGACCTCCGCGAAATACCTTGAGTCCCTGGCAGCGCTGATAGCTTCCCTCCACACGATGGATCCCGCTGCCGCCGCGGCAGCGGGTATTCCGTCAGAGAATCCTGAGGCAGTCCGCGGGTACTGGGCTGAGAACCTGGAAAGGGTGGAGGGCGAATTCCGGATCGATTCTGCCCTGCTCTCCGGCTGGCGGCGGTGGCTGGACGAGGACGGTCTGTGGCCGCAGCGGGTGGTCCTGACCCACGGGGAGCTGTACCCGGCGCATCTGCTGCTCGATGAAACAGACCGGATCGTCTCCGTTCTGGACTGGACCACGGCCAAGGTCAGCGATCCGGCACTGGAGTTCATGTACGTCCAGCTCATCTCGCCGGACTCTTTCGACGCTGTGGCGCGCGCCTACCAGGACGCGGCCGGCGTTGCCGAGCCGCGCCTGGCAGAACGCTGCACCGCTTTGATCGCTGCAGGGCCGCTGAACTATGCAATGTTTGCGCTGACCACCGGTCAGGCCGAACATCGGGAAGCTGCCCAGGCCCAGCTGCTGCAGGTCTAGGAACCGCAGCTGCCGGGCACGGCACCTAGCTCCGGGCCGGAGCATCCTCAGCCGGTGCTTCGCCTTCGCTCTCGGGGAGCCCGTGGTGCGGGCCGTGGCCGCCACGTTCCCCGTGGCCGTCTTTGCTGTTCCCCTGGCCGGCGTCTTCCTTGCCGGAGCCGTCCTTGCCGGACCTGCCGTCATCGTCCGGCCCGCCGTCACGCTCCGGCCGGTCCGGCCGCGCCGAGCCGCTGTCCTGCGAGTCCTCGTCCTGAATGTCCTCGTCCTGAATGTCCTGGCTCCCTGAATCCTTATTTTGGGAATCCCTGCCCTCAGTATCGTTGTCCTGCGGCAGGTCTCCGTGATCGCCGTGCTTAGGACGCTCCGGACGCTCGCCGTCGAGTTCGGACGTGACCGACGCAGGTTCCGTGTTATCCGCAACGGCCATACCCGTGAAGAAAGTGCCGGTCAGCAGGCCGGCAGCTGCCAGGCCACTGGCACTCCAGACAATGATCTTCTTGGCTTTGCTGCCAATCTCCATGGTTGCTTTCACCTTCGCAAACAGAGTGTGGATACCTACGTTTTCTATCCAACCGGGTCTTTCTTCGAAGTTTCTTAGAAGTCCGCCTTAGTCCAGCGGAAGGCGAACCGTCAGCGAGGCGCCCATGCCGTGGCCCGGTTCAGCCTGCACCGTCCCGCCGAACCTGCCGGCAATCTCAGCGACCAGGGCAAGGCCAAGTCCATAGTGGCGGGTATGCCCGCCGGAGGTCTCCCGCACAGAGGCGAAGCGTTCAAACACCCGCCCGCGGAGTTCGCTGGGCAGGCCCGGGCCGTCGTCGGAAACCCGGAGGACACCTTCGCGCCCGCTTGCCGATACCTGGACCCAAACGGTGGAACGGGCGTAATCGGACGCGTTGGCCAGCAGCGCAGTGATTACCCGCTGCACCGCTGCCGGCGCGGCACGGACTCGAACCGGCGTACCTGGGACATCAAGCTTCAGCTGCAGGCCGTTGGCCCTTAACGCGGTGGCGAATGTCTCGGCCCCCTGCCGCGCCGCGGCGCCCAGGTCAACGGGCTCCGGCGGGCCCGCCCGGCGGGGATCGGCGGACTCGAGCAGATCCTCCAGGATTTCGGTCAGCACTCCCGTGTCCGCGATAATTTCATCCAGGCCGGACTCCACGAACTTCTGCTCAGGCGGTTCGAACCGTTCCGCCGGACCACCTTCCGCAGGCCGGGCGCCCAGACGGCGCCGAAGCAGCTGCGCCCGGGTACTGAGCAGAGTTAGGGGTGTGCGCAGTTCATGGCTGGCATCGGAGACAAACCTGCGCTGCAGCGCCAGCGCCTCCACCAGCGGACGCATCGCAGCCCGTGCCGCCAGGCCGGAAAAGAGCGCCGCAACCACTGCAGAAAGCAGGACGGCTGAAACGAGGGCGAGCACCAGCCGGTCCAGCTGCCCGCGGGTTTCGGAAGTATCAATTGCCGCCTGGACTACGTCCCTGCCGTCAGTCCTGGTCAGCACACGAAACGTAGTACCCGACGCGTCGACTGTTTCCTCGACTTCCCCGCCGCCGGCAGCCACGGATGCAAGTGATGTTTCAACCGGAAGGCCCTCGGGCATGTCCCTCGATACGCTCAGCCGGCCACGGTCATAGACAGCAAGGAAGATGTCCAGCGGAGCATCCCGCGGGTTCTTCAGGGCTGCCGCCGATTCAAGGCGGTCCTGCAGCGCCCGTTCGGCACCGGCGGCCGCCAGATAGTAGACAACCGCTCCGGCCAGGGAGAGGAGTACAACTGTCAGTGCCGTGAACTGCAAAGCCAGACGGCGTGCCGCCCGCCGCGGATCGGCGTCGTTCCCCCGCTCCGTCCGGAACCAGCGCCGCGTCATGCTGACTTGCCCAGCCGGTAGCCGATTCCCCGTACCGTCAGGACCGAGGCCCTGCCGAGCTTGCGGCGCAGGTAATGGACGTAGGTATCCACAACGCCGTCGTCATCGGCGTCCGGGAACACAAGGTCATGCAGGTCCTCACGGGGAAAGACCTGCAGGGGGCGGCGCGCCAGCACTTCCAGAAGAGCTGCCTCCCGCTCGGAAAGCACTGCCACCGCTCCATCGCTTTGCGTCACAGTCCTGCCGCCGGTATCAAACATTCCGCCGGGTACAGGCAGCACGGGCACCTGCGGCGCTGTGCGGCGACGCAGCGCGCGAAGGCGGGCCAGCAGCTCGTCGACGTCGAACGGTTTGCCCATGTAATCCTCTGCCCCGCGGTCCAGCCCTTCGACCCGGTCGGAAGGGTTTCCAAGGGCGGAAAGCACCAGGGCCGGCACAGCAACTCCCCTGCTGCGCAGCCGCGCCAGGACATCCAGGCCTTCGATCGCCGGCAGGCCGCGGTCCAGCAGAAGTACGTCAAAGTCCTGGGTGAGGCCCACGTGAAGGGCCCGCTGCCCGTCATAGGCTGCAGTTACTGAATAACCCTCTGACTCAAGGATCTCCGTAAGCATCTGTGCCAGGCGCACGTCATCTTCCACCACCAGGATCCGCGGTTGGCCCTCCATTGCGCGAGTATATGAGCGGGCAGAACCGGATGTACGCGCCCTTGCGTGTTTACACTGTAAACAACCCGGATTCCGCGAGTGGTTCCGGCAGTAACTCAACACCACCGTTCGGAGGAAGTTCCGTGGCAGCAGACCAGTCGCTAAGTTCGGCAGTGATTGCCCGTACTGCTGCCCGGATCGCGGATAACGAAGGGCTGGAGGCCGTCAGCATGCGCCGGGTCGCCGGTGACCTGGGCGTTTCGGCGATGGCTCTCTACCGCCACGTGGCCGGCCGGCAGGAACTTCTCCTGTTGATGGCCGACGCCGTGAAGAGCTACTCCCTCCTGCCGGAGGGAGAACACCGGTGGCAGGACATGCTGGCGCACATGGCCGGCTCCCTGTGGCATACCTTTACCACCCACCCCTGGCTGCTGGGCATCATTCTGAGTCCGCGGCGCCTGGTCAATCTGGCTGACCCGGCAGATGTGGAACGCCTGCTCTCCAGTCTCTGTGCTGCCGGCCTGACGGAAGACGAAGGGTTCGACTGCCTGCTGGGAGTCTCAGCTGCAGTCATAGGAACCGTGTCCGTTGCCGCGGCGGCTGATTCAACGCCGGCAGTTCCTGCCACGCCTGTTTCCGGTCCCGACGGGTCAAAGCGGGAATCCGGCAGCCTGCAGCCGCACAACCCGGAACCCTATCCGCGGGCAGAACGCTTCCAGCACCGCCGCATCAATGACGAGGTTTCCCGGCAGTCCCTGGACTTCCTGGTGGCCAACTTCATCCGCGGCATCGAATTCAGCGCCCAGGCACCGGGTCCTTCCCGGGAGCCGGTTTTACGGAAGGAAGATCATGCAACTGAAGAATAAGACCGCGATCGTCACCGGCGGTGCAGGAGGCATTGGCCGGGGAATCGTCCGGCGGTTCCTCGCCGAAGGGGCAAGGGTCGCCGTCGTGGACATTGACCAGGATCAGGGTGAGAAGCTGCTGGCTGAGCTCGACGGCGAGGCGATTTTCATTGCCAGGGATATTTCGGTCGAGGCGAACGCCGCTGCAATCGTCGCCGAGACGGTGGAGCGCTTCGGCGGCCTGGACATCCTGGTAAACAATGCGCACGCTTCCAGGCAGGCCTCCATCCTGGAAACCACCAAAGAGATCTGGGACTTGTCCTTCAACACCGGAACGATGGCCACTTTCTACCTCATGCGCGCCGCCTATCCGGAACTGAAAAAGACCCGCGGCAGCATCATCAATTTTGCTTCCGGAGCCGGTATGAAGGGCCTGCCCAACCAGGTGGCCTACTCCGCGGCGAAGGAAGCCATCCGCGCCATTACCAGGACGGCCGCCACCGAGTGGGCAGCTGACGGCATCCGGGTCAATGTAGTTTCTCCCGTTGCCCTGACTCCGGGAATCGTGCAGTGGAGCAAGGCATTCCCGGACGCTTACCAGGAAGTCCTCGACGGTATTCCGCTCGGCCGCCTCGGTGATCCGGAAACGGACATTGCCCCCGTCGTTGTGTTCCTGGGCAGTGAAAACTCCCGCTATATGACGGGACAGACCCTGATGGCAGACGGCGGCTCCATCAAGCTGTACTAAGCGGCTGCCAGCCCGGCACCGCCGTCGCCGCATAACTGGTCACCGCTGAGGTATCGAGAAGGAACTCCGCCTGCTCTCCCACGCCCAGGGACAGTTCGGCTGCGGCGGCCGGGCTGATGTCCGCAGCCAGGCCCGCGCCCCGCACCCGAATCCGGTCCCCCTGCGGTTCAAGATCCGTTACGGTAACGCTCAGGACTTCCCGGCCCGGGTCAGCAGTGCCGGGTGCGCCCGGCCTTCGGACCGCAACGGCCGACGGCGGGAACGCCGCCAGGAGCGCGCCGGCGGCCTGCGCTGCAGCACCGGCGTCCGGAACTGTGATCTGCAGTCCATCGGCGGTCACGAGACGGCCGCCGCTAACCCCTCCACGGATTAGATTGAGTCCGGCAAGGCTGGCTGTGAAGGGATTCTGCGGGCGCCGCAGCACCTCGGCGGGCGGGCCGGATTCAACGATCCGTCCTTCCTGCATCACCAGGACCCGGTCCGCGAGGGTGAGGGCATCGAGCACATCGTGGGTGACGATCAGTGCGCTGCGCCCGGCCAGGACACGCTTGAGCAGCCTGCGCATCACTGGAACCGTCTCAACGTCCAGGGCCGCCATGGGTTCATCCAGCAGCAGCAGGTCCGGTTCCGCCGCCAGGGCGCGGGCCAGGGCCACCCGCTGCGCCTGGCCGCCGGAGAGCTCACCCGGCCGTTTGGAGGCGAATGCAGCGGCATCCGTTTCGGCGAGCCAGCGCCGGGCAGCTGCCCGGGCCGCCCTGCGTGAGGTGCCCGTGCTGCGCGGGCCGAAGGCAACGTTCTCCTTGGCACTCAGGTGCGGAAACAGGAGCGCTTCCTGGGCGAGGAGGGACGTTCCGCGGCGGTAGGCCGGGAGGGACAGTCCTTTGCCGTTGGAGAGGCTGAAGAGGATGGTGCCGTTCAGCTCCGCGCGGCCGTTCCATGCCTGCACCAGGCCGGCCAGCAGCGATACAACGGTCGATTTCCCGGCCCCGTTGGGACCGAGCAGAGCCACGGTCTCCCCGTCCCCGATTTCGAAGGCGACGTCCACCCCGCGGTCCGGAAGCTCCGCCTGGATTCGCAGTGCCATCAGCCCGCTGCTCCTGCCGGTGCTGAACGTCCCGCAGCGGACCGGGTGGAAGCGGAGCGTCCCGGCGCAGACCGGTAGGACAGCCCCACCACTGCCACAGCCACCACGACCAGTACGAGCGAGAGTGCCACCGCGGCGTCGGCGTCGGCCTCCCGCTGGAGGTAAATCTCCAGCGGAAGGGTCCGGGTTACACCCTGCAGGCTGCCTGCGAAGGCCAGGGTGGCACCGAACTCACCCAGGCAGCGGGCAAAGGAAAGCACTGCCCCGCTCGCCAGTCCGGGCAGAACCAGCGGTACGGTGACCCGGCGGAGGACCGTCCAGGGGCGGGCGCCGAGCGTTGCAGCAACGGCTTCGTAGCGGGTTCCTGCAGTCCGGAGGGCTCCTTCAAGGGTCAGGACCAGGAAGGGCAGTGCCACAAAGGTCTGAGCCAGGATCACCGCCGTGGTTGAGAAAGCGACCTGAATGCCCAGCAGGTCCAGCGTCCCGCCAAGCAGCCCCTGGCGTCCAAAGGTATACAGCAGGGCGATGCCGCCCACCACCGGAGGCAGCACCAGAGGAAGCAGCACCAGGGACCGGACGAGCCGCTTTCCCGGGAACCGCGTCCTGGCCAGGACCAGGGCCAGCGGTACGCCGAGCAGGATACAGAACAGGGTGCTCGCGGCTGCGGTGCGCAGGCTCAGCGACAGGGCAGCGAGCGAGGCGTCCGACGTCACCAGGGGGATGAACTCTGCCCAGTTGACCTCAGCGGTCACCGCGGCCAGCGGCAGCAGCAGGAACAGCGCTCCGGCGACGGCGCCGGCCAGCACCCAGCGCGGCAGCGGCACCGTACTGCTAGGGGGCACCAAAACCGGCCTCCTCCAGCGCCGCCTGGCCTTCGGCGCCCCGGATGAACCGGACAAACGCAGCTGCCAGGTCTGCATCGGCGGGGCCGGCGAGCTGAACCAGCGGATACCGGTTCACGGCCTGCTGCGCCTCGGGAAACGGTACCTCCTGGACACTCTCTCCAGCCGCAAGGACGTCAGTAACGTAGACCAGCCCGGCATCGGCTTCTCCGGAAGCCACCTTGCCCAGTACTCCCGTTACCGAAGTCTCTTCACTGACCGGCGAAAGGCGAAGGCCGGCGGCTTCTTCCAGCTCTGCCGCAGCAGCGCCGCAGGGAACCTGCACGGCACAGACCACCACCTGCACACCCGCGCCGGCCAGATCGGCAAATCCAGTGATGCCCGCCGGATTTCCCTTTGGGACGGCGATGGTCAGGGTATTCGTTGCGATGTCCCGGGGTTCACCGGCCGTGAGCCCTCCGTCCACCACTTTGGCCATGTTGGCCTCATCAGCGGAAGCGAAAACGTCCACCGGTGCACCGGCAAGGATCTGGGCGGCGAGGTCTGCGGACCCGGCCACGTTAAGCCGCACCGCAGTCCCGGGATTAGCCGCCTCGAAGTCCTCCGCCAGCCGGGTGAAGGGAGCGGACAGGGACGCTGCAGCAAACACGGTCAGTTGACCGCTTTCCCTCTGCTGCGCGGCCGTGTTGGAGCACCCGGCCAGCACGCCGACGACCAGTGAGGCCTTAATGACCGTACCGAAACGGCACCGGCTCACGGAAGCTTCTTTCCCGGCGGCGTTTCGACGATGACGTTGGTTGCCTTCACCACCGCCGTTGCGGTGGAACCGGGTTCGAGTCCCAGTTCGCGGACGGCCTCGGTGCTCATGAGGGAGACAACGCGGAACGGTCCGCACTGGATCTCGACCTGGGACATCACCTTGTCCGAGATGATCTCGGTAACCAGTCCCACGAACCGGTTGCGGGCGGAGCTCGCGATTTCCGTTGGATCCTCGGGCAGCTGGGACTGCCGGCGGGCAAGCTGGGCCAGTTCCAGGCTGTCGATGACCTGTCTGCCACTGGCGTCCCGGTGTCCAGTCAGGGTACCGTTCTCAATCCAACGGCGCACAGTGTCGTCACTGACACCAAGAAACCGTGCAGCTTCGGCAACTCTTAGGCTAGGCATGCAACGACAATAAACCGCAGACGCGTTCATTTCCATTCAGTGCGGAGATATTTGCGGCATCACATCCGGTAGGAGAGCTGGGTCAGTGGCCTACGCAAAGGGAAGGAGCGGCGGCATGGAAGCCGACCAGCAGTTCCGATTCGCGGCGCAGCTGCAGCAGGCTGGATGCGTCTTTGCACTGGAAGAGGCGGACCTGCTTCTACGCGGTGCTTCCTCAGCGAGCGAGGCAGAGAGCCTGCTTCGGCGGCGGCTCACGGGCGAACCGCTTGAATATGTGCTGGGCTGGGCAGAGTTCCTGGGACGGCGTGTGCACGTGTATCCGGGTGTCTTCATTCCGCGCCGGCGCACGGAGTTCCTCGCCGCTGCGGCACTCGAGTCCGCGAACCGCCGGAACGCCCCTGTAATCCTGGATCTGTGCTGTGGCAGCGGCGCACTAAGTACCGTCTTTGCCGCGGCCATCCCCCAGGTGGAACTGCACGCGGCGGATCTTGCGCCGGAGGCCGTCGCCGCCGCCCGCACGAATCTGGGTGTGCAGGCGCAGGTGTACCAGGGGGACCTGTTCGATGCCCTGCCCCGGCACCTGCGCGGGAGGATCGACGTCGTTGTTGCCAATGCTCCCTACGTTCCTACGGAGCAGCTGCCCTTCCTCCCCCGGGAGGCCCGTATTCATGAACCCGCCGCCGCGCTGGACGGCGGCAGGGAGGGGCTGGAACTGCTCCGCCGGATCGCTGCCCAGGCACCGCAATGGCTAAGCCGGGGCGGGGAACTGCTGGCTGAGTGCAGCGGCGGCCAGGCCACGGACCTGGCTGAGGATTTCGCCGCCGCCGGGTTTGACGCAGCAGTCCGCACCGACACGGACACCGCCACAGCGGTGGTGTCCGGCACGCTGAAGAACCGTTACGTCTAGGCTGCGGGCGCGGCCTGTCCGGCTTCGTTCCCGGCATCGGCCACAGTCCCGGTGCCGGCATCCATTGCTGCATCCGGCACCCGGTGTCCGGCGAGGAACTCGGCAATCCGGTTGACTGCGTCGCGGATGTCTTCCTCGGCCGGCAGGATCACGAACCGGAAGTGGTCAGGGGCAGGCCAATGGAACGCAGTGCCCTGCGAGACCAGGATCTTCTGTTCCTCCAGCAGGTCCAGGACAAACTTCTCGTCGTCGTCGAACGGATACATGCCCCGGTCCAGTTTCGGAAACAGGTACATGGCACCGGACGCGGGCACACAGCTGACGCCGGGGATCTGATTGAGGAGCCGGCAGGCGAGGTCGCTCTGCTCAGCGAGGCGGCCGCCGGGCTTCACCAGGTCATTGATGCTCTGGTATCCGCCCAGGGAGGTCTGAATTGCATGCTGTGCCGGCACGTTGGGGCACAGGCGCAGGGACGCCAGCAGGTCCAGTGACTCCCGGTAGCTGGCGGTGTCCGCCCGCTTTCCCGTGATCGCCACCCAGCCGGCCCGGTAGCCGGGCATCCGGTAGGCCTTCGACAGTCCGGAGAAAGTCAACACCGGAAGGTCACCCGCCAGCGAGGCCGTATGGATGTGTTCTGCACCCCGGTAGAGGATCTTTTCGTAGATCTCGTCCGAAAAAAGCACCAGGTTGTAGCGGCGGGCCAGGTCGACGAACTGCTCAAGGATGTGCCGGGGGTAGACCGCGCCGGTGGGGTTGTTCGGATTGATGATGACGATCGCACGGGTGCGGTCGCTGATCTTGGCTTCGAGGTCGGCCATGTCCGGCCACCAGTTGTTCTCCTCGTCGCAGGCATAATGAACGGCTTCTCCGCCGGAGAGCATCACCGAGGCCGTCCACAACGGATAGTCCGGTGATGGAATCAGCACCTGGTCGCCGGCCTCCAGGAACGCCTGCAGAGTCATTGAGATCAGTTCACTGACCCCGTTGCCAACCCAGATGTCATCGACGCCAATCTGCATCAGTCCGCGGGTCTGGTAGTACTGCGAGATCGCGGTCCGGGCTGAGTAAATGCCCTTGGAATCGCTGTAGCCCTGAGCTCCGCGCAGGTGGTGGATCATGTCAACCACGATTGATTCCGGAGCTTCGAGTCCGAACGGTGCCGGATCACCGAGATTCATCTTCAGGATGCGCTGCCCCGCCGCCTCCATCTGCTTGGCGACGGCCTGTACCGGCCCCCTCAGGTCGTAGCGGATGTTCTGCAAACGGCTGGAATTCTGCATCAGGGGCATGATCGGATTTTCCCACCGCGGCGGCTCCGAACCAAACCGGCACAGGACAAAGCGGTTCCAGGCACCCCACGGCCTGAGGTGTTAGGCGGCGCGGGGAGCGTGCTTTTCCACGTCCGCCGCCGCTTCGCGGACTCCGCGCATCCGGTCGTAGAGGAACGAGAACAGCAGGGCCAGCACCACGGCGATCAGAATGATGATTCCCATCCCGATCAGCCCTGCCTGCAGGCCGGCGGAGGCTTCGGCGTCGTAGTAGAGGATCGCTTTGTTGGCGATAGTCATCTGGTACAGCGGCTCGCCGCGGGCAATAAAGGCGAAGAATCCGGGGAGCGTTTCCAGCGGCACCACACCGGTAGCAGCCGGAAGGCCCATGAACACCACGTAGATCAGCGACAGCACCATGCCTGCGCTGCCGAAGATCGTGATCAGGGCAAAGGTCACTGCGGACACCGTGACGATGGACAGCCAGGTGCTGAAGAAGAACCACCCGCCGTGCGGGATGGGCATGCCCACGGCGTTCGCCACCCACATCATCAGTCCCGCCGTGGGAAGTCCGGCGACGACGGCGATGCCCCACTTGAGCAGGAAATCCACCCAGCGTGCCGGGAGCAGCCTTGGGCCCAGGACGTAGCGCGGCCCCAGCTCCACGGGAAGGACGCCCACGCGGGAGTCCACCAAAAAGTGCAGCGTCACGGACCCGCTGAGGCCCACCACCATCAGCAGGACCGAGTAGAAGAAGGCACCCATGCCCAGCGCGGCGCCGTCGGGAGGTTGCTGGAAGGCCGTTTCGGTGATTTGGATCGGATCCCGCAGCACCTCGGCGGAGGTTCCGTCGATCTTCGGTGCCAGCTGTTCCTGCACCTGTGTCGGGACTCCTGCCTCGGTCAGCTCGGCGTCCTGGCGTTCGGTTGCCTCACCCTGGGCCTGGCGGGCGGTTTCCTCCAGCTGTTCGCCCACACTGGTGCTGGCCTGCTTCAGCGCCGGTTCGACGGCCTCGGCCGCGAGCTGGCTCGCCAGCGGGCTGGCCAGCGGATTGGTGTAAAGGGTGATCTGAGGGCGGCTGGCGTCGCCGTCGGTCAGCGAGGAGGAGACGAGTGATACTGCGGCTTCGGAGAAGTCCTCCTCCACCACCACCGCAGCAAAGACCTGCCCGGAACGGAGCTGGGACTGCGCCTCATCCCAGCTCAGCGGGCGCAGCTCAATTTCATCCGACGAGGAGAAACCATCCTCCATAGTCCTGGTGAGGTTCTCGCCGAAATTCTCCTGGCCGGTGGGGGTGTCCGCACCCTGGTCGCGGTTCACGACGGCGACCGGCAGGTGGTTGAGGTTGCTCTCCGGACTGCCCAGCCCGCCGATGTACAGCGCGGAGCCGGCTCCGCCCAGGACCAGCAGGACCAGCAGCGGGAGCAGCCAGGTGCGCGGGGAGAAATAGGCTCCTGCGCGGCTGCCGTTGTACTGGGGGCGCGCGCTGGGTTCTGTGCCGCGGCGTGAGCGTGGTTCGTGTGCGGGCATGGGAACTACCTCCAGGGATGCCGCGCGGTGTTACCGCACGTGCCGAACGTTGGGGGAAGCGCTATCCCTATGAACGGTACGTGCAGCCTTAGCCGGCGCACAGGTCCAAGGCTGCCCCCGCGGCGTGTGCGGCAGAACTTTCCCCGGGTTAACCGCTGTGGTGCCGGCTGCCGTGCGGCTTCTCTTGTGCCAGCTGCGCCAGGATTCGTTCGAGTTCGGTACGGTCTTCCTCGGAGAGAACGGCAAAGTATTCATCGGCCTGCCGTGCTCTGTCCTCGCGCACTTCGGAGCGCATTTTTATGCCTTCGTCCGTCAGCGAGATGAGGGTGGCGCGCCGGTCGGAGGGATCCGGTCCCCGCTGCACCAGGTTCTTGGATTCCAGCTGATCCACGACTTCCGTGGCCGACCGCGGCGCTATGCGAAGCATCTCTGCCAGGTCTTTGAGCCGCAGTCCGCCCTCGCCTCCGCTGCGTGCCACGGCGTTGAGCGCGCGGAACTGGTGCGGAGTGAGGTCAAACGGTGCCAGCTGCTTCATCCAGCGGCCGCGCAGGCCCCGGAAGGCAGCGTGCATCAGTTCGCCCAGGGCGGCGGAGTCGGCGTCGGGGTGCGGCATGTCCCCAGTCTAGCCATTCAATGTATAACCACACTTTGAGGTAGCCGCCGTACTTGTGTGCGGATGTAGACTCCGGCAGACCAGCCAAGCCCAGCCAACCGACTGAGGATAGGACACCGTGCGAGAATTCGTGAAGCTCCCCCGGATGGTCTGGAGCATGGTTGGGTTTACTATCGGGTGGCTGATCCCCTTGGGCATCATGCGGCTGGTCGAGGGCGCCGGGCCGCGGCCGGTGGCACTGGCTCTCCTCCTGTCCGGGATCGCGCTGGCTCTGATTGCGTTCATTCATCGGGCCCAGTGGCGCTCCTCCGTGCGGCTTGCCGATAAACGACGGGAGGACGAGGAACGGCGCCGGCAGGCAATGGCCTACCAGGAAGAGCTCGAGGCTCGAAAGAGAGAGTATGAGGCGTTTCGGTGCCGGAATAGCCCGGAGCCCTAGGCGGGACCGGACGGCGCAGGAAGCGCCAGACTCAAATACACGCTGTTCGGATCCTCGTTGTACCTGCCAAAGGGAGGGCACGCAACGAACCCTGCACTTTCATAGAGCCGACGCGCAGGAGCGAAGAAGTCCACGCTTCCGGTCTCCAGCGAGATCCGCTGAACCGAGCGGGCAGCTGCGTCCTCCAGCAGATGCTCCAGCATCAACCGGCCGACGCCGCGGCCGCGCGCTGCGGGGGCTGTCCGCATTGACTTGAGCTCCTCGTGCCCCGGCTCCAGGACGGCAAGGGCACCCGTCGCGGCAATGGACTCGCCGTCCCAGGCTACCCACAGTCGAACGGAGGAATGGCGGAGGGCGTCCAGATCCAGGGCATGCCGGCTCTCAGCAGGTGCTGTGGGACGCAGCTCATCCAGGTGGGCCTGCAGGAAAACTGACAGGCGCGGATCCGAGAAGTCCGCGCGGCGCAGCGAAATCGTCATACGGTTCAAGCTACGGGCCGGCACGTGGTGTATGCCTACTGTGACAAGGCGCCCACATATACCCGTAAACCACATAATGAGGTAACCTCTACATATCCGCCGGCAGTCAACCCGCCCGCAGCGGACATCCCGCAGGAGGAACCTTGGCAACAACCCACAGCACCCGAGAACGCCCAGGCGCCGGCATGCCCGACGGACCTGGCGCAGTCCCCGGAACCAGCGGCCCCGGCGGAGGCGGCGGAGGACGCGGACCGGCGCGCCTGAACCCTGCCGATAAGAAACAGCTCACCCGCCATCCGGTCACCCTGCGCCGCATCGCAGCCCTGTTCGCACCGCACACGCGCACCATCGCCGTCGTTGTGCTTCTGATCTCCGCAGCCTCGGTGGTCAACCTGGCCCAGCCATTCCTGGTACAAGCCGTCATCGATGACGCGCTGCCCAACCAGGACCTGCGCCTGCTGGCCATCCTCACCGCCTCCATGGTTGGTGTAGCGGCCCTGACCAGCGTGATCGGCGTGGTCCAGACCTGGCTTGCCACCGCCATGGGCCAGCGGGTCATGCACACCCTGCGGACCAAACTCTTCACCCATCTGCAGGCGCAGTCGCTGGGATTCTTCACCAAAACCCGCGGCGGCGAAGTCCAGTCCCGCCTCACCCACGACATTTCCGGCATGCAGTCCGTCGTCACAACCACCGCAACCGGCGTAGCCTCCAACCTGACAACCACCATTGCCACGGCCATCGCCATGGCTGCCCTCTCCCCCGGACTGAGCCTGATTTCATTGGTGGTCCTCCCGCCGGCCATCTGGCTGTCCCGGCGCGTAGCCAAGCTGCGGCGGAGCATCACCGACGAACGGCAGCGCGAACTCGCCGCCCTGCACACACAGGTTGAAGAGGGCCTCTCCGTGTCCGGCGTCCGGCTGGCAAAGACACTGGGCACCGTCCCGCGCGACGCCGAACGCTTCACCGCACGTTCGGAGAACCTGGTGGGCCTGGAACTGCGCAGCCAGCTTGCCGGCCGCTGGCGGATGGCCACCATGCAGATTGTCTTCGCCGCCATTCCCGCTGTGATCTACCTGGCCGCCGGCTTCCCGGCGACGAGCGGAGGCATGACCATCGGGACCCTGGTCGCGTTCACCGGACTGCAGGCAGCGGTCTTCCGGCCCGTAATGGGCCTGCTGGACATCGGCGTGCAGTGGGTGACCGCACTGGCCTTCTTCAGCCGGATCTTCGAGTACCTGGACCTCGAACCGCAGCTGAAGGCACCGGAGGATCCGGTGCGTCTGGAATCGGGCCGGGTGCGCGGCGAGGTTCGCTTTGAGGACGTGGATTTCGCGTACGACGGCGGCACACCGGTGCTGCGCAACATTAAGCTGACGCTGGCATCGGGAACAACCACCGCGGTGGTGGGAGCGACCGGGTCCGGCAAGTCCACTCTGGCTTCACTGATCCCGCGGCTGAACGACCCCGCCGCGGGACGGGTCACCATTGACGGAGTTGATGTTCGGGATATCCACCCGCAGGACCTGTCCCGGATCGTGGGCGTCGTTTCGCAGGAGACCTACCTGATTCATGCCTCGGTGCGGGAGAACCTGCTGCTGGCTGCCCCTGAGGCTGCTGATGATGAACTCTGGCAGGCACTGCGTGCGGCCCAAATCTCGGCGGCCATCGATTCACTCCCCGAAGGCCTGGACACGCTGGTCGGAGCCCGCGGCCACCGCTTCTCCGGCGGGGAGCAGCAGCGCCTGGCCATCGCGCGGACAATCCTGCGCAATCTCCCGGTGCTCGTACTGGATGAGGCGACCTCAGCCTTGGACAACACCACCGAGGCACAGGTGCAGCTGGCTCTGGAGCAGCTCTCCGCAGGACGCACCACGCTCACCATCGCGCACCGGCTTTCCACGGTGCAGAACGCAGACCAGGTGGTGGTGCTCGACGCCGGGCAGATCGTTGAACGCGGAACTCCGGCCGAACTGGCAGCGGCCAATGGACCGTTTGCCCGGCTGGCCGCACGCCGGGCCGAGGCGCCCGCGTTGAGCTAGAACAGCGGAAAGCCAGCCCGATGATGGGGCCGCCTTCCGCTGTTTACGTCGGGACGTGCGCCTAGGCAGGTTCCTCCAGCACCGCCGTCGTGCCCTGTGCCTCCTGGCGGGTCAGGGAATCGCTGATCCCTGGACGTCCACCGCCGAGCCGGGCAAGGTACCCGGCGAAGCGGTGCAGGTCCTCGGTGGACCAGGAGCCCAGCACAGCCGGATCGAGCATGATCCCCGTCTGCACGGCCGTCACCCGTTCGGCGGCGGCTGGTGTCAGCACCAGCACCCGGACCCGCCCGTCCGCAGGATCAGGCTGGACCTCGATCAGGCCCAGGACCTCGAGCTGGCGCGACTGCCGGCTGATGACACTCTTATCCACCATCAGCAGTTCAGCCACAGCACCTGAGTGCAGCGGCCCGAACCGCTTGAGCAGCTGGAGCACTTTCAGTCCGAACAAGGACAGCGACGGATCCACGCCCCGGGCGGCTTCACGCATCCGGGAGCGGACAACCTCGGTCAGCAGGCGCAGATTCTGTTCAACCTCGCGCTGCGCCTGCTCACGGGAGAGCTCCTGGGAAGTCACTTTCCGGCGTGTTCGCCGCCCGGCTGCCCGGCCGGTGAGGACGGGTCAACCAGGCCAACAGACCCGGTGGCAGCAGCAGAAAGAGCGTGTTCGGCGGACTCCACCTCCGCAGCGGCGGGACCTCCGGCGGCTGCCTTGGCAGCGGCGGCCTTCTTCAGCTGCACGGCGTTCTGCCGGCCCAGTTTGGCGTTCGGAACGAAGATAACGGCAATCAGTGTCACGACAGCCAGCGGAACGCTGTACATGAACACATGCCCCACGCCGACTCCGTAGGCACTTTCCACCAGGGCGGCGATAGCAGCGGGCAATTCGGAGATCTTGGGAATGGTGCCGCTGCCGAGGGCGACGGCCGCAGCCGCCTGGTCCGCGGGAGCCAGGGCGCTGATGCCGTCCTTGATGTGGCTGGACACAATAGTGCCAAGCACCGAACCGAGCACCGACACACCCACGGTGCCGCCGAGGCTGCGGAAGAAGGTGACGGCACTGGTCGCGACGCCGAGGTTCTTCACTTCAATGGAGTTCTGGACCACCAGCACCAGGTTCTGCATAAGCATGCCAAGCCCGGCGCCAAGTACGGCCATGTAGACGCCCACCAGCACCAGGTTGGTTTCGTACGTCAGCGTGCCCAGCAGGATCGTTCCGAGGACGGTGAGGACCCCGCCGGAGACCATAATGGCCTTCCACTTGCCCGTCCGGCTGATGACACCGCCAAACAGGGTGGACGCGATGAGAAGGCCGGCCATCATGGGGATGGTCAGCAGCCCGGATTCAGTGGGCGTGGCGCCGCGGGCGAGCTGCATGTACTGGGCCAGGAACACCGAAGTGCCGAACATTGAAACGCCCACCGAGATGCTGGCCACCACGGCAAGCGTGAACGTGCGGTTCCTGAACATGGACAGCGGGATGATCGGTTCCGGGGACTTGAACTCCACGATCACGGCTGCGATCAGCAGGAGGGCGGAACCGGCGACCATCAGGAAGGACGCCAGGGATGCCCAGCCAAACTGGTTGCCGGCAAGGGTCACCCAGATCATCAGCAGCGATACCCCGCCGGCGATCAGGACGGCGCCAAGGTAGTCGATGTGGACTTTGCGCTTGGCATGCTTGGGCAGGTGCAGGGTGAGCTGCAGCAGGATGATCGCTGCAATGGCTACCGGAAGGGCGATGAAGAAGTTCCAGCGCCAGCCAAAGGCATCAGTTACGACGCCGCCCAGCAGCGGCCCGCCGACGGTTCCAACAGCCATCACGGCTCCGAAGAGTCCGGCGTACTTCCCGCGGTCCCGCGGGCTGATGATGTCCGCCATGATGATCTGGCTCAGCGCAGCAAGGCCGCCGGCGCCCAGGCCCTGCAGCACGCGGAAGACGATGAGCGTGCCGGCGTCCTGCGAGAAGCCCGCCAGGGCCGATCCGAGCACAAAGATGCCCAGTGCAAGCTGGATGAGGAGCTTGCGGTTGAACAGGTCGGCAAACTTGCCCCAGAGCGGCGTCGAGACGGTCGTCGCGAGCAGCGTTCCCGTAACCACCCAGGTGTAGGCGGACTGGTCGCCGTCGAGGTCCGAGATGATCAGCGGCAGCGACGTGGACACCACGGTGCCCGCGAGGATGGAAACGAACATGCCCAGGAGCAGTCCGGACAGGGACTCCAGCACCTGGCGGTGAGTCATGGTTCCATCGGGCGAAACCGTCCTCTTGGGCGATTTCACCTTACTGGGCTTCTCGGGCGGGATTGTGGCGCTTTTGGCTGCGGGGGGCATCGGACTCCTGCTGATAGTTGATTCATGTCAACTATACAAGTGGTTGCCTTAGACAACTACTTTCGTGCTGAAGAACACAGTGCCGCATTAGGATTCTGCTGTGCAGAACATTCGAATCGTCAAGAAGCCCGGTTATGCCGTCGACTCGGCAGACCGTGCCCTGCAGCTGATCCTCCTGCTGCAGGAGAACAGCTGGCTGCGGATCGCCGACGCAGCGCGGGCCCTCGACGTAGCCCCGTCCACTGCACACCGGTTAATGTCCACGCTGGTCTACCGCGGATTCGCCCTCCAGGACGACCAGCGGCGGTACTGCGCCGGCCCTGCCCTGCGCAGCGGCACGGCAGCCGGCCCCGACCGTGCACTCATCGCCGCCGCGCGTCCTCATCTGGAAGCACTGGCCCTCGGCCTCCAGGAAACAGTCAACCTCGTGGAACGCGTTGGCACTACCGCCAGATACCTCTTCAGTGCAGAGGGACCGCAGCTGCTCCGGGTGGGCAACCGCGCGGGAACAGTCCTTCCAGCCCATTTGTCCTCGGCCGGGAAAGCGATCCTGTCCACCCTGTCCGACTCCGCCGTCGGCCACCTCTATGCCCGCCAGCCCCAGCCCGGGACGTCGGGCACCGTCCGGGTGCCGGAACTGCTGAACGAACTCCGGGAGGTCCGCAGACTCGGCTACGCCGTGAACATCGGAGGCACGGAGGCGGGACTTGCCGCCGTCGGAGTCCCCGTCTCTGCATCCCCGCGGCACCAGGCAGTGCTGGGCATCTCGGTCAGCGCTCCCCTGGACCGCGCCGAACGAATCCAGGAGACAGCCACCCTGAGGACACTCATGACCGCAGGCCGGGACCTGGTCCGTGGCCTCGACACGGGCGGACTGATCCCCGGCGCTTCCTAACATTCTGCTGTGCAGAATCCTGTACTCCATGTGTTCCGTGCGTCACTACTGTTGGCCGGAGCGCCCCGCGGCGCCAGCAACGTTTCCGGCCCCCGCAGCGGGCCGCCCAACCGCAGGAGCAACAGTGCAGTTCTATTCCGACGGCTACCGTCCCGGCGACCCCGATGTCCGGCCCGCAGCCCCCGGCCGCGAAAACGGGCAAGGCCCCCTGCCTGAGGAAGTCGACGTCCTTGTGGTGGGAACCGGCCCGGCGGGTGTGGTCCTTGCAGCCCAGCTCGCCGAGTTTCCAGGTATCACCGCTCGCATTGTCGAACGCCGGGAAGGTCCGTTGGCGAAAGGCCAGGCCGACGGCGTCGCCTGCCGGACCGTGGAAATGTTCGAGGCATTCGGCCTCGCGGACAGGCTGGTGCGCGAAGCTTACTGGGTTAACGAGACCACGTTCTGGGGTCCCGCAGCCGCCGGAACCGGAATTGAGCGCACGGGCAGAGTTCAGGACGTTGCCGACGGGCTCTCCGAATACCCGCACGTGATCGTGAACCAGGCCCGGATGCAGGACTACCTGCTCGAGCACATGCGCAACTCCCCCACCCGCCTGGAACCGGACTACGGGCTGGAAGCCACAGCTGTCACCGTGGGAAACGGGGGCGGGTATCCCGTCACCGTGACGCTCCGCCGCACCGGAGGACCGGACACCGGTGAGGAAGTGACGGTGCGCGCCAAGTATGTGGTGGGCTGCGACGGCGCCCGCTCGGCTGTTCGCAAGTCCCTCGGCATCCAGTTGCGCGGCGACGCGCGGAACCACGCCTGGGGAGTCATGGACGTCCTGGCGGTTACCGATTTCCCGGACATCCGGCTGAAATCGGCCATCCAGTCCGCGTCCGGCGGCAGCATCCTCATCATTCCCCGCGAGGGCGGCTACCTGGTGCGCCTGTATGTGGACCTCGGCGACCTTGACCCCGGCGACCGGGACGCACGGAACCGCTTCACCGCCGAAAGCATCATTGAGGCAGGCCGCAGGATTCTCGATCCCTACACGCTCGAGGTCCAGGACATCGCCTGGTGGTCAGTGTACGAAGTCGGGCAGCGCGTTGCAGACCGGTTCGATGACGTGCGGCCGGAGGAACGCGGCAGCCGCTCCCCCCGCGTGTTCATTGCCGGAGACGCCTGCCATACCCATTCGGCGAAGGCCGGCCAGGGGATGAACGTGTCCATGCAGGACGGCTTCAATCTCGGCTGGAAACTTGGAGCGGTTCTTCAGGACCGAAGTCCAGCGTCGCTGCTGGACACCTACTCAGCTGAACGGCAGGTGATCGCGCAGAGGCTGATCGATTTCGATCTGCTCTGGTCCAGCGCCATGGCGGCGAAACCCAGGGACCCGGCCAATCCCGACGGCGGAGGCATGGATCCGGCCGAGCGGCAGGCAATCTTCACCCAGGGCGGGCGCTTCACTGCCGGCTTCGCGACGGAGTACCCGCAGAACCAGATCACCGGTACCGCTGACTACCAGGACCTGGCCAAGGGCTTCCCGGTGGGCGAACGTTTCCACTCCGCCCCGGTCATCCGCCTTGCAGATGCGAAACCGCTGGAGCTGGGGCACCAAGCGCAGGCCGACGGGCGCTGGCGGCTCTATGCCTTTGCCGACGCCGCAGCCCCGGGGGATGCGGACTCCCGGCTCGCCGGGCTCTGCCGTTACCTGTCCGGGGATCCGGCTTCCCCCGTGCGTCTCTATACCCCCGCGGGCGCCGACCCCGACGGGGTCTTCGACATGCGTGCTGTCTACCAGCAGGGACACCGGAGCTTCAGTGTGGCTGACCTACCTGCCTTCCTGCTTCCCCGGAAGCAGCCCTTTGGACTGATTGACTACGAGAAGACGTTCACACCGGACCCGCGTGCCGGGGACATCTTCGACGAGCGCGGCATCGATCGCAGCGGCGGAGCCCTGGTGGTGGTGCGCCCGGACCAGTACGTGGCCCATGTCCTGCCATTGGACGCCCACGGGGAACTTGCAGACTTCTTCGCAGGGATCATGCTGGAGCCTGCGAACTAACCCGCGGAACGCGCATGCAGGTTCCGCCGCGGGTAGGGTCGTACTACCCGGTGCACCACCCGTGAAAGGACCTGCACGTGGTCTCCATTGCCTGGCTGCGCGATGACCTGCGCACGGCGGACAACCCCGCCCTTCTGGCCGCCGTACATGAGGGTGATGCCGCAGCCCTCTACGTCCTGGACGAAGAGACGGAGGGGATCCGCCCCCTCGGTTCGGCGGCGAAGTGGTGGCTGCACCACGCACTGCTGGCTTTGAAAAAGGATCTGTCAGCGCTCGGTATCCCCCTGGTGCTCCTTCGGGGACCAGCGGCCCGGAGCGTTCCCGGGTTTCTGCGCCAGTCGGGTGCCGACCGGATCTTCTGGAACCGGCGCTACGGCGGTCCCGAGCGTGAAGTGGACACCGCCATCAAACAATGGGCCGCCGCCGCCGGACTCCAGGCAGAGAGCTTCCAGGCCTCTCTGCTCCACGAACCCTGGACTGTTCGCACCGGGCAGGGCGCTCCTTACCGGGTCTTCACTCCGTTCTGGCGCACGGTCTCGGCACTGGATTTCCGTGCACCGCTGGACACTCCGGCCAGGTGCGCCGCACCGCCGTCGGGCCTGCCTGCCGGTGAGGACCTCAACGACTGGAACCTTCTGCCCCGCAACCCTGACTGGTCCGCGGGCCTCTCCAAAGCCTGGACTCCCGGTGAAAGGGCTGGACTGGCCTCTCTCCGGGAGTTCCTCGACGGGCCGGTGCAGGATTACGAGGACGGCCGGAACCACCCTGCCACGCCCTGGACCAGCAGACTCTCTCCGTACCTGCGGTGGGGACACCTCAGCCCGTTCCAGGTCTGGCATGCGCTCTCCCGGGTCCGGGGGAACGGCCCGGGTCCGGACGTGTTCGGCACTGAAATCGGCTGGCGCGAGTTCTGCTGGCATCAGCTCTTCCACAATCCGGACCTGGCAACGAGGAACCTCCGCCCGGCCTTCGATGCTTTTCCCTGGGAATGTCCGGAGGATGCCGGTCCGCAGACTCCGCCCATCCTGCGCGCCGGCCGCGCGGCGGATCCGCTGCAGGATCTGGACCCCTTGGATGCCTGGAAGGCCGGACTCACCGGAATTCCGCTGGTGGACGCCGGCCAGCGCCAGCTGTGGGAGATGGGCTGGATGCATAACCGCGTTCGTATGGTCGCCGCCAGCTTCCTGGTCAAGAACCTTGGCGTCCACTGGCGCGTGGGCGAGGAATGGTTCTGGGAAACCTTGGTGGACGCGGATCCGGCCAGCAATCCCGCCAACTGGCAGTGGGTGGCAGGTTCCGGGGCAGACGCAGCTCCCTTCTTCCGTATCTTCAACCCCGTGACCCAGGCCAAACGCTTTGATCCCGACGGCGCCTACATCGCCAGATGGGTTCCGGAAGCGTTGATGCCGTCCTATCCGGAGCCGCTGGTGGACCTCGGGGAATCCCGGCAGCACGCCCTCGACGCGTATGGAAGCATCCGCTAGCCCGCTCCGCCTGCTGCGGTGGCACGAAGCGCAGCGATGACGGCCTCAGTGACTTCCGCCGTTCCGGCGCTGCCGCCAACGTCGCGGGTCCTTATGCCCGACGCCGTGACGGCCTCAATCGCCTGCTCCAGCCGGCGGGCTTCCCCCGGCAGTCCCAGATGGTCCAGCATCAGGGCGCCGCTGGCGATCGCTCCCACCGGGTTGCTGATTCCCCGCCCTGCGATGTCCGGCGCGGATCCGTGCACCGGTTCGAACATGGACGGGAAGCGCCGCTCGGGGTTGAGGTTGGCGCTGGCGGCCAGCCCGAGGCTGCCCGCCAGTGCGGATCCAAGGTCGGAGAGGATGTCTGCAAAAAGGTTGGACGCCACCACAACGGACAGGCTCTCCGGCTGCAGAACGAACTTTGCGCTCATGGCATCAACCAGGATGCTCTCGGTTTCCACGCCGGGATAGTCCGCTGCCACCCGGCGGAACACTTCGTCCCAGAGGACCATCCCGTACTGCTGGGCGTTCGACTTGGTCACCGAGGAAACCTTCGGCACAGTCCGGTCGAGAGCCAGGTCGAACGCGAACCGGATGATCCGTTCGCAGCCGGCCTCGGTAAAGAGCGCTGTCTGGACGGCGACCTCGTTGCCGGGCCCGCGGCCGGCAAGGTTCCGCCCACCCAGCCCGGCGTATTCTCCTTCGGAGTTCTCCCGGACCACTATCCAGCCCAAATCGGCAGTGTCTGCCCGGCGAAGGGGGGACTGGATTCCGGGCAGGAACTTCACCGGACGGATGTTTGCCCACTGGTCAAAGTTCTGGGTGATGTTCAGCCGCAGGCCCCACAGGCTGGTGTGGTCGGGCACGTTCTCCCAGCCCACTGCGCCGAAGTAGATCGCATCCGTGTCCTGCAGGAGCTCCAGACCTTTGGGGTCCATCATCACACCGTGCCCGGCATAGTAGGCGCTGCCCCAGGGGTACTCGATCCACTCGAATCGACAGGTTCCCCCTGAGCCGCGCGCCAGCGCCTCCAGCACCTGCTGACCGGCAGCGATTACCTCTCCCCCGATCCCGTCTCCGGGAATTACCGCAATCCGAAAACTCTGTTCCATCTGGTCCTGCCGTCCTGAACACTTCGCCGAATGCGCGAGCCTATCTGCCCCGGCCGGCGGAATGCCACCCCTCTGCCAGGCAACACACATGCCCCGCCCCCCAAAGAACGGGACTGGTGCGCCGGAAGTTCAGCCTGCCCGGGCCGTCCGCATCCCGCCGCTCTTCCGGGCCGAAGTGCGCGGGGCTACCTTTGTCTGCACGTCACCCACCGATACGGAGGACAAGGATGTCCCAGGATCTATCCCCCTCACGGACCAGCGGCGGAGAACCGGTCCGAACTGACGTTGAAGCGGCACTGCTGGGCGGACGCACGTTCCGGACCCTGAGCGAACAGACACTTTCGCCGCGCGAGGAGCGTTTTGAACGAGCCCGCCAAACCATTGGGTTCTTCCTTGCCCCGGCGGTCACCATCGTGTTCGCGCTGTGGCCCTCAGACATGGACCAGACCCAGCAGCTGCTCGCGGCGATCCTGCTGGGGGTCATCGTGCTGTGGATCTGTGAGCCTGTACCCATCCCGGTCGGTGGCCTTATTGGAGTCGCCGCCGTCGTGATCCTGGGCGTAGCCCCATCCACGGCCGTGCTGGCGCCGTTCGGGTCGACCACCATTTTCACGTTCATCGGGGCGTTCATCCTGGCCCAGGCCATGCTCAAACACGGCCTGGCGCAGCGCCTGGCGTTCGCCGTCCTGTCACTGCCGGGAGTCGGGCGCTCAACCTACCGGGTGATCATCGCCTTCGGTGCGATCACCTGCCTGCTCTCGGCCTTTGTCTCCAACACCGCCACGGTGGCAATGCTGCTGCCCACGGCGCTGGGGATCCTGGTGGTGATTGCCAAGCTGATGCAGGACCGCGGCGAAGTGAGGCCGGACTTTGATCCGCTCCGACTGCGGGTTGGCGCGGCCCTGATGCTGATGCTTGCCTACGGCGCCAGCGTGGGCGGGCTGCTCACCCCGGTTGGTTCCCCGCCGAACCTGATCGGCCGCGGGCTTATTGAAGAAGCCACTGGCGAGCGGATCTCCTTCGCCCAGTGGATGGCCGCCGCCGCGCCGCTGTGCCTGGGCATGTTCGTCATCCTGGCCCTGGTTATGTTCCTGCTGAACCGTCCCGAGGTCCGCCGGATCGAGGGCGTGGAGGAGTACATCCGCGAGCAGAAGGCCGAGCACGGGAAGATGAGCCGGGCCGAGATCAATACGCTTATCGCCTTCGGCGTCACAGTCGTGCTGTGGCTGACCCCCGCAGTCGCTTCGCTGATAGCGGGGACCGACTCGGAGGTTTATGCCTTCCTCGATGACCGGCTGGATGAAGGGATTGTGGCAGTGCTGGGGGCGTCGCTCCTGTTCATCCTGCCCACGAACTGGAAGGAACGGAAGGCAACCCTGACATGGACCGATGCTGCCAAGATCGACTGGGGAACCATTCTGCTGTTCGGCACCGGCATCATCTTCGGGGCCCTGCTGGCAGAAACCGGGCTCGCTGAGACCATTGGCAACGCCGCGTCGGACAGCTTGGGGATCACCAGCATCGTTGCGATCACGGCCTTCTCCACGCTCCTGGCGATCCTGATTTCGGAGACCACCAGCAATACCGCCTCCGCCGCCGTCGTGGTTCCCATTGTCATACCCCTGTGCACCGCCATGGGACTGGACCCGTTTGTTCCGGCCTTGGCTGCCACCTTCGCAGCGTCGTTCGGCTTTATGCTCCCGGTCTCCACACCGCAGAACGCGATTGTGTACGGGTCCGGTGCCGTCCCGATCATCCGCATGATCCGCACCGGCCTGGTGTTCGACATTCTTGGGGCGGCGCTGATCATCGCGCTGCTGCCGCTCATGGTTGGCCTGGTGGGGATTGGCGGCTGACCAGGACGGACAGGCCCGGACGCGCCGGGCCGCCGTCGAGGCAGGCTTCGACTGGGGGTTCTTCGTTTTCGGCGGGGTGGCAGCCATCTGGTTTGCCGTCCTGCTCCTGGACGAAAGCCTGAGCCTCAGGCGCCTCTGGTTCCTGGTGTTCTTCTGGGCTGCCCTGGCCTATCTGGTACTGCCCCGGCTGCACAGGATCCTCACCAGCATTTACGTGCCCGACTATTTCATGGGCCGCACCCGGACCAGCGACGGATTGTTCGGCGACCCCGTGAACCTGGCGTTCAACGGGAGCGCCGGGCAGCTGCATGCCCTCATGCGGACGGCTGGCTGGACGCAGGCGGGCCCCGTAGATTTTGAGAGCAGCTGGAAGATCGTCACCTCGACCCTCCTCCGCCGCAGCTACGATGCGGCTCCGGTTTCTCCGCTGTTCCTTTTCGAACGCCAGCAGGACTTCGCCTATCAGCAGGAAGTGGACGGCAATCCCGGGAAACGGCACCATATCCGGTTCTGGAAGTGTCCGGACGGGTGGAAGCTGCCGGGAGGGATCGCCGTGGACTGGCTGGCCGCAGCGTCCTACGACCGGGCCGTGGGACTCTCCTACTTCACGCTGCAGGTGACCCACCGGATCAGCCCGGACGTGGACCATGAGCGCGACCACGTTGTTGAATCCGTACTCGGAGCATCCGATGAAGTATCCCTGACAGTCATCCAGGACTTTTCCTCGGGCTACCACTCACGCAACGGCGGCGGTGACAGCATCCGCACGGACGGAAACCTGCCCATCCTCGACGCCGGCGCCGTGCACGGGGCTTATCAGGACCAGCTTGGCGGCAGGCGGGGACGGCACCGCGCGGGGCGTCCGGCACCGATTGTTGTTGGCGCGGTGCTGATCCTGCTGCGCGTGGCTGCCGCCCTCGCGGTTGCCGGGCTGCTCTTTACCGGCTCGGCCGAACGGACGTGGGTGGCTGACCTTGCCGGGAATGACCGCGAACTGTTCGCCGCAGCAGACGTGTACGTTCCGGCCGGGATTGTGCTGCTGGCCTTCTCGGCCTTCGAAGGCACCCTGGCGCTGCTGGTCCTGAGGGGAACCAACTGGGCGCGGATTACGGCCATGGCCCTGAGCTCGGTGTCCATCATCCTTCAGGGGGCAACGTTCATTGCAGGGGACCCGGACCAGGTCCTGCAAAGCGAGCGGCCGGCCTATGCGCTGGACGTGCTCATTCTCCTGGCCCTCTCCAGCGGCCGGGCGCGGAAGTTCTCCCACCTTAAACGAAAGGGCAGAAACGGCTCGTTTCAGCGTTCAAACGAGCCGTTTCTGCCCTTTCGGCGGGGAGAAGGGATCCCCGGACGGAACTAGCTGAGCTTGGAAGCCACCAGCGAGGTCAGGTCCACCAGGCGGGAGGAGTAACCCCACTCGTTGTCGTACCAGCCAACGATCTTGACCTGGTTGCCCTGGACCTTGGTCAGGCCGGAGTCAAAGATGCAGGAGGCCGGGTCCCCGACGATGTCCGAGGAAACGATCGGGTCCTCGGTGAAGGTCAGGATCCCGGACCAGCGGTCCGAAGCGGCCGCGGCGCGGAACGCCTCGTTGACCTCTTCCACGGTGGTTTCGCGGCTGACCGTGACGGTCAGATCCGTGGCCGAGCCGGTGGGGACCGGAACGCGCATGGCGTAGCCGTCCAGCTTGCCCTTGAGTTCAGGAAGGACCACGCCAATGGCCTTGGCTGCGCCGGTGGACGTGGGAATCACGTTCAGCGCGGCGGCACGGGCCCGGCGAAGGTCGCGGTGCGGGGAGTCCTGCAGATTCTGGTCTGCCGTGTAGGCGTGAATAGTGGTCATCAGACCCTGCTCAATGCCGAATTCACGGTTGAGCACGTCGGCCATCGGTGCCAGGCAGTTGGTGGTGCAGGAAGCGTTGGAGATGATGTTGTGCTTCTCGGAATCGTAATCGCCGTCGTTCACGCCCATCACCACCGTGAAGTCCTCGTCCTTGGCGGGAGCGGAAATCAGGACCTTCCGGGCGCCGGCAGCAATGTGCTTCTCAGCGTCTGCTGCCTTCGTGAACAGGCCGGTGGATTCGATGACGATGTCCACACCAAGGTCGCGCCACGGCAGGCTGCCCGGATCGCGCTCGGCCAGAACCTTGATGGTGCGGCCCCCTACCAGCAGGTTGCCGTCGCTCACGCTGACGTCCTTGGCCAGGCGTCCTGCGACCGAGTCGTACTTGAGCAGGTGGGCCAGCTGTTCCGGGTCGGCCAGGTCGTTGACGGCCACGACGTCGAAACCGCTTCCCTTCTGCAGGGCGGCGCGGAGGAAATTGCGCCCGATGCGGCCAAAACCGTTGATTCCAACTCGGATACTCACGAGGGCCTCCTGAAGGCTAGGGGTTAGAGTGTCATTAGATTTAGAGACTAAATATATGAACTAGTACAATTATGCTGTTATTCCCGCCACTCGTCAAAGGGGCCCTAACTTTGGACACCTCCGCCAGCACGCCGCAGCTGCTCCGCCGCACCAACCTGCGCTCTGTCCTTGACGTGCTGCGCGGCGTACCGTCGGCCACCGGGACGGATCTGATCGAAGCCACCGGCCTCACCCGGGCCACGGTAATTGCTGTGTGCGACGACCTGATCGCCCGCGGATGGGCGCGTGAAGCCCCCTCCCCGCGCACGGGCGGACAAAAGGGCCGCCCGGCCCGCCGGTTTGAGTTCAACGAGAGCGCCGGGTTCGTGCTGGGGCTCGACGTCGGCCTGGCCACCGTCCGGGTTATGGTCTCCAACCTCGCCGGGACCGTGGTTGGCGGTACCGAGTCCCGCTTCCCCCACCGCGGCGGTACGCCCGCAGACCGCCGCTCTGCGGTCATAGCGGCCGCACGGAAGGCACTCTCGGATGCCGCGGTCCAGGAGTCCAGCGTGCTGGGGGTCGCACTCGGAATCGCCGCGCAGGTGACGCCCGCAGGCGGCATCGCCCCCGGCCAGGAACTGGCACCAATGTTCGACCTTGGCCTCACCGAAGAGTTCAGCAAGGGCTTCGGCTGGCCCGTGCTCGTCGAAAACGATGCGAAGCTGGCGGCACTCGCCGAGCGCTGGCGCGGGGCAGGTGCCAATGAGAAAAACCTTGCAGTGATCCTCGCCGGCGAACGGCTGGGGACAGGTGTCATCGAATCCGGACGACTGGTCCACGGCGCGCGGGGCCGCGCCGGAACCATGGGAGGACTTGAACTGGTGGAGGGTGTGGGCAACCAGGACGGCATTGCCAAACTGGCCCGTCTTTGGGGCACCGCCGCGCTGGATGCGGGACACACCGGAATGATCCGGGAACTGGTGGGCACTCAGACCAACCGCGTTTCAGCACGCTACGTGTTCGAGGCAGCCGCAGCAGGAGACGGCACTGCCGCGGAGATCCTTGACCGGATTGCCCGGCGGATGGCCCGGGTTGTGGCACTCGTCTCCACCTTCTTTGACCCGCGCCTGATCGTGATTGGCGGTGCTGTAGCAGCTTCCGCCACCGCCCTGCTGCCGGTCATGACCGAAGAGCTGGCACACTATGTTCCGGATCCGCCCCGCCTTGCCGTCTCCGAGCTCGGCGAGATGCTGGTTGCCACCGGTGCCGTCCGGCTGGCACTCGACTACGTGGAGGCCCGCCTGCTTGATTTGCGCCCCGGCAGCGTGCCTGCCGTCTCACCCGAGGCGGAGAACCCGGCTTAGACTTGCGGTTCATGGTTCCCGGCACCGGAGGGTGGAATGAAGTCCATTACGCGGACCGAACTGCTGCGGCGGCGCCGACATAGCCACGGACTCCCCCTTTCCGCTTCTCCGTCAGGGGATCAGGCCGGTCCGGAAGCAGCAGGCACCAGGATGTTCGCCCTCCAGGGCCAGGACCTGCCAGGCGTCCTGTGGTCCCTGGGACTGCGCACGGACGCCACGCTGGCTCAGGTCAGGGAATCCTTCGACAATGCGGCATTGGTTCGCACCTGGCCCTTCCGGGGCACCCTGCACGTGATGCGTGCCGAAGATGTTCACTGGATCCTGGCTCTTACCTCCGAACGCACGCTGCGTTCGGCAGCCCGCCGCCGGGAAGAACTCGAACTGGACCCGAGAACCTTGGATCGGGCCAGGGAAACCGCCGTGGAATCCCTGTCCGGCGGAACGGCGCTGGGCAGGAAGGACCTGCTGGCACGGTTCGAGACCGCAGGCATCTCCACCGCAGGACAGCGCGGTTACCATCTGCTGTGGCACCTCGCCGTCGCCGGCACCACGGTTCTTGGACCGTTCAACGGCGCCGAGCAGCAGTTCGTCCTGCTCGATGAATGGATACCGCAGCGCAGGAACCTTGAAGGGGACGCCGCCCTGGCCGAGCTGGTCCACCGGTACCTGGCCGGCCGCTCACCCGCCACGATTGCTGACATGGCATGGTGGACCAAGCTGCCCGTCACCGCTGTCCGGCGCGGCATCGCGGCCTGCGGCCGGGAGGTGGAAGAGATCGAATACGACGGCGCCGTCCACTGGCAGCTGGCCGCGCCTGCCCCTGCAGCACAGACTGCACGGCTGGAATCCGCCGTCCTGCTTCCGGGATTCGATGAATACCTGCTCGGCTACAAGGACCGCAGCGCCGCACTTACCGCCGAACATGCGCCGTTGACGGTCCCGGGCAACAACGGGGTCTTCAAGCCCACCCTGATGCTGCACGGACGGGTAGCCGGGATTTGGTCGCGGAAGACCACCCGGAACGCCACGGCGGTTTCGGTCCAGCCGTTTTCGCCGGTCAGTACCCGCGACTGGAACGCCGTCGAACGCGCTGCGGACCGCTATGCCGCCTACCTGGGCACACCGGTGACAGTGAAGCGGGCCTGAAGGCTGCGGAAAGCCCTGTTGGGCCACGGCCCGCGCGGCTAGCGTGGATGGGACCAATCCACGGCAGGACTGACCGGAAGGTTACCGTCATGGGCACTGAGGAGATCAGCGGAAAGGCTGCCGTCATAACGGGCGCTTCTTCCGGAATCGGAGCGGCAACTGCGCGGACCCTGCATGCCGCAGGATTCAGCGTTGCCCTGCTCGCCCGCAGGAAGGACCGTTTGGACGCCCTGGCCGCTGAACTTGGGCCAGGCACCCTCGCCCTTGAAGCGGACGTTACCCGGCGGGATGATCTGCTCCTGGCTGCACAGCGGGTAGAAACCGAGCTCGGAGGAGCAGACGTGCTGGTCAACAACGCCGGAGTCATGCTTCTGGGCCCGTTTGGGCCCGAACACGACGCGGAGTATCAAACGATGGTCAACGTCAACCTCCTGGGGGCCATCACTGCGACGGAGGTTTTCCTGGATCAGCTGCGTGAGCGCAGCGGTGACCTGGTCAATATTTCATCCGTCGCGGGCCGGACTTCCCGGCCCGGTGACGCAGTCTATGCCGCCACCAAATGGGGCCTAATCGGATTCTCCGACTGTCTGCGCAAGGAACTCCTTCCGGACGTGCGCGTCACCGTCATCGAGCCCGGCGCGGTCGCTACGGAACTGCCAGGTCACATCACGGACCCGGAAACCAGGGCACAGACTGAAGCGTCCTACGCCGAAGTTTCGATTACCGCGGAGGACGTCGCAGCAGTGGTGGCCTTCGCGGTCGCACAGCCGCCGGGCGTCGGGCTCAATGAGGTCACGGTGCGGCCCCGAAAGCAGCTGCATTAGTCCAGTCTGGCCAGAAGGGCGTCAAGCACCTGGATCTGGCCTTTGACCAGTTTGGCCCGGGCTTCCTCTGCGGTGAACCAGCCGGCGCGGTCAACTTCCGGAAAGTCTCTAAGGTTACCGGAGCCGGCAGGCCATTCAAGAACAAAAGTGTTGCTGCGGATTTCCCGTCCGGGGAAATCCGCAGCAGCCGCAAAAACCGTAATCGACTTCGCTGAGGACTGCCGGAAGGTTCCCAGCAGTTCATACTCGCCCCCTGGCGCCGGCCAGCCCATCTCTTCGGCGAACTCGCGGAGGGCTGCGGTGAGCGGCGGCTCCGGAGCAGTGAATTCACCCTTGGGAACGGACCATGCGTGATCCTCTTTGCGCGCCCAGAAGGGGCCGCCCATATGTGCGATCCAAACCTCGACGGCGGCGCCGGCGGCTTCCTCCGGGGTGCGACGGTAGAGCAGGATTCCGGCACTGGTGCGCATGCAGTTGTGCTCCTTATTCGTTCGATCAGCCAGCCAGCCAGGGAACAGACAGGCCTGCTGGAGGACTTCGTGAACGTCTAAGCGGACACGTGCCTACCCCTCCAGCATGGCCACGGAACGGTTCCACAGGTCCAGCGCCAGCAGGTGGTCACCCGCCAGTTTGTTGGCCCGGGCCGGCTTGGACCGGACGAAGTACGTGCCGGTTGGGTAGTCAGCTCCTGGAGTGCCTTCGGCGAGGAACACCAGTGTCTTCGCCCCCTTCTCCGGACTCTGCAGGAACCGGCCAATGATCCCCTGGTAAACCGAGCGCATGGCGGATCCCTCGGCACTTGAGAAACTCGAACCAATGACTCCCGGATGGAAGGCTGTGGAGGTTGCCCCTGCAGCGCGGTAGCGGCGGTCGAACTCCTCGGTGAAGAGGATCTGCTCCAGTTTCGAATTCCCGTAGGCCTTCTGGGGGGTGTAGTCCTTTTCCTCTTCCAGGTCGGTGATGTCCAGTTTGGCGAACAGGCGGTTCGCGGCGCTGGAGGTGTTGATGACCGTTCCCTTTGATTCGAGCAGCCGGTTGGTCAGCAGCCGTGTCAGCAGGAACGGTGCAAGGTAATTCACCTGAAACGTCATCTCATGTCCGTCGACCGTAGTCTGGCGCTCCTTGCCGAAGATTGCTCCGGCGTTGTTCGCCAGGACATCAATTTCCGGATAGCGCTGAAGGAGGTCCGAGGCCAGGCTGCGGACCTGGCCCAGGTCCGTAAAGTCAGCGGTGAAGTACTCACTGCCGATTTCCTCCGCGACCGCCGCCGTTCTCTCCAGGGACCTCCCCACCGGAACGACGTGGTGCCCGTCTGCGGCGAGCCGCCGCGCGGCCGCTGCGCCCACGCCGTCGGACGCACCGGTTATCACAATGGTTTTGGGAGCCACTGGGGCCTGCTTTCCTCGAAATACCGGGACTGCCTCACCCTAGCGGCGCCCCGCCGGCAGGGAAAGTGGCCGGCCCGGGTTTCAGGAGCTCGGACGACGCCGCCAGTACGAAGCCACAAGCGCTCCGGAGACGTTGTGCCAGACCGAAAACACCGCCGCCGGCAGGGCTGCTTCGGGACTGAAGTATTCCCGCGCCAGGCCGGCAGCCAGCCCGGAGTTCTGCATGCCCACCTCCACTCCCATGGTGCGGCGGGAGGGCACCGGCAGCCGGAACAGCCGGCCGGCTCCGTAACCGAGGGCCAGGCCCAGGCCATTGTGCAGGACTACGGCCAGCAGGATCAGCCAGCCTGCGGTGAGGATCGCTGCAGCGCTTCCCGCCACTACCGCTACAACCACGAATGTGATCGCCAGGACCGAGATCCAGGGCAGCGCGGGGAGGACCCGGTCCACGGCCCGTGGTGCCACGGAGCGAATAACCAGTCCCAGGATGACGGGGATCAGCACGATCTGGACGATCGTGAGCGCCATGGAACCGGCGTCTACAGACATGTACCGCCCGGCAAGCCACAGGGCCAGCAACGGTGTGAACAGCGGAGCCAGCAGCGTTGACACCGAGGTCATGGCAACCGACAGCGCAACGTTTCCACGCGCCAGGTAGGCCACAACGTTCGACGCCGTGCCGCCGGGCGCACAGCCCACCAGAATGACCCCGGCAGCCAGTTCCGGAGGAAGCTGCAGGGCCCAGGCGATGCCCAGCCCCAGCAGCGGCATGATTAGAAACTGGGCGATGACGCCCAGCAGTACCGGTAGGGGCTGCCGTACCACCAGGGCGAAATCCGGCAGGGTCAGGGTCAGTCCCATGCCGAACATGATCACCATGAGCCCGGGGTTGATCAGCGGGCCAAGGCCGGAGAACGGCTCCGGAAACACCAGGGCGACCGCTCCTCCGGCAAGGATCAATAGCGGGAAGACAGTCACCGCTATCCGGGCGCTGCGTTCTTCAGCTGCCCGAACCGGCTGGGGAACGGAGGTACCGGGAGTCCTGGCCATGCCCCAAATGCTGGCACAGCCTGCCCTGCGGGAGCAGTCCGACGCGCCGCAGCTGGGCTTGATACACCGCTGCAGAGGAGGTGGATTCATGCAAGGATCAGCCGTATGTCCGATCGCCTAATGCTGCTCGACACCGCTTCGCTGTACTTCCGTGCCTTCTACGGGCTTCCGGACTCACTGCGCCGGCAGGACGGCACCCCGGTCAATGCGGTCCGCGGACTCGCGGATATGATTGCCCGGCTGGTGACCGAGTTCAAGCCGACCCACCTGATCGCGTGCTGGGACGAGAACTGGCGGCCGCAGTGGCGGGTTGACCTGCTGCCGACCTACAAGGAGCACCGCGTGGCCCGCGTGGTGGACGGCGGGAGCGACGTCGAAGAGGTACCGGACGCGCTTGAGGCACAGATCCCGATGATCCAGGAGGTCCTTTCCCTGGCGGGGATCGCCGTCGCCGGCGTTCCGGACCACGAAGCCGACGACGTGATTGGCAGCTATGCCGCCCAGGCCGGGATGCCGGTGGACGTGGTGACCGGGGACCGTGACCTGTTCCAGGTCATCGACGACAGCCGCGGCATCCGGGTCCTCTACACGGCGGGAGGCATGAAAAACCTCAAGGAAATGGACGACGCCGCCGTCGTTGCCAAATACCGGGTGCTTCCGGAACAGTACGCGGACTACGCGACCCTGCGGGGCGACAGCTCGGACGGTTTGCCCGGCGTGTCCGGCATCGGCGAGAAGACCGCCGCATCCCTGCTTGCCGAGTTCGGCACCCTTGATTCCCTGCTGGCGGCCGCCGGGGACAAGGGCAGCACCCTCTCGGCAAACATGCGGTCCAAACTCGACGCTGCCCGGGAATACCTCGAGGCCGCGCCCGCCGTGGTTCGGCTGGTGCGCGGCCTCGAGGTGCCGTCACTGAAGGATGCCAGGCTGCAGCCGGTCACCGGGGACCGGCGGGCCCGTCTTGAGACCCTGGCCGGGGACTGGAACCTGGGTGGTTCGGTCCGCCGGCTCCTGGCGTCCCTGGACTCAGCTGCCTGAGCCCGTGACCCGCAGTCCTGCGGGTCTCAGTACTGCGCGATCCTCAGCACTGTGCGGTCCTCAGTACTGTGCGGTCCTCAGTACTGTGCGGCTCTCAGTACTGCGCGATGAAGCGGCCGATCACGCCGCCGGCGCGCAGCTTGTCGATGGCATCCGGAATCTCTGCGTGCGTGATGATGTTCATCGGCGGGTTCAGCTTGCCGGACTTCATCAGCTCGTACAGGGCTTCGAGATCTTCCTTGGTCCCGGACTTTGAACCCTTGATGCTCAGCTGGTTAATGATGATCGGGTAGGTGTTGATAGTGGCCTCAAGACGGCCCATGCCTACCTGCACAAGCGTTCCAAACTCGGCCAGGGTTTCGATGGCCTGTGACGTGGTGGTGCCGAAACCGGCGTAGTCCACGATCAGGTCCAGTCCCTTGTCCTTGAACTCGGTGATGGACTCGGCAACGCCGGCCAGGCCGATCTCATCGGCGAGCTTGCGCGTCTCGGCGTTGATTTCCGCGCCGTAGACCTCTGCGCCGGAGAGTACTGCCACGCGGGCGCCGATGTAGCCGAGCCCGCCAAGCCCAATGACGCCAACCTTCATGCCGGCCTTGGCGCCGCCCACGGCCATGATCGCATGGTAAGCGGTGAGGCCTGCGTCGGTGGCCATGGCAGCGAGGTCGAACGGGACTTCGTCGGGGAGCTTCACCAGGTTGTCATCGGTGGCAACGAGCTTGGGCGCGAATCCACCGTCCCACTTGCCGTAGCCCAGCGCATCGCCGTCGCTCATGACCGGGGCCAGGCCCACACGGTCTCCGACCTTCCAGTGCTCCATGCCCGGGCCAACCTCGATGATCACACCGGCATTCTCGTGGCCCATCGTGCGCGGGAGTTCGAAGAACAGGGGCATCCATCCCGGATCGTCCAGGGCGGTGACATCGGAGTGGCAGACGCCTGCTGCCTTGACTTCGACGACCACCTGTCCCGGGCCTGCGTGGGGTTCGGGTACTTCATTGAGTTCCAGGGGCTTGTTTGTGCCGGTGAACTGCCATGCCTTCATGGGGCATCTCCTTTTCATTTGGCTCAGTGGAGGCCCTGGTCCAAGCGCCCTCCATATTTTCACCCTACGCCCGGCCCGCCCCGTAAAAAGGCCGTTTGGGATGTGAAGAACAGCACGTCAGGGCCAACTTTTGGGTGCGGACCGGGATATCCTGCCAGCAGAACCAATCACGCACGGACGGGGGTACAATGCACGATCAGCCCAGCACCCCGGCAACGGGTTCCCAGGCCCCTGCACATCTGTCCCAGCGCCGCGTACTTGCCGTCCTGGTGGCGGGGCAGATCCTGGGCGGAATAGGCATGGGAGCCACGCTTTCCCTCGGTGCGCTGCTGGCCGCAGCCCTGTCCGGCTCCCCGGCCTGGTCCGGAATGGCAGCGACCATGAGCACCCTGGGTGCAGCTGCGGCAGCGGTTCCGCTGGCCCGCCTTGCCCAGGCACGCGGACGCAGGGTGTCCCTCTCGGTTGGTGCACTGGTCTCAGCTGCCGGGGCGGTCACCGCAGTCTCCTCCGCCGTCGCCGGCATTTTCCCGATCCTCCTGGCGGGCCTGGCGCTGCTGGGAGCCGGAAGCGCCGTCAGCCTGCAGGCCCGCTTCGCGGCCGCCGACCTTTCAACCCCGGGCAGCCGCGGGCGGGACCTTTCAATAGTGCTGTGGTCAACAACCATAGGGGCAGTGCTGGGGCCGAACCTCTTCGGGCCCGGAGAAGTACTGGGAAGCTCGCTGGGCCTGCCGCCGCTAACCGGTGCGTTTGTCTTTTCGCTCGCCGCGCAGCTGGCAGCCGCCGCCGTTTACCTCACGGGGCTGCGGCCGGACCCGCTGCTGGAACTGAAGCGCCTGCGCGCCGCAGGTGCAGGGGATGCATCTCCGGCTTCGAAACGGTCGGGGTTCAGGATCCTGCGGACCAACGCGCAGGCGCGGTACGCGGTGGCAGTCATTGCCCTGAGCCATGCGGTGATGGTGGCGCTGATGTCGATGACCCCGGTGCACCTGAGCAGCCACGGCGCGTCGATCAGTCTCGTTGGGTTCACCATCAGCCTGCACATTGCCGGGATGTACGCGTTGTCTCCGGTCTTTGGCTGGCTTTCGGACCGCGCCGGACGCCACCGGGTGATCCTGTTGGGACAGGGGCTGCTGCTGGCGGCTTTGATCGTGGCCGGAACAGCTGCGGATTCCGGTGCAGCAGTGACGGTGAGCCTTGTTCTGCTGGGACTGGGGTGGTCTGCTTCGGTGGTTTCGGCGTCGGCACTCGTCTCCGAAGCGGTTGAGGTTCCGGAGCGGCCGGCGGTCCAGGGGGTATCCGATTTGGGGATGAACGCGGCCGGTGCGGCCGGAGGTGCACTGGCAGGTCCGGTGCTCACCGCTGTCGGCTACTCAGGACTGGGCTATGCAGCAGTGCTCCTGGTCGCAGTCATACTTGCGTGGACTGCTGCTGGTGCCCGAAGTGGGACTCGAACCCACACACCTTTCGATACTGCATTTTGAGTGCAGCGCGTCTGCCAATTCCGCCATTCGGGCAGGCCCTGTGACGTTGATCAAGCGGATTGATTCCCCGTGTTGGGCGCGAAACCACTCTACATGCAGATAGGCTGTTTTCGTGAACTACCGGCAGCCACCGGTAGTGCTGTCGTCTTTCCAAGGAGCATCTGTGTCTGAGTCATCCGAGTCCGTACCGTCCAATAGTCCCGCGCGGCGCGTCCTCGTTGCAGAGGATGAAACTCTCATCCGTCTGGACATCGTCGAGATCCTCACCGGTGAGGGCTATGACGTCGTCGGTGAGGCGGACAACGGCGAGAAGGCCGTGCAGATGGCCAACGAGCTCAAGCCCGACCTGGTGCTGATGGACGTCAAGATGCCGGTTATGGACGGCATCAGCGCAGCCGAGGCCATCGTGAAGGCCCGGATCGCCCCTGTGGTCCTGCTGACGGCGTTCAGCCAGAAGGAACTGGTGGAGCGTGCCCGCGAGGCCGGCGCCATGGCATACGTAGTCAAGCCGTTCACGCCCGCTGACCTGATCCCGGCCATCGAAATTGCGCTGTCCCGCCACGAGGAAATCAAGGCACTCGAAAACGAAGTAACGGACCTCAAGGAACAGTTCGCTACCCGCAAGCTGGTGGAGCGGGCCAAGTCCCTGCTGACCACCAAGATGGGGCTCACCGAGCCAGAGGCCTTCCGCTGGATCCAGAAGACCTCCATGGACCGCCGCCTGAGCATGCGCGAGGTTGCCGAGACCATCATCAACCAGGTCAACTAGCTCCTCCCAGACCCAATAGGAAGAACCCCCGTCCGGATCTCCGGACGGGGGTTCTTCCTATTACGGCAGGGGTCCTAGATGGACCGGGCCTTGCCCTTGTTGGCTTCCTTGACCGGCCACGGACCGACCTTCTCCTTCTCGCGGCGGCGGCCGTCACCGGACTGGCCGGTGTCGGCGGCATCGCCAACACGGTGGACCTTGATCAGGTTGGTGGAGCCGGCCTGTCCGGGAGGCGAACCGGCAGCGATGACCACCATTGCGTCCTCCTCGACAATGCCCTTTTCCAGCAGGGTCTGGTCAACCTGTTCCGTCATCTTGTCCGTGTGCTCCACGAACGGCACGAGCATGGGCTGGATACCCCAGAACAGGGACATGTAGTTCAGGGTCGACTCCACGGGGGTGAAGGCGAACACCGGCTTCTTGGGGCGCAGGCGGGAGAGCCGGCGGGCTGAGTCACCGGACTGCGTGAACGTGCAGATGCAGGCCGCGTCCAGCTGGTCGGCAATCTCCACGGCGGCACGCGTGATGGCTCCGCCTCGCGTGCGCGGCTTGCTGCCCAGCGGGGGAACCCGGTTCAGGCCGTGTTCCTCGGTGGATTCAATGATCCTGGCCATGGTCTTCACGGTGTCAATCGGGTACTTGCCGACGGACGTTTCACCGGAGAGCATGACTGCGTCTGCGCCGTCGAGTACCGCGTTGGCGCAGTCGGAGGCCTCGGCGCGGGTCGGCCGGGGGCTGTCGATCATGGATTCCAGGACCTGGGTGGCCACGATGACGGGCTTGGCCCAGCGGCGGGCCAGCTCAATGGCATTCTTCTGGACCAGGGGAACGTCTTCCAGCGGCAGTTCGACGCCGAGATCGCCGCGGGCGACCATGATCGCGTCGAATGCGTCGATGATTTCCTCGATCGCAGCGACTGCCTGCGGCTTCTCGATCTTGGCGATGACCGGGACGCGGCGTCCCTCTTCGTCCATAACCTCGTGCACCCGTGCCACGTCGACGGCGTTCCGGACGAAGGACAGCGCAACCATGTCCACTCCGCGGCGGATGGCCCACCGCAGGTCTGCCTCGTCCTTCTCGCTCATGGCCGGTACGTTCACAGCCACGCCGGGAAGGTTGATGCCCTTGTTGTTGGAAACCGGTCCGGGCACAGTCACTTCGGTGACGACCTTGGTGTCGTCTACGGCAGTGGCCCGCAGGCCCACCTTGCCGTCGTCAATGAGCAGGGTGTCCCCCACGTTCACGTCACCGGGAAGGCCCTTGTACGTGGTGGAGCAAATCTCTGCGGTGCCGGGAACGTCTTCAATGGTGATGGTGAAGACGTCACCGCGGTTCAGGTGATGCGGTCCGTCCACGAACCGTCCCAGGCGGATCTTGGGGCCCTGCAGGTCGGCGAAAATGCCAACGGGCTTGCCCAGCTCCGCGGACGCCCTACGCACGTTCTCATAGGTGTTGTTATGGACAGAATGGTCCCCGTGGCTCATGTTCATACGGGCGACATCCACCCCCGCACGCAGCACGGCTACGGTGTTTTCGTAACTGGCGATAGCGGGTCCGAAGGTTGCAACGATCTTTGCGCGTCTCATATGTCCTACCCTAGTCTTCCGTTGGCTTTTCCGCAGGCCGAAACGTGCTGTTCCGCCTGCGCCAAGGGCGCCGGACGGTGGTCCGGCGCCCTTGGAATTCGGTCTGTTACAGCGGTGCGATAGCGCGGTCACCCGGAGCCACAGGGGCAGGGAGCCGGGTGGAACCTTCCAGCCACAGGTCCACCGCGGCAGCACAGGCACGCCCCTCCGCGATGGCCCAGACGATCAGTGACTGGCCGCGTCCGGCATCACCGGCAGCGAATACACCGGGCGTCGCCGTCATGTAATACCCGTCGCGCTTCACGTTGGAACGCTCGTCAAACTCGGTGTTGACCTGCTCGGCCAGCCCGGCAGGCTCCGGACCAGTGAAGCCCAGTGACAGGAACACCAGGTCAGCGGGTATGACCCGCTCCGTCCCGGCCTTCGGCAGCCGCTTCCCGTCCACGAACTCGGTTTCCGCAACCTTCACGCCGGTGAGCTTTCCGTCCTCGCCTACGAACTCAACGGTGGAGGCAAGGTAGGTCCGCTCGCCGCCTTCTTCGTGGGCGCTGGCCACTTCGAAGAGGGTCGGGTACATGGGCCACGGCTGGTGAGCGGCACGCTCTGCCGGCGGCTGCTTGCCGATTGCCAGGGTCGTCACGGACGCCGCCTGCTGCCGGTGGGCCGTGCCGATGCAGTCGGCTCCCGTGTCGCCGCCGCCCAGGATGACCACGTGCTTGCCTTCGGCATGGATCTGGTTCTTGACCTTCTCCCCCGCAACGGCCCGGTTGGACTGCACCAGATAATCCATCGCGAAGTGGACGCCGGACAGTTCCCGCCCCGGGATTGGCAGATCGCGCGGAACCGTGGCACCGGTGGCAATCACCACCGCGTCATACCGGCGGCGCAGCTGCTCCCAGGAGATGTCCTTGCCAACCTCAACACCGGTGCGGAACCGGGTGCCCTCGGCACGCATCTGTTCCAGGCGGCGGTCCACCTGCAGCTTTTCCATCTTGAAGTCGGGGATGCCGTACCGGAGCAGGCCGCCGATCTTGTCGTCACGCTCATAGACGGCAACGGTATGGCCGGCCCGCGTGAGCTGCTGGGCCGCGGCCAGTCCCGCCGGGCCGGAGCCTACGACGGCGATGGTCTTGTCGGTGAGCCGTTCCGGAGCGTGCGGGTGGACCCAGTTCTCGTCGAAGGCCTGGTCGATGATGGAGACTTCGACCTGCTTGATGGTTACCGGCGGCTGGTTGATGCCCAGCACGCAGGACGCTTCGCACGGCGCCGGGCAGAGCCTGCCGGTGAACTCGGGGAAGTTGTTCGTGGCGTGCAGGCGCTCGATGGCTTCCTGGCCCTTGTCCCGCCACGTGAGGTCGTTCCATTCGGGGATCAGGTTCCCCAGCGGGCAGCCCTGGTGGCAGAACGGAATGCCGCAGTCCATGCAGCGTCCGGCCTGCTCCTTGAGGACTCCCTTTTCCTGCCGCTCGTAGACTTCCTTGTAGTCCATGATGCGGACGGAAACGGGCCGGCGGGGCTGCGTTTCGCGCTCCCGTACTTTCAAAAATCCGCGTGGGTCAGCCACCGGTTACCTCCAGAATCTTGGTCCATGCCTCGGCGCCGTCGGGGTCCAGCCCCGCTTCGGCCGCGGAGGCACGGGCGTCGAGCACAGCTGCGTAATCGCGCGGCAGTACCTTGGTTATGCGGGAAACAGTGTTCTCGAAACCCTCCAGCAGGCCGGCGGCCAGCGTGGATCCGGTTTCCTCGGCGTGCTTGATGAGCAGTCCGCGGACAATGTCCACGTCCTCGGCGTCGGGCTGCAGAAGCAGCAGTTCGCCGTTCTCCAGTGCGTCCTTGTTCACCCGTGCGGGGTCCAGGTCCACCACGAACGCGGTGCCGCCGGACATGCCCGCACCGAAGTTCCGTCCGGTAGAGCCCAGGATCAGCGTCTGGCCGCCTGTCATGTACTCGCAGCCGTGGTCGCCGATTCCTTCCACAACGGCCGTGGCGCCGGAGTTGCGGACCAGGAAGCGTTCGCCCACCTGTCCGCGCAGGAACATCTCGCCGCTGGTGGCGCCGTAGCCGATCACGTTGCCCGCAATGACGTTGCGTTCCGCCGGGAACACGTTGCCGCGGTCCGGGCGGACGATGATCCGCCCGCCGGAGAGGCCCTTGCCCACGTAGTCGTTGGAGTCTCCGTAGAGCCGCAGGGTGATGCCGGCCGGCAGGAAGGCGCCAAGTGACTGTCCGGCCTGTCCGGTGAGGGTGATGTCAATCGTGTCGGTCGCCAGGACATCGGTGCCGAAGGTCCTGGTGACTGTGTGGCCCAGCATGGTTCCCACCGAGCGGTCAGTGTTGACGACGTCGAGCGCGATCCGGACCGGCTGGCGGCTGGCCAGCGCGTCAGAGCTCATTTCGATCAGCTTGTTGTCGAAGTGCGCATCCAGTTCGTGGTTCTGCGGCACCAGGCTGCGCAGCGGCGCACCGGGGTCCACTTCGTGTCCGCGCAGGATCGGCTCCAGGTCCAGTCCGTCGGCCTTCCAATGGTCCACGGCGGCACGGGTGTCCAGCATTTCGCTGTGCCCGATCGCCTCTTCCAGGCTTCGGAAACCGAGTTCGGCGAGCAGTTCCCGTACTTCCTCTGCCAGGAACTCGAAGAAGTTCACCACGAATTCAGGCTTGCCCGTGAAGCGGGAGCGCAGTTCAGGGTTCTGAGTCGCGACGCCCACGGGGCAGGTGTCCAGATGGCACACGCGCATCATGATGCAGCCGGAAACTACCAGCGGTGCGGTGGCGAACCCGAACTCCTCGCCGCCGAGCAGGGCCGCAATCACAACGTCGCGTCCGGTCTTCAGCTGGCCGTCCACCTGCACCACAACGCGGTCGCGCAGGCCGTTGAGCATCAGCGTCTGCTGGGTTTCGGCGAGGCCCAGCTCCCAGGGAGCGCCGGCGTGCTTGAGCGAGTTCAGCGGTGACGCGCCGGTGCCGCCGTCGTGGCCCGACACCAGCACGACGTCGGCCTTGGCCTTGGTCACGCCCGCTGCCACAGTGCCGATTCCGGCCTCGGAGACCAGCTTGACGTGGACCCGGGCGGACGGGTTCGCCCGCTTGAGGTCGTAGATCAGCTGGGCGAGGTCTTCGATCGAGTAGATGTCGTGGTGCGGAGGCGGTGAAATCAGGCCGACGCCGGGTGTGGAGTGCCGGGTACTGGCCACCCACGGGTAGACCTTCTGCGCCATCAGCTGGCCGCCTTCGCCGGGCTTGGCGCCCTGCGCCATCTTGATCTGCACGTCGTCCGCGTTGGTGAGGTAAAGGCTGGTGACGCCAAAGCGTCCGGAAGCCACCTGCTTGATGGCCGAGCGGCGCTCCGGGTCCAGGAGCCGGTCCACGTCCTCGCCGCCTTCACCGGTGTTGGACTTGGCGCCCAAACGGTTCATTGCAATGGCCAGGGTCTCGTGGGCTTCCTTCGAGATGGAGCCATAGCTCATGGCACCGGTGGAGAAGCGCTTCACGATGCTGGAGACGGGCTCGACTTCTTCCAGTGGAACCGGCGGGCGTTCACCGGTCTTGAAGTCCAGCAGTCCGCGCAGTGTCATCAGGTTCTTCGACTGGTCATCCACACCCCGGGTGTAGGCCTTGAACACGTCGTAGCGGCGCTCACGGGTGGAGTGCTGCAGACGGAACACCGTCTCCGGGTTGAACAGGTGCGGCGGGCCCTCGCGGCGCCACTGGTACTCACCGCCGTTCTCCAGGCTGCGGTGCGGCTCCTCGATCTCATCCGCGGGGTAGGCGTGGGTGTGGCGGGCAGCGGCTTCGGCCGCAATGACGTCCAGGCCGACGCCGCCGAGCTGGGTTTGGGTGCCGTGGAAGAACTCGTCCACCAGTTCCTGGCCCAGGCCAATGGCTTCGAACGTCTGCGCGCCGCAGTAGGAAGCGACGGTGGAGATGCCCATCTTGGACATGATTTTCAGGACGCCCTTGCCAAGGCCCTTGATCAGGTTGGCAACTGCCTGTTCCCGGGTGACACCGGTGATATCACCGTTGCGAACCAGTTCCTCGCAGCTTTCCATCGCCAGGTACGGGTTCACGGCGGAGGCGCCGTAGCCGATCAGCACGGCCACATGGTGCACTTCCCGCACATCTCCGGCCTCCACGATCAGGGAGATCTTGGTGCGGTTGGCGCTCTTGAGCAGGTGGTGGTGCACTGCCGAGAGCAGCAGAAGGGACGGGATCGGTGCCCACTGGGCGTTGGAATCACGGTCGGAGAGCACAATGTACTGGACCCCGCGGTTGACTGCACCGGAGACCTTTTCACAGATCTCGCTGATGCGGGCCCGCAGTTCCGATTCGCCGCCGTCGGGCCGGTAAAGGCCGCGGACCTTCAGGGCGACCTTTTCGCCTTCAACATTCTTGAGGTTGGCGATCTTGGCCAGCTCGTCGTTGTTGATCACCGGGAACTTCAGCGCGATCTGGTGTGTCTTGACCTGACCCAGTGCCAGCAGGTTGCCGTTCGGGCCGATCGAACTCTGCAGGGAGGTGACCAGCTCTTCGCGGATGGCATCCAGCGGCGGGTTGGTGACCTGGGCGAAGGACTGCACAAAGTAGTCAAAGAGCAGCCGGGGCCGCTTGGAGAGCACGGCAATGGGGGTGTCCGATCCCATGGCTCCCAGGGGCTCGGCACCGCTGCGGGCCATCGGGCCCAGCAGGATACGGAGTTCTTCCTGGGTGTAGCCGAAGGTGCGCTGACGCCGGTTGATGGATGCCTTGGTGTGCAGCACGTGCTCGCGCTCGGGCAGTTCCTCCAGGGACACCTGGTTCTCACGGACCCATTCCGCCCAGGGGTTGGCGGCAGCGATCTCCGCCTTGATCTCCGAGTCCTCCACCAGGCGGCCTTCGGCGGTGTCCACCAGGAACATCTTGCCCGGGGAGACACGGCCCTTGCGGACCACCTTGGCCGGATCAATGTCCACCACGCCAACCTCGGAGGCAAGGACAACCAGGCCGTCTTCGGTGATCCAGTAGCGGGCCGGACGCAGGCCGTTGCGGTCCAGAACGGCACCCACCTGGTCGCCGTCGGTGAAGGAGACTGCTGCCGGTCCGTCCCACGGTTCCATGAGCATGGAGTGGTACTGGTAGAAGGCACGGCGGGCGGGATCCATGGTCGCGTGGTTTTCCCAGGCCTCGGGGATCATCATCATCACTGCATGCGTGATCGGACGGCCGGAGAGCATCAGCAGCTCCGCGACCTCGTCAAAGGAGGCGGAGTCGGAGGCACCGGGGGTGCAGATGGGGAAGAGTTCCTCGGGGGTCTCCCCCAGCAGCGGGCTCTTGAGCTGGGACTGCCGGGCGCGCATCCAGTTCCGGTTGCCTTTGACCGTGTTGATCTCGCCGTTGTGGGCGATGGTGCGGAAGGGCTGGGCCAGCGGCCAGGACGGGAACGTGTTGGTGGAGAACCTGGAGTGCACAATGCCGAGCTTGGTCTTGAACCGCGGATCAGAGAGGTCCGGGAAGAACGGCTCAAGCTGGGCCGTGGTGACCATGCCCTTGTAGACCATGGTCTTGGAGGACAGGGACGGGAAGTAGACGCCGAACTTGTTCTGCGACCGCTTCCGGACGCGGAAGGCCCGGGCATCGAGGTCGGTGCAGTCCTCGTCGTCCGGGGCGAGGAAAACCTGGACGAAGTACGGCATGCAGGCCCGGGACATGGCGCCCACAAGGTCAGCCACAACGGGTACTTCACGCCAGCCCAGGACTCTCAGGCCCTCGGATTCGGCAATGGCTTCAACACCTGCGCGGGCGGTTTCCTGCTCGCGTTCCTCGGTGGGGAGGAAGGCGGTGCCGACGGCGTATCCGCCCGGCGCGGGAAGTTCGAAACCTGCAACGGCACGGAAGAACTCGTCGGGAACCTGGGTCAGGATTCCGGCGCCGTCGCCGGTCCCTTCATCGGCACCAACGGCACCCCGGTGTTCAAGGTTGCGCAGGGCTGTCAGCGCGGCGTCGACGATGTCGTGTCCGGGTTCCCCGCGAAGGGTTGCGATGACGGCCAGGCCGCACGCATCCTTCTCGTATTCCGCGCGGTACAGTCCTGAATCTTCCGGATAGGCCGCGAACCGCTGGAACGGAGACACCACCTGGGCGGCCTGAGGGGACATTGCGTCAGTCATAGGGTAAGTCCTTCCCCCTGTTGAGCGTTGGGAGGGGACGACGTTGGCCCCACGCCGGCAGCATGTGCCGGCCGGCGTGTCAGATGATTACGGTTAAGCCGGTGAACAGACCCTGCATGCTGTGATGGGGGCCGGTTCACAATGGCCGGAACCGTCCGGTGTCCTGCCGGGGTTGTCCCCGGCACGGTTACCGCTAGCCGCCACCGCAGTGTGGCATCCGAACCAGCCGCGGGTGGTAACCCGGGGAACTGGTCCTAGGTGGCTGGGCCCGAATCTCCGGGCCGCTGAGGCTTGGCTGCCTCGTTTTTTGTCTCTGCGACATTAGCACGCGTGTCACTCGATTGTGACGCAGATTTCACATTCCGGGAATCTGTTTCGCTCTTGTTATCAACCGGTGAATTGTTACTCCCGCCAGCAGTTTCGCCGGCCGGCGGGGTATAGCCGGGCAGGTACGGGGACGGTTCGGGAACCTTGCGGGCCCGCAGGGACAGGAAGATGAACATGCCGATCGAGAAGACCAGCAGCGCTATCGAAGTCCACACGTTCAGGCGCTGGGTAGTGCCGAACAGCGTGACCAGTTCCGCGTCGTCGATGCGCAGCATCTCGATCCAGACCCGGCCAGCGGTGTAGAAAGCGGCGTAGAGCCAGAAGAGCCGTCCGCCGCGCAGCCTGAACCGGCGGTCCAGCGCCAGCAGGAGTGCCACTCCGGCAAGGTTCCACAGCGATTCATACAGGAAGGTGGGGTGGAACAGGGTGCCCGGGGCGGTGCCGTCGGGGAAGTTCGTGTTGTTGGGGTCGATTTCAAGCCCCCACGGCAGGTCCGTGGGACCGCCGAAGAGCTCCTGGTTGAACCAGTTTCCCCACCGTCCCACCGCCTGCGCCAGCAGGATGCCCGGTGCAGCGACGTCCGCAAACGTAGAGAGTTTGATGCCTGCCCGCCGGCAGGCGATCCAGGCGCCGACGGCGCCCAGTGCAATCGCTCCCCAGATACCGAGCCCGCCGCGCCAGATCTGCGGAATGAGCGCCAGGTCTCCGTTCGGACCGAAGTACGCGTCCGGGGAGGAGATGACGTGGTACAGCCGGCCGCCGATGATGCCGAAGGGTATGGCCCAGATGGCGATGTCCCAGACGGTGTCCTGCGGCAGTCCGCGGTGCTTCCAGCGGGCGGAGGTCATCCAAAGGGCCAGGATGATGCCGGCCAGGATGCACAGGGCGTACGCGTGGATGGTCAGCGGCCCCAGCGAGAAGCTGCTGAACTCGGCGGGCGGGCTGGGAATTGCGGCCTGGACCGCCTGGGACATCGGCATGGTCAGTTCTTTCCGGTTCCGGTACTGAGTTCTCGGGCCAGTTCCCCGACTGCGGCGGGACCGCCGTCGCGGAGCGCTGCCACCAGGGCGGTGCCTACAATAACGCCGTCAGCGTAGGCGCCGATTTCCCGGACATGGTTCGAGGTGGACACTCCGAGTCCGACGCAGACGCGGTCCGCTCCGGCAGCGCGGGCCGCGCTGACAACGCCCTCAGCGGCGTCGGACACCTGGGTGCGGGTGCCCGTGACGCCCATGATGGACACCGCGTACACAAAGCCGCGGCTGGCCTGGACGGTGGACTTCATCCGTTCGGGCGTGGAAGACGGAGCGACAAGGAAAACACGGTCCAGTCCGTACTTGTCCGAGGCTTCGATCCATTCACCGGCTTCGTCGGGAATCAGGTCGGGGGTAATGAGTCCTGCTCCCCCGGCTTCAGCCAGGCGGCGGGAGAACTCATCCACTCCCATGCGCATAACCGGGTTCCAGTAGGTCATGACCAGTACGGCGGCGTCGGTTTCGGCGGTGATGCCGGCAACGACGTCGAACACTTCCTGGACGCGGAACCCGGCTTCGAGGGCCTGGCTTGTGGCAGCCTGGATGACTGAACCGTCCATGACCGGATCCGAATACGGGATACCGATTTCAATCAGGTCGGCTCCGCCGCGGGCCAGTTCAATGCCGGCTTCAATGGTTTCCTTTACGGACGGGAAACCTGCCGGGAGGTAGCCCACCAGGGCTGCACGGCCGTCGGCGCGTGCCCGGTCAATTGCGGCGGCGGACTTGCTGGCGGTTGAGAGGCTCACAGCTGTTCTCCTTCTTTGCCGATTTCGGCTTCAGCTGACTTCTCGTCGAGCAGGTTGAACCATTCGGCAGCGGTGGCTACATCCTTGTCCCCGCGACCGGAGAGGTTGACCATCACGATCTTCCCGGAAGGATCGCCCTCCGCGGCCAGGCGCTGGCCCACCTTTATGGCGCCTGCCAGGGCGTGGGAAGACTCGATGGCGGGAATGATGCCTTCGGTGCGGCAGAGGAGCTTGAAGGCCTCCATCGCCTCGCTGTCGTTGATGGGTTCGTAGGAAACCCGTCCAATGTCCGCGAGGTAGGCGTGTTCGGGGCCCACACCGGGGTAGTCCAGGCCGGCGGAAATCGAGTGGGACTCGATCGTCTGCCCGTCCTCGTCCTGCATCAGGTAGGTGCGGGCGCCGTGGAGGACGCCGGGACGGCCCAGGGTGATGGTGGCTGCGTGGCGCGGTGTGTCGACGCCGTCGCCGCCGGCTTCGAAACCGTAGATAGCGACGGAGGGGTCATCCAGGAAACCGTGGAAGATGCCGATTGCGTTGGAGCCGCCGCCCACGCAGGCGCACACGGCGTCGGGCAGCCTGCCGGTCTGCTCCAGGATCTGTTCGCGTGCCTCTTCGCCGATGACTTCGTGGAAGTAGCGGACCATCGCTGGGAAAGGATGCGCACCGGCAGCGGTACCGAGCAGGTAATGGGTGTTGGATACGTTGGCCACCCAGTCCCGCAGGGCTTCGTTGATGGCGTCCTTGAGGGTCTGTGATCCGTTGGTGACCGGGATGACCTTTGCGCCCAGCAGTTCCATGCGAGCGACGTTCAGCGCCTGCCGGCGGCAGTCTTCGGCACCCATGTAGACAACACATTCAAGCCCCAGCAGGGCGGCCGCGGTGGCGCTGGCGACGCCGTGCTGCCCGGCACCGGTTTCAGCGATGATTCGGGTCTTGCCCATGCGCTTGGCCAGGAGCGCCTGGCCAAGGACGTTATTGATCTTGTGGGAGCCGGTGTGGTTCAGGTCCTCGCGCTTGAGGAAGATCCGCACTCCCCCGGCATGCTCGGCGAACCGCTTGGCCTCGGTGAGCAGCGAGGGGCGACCGGAGTAGCTGCGGTTCAGCTCAGCGATCTGGGCGGTGAACTCGGGATCTGCCTTGGCCTTCTCAAAGGTGTCAGTGAGCTCATCCAGCGCCGCGATGAGGGATTCAGGCATCCAGCGCCCGCCGTATTCCCCGAAGTACGGGCCGGCGGCGTGGCGAAGCGACGGTCCCCCGGCAAGGAAGGACTCAGTCACCTGCCCGGTCACCGTCTGCTCTGGCGTGCCTGCCGCTGCGGCTGGGCTGCTGTTCTCCGGGATCCCGGTCATGGGGCCTGTCCTGTCCTGCTTATGTCCGTGGACCGCCGCTGTTGGCGGTTAACGGAAGGTTTGTCGAAAGTTGTCCTCAGCGTCCGCTGGCCTGCAGCCGGTCGGCGATGGCCGCGGCTCCTGTTTCCATGAACTCCGCAATGGTGGCTGCGGGATCGTCGTGCTTTACCAGTGCCTCGCCCACCAGCACCGCGTTGGCGCCGTGTGCTGCGTAGTGCGCGACGTCGGAGGCATCACGCACCCCCGATTCGGCCACTACGACCGCACCGGCCGGAATGGACTCGGAGAGGGAGGCGAAGACCGAACGGTCCACGTCGAGCGTCTTCAGGTTACGGACGTTGACGCCGATGATCCGGGCGCCGGCTGCACCGGCACGCTGGATTTCCTCCGCGGTGTGGGCCTCAACCAGTGCATTCATGCCCAGTTCATGGGTCAGGTCCAGGAAAGAACGGAGCTGGTCGTCGTCGAGGGCTGCCACAATCAGCAGCACCAGGTCGGCCCCGTGCGCGCGGGCTTCCCAGATCTGGTACGGATCAACCGTAAAGTCCTTGCGCAGCAGCGGGATGCCTACCGCGGTCCGCACGGCGTCGAAATCCGCCAGCGAGCCGTTGAAACGGCGCGCCTCGGTCAGCACGCTAATGACGGCGGCACCACCCTGTTCGTAGCGCACGGCCAGATCCGCCGGATCGGCAATCTCAGCCAGTGCACCCTTGGAAGGGCTGGAGCGCTTAACCTCGGAAATCACCCGGAGGGCGGTCCGCGGATTGTCGTTGCCGCCGAGGGCATCGAAGGCATCCAGCGCAGGAGCGGCCTGCGCGGCACGCTCCTGCACCGTTTCCAGCGGCTGGTTCAGCTTCCGCTGGGCCATGTCCTCGCGGACACCGGCAATGATGTCGTCGAGAACGGTCACTTAGTGTCCGCTGTTCTTCAGCTTCGAGCCGCCGACGCCGTAGCCGGCCTTCTTCATGACGCCGCCGACGACCAGGCCCAGGACCATAACGCCGAGGCCAATGCCGAAGATCAGCCAGCTGGCCATAACGAAGCCAATGCTGGAAACCAGGGCACCTGCCATCATGATCAGCACACAGGTCCAGGCGGCGGGGGTGTTGCCGTGGCCGATGGTCTCGTCATGGATGCTGGCGTGGGCCTCGGAATCGTTCTCGGGCTTGGTGTCCTGCTGGTCAAGGGCGTTTGTGCTCATGGTAAATCTCCTCGTAAACGGGTCTGTGGTCCATTCTGCCATTAGCTGGCAGAAACTCTCGTACTTGTTGCGCCGCGCGCTGGGCCGGGCACGGCCCGGCTTAGCGGAAATTCGTGGGGTCTTCGCCCTTGGTCAGGCGGTCCCAGCTGTCGATGTCATCGATCGGGGGCTGTGTTGACTCGGTTTTCTCAGCGGCACCGGTGGCCGGCTGGGCGGCGTAACGGCGGGAGACCGGCCAGGTGCGGGAGGCCACCGCCAGCCACACACCGGCCAGTGCGATCAGCACGCCGGCGGCAGCGGCGAGGTAGGGCATGGCGGTGAGGGTGACTTCGGCACCCGCGCTTCCGCTCACGCCCACAGCCTTGCCCACGGCGCCGGCCGCACCCTGCTCCGGATCGCTGATGACCGCGGCGCTTGCGTACGCCACACCGGTTCCGGCAACCAGCAGCACCACGGAAATGACCCAGCGGGCCACCTTCCCGGCGATGGACGCAGCAAGGGCTGCCGCCAGCGCCACAACGGCAAACGCCGTTACGGCGGTAGCTGCTTCACTTCCCGCCACGGCGATGTCGGGGGTTTCCACCGCGGCCTGCGGCAGCACGACGTCGAGCCAGGTCCGGGTGGTGGTACCGAACGCTGCTGCGCCGAGCAGTACCGTTCCCAGGACAACCGTTGATTTGCGCCGCCAGCGCGGAGCGCCGGAGGCTGGCCTTGTGCTCACTTGTTCTCTTCCTGACTGTTGAAAATCTGCCGGGCCACCAACTCGGTGACCGGTTCCAGACCCCCGGCGATCAACGCCGCACGCAGCGGGGCCGCCGCCTTGTTGACCGTCTCAAGGGCTTCGGCTTCAAGATCGGAATCCGCCACGATTCCGCCGCCGGCCTGGACGTAGGCCTTGCCGTCACGAAGCAGGGCCGAGCGGATTGCGATGGCCATGTCCATGTCCCCGGCGAAGTCCAGGTACCCGACCACGCCGCCGTAAATGCCGCGCCGGTGGGGTTCAAGTTCGTCCAGCAGCCTCAACGCGCGCGGCTTCGGCGCGCCGGAGAGCGTGCCTGCCGGGAACGTGGCTGAAAGCACGTCATACGAAGAGTGCTGCGGTGAGAGTTCGCCCACCACGGTGGAGACCAGGTGCATGATGTGGCTGAAACGCTCCACCTCCATGAACTGGGTGACGTCCACACTGCCCGGGCGGCAGACCTTGGAGAGGTCGTTGCGGGCCAGGTCCACGAGCATCAGGTGCTCGGCGCGTTCCTTCTCATCGGCGAGCAGCTCCTCGGCGAGGGCGCGGTCCAGCTCCTGGGTCTTCCCCCGCGGCCGGGATCCGGCAATCGGGTGAGTGATGACCTCGCGTCCGGTCACCGTAACCAGGGCTTCGGGAGAGGACCCAACAACGGCGAACGGGTTCCCGCGGGCGTCCTCAAAGTTGAAAAGGTACATGTAAGGGCTGGGGTTGGTGGTGCGCAGCACCCGGTAGACATCCAGGGCCTCGGCCCGGCAGTCCATTTCGAAGCGGCGCGAGATGACCACCTGGAAAACCTCGCCGTCGACAATCGCCTCCTTGCCGCGTTCCACGGCCCGCAGGTACTCCGGCTTGGGCCAGGACTCCCTGACGCCGGCGGTGAGCGCGGAAACGTCGACAGTTCCGCCCTCAAGTACGGTGACCGCCTGGGGCGACTGGGCCGCGAGGCGGTCCAGCATGCTGTGCAGGCGTCCGACGGCGTCGAGCCAGGCATCATCGACCCGCTCGTCGGAGCCGTCGAAGTTGATGGCGTTGGCCACCAGCAGCACTGTGCCGTCCGAGTTGTCGTGAATTGCCATGTCGGAGACCAGGTTCATGGCGATCTCCGGCAGGTCCAGGTCATCCACGGGCGGGGAAGTCAGCTTCTCCCAGTGCCGCACCGATTCCCAGCCCACAAAACCGACCAGGCCGGAGGTAAACGGGGGCAGTCCCTCGAACCGGTCTGTTGCCAGCAGCGCCAGAGTGGCTGCCATCGCTTCCACCGGGTTGCCATCCACCGGGACACCGGCCGGGGGCTCACCCAGCCAGAAAGCCTCGCCGTCGCGGGTGGTCAGGGTGGCGCGGGAGCGTGCCCCAATAAAGGAGTAACGGGACCAGACACCACCGGACGCCGCGGACTCCATCAGGAAGGTTCCGGGCTCTCCACCGGTCAGCTTGCGGTAAATGCCGATCGGCGTGTGCGCGTCAGCGAGCACCTTGAGCCGGACCGGAACAACACGCCGGTCCGCGGCCAGTTCGCGGAATTCCTCCAGCGAAGGGGAAATAACACCTAGATCCTGCATTTATCGGGCTTTCGGTTTGGAAGGGAGTGTTTAGGAAGAGACCGGAAGGCCACGGCCCTCAAAGCAGGTTCGAGTGCCCGTGTGGCACGCCGCACCAACCTGGTCCACGCGAACCAGGAGTGCATCGCCGTCGCAGTCCAGCGCCACGGATTTCACGAGCTGGACGTGCCCGGAAGTATCGCCCTTGCGCCAGTACTCCTGACGGGAACGGGACCAGAAGGTCACCCGGCCCGTGGTGAGGGTACGGTGAAGCGCTTCGTCGTCCATCCAGCCGAGCATCAGCACCTCACCGGTGTCATGCTGCTGGATGACCGCCGCCACCAGTCCCGCGTCATCGCGCTTCAGGGTCGCTGCTACTGCGGGGTCCAGTTCGGAGTCCGTATGGGGGGTCTGGGGGGTGGTGTCTGTTGCCATCCCTACGATTCTAGTGTGTTTAGCCGCACCGGGGCCGAATGGCCGCGTTCAGCGGGCAATGCGGGGGGGTTCCATGCTAGTTTCAGCAGTGATGCAATTCGTAGAACCCTCTCGTGAAGTCCTGGCCGAAACACTGCTCGCGGCCGGTCCCCACGCGCCCACGCTCTGCGAGGGGTGGGAGACCCGGCATCTTGCTGCGCACCTTTACCTGCGCGAACACCGGCCCGCCTCAGCGCTCGGCTTTTTCGTAAAGCCGTTCGCCGCCAAGACCGCCAAAGCCATGGACACCCTGGCCGCCAGAGTCTCCACTTCCGAGGGCTACGCCAAGCTGGTCAAGTCTTTCCGGTCAGGTCCTCCCCTCCTGTCTCCCATGCAGATTAAATCGGTGGACAACAGCGCCAACCTGGTGGAGTACTTTGTGCACACCGAAGACATCCGCCGGGCCGGCGACCGCTGGGCGCCGCGCGCACTGGATTCCGAATACTCGGAAGCCCTCTGGTCTGAGCTCCTCAAGCGTGCCGCACTGCTCTACCGCGGTGTCGACGTCGGAATCATCCTGGTTCGGCCTGACGGTCCCCGCCATGTTGCCAAGCGTGCCGCTGTGTCCGTGGCGATCGTCGGAGAGCCGTGCGAGCTCCTGCTGCATGCCCACGGCCGCACCCAGCAGGCCCTGGTCATGTTCGAAGGCCAGGCAGACGCCGTCGCGCTGCTTGAAAGCGCCGACATAGGCCTCTAGCCCTTTTTCGATTACGGGTCCGGCGTATTCGCCGGACCCTTTTTCGTTGCCCGGGAACGCGGGGACTGCCAGTGTTAAGCCGAATGCACTGACCGCCGGCTTCGGAGAGATCCCCATGGGCAGGAACTGCGTCTTTGCGTCTGTCACCCGGCTCGCGGCTGCGGGTACAGCCGCCGCGCTTCTGCTTGTCGCCTGCTCCTCCCCTGACACCGCCCGGGACTCCGAGACAACACCCTTTTCCTCGCCGTCTCCGGGGGTATCGGCCGAGGACGAGCTGCCCGATGCCCTGCAGGCTGAGTTGCAGGCGCAGCTGGAGCAGGTCATGGAACGCTACGAAGTGCCGGGCGCCGCAGCCGGGGTCTGGGTAGCCGGTGCGGGATCCTGGCAGGCCGTGTCCGGGACGGCCGACGCCGCCGGCGGCGCGGCGGTCTCCCCCGGCATGGAGTGGCCGCTGCGCAGCATCACGAAGTCCTACACCGTTACCCTGCTGCTCCAGCTCGCCGACGAGGGCCTGCTGAACCTCGATGACACCATTGGCGAGTATGTGGACGGAGTGACCAACGGCGACCGGATTACTCTGCGGCAGCTCGCGGAGATGTCCAGCGGCAATGCCGACTACACCGGCGATGCTTTCGCTTCAGAATATGAGCAGGATCCGGCACGGATATTCACCTTGGCAGAGCTCAACAGCTTTGTGCTCGGTGAGCCGGCGGAGTTCGAGCCCGGTGCGCAGCGCATGTATACCAACGCCAACACCAACCTGCTCGGTGCCGTTATTGAGAACGTCACCGGCCAGCCGTTTAGCCAGGTCCTGGGCGAACGCATCCTGCAGCCTCTGGCACTCACCTCCACCAGCTACGTCACGGATGCGTCGGATTGGGCCCAGCCGCATCCAACCGGGTACGTCGAGCAGGACGGCGTGCTGGAGCCCCAGCAGGAGAACCCATCCATTTTCGCGGCAGCCGGATCCTTGTTCTCGACCGTGGATGATGCGCGGGTATGGGCAGAGGCTCTGGCTACGGGATCGCTGCTGGAGGCGGATACACAGGACGAGCGCCAGGCAGGTGCCCCGCTCGAAACCGGTCCGCCCTATGACCAGTACGCACTGGGCATCGGTGAGACCGGCGGCTGGTGGGGCCACAACGGCGAAGGAATCGGGTTCACGTCCGCCGCATTCCATGACCCGGACAGCGGGGCAACCATAGTGGTGTTCATGAACGAATCGAACGTGCCGGGCGTGCACCCGGCGGACGAGGCTTTCCGGTCCTTCGCGGAGGTCCTTGCGGCGAATCCGGGCCGATGAGCCCGGATATCCTTGGAGGGCGAGTTGCCCTCGCCCCCGGCTGCCCGGTGCAACCGGTCACTTCTGTGCAAGGACTCCGGTGAACAGGAAAACACTCAAGGACGATGGCTTTGCCGGATTCCGGCAGATCGAGCACCTCGAGGTCAACCGGATTCCGCAGCGCCAGGGGCTCTTCGCCATACTGCGCCTCGAGGGTTTTGAACCCCGGTACCTCCCGAAGAGCACTGCCGGCGTATTCAAGAAGAAGAACCCGTCCCTGGCCGAGGCTGAGCTTGCCGGCGAATGGGTCGCGGAGGCGGACATCCTGTTCATCGGCAAGGCCGGCCCCGGCAGCAACGGCAACCGCGGTCTGAGGCGCCAAATCCAGGGGTTTGTGGACTTCGGCAAGGGTAGACCGCCCGGGCACTGGGACGGCCGCCTCATCTGGCAGCTGACCGGCGCCGGTGCACTGCTGGTTGCGTGGAAGGAACTGCCGGTGGAAGAACTCAACCGGGCGCACGCTGACTACCACGCCCGGTTCCGCGGGTGCTACGGCCGCCTGCCCTACGCCAACCTGGTCCAGGCCCGTGCCTAGGCAGGCACAGGACCGGAGATTCGTCTCGAACCGGTCCCGGCGCAACCCCCTGCTGGGGCCGTTGGAGGACGCCCGTTGGGTCCGCATCCCGGTCATCGCACTGGCAGCTGTGTTCCTGGCAGGCTGTGTGCCGGGCGACGACGGTGCCTCCTCCCCCGCGGACACGGCTCCGGCAACGGTCGAAGCTTCAGGGGAAGCAGCAAATGCTGAGGAATCAGCGGCAAAGCGGTGGGTCCCCGTCCCCGGAGACACCTGGCAGTGGCAGCTGACCGGCGCCCTGGATTCCCGTGTGGACGCGCGGATCTACGACGTTGACTACGAACGGACCAGCAGTGTCGAGGTCGCCCGCCTGCACCGGGACGGCCGCCGGGTTATCTGCTACCTGTCGGTGGGCTCCTGGGAGGATTTCCGCCCGGATTCGGGTGGGTTTCCGGACGAGGTGCTGGGCAAGGTGATGGACGGCTGGCCGGATGAACGATGGCTGGATATTCGCCGCCAGGACATCCTGCTGCCCTTGCTGGCAGCCAGGATGGACATCTGCGCACACAAGGGATTTGATGCCGTGGAGCCGGACAACGTGGACGGCTACCGCAACGAGACAGGCTTCGAGCTCAGCTCAGCGGACCAGCTGTCCTTCAACCGCGCCGTCGCCCGCCTGGCACACGAACGCGGACTGTCCGTGGCGCTGAAGAACGACCTGGAGCAGATCCCCCACCTTGTGGGCGACTTCGACTTCGCCATAAATGAGGAATGCGCACTGTACGGGGAATGCGGGGACTACCTGCCTTTCACCGAGGCTGGCAAGGCGGTGCTGCACGTGGAATACGCTGGACTTCTGCGCGGAGTCCACGCGCCTCGGCCTGTCCTCAATGCTGAAGCCGCTGGATCTCGGGGCGGACCGGCAGCCCTGCTGAACTTCGGCTCCAGGGCGAAGCTCAGCAGGATGCCGGCAGTAACCGGTCATACCGCCGGGCACAGCCCGGCGGTATGGCTACCGGACGGGATAACCCGCGTCCGCGATGGCCTTCTTGACGTCGGCAATCGCGTTGTCCGGACCGAAGTGGAAGATTGACGCCGCCAGCACGGCATCCGCACCGGCAGCGATGGCCGGCGGAAAATGCTCAGGCAAGCCGGCGCCGCCGGAAGCGATCAGCGGGACCTGCACGGCTGCCCGCACGGCCCGGATCATTTCCAGGTCGAATCCATCCCGGGTACCGTCAGCGTCGATGGAGTTCAGCAGGATCTCCCCCACGCCCCGGTCAGCGGCTTCCCTGGCCCAGGCAACGGCGTCGATCCCCGTGCCCTTGCGGCCTCCGTGGGTGGTGATTTCAAAGCCCGACGGCGTTGAACCGTCGTGCGTTCGCCTCGCGTCCACGGAGAGCACCAGCACCTGGGAGCCGAAGTGCCGGGTGATCTCATCAATCACGTCCGGACGCGCAACGGCTGCAGAGTTGATGGACGCCTTGTCCGCACCGTAGCGCAGCAGCCGGTCAACATCCTCAACAGTGCGGACGCCGCCGCCTACGGTCAGCGGAATGAAGACTTCCTCGGCCGTGCGGGAGACGACGTCGAACACGGTTTCCCGTGCCCCGGAGGACGCGGTGACGTCCAGGAACGTCAGCTCGTCTGCACCGGCGCGGTCGTAGCGGTGGGCCAGCTCAACCGGGTCACCGGCGTCGCGCAGGCCTTCGAAGTTGATGCCCTTGACCACGCGGCCGGCATCAACGTCCAGGCAGGGAATGACGCGGATGGCAACGCTCATGACTGCGCTCCCCTAGATCCGGCAGGCGTGGATGGTGCTGACCAGGATGGCGCGGGCGCCAAGGTCGTACAGCTCGTCCATGATGCGGTTGGTGTCCGACTTCTTGATCATGGAGCGCACGGCTACCCACTCCGAGTCCCGCAGCGGGGAGACGGTCGGGGATTCAAGGCCCGGGGTGAGGGCAGCGGCCGCTTCGACCAGTTCCTTGCGGACGTCGTAGTCCATCATCACGTACTGCCGGGCCACCAGGACACCCTTGAGGCGGCGCTTGAGCACCTCCAGCCCGGCGGGGTTGGCACCCTTGCGGCCGATCAGCACGGCTTCGGACTTCAGGATGGGTTCACCGAAGATCTCCATCCCGGCGGCGCGGAGCGTGGTACCGGTTTCAACGACGTCGGCAATCGCGTCAGCGACGCCAAGGCGCACAGAGGATTCAACGGCGCCATCGAGGCGAACAACAGACGCATCGACGCCGTGTTCGGCCAGGTAGTCGCGCAGCAGTCCGTCGTAGCTGGTGGCGATGCGCTTGCCGTTGAGTTCTTCAAGGGAGGCGAACTCCCCCACCGGTCCGGCAAAGCGGAAGGTCGATGCACCAAAGCCGAGGCTCATCAGTTCTTCAGCATCCACCTGCGCGTCCAGGAAGAGGTCGCGGCCGGTGAGTCCGACGTCGAGCGTTCCGGAGCCGACGTAGACGGCAATGTCGCGCGGGCGGAGGAAGAAGAATTCGATGTCGTTGTCGGGATCGACCATCACCAGTTCGCGGCTGTCGCGGCGCTGGCGGTAACCGGCCTCGGAGAGCATGGCGGAGGCGGATTCGGAAAGGGCGCCCTTGTTGGGCACTGCTACACGGAGCATTGGAGTATTTCTTTCGCTGGAAGTCAGATGGGAACTGGGCCTGCCGGCGGGCCACACACTGTTTGAGGGGTACTCAAAGGCAGCGCGTGGCTAGAGATGCTTGTAAACGTCCTGCAGGGTCATGCCTTTGGCAAGCATAAGGACCTGCAGGTGATAGAGCAGCTGGGAGATCTCCTCTGCTGCGGCTTCGTCAGACTCGTACTCGGCAGCCATCCAGACTTCTGCGGCCTCTTCGACTACCTTCTTGCCGATGCCGTGGACGCCGGACTCGAGTTCGGCGACGGTGCGTGACCCGGCTGGCCGGGTCGCCGCCTTCTCACTGAGTTCGGCAAATAGCTCTTCGAAGGTTTTCACAGATCAAGGGTACGCGCTGCGTCACAATCTGCCCCATTCCGGCTCGGCTGTGTGACGAAGGACGCTTCCGGCGGCGTCCCCGCCCGGCGCTACCACGCATCTTCAAACCACTGATCCGGGTGAAGGCCTGCTCAGATCATCGGAATCATTCCCTGGCTGCGGCACCGCCCCCGCCGGGTTTACCGCGGTTCATCGGGACGAGATTGAATTCGTGCCCGTGGTTTCGACTGTGGGATCCCCCGAGGCATAAGTGACGCTGTTGTTCTCCCCTTCGACATCGATGTCACGGGTCTCCTCGACGCCGACAGTATTCCCGGTCCCGCCGACATCAATTTCGGGCACATTCCTAAGGTTGGCCTCATTGTTGTTGCCGTCGATATCGAGGCTTTCAGCGTTCTCGCCGGTAACTGAGTTGTCATTGCCGCGGATATCAATGTCTTCACACTGACCGGTCGTCTTCACGCTGGTGCCGTTGGTCTGGACGTCGATATCTCCCCCGCCGTTGCACGTAACGGTAATGCTGGTGTTCGGTTCAGTAATTCGGTGCTCTTCATCGCGGCTGAGGGTAATCGTCTCGTCGGAGTTCCCGGATGCCGCTGATGTGCCTGAGTCTGTTGGAGACGCGCTCACGCTCTCCGGTGTTCCGGCACTGGTTGATGGGATACCGGTTTCCAGGGGTTCCGGCGCCGGGTTGGTGCATCCGGTGATGAGCGCGAGGCCCGCGACGGCGGTGAGCACTGGCGCGGTGACACGGAAATTGCGGTACATGCGGGTTCTCCTCAGCTAGACGGGGCTGGGTGTTGCGCGGCCTGCCCCAAGGGAAGCTGCGCTCTTTGGCGGTTCCGCTTCCGGGGTCTTTCCGCTTGCCCATCCAGTCTTCAGCACGTTGGCCGGGACGGCCATGCTGAGGCTCGTCAATGACCACAGACTCGGCTGAAACGGACTGGAACTCCATGGCTAGCTTGCTGCTTCCCCTCCTCTGGCTGGCGTGGACGGATTGGTGTGGCGAGGGTGTTGGGCACCGGGGTTCCCATCCCCAGGTGCCGGTGTTGCGGAAGTGATCACTTAGACCACAGGAGCAACAGGGAGTGGGAACCTTGGCCTGTTACCTCGCGCCCCGCCGTTGCCCCGGTTTCCGGGCGCAGCCGTTCCCAGCCACAATCGGCTGGCTATTGTTGGCGAATGGAAATCGTGCCGTATTCCGCCGAATACCGCGGGCCGTTGCTGGCTCTTTCGCTGCGGGCCAGGGAACCAGTGTTCCCGTTGGTCAAGTCAGCTGTCCCTGCCTTCGTCTACGAGTCGTTCTACCCCGATGGCTGGCGCAGCCGGCAGTCCAATGATCTCGGAGCAATCCTCGACGGTGAGCCGGAGAATATCGACGTTGCCCTGATCGACAAGTCACCTGCGGGTTGGGTCTGCACGCGGCTTCATCCGGAGGACAGCATGGGTGAGGTCTATGTTCTTGCTGTCGACCCCCGTCACCAAGGAAAAGGAATCGGCCGCGCACTCGTGCAGCACGCCATCGAACAGGCGCGAGTACAGGGCATGCGAATGGTGATGGTAGAAACGGGCGACGACCCCGGACATTCACCGGCCCGCCACCTCTACGAAGGGTCCGGGTTCAAGCGGTGGCCAGTTGCCCGCTACTTCAAGGAGATAAGCGGCGGAAAGCCGTGAACGAGCGATATATCGTTGCAGCGTGACGGACACACGCATCGCCTGGCAGTTCACGGCCCTCACGTTCGTGATCGCCTACGGCTTTGCGGGCGCGCTGATCATCGCAGCCCGTTTCGGGTACGAGGTGAACAACGTTGTCACGTCCTTCCCTGAGTTCCTCGCGAACGTGCCCTTCTCCGTTTATATTCTTTCGCCCGCAATCGCTTCCTACATCGTTCTTAGGAAGAGCGGACAGGTAGCGGGTCTGCGGGGATGGCTGCAGGTCGTGTTCTTCGCCAAAGGACGCCCGGCGGGCTATCTGCTGGTCGTCTCGGCGCTCATCGTGTACTTTTCGCTCCACCTGCTTGTATCCGGACCTTCGGCATACGCGCTTCCCTGGTTCATGTTTTTTCTGTCGCTGCCCGGCAACCTCATCATCGGCGGCATGGAAGAAGCCGGCTGGATGACAGCGCTCCAGCCGCAGCTCTACCGGCGGTGGGGGTACTTCGTGTCCTCCGTGTTGGTCGGAATCATCTGGCTGCTCTGGCATGTACCCCTGTTCTTCATCCCCGGCACCAACCATGAATCAGGCGTCATCGACTTCTGGATGTTCGCTGTCCAGGTCATGGCATTCCGCTTCCTCTACGGAGCAATTCTCACTGTCTCGCCCCGCAATGCCGTGTTCCTGTGCATCCTGTGCCACACCATGTTCAACGCGGCCAGCTTCACCTTCGGGGTCCCGCCGACAACCTGGGCGGGCACCATCACGGCGAACGCTGCAGTGCTGGCTCTCGCCGTCGCCGTCGTGGTTGTTTCGCACCGGAGTGCGGCAGCGAGGCAAGACAGGCGGCTGGCGTCCTGACGGTTCAGCGCTATGTCAGTGCGCGGCTGGCGCGCCCTGACGGCTGTCCTGGCGGTAAACATAGCGGCCGGCGGCTCGGAAACCGGCCCTGGCGTACAGTGCCTGCGCGTCGTGGTTCGCTGCAGTCACCTGGAGCCAAAAGTCCGTGGCGTTCACATCCTTCCCTGCCCGCAGCAACGAGGCCAGGACAGCTGCCGCGAGGCCCTGCCGACGCGCCGCGGGGATGGTGGCCATGCAGTAGATGCCACCCCGGCTGCTGCCCTCGGGCAGCGCAAGGCGGCCGACCGCAGCGGGCTGGCCTCCGCTGTCACGTACGAGGGAGGGCCGCCGCAGCGGGGTCTTCGGAGATTTGGAAGTTCACTGGAAGCCGGCGGCGGCCGTACCAGGACCGCGCCTCGCGGAGCAGACCGGAAAGTTCTTCACCTGAGTGTCCGTTGATGTCCCTCGGCCAGACGGAGTTGGCCCGCTGGGTTACTCCTCCCGCGGCGCGGAGAATCCAGCCGCCGGACTCGTCCCGGTCCAGCGCCGGCCACGCGGCATCCATGGCGGACTCCAGCGACAGGGGCAAGGGCTTCACCTGCTCGGCAGTGCGCAATGTTCCCCCTTTCACCTCGGTCGAAGGGCCCAGAGTACCCGAGCCCTTCAACGGACTCCGCCGTGATGGCTTCAGCGAGAGGGTGCGGTGACTCTACTGACGGGCATCCTTCGAATCCATGATCTGGTCCATCACCAGCGAACCCGTTGCCGCGAGGACCGCCATCACGCGCCGCGGCCTGGCCGCCCCGCGGCGGATCAACCACGTTTCGATCCGCTCGTCCACTACCAGGCTCAGTGCCAGGAACCCGCTCGCCGTGACGCCCACCGCCCCTGCCAAAGCGGTCAATGCGATTGCCGTTGTCCGCGACGGGCCCGTATTCGTGCGCACATAAGAAGGAAGGGCTGCGGTGCTGCCCGCCCCGCCGTCGAGCCTGTCCACTGCCGGCGTGACAAGATCGACTCTCCCGGCGGCGGCCATCTCCCGCCCTTGCCGAGCACCTCTCCGAAAGGCTGCGGCAATGATAATGCCAGCCGCGGCGCCGGGAGCGAGAACATAAGGCCCGGCGCACCCCCGGAGATCAGCTGGCCGGGCTTTTCAGGGTAAGTGCCCCGGATAAGGCGGCCAGCGTCAGGGACAGGGGAAGATTCTTCATGGTCAACACGCTACAGGCTGGCGGTCAACAGCTTTCGGCGCGAGACATAAGGCGGAGCAGTGCTGTCCGGTGTGATGATGGGAGCAGATGCCATCCTGTCCGGAAAGGGCGCACCACATGGCGGAAACCGCACCGGCCCCTGCCGACAAGCGCAGCCGCCTGCTCGTCGTCGCAATCCTCGCCTCATTCGTGGCGTTCCTTGACGGCAGCATCGTCACCGTCGCCCTGCCGGCCATCGGCGAGGAACTCGGCGGCGGGCTCGCCACCCAGCAGTGGACGGTCAACGCCTATCTGCTCACCCTCGGCGCGCTGATCCTGCTTGCCGGTTCGCTCTCCGACTCCTTCGGCCGGCTCCGGGTGCTCACCTTGGGGCTGATTGGGTTCGGCGCCGCATCAATCGGCTGTGCCCTGGCCTGGGATCCGGAAGTCCTCGTCATCGCACGGGCGATCCAGGGCATGGCGGCCGCATTGCTGGTCCCCAGCAGTCTGGCCTTAATTACGACGGCGTATGCCGGGCCGGCGCGCGCCCGCGCCATCGGAACGTGGACAGCCTGGACCGGCACCGCGGCGATCATCGGGCCGCTGCTGGGCGGCGTGCTGGTTGACTGGTTCAGCTGGCGCCTGATCTTCGCCGTCAATGTGCTGCCGGTGGCGCTGACCCTGCTGCTGATGCTGGGCCTGCAGGACAGTCCGCGCCGCCGGACCGCACTGGACATTCCCGGAGCGCTGCTCGCAGTTGCCGGACTGGGCGGCCCCGTCTATGCACTGATTGAACAGGAGCGGCTGGGATGGGCGGACCCGGCGGTGTATCTCTCCCTCGCCGGAGGCCTGGCTGCCCTGGTGCTGTTCGTGGTTCGGGAAGCGCGCGCCAAGGCACCGATGATGCCTCTATACCTGTTCCGGGTCCGCAACTTCCGCTACGGAAACCTGGTGACCGCAGCCGCTTACGGTGCGCTCTCCCTCGGCACGTTTGCGCTGACCGTTTTCGTCCAGGAAGCGGCAGGCTTCACTGCCATCCAGGCAGGTCTCATTTCCCTGCCGCTTCCGGTGGCCATGCTCCTGCTCTCCACTTACTTCGGAAACCTGGCCGGGAAGTACGGCCCACGGATCTTCATGACCTGCGGCCCGGCAATCATGGGTATTGGTTTCCTGCTGATGCTCTCGGTCAGTCCACCGCTGAATCTGCTGACCCAACTGCTGCCGGGCCTGCTGCTCTTCAGCCTGGGGCTCGCGGTCATGGTGGCTCCGCTGACCGCCGCCGTGCTTGGTGCGCTGAACGAGACCGACGCTGGAATCGGATCCGCCGTGAACAACGCGGTCAGCCGGGTGGCCGGCCTCATCACGGTTGCCCTTATCGGCACCATTTCCGCCGGGTCCCTGGACTACGCAGGTTTCCAGCGGACGGTACTGGCGACGGCGCTGCTGATGTTCGCCGCCGCACTGATCGCGTTCCTGGGAATCCGTACGCCGGAGCGAGACGGCAGTCCGGCTTAGCCGGAGCCCGGTTGATATAAGCGTTTCAGGGGCAGTTCCTGCATCAGGAACGCCCCTCCGCTAGGCTCCCGTCATGCCGCTCATAGACAGCTCGCTGGACACAGCCGCCAAACGAGTCTCGATTTCCTGGCACCTGGACCCTTCTCCGGACCGGGTGTGGTGGGGACTCACCGATCCGGAGGCACTGCCCCAGTGGATGGGCAGGGTGATTTCGGGCCGGTTTGCACGGGAGGAGACCGTGCTCATTGAGCACGCCGAGGACTACTGCTGCACCAGTGAGATCCTGGAGTGCGAACCGGAGCGGCTGATCGCCATGACCTGGCATTTCCCTGAGGAACCGGTCTCCCGGCTGCGCATTGAGCTCACACCGAACGGAACCGGCACGCAGCTGGTCCTGACACACGAGGCCCTCGGCGCCGAGACAGGGAACTACCTGCCCGGCTGGTATACACACCTGCTCTACCTGGAAGCACAGCTCGCTGGCGAGCCGCGTCCCATGGCAGAGTTCTGGGCCACCTACGAAACCCTTGCGGGCACAGGGCCGGAACCCTAGACCCCGGCCCCGCGCAGCACAGCGACTGTGTTGACCGCAGCAGCAAACGCCTCGTAGCCCTTGTCCTCCGACGAACCCTCGAGACCGGCACGGTCCAGGGCCTGCTCCTCGGTGTCGCAGGTCAGCACCCCAAACCCGACCGGCGTTCCGGTCTGCACGCTCACCTGTGTAAGCCCCTGCGTCGCCGACGAGCACACGTAATCAAAGTGCGGGGTTCCGCCGCGGATAACGACGCCGAGGGCCACGACGGCGTCGAAGTGCGGTGCCAGCCGCGCAGCAGCTACGGAGAGCTCAAACGTTCCCGGAACCCGGACCAGCTTCGGCCCAAGCCCGGCATCCGAGGCAGCACGCAGGGCGCCCTCCACCAGTCCGTTCATCACCTCGGTGTGCCAGCTGGCGGCAACAATCGCCACCCGAATGTCCAGGCCCTGGGCCCTGATGCTGCTGACGTCGTTATCCGGCGCGCCGTGTCCGCTCATGTTCCGTGTCCTCTTCGTAGACGGTAGTTAGCTCTGCTTCACGGGATTGGCCCGCAGCAGGTTCAGGTGGTGGTTCATCCGGTCCCGCTTGGTCTGCAGATACCGCTCGTTCTCGGCCCGGACCGGCACCTCGGAGGGAACCATCGCCTCCACCTCGACGCCGTACGCCTCAAGCCGGTCCCGCTTCACCGGGTTGTTGGTCAGCAGGCGGATCCGCGGCGTGCCCATTTGCAGGAGGATCTCCGCCGCGGCCTGATAGTCCCGTGCATCCACCGGCAGGCCAAGCTGCTCGTTGGCCTCAACGGTGTCCGCGCCGGCTTCCTGCAGCGCGTACGCGCGGAGTTTGTTCGCCAGCCCGATCCCCCTGCCCTCGTGTCCGCGCAGATACAGCACGGTTCCACCGTGCAGGCTGATCAGGCCGAGCGCCTGTTCCAGCTGCTCCCCGCAGTCACACCGGTAAGAGGCGAATACATCACCGGTCAGGCATTCGGAATGCAGCCGGACCAGCGGGGTTCCGCCGTCGGGGTCCGTCCCCGGGGCGGAAACGCTCAGGTGTTCGGCTCCGGTCCGTGTATCGGTCCAGACCCGCGCGGTGAAGTCGCCGTACGCCGTCGGCAGCTGGACTACGGGTCCGGGCACCACGTTCGCTGCGTCCATCACCGCCGGCCTCCTGCTGCAGCCGGTGCGGCCGCCGCCAGATGCACGACCAGGTCCTCGATCGAGACCAGCGGCAGGCCATGCTCATCAGCGAACTGCCGCAGGGCGGGCAGGCGCATCATGGAACCGTCGTCGTGCACCAGCTCGGCGATCACGCCAACCGGTGTGCAGCCGGCCAGCCGCGCCAGCTCGACGGCGGCCTCGGTGTGTCCACGGCGGGCACGCACCCCGCCATCGTGGGCACGCAGCGGAAAGATGTGTCCCGGCCGGTTCAGGTCGCCGGCCAGGGACGCGGGATCCGCCAGCACCCTCGAGGTCAGCGCCCGGTCGGCCGCGCTAATGCCGGTGCTGGTGCCCGACGCCGCGTCGCAGGACACCGTATAGGCGGTGCCCTTGGCGTCCTGGTTGACCGCGGTCATGGGCGGCAGGTCCAGCCGGTCCGCCCATTCCCCCGGCAGCGGAACACAGACCACGCCGGAGGTGTACCGCACGGTGAAGCCCATCAGTTCAGCGGTGGCGTGCTGGGCGGCGAAGATAATGTCACCTTCATTTTCGCGGTCCTCGTCATCCACGACGACGACGGCGCCTCCCGCAGCGATCGCCCGGATTGCGGCGTGAATCGGGTCCATCCGGGTGCTCATGCTTCCTCCTCGGGGCCGGATGCGGGAGCCGCAAACGCGAGCAGCCGCTCCGCGTACTTGGCCAGCACATCCACTTCCAGATTTACCGGGGCCCCGGGTTTCAGTGCACCCAGCCCGGTCTCGGCCAGCGTGGTGGGAATCAGCCCGACTTCAAACCAAGGCTCGGGATCCCGTGGTTCGCTCACGGCAGTGACGGTGAGGGAAACGCCGTCGACGGCAATGGAGCCCTTCTCCGCGATGTAGCGGGCCAGCCGGGCCGGCACGCGGAACCGCAGCCGGTCCCAGCTGCCCAGGTCTTCGCGTTCCAAGAGGGTCCCCACACCGTCCACATGGCCTTGGACGACGTGCCCGTCCAGGCGCCCGCCGGCAGGAACGCAGCGTTCAAGATTCACTTTCCGGCCCGCTTCGAGCGAACCGGTTGTGGTCCGGTCCAGGGTCTCGCCCATGACGTCCAATGAAATCCGGTTCCCGTCGATGGCGGTTGCGGTCAGGCAGACGCCGTTGACTGCGATCGATCCGCCGAGGCCGAGCTCCCCGGAGGTGCGGGGGGCGTCGATCACCAGTACCTTTCCGGCGTCGGATGAGTCGGATTCCAGGGAAACTACGCTGCCCTGTTCAGCAACAATGCCGGTAAACACGTATCAGGTCCTTACTCTGAGGTCATTTTCGGGAAGCGGTTCGAGGTGCAGCCGGAGGTCCGGTCCCACGGGGACGGCAGCCCCGCCCCCGGCCTGGTCCCAGCGCCAGCGCTGTATCTGAGCCATGGACACAATGCCGAGTCCGGCAAACGCCGGGGTGCCCGCACCCAGCAGTGCGGGCGCGGTGTATGCCAGCAGCTCATCGGCCAGCCCGGCGCGCAGGAACGCTCCGGCCACGGTGCCGCCGCCCTCCACCATCAGGTGCCGCACGCCGCGGTCATACAGTTCGGCCAGTACGACGGCGGGATCATGGGTTTTCAGGTGCAGGAACCTCCCGTCGGCCCCCCGGACGCGTGCGCCGCCGGGAACCGGGGTGTGGCCCATGACCACCCGGAGGGGCTGCTGCACGGCGTCGCTGCCGTCTGGGTTTCGGGCAGTCAGCCGGGGATCGTCGGCCTGGACGGTTCCGGTGCCGGCCAAGATGGCGTCGGCCCGGAGACGCAGGTCCTGGGCATCTGCCCGGGCTTCGGGAGAGGTGATCCACTGGCTGGTGCCGTCTGCCGCTGCCGTCCTGCCGTCCAGTGTCTGCGCGGTTTTGACGGTGAGAAACGGACGACGCGCTGCTGTGGCCACGGCCCAGCGGTGGTTCAGTTCCCGGGATGCTCCGGCAAGGAGCCCGCCTTCGGCATCGATCCCAGCAGCGGCCAGGGCGGCGGCTCCGCCCGCAGCGTCGTCATTGGTATCCGCGGCACCGTAAACCACCCGGGCGAGTCCGGCACGGAGAATCGCCTGTGAACAGGGCCCCGTCCGGCCGGTGTGGTGGCACGGTTCCAGAGTGACCACCATGGTTGCCCCGCGCACGTCCGTGCCCGCCGCGGCAGCGGATGCGAGGGCATCAGCCTCTGCATGCGGGGTTCCGGCACCGCGGTGCCAGCCGGTCGCCAGGACATCTCCGGAAGGGCCGAGGATCACGGCACCCACCAGGGGATTCGCGCCGCGCACTCCCCTGCATGCCAGCTGGAGCGCCTGCTCCATCGCCGTATGTTCGGCGTCGGAAAAGGCCATGGCTACCTCACCGTGGGGTCCGGCATTGAAACCTGCACCTGCGGCTTTTCGTTCGCTTTGGCACGCCACCAGACAAAGAAGCCGATCAGGGTGAAGATGCCGTAGAACAGGTACATAAACGCCGTCGCGTAGTAGCCGGCGCTAAAGAGCAGCGGGACACCGACGATGTCCACGGCCACCCAGATGAGCCAGAATTCGACCCAGCCCTTGGCCATGCCGTAGGTGGCCAGCAGCGATCCGACGAACGTCCAGGCATCCGCCCACACCGGCTCGTAGGAGCCAAGCATCCCGAACACGGGAGTCAGTGCCACCGTGCCCAGGATCAGGACCGCGACTAGGCCCAGCCGTGCCCGTCCTGACGCCCACTGCGGCGTAACGGCGTCCGCGCCGGAGTTTTTGCTGGCCTGCCAGCGGCGCCAGCCGTAGATGGCGACGGCGATGAACATCACCTGCCGCCCGGCCTGGCCGAGCAGATTCGCTGTGCTGGCGTCGCCAAAGATGGAGCCGAGGAAAACGGTCAGAAGGAGCAGGTTGCCGGCAATGCCTACCGGCCAGGCCCAGATCTTCCGGCGCATGCCGCCAAGGGCGCTGAGCAGCCCAAAGATGTTGCCTAGTACTTCGCGCACCAGCAGGGAAGAACTCCCCACGGGGATCTGCGCGTCAAAGAGCCACCGCAAAAAATCCAATGTCGTTCCTTATCCCGTAGCGGCGGCTCCGGGGGTACGACAGTGCGATGCATCAACAGCACGGGGTACCCAAATGGGTACGCCGAGGCGTCGGTTCAACAAACTGTACGTGCTTCTCCCATCCAGACTTTAACTGTCGGTACCGGAATTTCACCGGTTCAACCGTCCATCCTGCTGAGGGGTCCCAGCCGGACGTGCGGGTCGCGGACTATAACCGCCGGTTCGGAATTACACCGACCCCGGAGCACGTTTGTGTAATCCACATTCTCGCACAGGTTATGGATGCAGATTCAAGTTTTTATGCAGCGTGTGACGGGCGGGACATGAGGCGTCATGTCCCGCACGCCGGGGGTCACGTTTACGCGACGCGCAGGTCAATCTCCCCCGGTGCTCCACCGTCGGCGCCGAAGACCAGCTGGCGGTTGGCTACCTTGTCCGTGAAGAACCGGTCGTGGCTGACCACCACCACGGCTCCGGGGAAATGCAGCAGTGCCTGTTCCATGACCTGGGTGCTCGAAAGGTCCAGGTGGTTCGTCGGTTCATCCAGCAGCAGCACCGAGGCGCCGGAGAGCAGGCACTGTGCCATAGCCACACGTGCCTTCTGCCCGCCGGAGAGGTTGCCGATCTTCTGCCTCAAATCCGCTTCGGAGAACTGGAACATGGCCAGGAACCTGTTCACCGACTTCTTCGTCGCCTTCAGCGCCAGGCTGTCAGGCATCGCGTTCACGGCGTGCGTAACCGTATCGGCGTCGTCCAGTTCAGCCAGGACCTGGTTGTAGGAGACCATGCCGGCGCCGTTCGCCCAGGTGACCTTGCCGGCGTCGGGGGTTTCCTCACCGGTGAGCACACGCAGCAGCGTGGTTTTGCCGCTGCCGTTGGCGCCCAGGACCACCAGCCTGTCACCACGCTGGATCTCGAAGGACACGCCGCTGAACAGGGTCCTGCCGCCATACGACTTGGCCACGTCCTGCACGCGGCACAGATTGTCCTTCACATGCAGGCCCGCATAGATCTCGGTGATGATCTGGTCCACGGGGCGCGGCGCACGGGACTTCTTGATTCGGGCAAGCTTCGCGCCCAGGGTCCGGCCGCCTGCCTTGGCGGCCTCGCGGCGGTCGGCAATGCCTTCGGCTTCAAAGGCCAGCAGCTCGGATTCGTGCACGAACTGGGATGCCAGCTGCTTCAGCCGGAACTGCTTCTGGATGACGTACTCGGCGAAGTTCCCGGGATATTCGTGCAGGTGGTAGTTCTCCACCTCGATGATCCGGGTCACCACGGCGTCCAGGAACGCCCGGTCGTGGGAAACCACGACGGCGGCACCGCGGAAGTCGCGGAACCAGCCTTCCAGCCACTGGACACCCTCGACGTCGAGGTAGTTGGTCGGTTCATCCAGGAGCAGCACGTCCGGGGCCTGCAGCAGGATCTTTGCCAGCGCCGCGCGGTTCCGCCAGCCGCCGGACAGCGCGTCGATTGGGCAGGTGCGGTGGGCTTCGCTGAAGCCAAGGGTGGTCAGCGCGGCGTCGATCCGGCGCGGATAGTCCCACCCGTCCAAGTGGTCCATCGCTTCGAACAGTTCGGACTGCCGGCGAATGAGCTTGTCCATGGTCTTTTCATCAGGGTCCGCACCGAGGGCTTCGTCGATTGACGCAAGCTCCGCTTCCACGTCCTTGATCTCGGTGAACAGCCCGTCCAGGACTTCGGTGACGGTGGAGTCTCCGGCGAGTTCGGAGAACTGGGAGAAGTAACCGATCTTCAGCCCGTCGTCCACACTCACGGTGCCGGAATCCGGTTCCAGCTGCTGCAGGATGAGCTTGAGCAGGGTGGACTTTCCGGATCCGTTCTTCCCGATCAGGCCCACCCGGTCCTTGGGCTCCAGCCGGAAGAACACCTCACGCAGGATTTGGGACTTCTCGAAGCCAACGTTGACGTCCTGCAGCCTGATCAGGCTCATTCGGGTGTGTCCTCTCGGGATGGAAGCAAGCCACTTATCTTATCGGTCCTGCGCCGCCCCCTGTTCCCCGCCGGAGCACCGACGCATACTAAAGGCGTTCCGCAGACCATCCACATGCGCAGGAGGTGCCCGGCGATGGTGCAGGCAACAACACTGGTTTCCGGACTGGGAATGGGAGAATCTGCCCGCTGGCATGGCGGTGAGTTCTATTTCGCTGACTGGACGGCCGGCACCATTTCCGCGCTCGACGCCGCGGGAAACGTCCGAAGGGTTGCCGGAGTACCGTCATTCCCGATCACCTTTGACTGGCTGCCGGACGGCCGCATGGCCGTGGTCTCCGGTGCCGACGGCGCCGTGCTGGCTGAAGTTCCGCATGCTGGCCTGGTACCCCTGGCCGACCTTCGAAGCTTCTCCCCCCACCCCTGGAACGAAATTGCGGTCCATCCCGCCGGCAACATTTACGTGAACGGCATTGGGCAGGATTACGCCGGCGAACCACAGGACAACGGGCTGATCGTGCTGATCCGGCCGGACGGAACGGCCCGGCAGGTGGCCGGGAATCTGGCCTTTCCCAACGGGATGCTCGTCTCGGCCGACGGCTCCACCCTTGTGGTCGCCGAATCCAACGCCGGTCGGCTCACGTCCTTCGAGATCCTGCCGGACGGCACCCTGGCCCCGTCCCGGACCTGGGCCACCGTGGAAGGCAGTGCCCCGGACGGTATCAGCTGGGACGGGAGCGGGGGGATCTGGTTCGCCGAGGTCCCGGGAGAACGCTGTGTCCGGGTCCAGGAAGGCGGTACCGTGCTGGAGACCGTGGAGCTGGATGACGGCTGCTTCTCCTGCGCCGCCGGCGGTGATGACGGCGGCCTGCTGTTCATGATGACGGCGCAGTGGCCCCAGGTCATGGACCCCGGCTGGGAGAAAACCGGCCGGGTCATGGTGCAGCGGGTTCGGCCCCGGAGCTTCCCTAACCGGGCTCCCTAGCCGGTGCGGCTCACCGCGCTGGCCTGTGCCCGCAGCTTGGCAATCGCCTCATTCGGATCCTCCGTGCCGTAGACCGCCGACCCGGCCACGAACACATTGGCACCGGCTTCAGCCGCGCGCTCAATAGTGTCCGGAGCGATTCCGCCGTCCACCTGGATGGCGATTGGCAGACCGGAGCCCCGGACGGCCTCGGCAGCGCGGCGGATCTTGGGCAGGGTCACGTCCAGGAACTTCTGTCCGCCGAAGCCGGGTTCCACGGTCATGATCAGCAGCATGTCCAGCTCGGGAAGCATGTCCAGGTAAGGCTCCACCGGCGTGGCCGGTTTGAGTGCCATTCCTGCCTTTGCCCCGCGGTCCCGGAGCTCACGGGCGAGGCGGATCGGCGCAGCGGCTGCTTCAACATGGAAGGTCACTGACGCCAGGCCGGCCTCGGCGTAGGCCGGAGCCCAGCGGTCGGCGTCGGCGATCATCAGGTGCGCGTCCAGCGGCAGGGCGCTGACTTCCTGGATGCGCCTGACCACGGGCAGCCCGATGGTCAGGTTCGGGACGAAGTGGTTGTCCATCACGTCCACGTGCACGGCGTCGGCGCCGCTGATGCGTTCCAGCTCGGCTTCCAGGTTCACGAAGTCGGCGGACAGGATGCTCGGGTTGATGCAGCAGTTGCTCACGGTGCTCTCCTAGGTCAGATCTTCCGGCGGATCAGGGCCAGGAACATCGCGTCGGTCTGGTGGATGTGCGGCCACAGCTGTGCTGTGGACTCATGGCCTGCTTCGAGGGAACCGGTCAGGCTGACCGCGTCCAGGGCGGCACCGGCGTCGAGCAGTTCCAGGTCATTGCGCTTGCGCAGCACATCTGCCACCACGGCTTTGGTTTCGGCCGGGTGCGGGGAACAGGTCACATAGGCCACTACGCCCCCCGGCTTCACCGCATCCACCGCGGTGGTCAGCAGTTCGCGCTGCAGCGAGCCAAGATCGCCGACATCGCCGGGCTGGCGTCGCCAGCGCGACTCCGGGCGGCGGCGCAGAGCGCCGAGGCCGGTGCAGGGCGCGTCAACGAGGATCCGGTCGAATGTCTCCGGGTAGTCCTCGGCCACCGTGCGGCCGTCTCCGGTGCGCACGTTCCAGGTCTCCCCCGGAACAGCTTCCAGGGCCTGGCGGACCAGCTGAGCGCGGTGCGGCGCCGGCTCATTGGCAAGGATGACTGCGCCCTTTTCGTGGGCCAGGGCGGCGAGCAGGGCTGCCTTGCCGCCGGGGCCGGCACACATGTCCAGCCACTTCTCCATGCCGTCCTCGTCCGGAGCGACGCCGTCCAGTTCCAGCTCGGCCAGGGCCCGGGCTACCAGCTGGGATCCGGCGTCCTGCACACGTGTAGTTCCGGCCCGCACGGATTCCAGGCGTCCCACGTCGCCGGCGGCGAACAGGGCGGAGTCCTTAACCAGCCCGCCGTCCACTGCGCCGGCTTCGCGGGCTTCATCGAGGCTGCCGAGTCCCGGCAGCGCAACCAGGTTCACGACCGGTGCGTCGTTGTCCGCCTGGAGCAGGTCGGTGATTTCCTCGACGCTGCGCCCGTGCGCAACCAGAGACTGGCGCAGGGCGCGCACGATCCATTCGGGGTGGCTGTACTCGATAGCCGACCGCTTGACTGCATCCTGCTCATCTTCGGTCAGCAGAGCGGTCCATTCCGCAAGGTCGCGGGCGGCGACCTTACGCAGCACCGCATTGATCAGTGCGGACGGGCCGGCGCCGATCACGGCACGGGCCAGGCCCACGGTCTGGTCCAGTGCGGCGTGGGCGGGAACCCTCATGGCGAGGAGCTGGTGCGCGCCGATGCGCAGCGCATCCAGGACGGCGGGATCCAGTTTCTCCAGCGGGCGGTCCACGCAGCGGGCCAGGATGGCGTCATAGATGCCCTGTCCGCGCAGGGCGCCATAGGCAAGTTCGGTGGCAAATCCTGCATCGCGCTTGTCCAGGCGGTGCTTGCGGATGCTCTTGGGCAGCACCAGGTTGGCGTAGGCATCTTCGCCGGAAACGGCGCGGAGAACCTCAAAGGCAACAAGGCGGGCCGGGTCGGCGGCGCGGGTACGCTGCGACGGTGCCGCAGATGTGCGGCTCCGGACGGACGGACGGCTGCGCTGATGCCCCTTGGCGTTGCGGTCGCTGCTGCTCACTTAAAAACCACGTCCTCACGCTGGCCCAGTCCGCGGGCCCAGTCGGCTCCGGACATCATCTTCTTTCCTGCGGGCTGGACCCGCTGCAGTTCCAGGGCAGTGCTGCCGGTGCCCACAAGCGCCTCAGCGGCGCTGCCTGATCCGAGCCGGACCTGGCCGGGTGCCAGGTCAGTGACGTCCGGACGCGGACGGGCGGCACCGATCTTGAACCGTGCTCCGTCCCAGGTGGTCCATGCCCCGGGCTCCGGCGTCACGCCGTTAATCCGGCGGCGGAGGGCCAGGGCGGGCTGTTCCCAGTTCAGGTGCCCGTCCTCGATGGTGAGTTTCGGGGCAAGTGTCACTTCGCCGGTCTGCGGAACCGGCGCTGCCTTCCCCGCCTGGATGGCGGCAAGGGTCTGGGCCAGCAGGACGGCGCCGCTGTGCGAAAGCCGTTCCAGCAGTTCTCCGCTGGTCAGGGCAGGATCCACGCTCTCTGTGAGCTGTCCGAAGACCGGCCCGGTGTCCAGGCCCTGTTCCAGCAGGAACGTACAGGCACCGGTGATCTCGTCTCCGGCAATCACTGAATGCTGTACCGGTGCTGCGCCGCGCCAGGCCGGAAGCAGGGAGAAATGCAGGTTGATCCAGCCGTGCTTGGGGATGGACAGTGCACGTTCAGGGATCAGGGCACCGTAGGCCACGATCGCGGCGGCGTCGGGAGCCAGCGCGGAAATGGCGGCAACGGCGTCGTCGTCAATCCTGTCCGCCTTGATGGTCGGCAGATCCAGTTCCGCTGCCCGCGCCGCGACGGGCGAAGGGGTGAAGACGCGCTTGCGGCCCAGTGGGGCGTCCGGGCGGGTCAGGACACCAACGACGTCGAACCCTGCCGTGATCAGTGCGTCCAGGGAGGGAACGGCGACGGCCGGTGTCCCGGCGAAAAGTACTCGCATGTGCTGTCGCTACGCTCCCGTGCTCTGTCCGAAGGTACCGAAGCTGGAACCCACGCTCTGGGCACGCTGGGCGGTGGTGCGCTCGGCAATTGAGTCGTACTCGGCCATGCGGATGGCACGCAGGGCGGCCTTGCGGTCCTCGCCCTTGAGCCGGTCGATGAAGAGTACGCCGTCCAGGTGGTCCGTCTCGTGCTGGAAAGCCCGGGCGAGCATGCCTTCGCCTTCCACTGTGACGGGGTTGCCGTCCTTGTCCTGGCCGGTGACCCGGGTCCAGCGGCGCCGCGGCACGGGATATCCCAGGCCGGGAATAGACAGGCAGCCTTCCACCTGGTCCGCCTGGAAATCATCGCTGAGTTCCAGGACAGGGTTGACCACGTGGCCGGAAACGCCGTCGATCCGGTAGGTGAAAACACGCAGGCTGACGCCCACCTGGGGTGCCGCGAGGCCGGCGCCGTCAACGTCGTCCATGGTCTCTTCCATGTCCGCGACCAGCTTGGCGAGCTCCGGACCGAATTCCGTCACTTCCTCCGCACGGGTCCTCAGGACGGGGTCGCCGATGATCCGAATCGTCAGGATTGCCATCTGGAATATGTTCCTTACTCTCGCGAAGTGCTGCGTGGTGGTACGTGCTGCGGGGCCGAAAGCCCGGTTATCAGTCTAGTTGGCTGCGGGCTGCCCGGCAGGTACGGCGTGCGAACCGGAGGCCTGGACCGGAGGCGGAGCGATTGGGAGCAGCGCGCGGCCGGCAGCGGCGGCGTCGTAATTGGTCTGCCAAACCCGGCGCAGGGCACAGAACTTGTACCAGTGGGCGGGAAGAACCTCAGGGTTGGCACGCATGGGTCGAACCTCGGTCTGGCCTACCGCGACGCCCAGCAGGAGCGGACTCTGGCCGTAGGCCCACGGCTCCCACATTCCTGCGGCGGCATCCACCAGGGATTCCTCGGCCTTCATGCCCGCAACCAGCTGCATCACGACTTTGTCATCCAGCGGCTTCACCTGGCCGTCACGGTCTGTGTTCTTCGTCTTGTAGTCGATCAGGCACAGGCGCCCGCCGATTTTGGCCACCAGGTCCAGGGTTCCCGCATAGCCCAGCTCCTGATTCCAAATGGTGATCTCAGCGGCCACCGGCTGCACATCGTAGAGCTGCCACCACTCATCGAAACGGTCGGCGAACTGGTGCTCTCCATGCTGGGCCAGTGCTTCGCGCGCCTCGGCAACCTGGTGCGGCTGCTCCAGTGCCCGCAGCGCTACCTGTTCGCAGTAGTGGTGGACCCGGGTTCCACGTTCGGCCGCGGCGTCGCGGTAACGCTCGGAAGCCCGGGAGGCTTCCTGGACGATTGTCTTCAACTGCGAGGCATTCCCAAGGGCCTGCGGCAGCCCCGGATGCTTGACGACGGCGCTGGCCGCCATATAGCTGTGCCAGCCGTCCAGCGACGTGGTGCCCTGGGCAATAACGGTGGTAATCGAAGGAACCGCCGGGGCTTCGGTCAGCGAACGCGAGTACATGCGTCCGAACTCTGTTGCGTGGGCCAGTGCTGGTGCAGTCATAAACCCAGTCTGCCACCCGGCGGTGACGTTTAAACAAAACAGGCACCGGAGCTGATCCGGTGCCTGTTTCGTCAATTGCTGGTGGGCGATACTGGGTTCGAACCAGTGACCTCTTCGGTGTGAACGAAGCGCGCTACCACTGCGCCAATCGCCCTTGCGGGAGTTGCCTTTGAAGTGCTGCAACGTCTAAAGATGCTAGCCCACAATCGGCCCTCGTCAAAACCGGATACGGGCAACGCGCCGCACGCGCGCCGATTGGACGAACGGTGAAACGTCCTATAGAGTTTTTCTTCGTTGGAAAGCGGCCGAACGCCGCAGATACGCCAACATGCGGACGTAGCTCAGCTGGCTAGAGCACCACCTTGCCAAGGTGGATGTCGCGGGTTCGAATCCCGTCGTCCGCTCGCAAGTCACTGTAATGCCGGCCCTCAAAAAGCTGGTCACGGTGGGGTGGCCGAGAGGCGAGGCAGCGGCCTGCAAAGCCGTATACGCGGGTTCGAATCCCGTCCCCACCTCCACGGTTTCATGCAACACCCATTTATGGGCGCGATTGGCGCAGCGGTAGCGCGCTTCCCTGACACGGAAGAGGTCACTGGTTCGATCCCAGTATCGCGCACGAGGTTCAACACCTTGTGTTTCACTAAATGTTGGACATTCATTTGCGGACGTAGCTCAGCTGGCTAGAGCACCACCTTGCCAAGGTGGATGTCGCGGGTTCGAATCCCGTCGTCCGCTCTCCTGTACTGTGATGGCACCGGGTCTCCGGAGCCTGGCAGTATCAGGCGCGATTGGCGCAGCGGTAGCGCGCTTCCCTGACACGGAAGAGGTCACTGGTTCGATCCCAGTATCGCGCACGAAAGTTCTGTACTTGTGAATAACACAGTGCTGGTCTTTTGTCTGCGGACGTAGCTCAGCTGGCTAGAGCACCACCTTGCCAAGGTGGATGTCGCGGGTTCGAATCCCGTCGTCCGCTCCACGAATAAAGAACCAGGCCCTCCCGGGCCTGGTTCTTTTTTGTTTCCCCGCAGCTATTCCATCCGCCGGCAGGACGGCAGTCTTCCACCATGCAAGTTCCCGAACCGGATATTCCCTCAGCTGAATCCGTTGGTGGAATCCATCAGGAGGCTTAGCATTGAAACGAATGGGAGGCGTAAGTGCCTCCCCGGTTGGAAGGGAGGTGGTCCGTGTCTGTATTTGACGGGCTCAAAGGCACGGCCGGAGAGCTGAAGGACAAGGCAACCGAGCTGGTGGGCGAGAACGCCGACAAGATCAAGGGCGGCATCGACCACGCGGGGAACTTTGTTGACCAGAAGACCGGCGGCAAGTACTCCGACAAGATCGATGGCTTCCAAAGCAAGGCCTCGGAAGCGGTAGACAATGTCGACCGCAAGCAGGGGCCCGGCACGGGACCCGAAACCGGACAGACTCCTCCGGCCGTATAAGTCTCAGAGCACGGCAGAAGGTCCTGGTCCCGCTTTTCGCGGGATCAGGACCTTCGTCGTTTTCGGGGGGGAAGTTCCCGCTAGGAAGCTTCGCCCGTCTGGCCTTCGCGGGCCAGGGCAGTGAGCCGGGAGACGGCGCGGAAGTACTTCTTCATGTATCCGCCGGCCATCATTTCCTTCGTGAACAGCTGGTCGAAAGGCACGCCGCTGGCCAGGATCGGCACGTCCTTGTCGTACAACCGGTCAGCGAGGACCACAAAGCGCAGGGCCACCGACTGCTCGGTGATGGTGTGCACGTTGTGCCAGGCAACGGCGTCGATTCCGTCAATCAGCTGGCGGTAGCGGCTGGGATGCACATTGCTGAGGTGGTTGACCAGGTCGGCAAAGTCATCTTCGCCCACGGTCTTGCCGTCGAACTCCGCGGCAATCCGCTCGGCCAGGCCGGCCTCGTCCAGCGGCGGCGGTGACTCCGGCAGGCCACGGTGGCGGTAATCCTCGCCGTCGATCCTCACGACGTCGAACTGGTCCGCCAGCACCTGGATCTCCCGCTGGAAGTCCACGGCCGCAAAGCGGCCCTCGCCCAGGGAACCAGGCAGGGTATTGGACGTGGCGGCAAGCTTGACGCCGGCGTCGGCCAGTTCCCGCATAAGACGGGACATCAGGACAGTGTCTCCGGGATCGTCGAGTTCGAACTCGTCGATGCAGACCAGCTTGTACTGCGAGAGCGCGTCAACTGTCTTGCGGAAGGACAGCGCTCCAACCAGGTTGGTGTACTCCACGAAGGTGCCGAAGGCCTTGGGGCCCTCCACCGCGTGGAAGAGCGAGGCGAGGAGGTGGGTCTTGCCCACGCCAAAGCCACCGTCCAGATAGAAACCGGCCTTGGTTTCGGGCTTCTTGGCACCGAAAAGCTTGCGGAAGCCGCTGGGAGCAGGTGTGTCCACGCTTGCGGCGAAGTCGCGCATCGCTGCGACGGCCTCGGCCTGCGAAGGCTGGGACGGATCGGGAATGTAGCTGTCGAAGGAGACTTCCCCGAACCTCGGCGAGGGGAAGAATCCCTGCAGGAGTTCGTCCGTGGAAACCTGGGGAGTCCGCTTTGTCAGCTGCTCCACTTGTCCTGCTGCGCCCAAACCATCCATCCGATTCTGCTAGGGGTACCGGCATTTGCTGCCGTAGCAACGATACGCCACTGCGGCGGGTGAGCAGTGCCCAAGGAAGTTTTAGGACGCGCACATCGTTAGGCTTGGTAGTAAACCCGACGTCGTACCCAAAGGGGACCACCCATGCCGCTGCCCGCAGATCCGAATCCGAAGTTCGCCGACTATGCCCATCCCGAGAGGCTGGTGTCCACCGAATGGCTGGCCGAGAACCTGGGCACGCCCGGACTGGTGGTGCTGGAGTCAAACGAGGACATCCTGCTCTACGAGACGGGCCACATTCCCGGCTCCCGCAAGATCGACTGGCACACCGACCTCAACGACGCCGACACGCGTGACTTCGTTGACGGAGCGGCGTTCGCGAAGCTTATGGGCGAGAAGGGTGTCAGCCGTGAATCCACCGTGGTGATTTACGGCGACAAGAGCAACTGGTGGGCAGCTTATGCCCTCTGGGTCTTCACCCTCTTCGGCCACGAGGACGTCCGCCTGCTCGACGGCGGCCGGGACAAGTGGATCGCCGAGGGCCGGGAGATGACCACGGACAAGCCTGTAGTCACCGCTACCGACTATCCCGTCGTCGAACGCCGGGACGAGCCCGTGCGCGCCTACCTTCCCGATGTCCTCGCGCACCTTGGCAACGGCCCGCTGATCGACGTCCGCTCCCCCGCCGAGTACACCGGCGAACGGACCCACATGCCCGACTACGTCGATGAGGGCGCCATGAAGGGCGGGCACATTCCCACCGCCGTGTCCGTTCCCTGGGGCAAAGCCGCCGCTGAAGACGGTACATTCCGCAGCCGCAGCGAACTGGACTCGCTGTACGGCGGAGAAGCAGGCCTGAAAACCGGCGACGACGTCGTTGCCTACTGTCGGATCGGGGAGCGTTCCAGCCATACTTGGTTTGTCCTCAAGCACCTTCTCGGCTTTGAGTCAGTACGAAACTACGACGGCTCCTGGACCGAATGGGGCAACGCTGTGCGGGTACCGATCGTCCGCGGCTCCGAGCCCGGTGCGGCCCCGGCCAAGCGCTAAGTCCTCCCGTCATCCCAAGCGAAAGCACAGAGAATCAATGAGCACCACTTCCCCATCCGCAGCCGTACCGGCCCAGCTTCAGGAAATTGTTGACGATTTCCAGGCGATGACCGAACCCGAGCGGCTTGAACTGCTGCTGGAGTTCTCCCGCTCGCTGCCCGATCTGCCTGCCCGCCTGGCTGATCATCCGGAACTGCTCGAACAGGTCGTAGAGTGCCAGTCGCCCCTGTTCCTGACCGTCGAGGTGGGCAGCTCCCAAGACCAGCCGGTGGAACTGTTCTTCTCGGCACCCCCTGAGGCTCCGACCACCCGGGGGTTTGCGGGCGTTCTGCATGAGGGACTCAACGGGCTCCCCGCTGCTGAAATCCTGGCAGTTCCCGCGGACGTACCGGACCGGCTGGGCCTGACCCGTGCCATTACCCCGCTGCGGATGCGGGGGATGTCGGCGATGCTCGGCCGGATCAAGCGGAAGGTCGCCGAGCAGGTTCCGGCCGGCACCCTGACCGCCGCCACGGGTTCGGGGAACTAGGCCATGGCCGGCGGCCGCAGGAAGGGCGGGCACGGTGCAACTCCGGCTACGGCTGCCCTGGATGCCGCCGGCGTCACCTACCGGACCCTGAGTTACCAACACGACGCGTCAACGCCGTCGTACGGTCTGGAGGCCGCGGAGAAGCTGGGTGTTCCGCCCGAGGCCGTTTACAAGACCCTCATGGTGGCGCTGGAACACCGGCTGGCAGTTGCCATGGTGCCCGTTGCTGCGACGCTGGACCTGAAGAAAGTCGCGTCCATGTTTGGGATGCGGAAGGCGTCCATGGCGGACCGCGCCGAGGCGGAGAGGCGCACCGGCTACGTCGTCGGCGGAATCTCTCCGCTGGGGCAGCGGCACCACTCCCCTGCGGTCATCGATTCCAGCGCCGAGCTGCTGGACCTGATTTATGTGTCCGGCGGACGGCGAGGGTTCGAGATTGAGCTCTCTCCATTCGATCTCATCCGCCTGACTGAAGCGCAGACCGGGCCGATCGCGGTCTATAAGGACTAGCCGGACTCCCCGGTGCCGTTCACCGGCCTGGCGTTCATCGGCGGCGCTCCCACCTCTTCGACGGTGTGTCCGGTGCAGCCGGTTTTGGTGACGCTGGCCCGTTCGATGCGCTGCACGGTAAACCAGCGCATCGCGTCGCGCAGCCTGCACCACCCGACGAGGTACCACCGGCCGCCCGTGGAAGCGAACAGGACCGGTTCAACGTCCCTGGTTGTGGTGGTTCCGTCTCCCGACGTGTAGCGAATCCGGAGCACCCGCTGCTCGGACATCGCTTCCTCCAAGGCAGACCTGATCCTGCGGGGTGATGAGGGAACCGGGTTGACCCACACCCGGCCGGCCAGCTCGGTGGCCCTTGCCCGGGTTCTGGGGTCGAGGACATCCATTACCTTGTGGATGCCGGACGCGGCCAGATCGGCGTAGGGCGCATCGGGCGCAGCAGAGACAGCCGCCATGAGCGCCACGGCCTGGGCCGGTGAGAGACTTACGGGCGGCAGCGTCGCACCGAGGGCAAGTCCGTAGCCGCCTCCAGGACCAGGCCGGCTCCAGAGCGGTGCACCGCTGCTCTCGAGGGACGCCAGGTCTCTCTTGATGGTGCGCACGGACACTCCAAACTCCCCCGCCAAGCGCTCGGCAGAGCAGCCCCGCGAGCCGTTTCGGCGCAGCATCTCGAACAGGGCGTGAAGTCGTTCAGTTCGCTTCATCCCGGACTTCCAGCAGATTCATGCCATAAATAGTGACATACACCTGTCTTCTGGGCCTGCGAAGGTCGTTACATGACTACTACTGCAAGCGGACCTACCGTCATCCTCATTCCCGGGCACTGGCTCGGCGCGTGGGCATGGGACGAGGTCCTTGAACACCTCACGGCCGACCCCTCCCGAGTTATCGCTATGACCCTGCCCGGCCTCGACATCCACGATCCTGAGCGCGCAGTCCGGACCATTGAAGACCAGGCGGAAGCCATCCTGGACGCCATCAGTCAACGCGGGGACCAGCCCGCGGTTCTGGTTGCCCACAGCGGGGCAAACGCCCCGGTCAGCCTCGTTCTTGACCGGCACCCTGAGAAGGCCCACCGGGTGGTGTGGGTTGACTCGGGCCCGGTTGCTGCGGGGAGTGTCTTCGCCCCTGATGCCCCGGCAGATCTGGCTGAATTTCCCCTGCCCGCTTTCGATGTGCTCGCTGCGCAGGCAAGTCTTGAGGGTTTGGGTACGCAGGCCCTCGAGCGGTTTCGGGCCAGGGCGGTCCCTGAACCTGGCCCCGTTCTTCGCAACCCCGTTGAGCTCAAGAACGATGCCAGGCGCAAGGTCCCTACCACCTTGGTGTGCTGCTCGCTTTCGGGCACGAAGGTGCTGGAATTAGCCCAAACCGGCCATCCAGTCTTTGCCGAAGTGGCCACCCTGGAACACCTCGACGTCGTGGATCTTCCCACCGGACACTGGCCAATGTGGAGCCGTCCGCGCGACCTTGCCCAGGTCATAGATTCGGCGGCTGCCGGCATCTAGGCACGCAATGCCGGTTGCGGCCCGGGCGTGTGCTGCACCGGCCGCTGCCGGCATTAGCCGCGTACCTTTCGGATGAACTGCTCCGTGCGTTCCCGGAGTTTGCGGATGCGCTCAGCCTTGACCAGTTCCGGGTCCGGATGGATCGGATTGGGAAGAACGTCCGCCCGGACGTTGCGGGAGCAGCTGAAGGCACTGTGGATCAGGGTTCCCACCGAGTTGCCGTTCTTTCCAGCGGATCCGGCCTTCGGCGCCACGAACAGATAGACGTCGTCATTGTCTTCGAGGTCCTCACACAGCGCACACATCGCTTTCCTGCCCGCGGACACGAGTTCCGGCGCACGGAGGAGGATGGTGACGGGTTTCCCTGCGGATTCCGTGACGAGGTAGGAGCGCTGTGGCATCTTGTGGTCGCGCCAGCCGTACTGGTCAATGTTTTCCCAATCGACCTCGTCGAAGTCAGCGGGAAAGTTAACGGCAGCCGTCTGCGATTTGCTGGCGTTGATGAAGGATTTGCGGATGGCCGCTTGGGTCAGGGCTTTCATGTTTCAGAGCTTTCGTTTCGTTTCGGCCCGGCGAGAGATGAGGGCTCGGCACGGGGCGCTGGTCTTCGGGTCCAGGGGCGCGCGACGTCACAAGACTGCAAGTTGGTCGCAGTGCTGGCCACTGTTCTGGAGCTCGGACTGGATGCCGGCTGAATGCCGTTCAACGGCAAGTCGACATGTTCTATCTCAGCCATAGGGCCACATCCCGTGGCTTTCAGTGGTTCCCGCGGATAGTCCGGGGCAGCGTGGGTGCGCGCTAGGCGCGAGGCGCACAGCAGGGCCTGAGGCCCACCAACCCCTCCGCCGCGCTGACGCGGCTGGATACCGAAACGATCATACGGAAAAGCGTAACAGCTCCTCCGCTAGTGCCCACAAAGCGCGGCCCCGGGCAACGGCGGTGAAACCGAGACATAGGTGTGGCCGGTGGGTGTGGTGACACTTACCGTGTGCCGGGTCTGGGCGGCTGAGTTGGCCGGACCATCCAGCACGGGTGGCGGGAACCCAGGGGGCATCGTCGGGGGTGACGACGGCAGTGGCGCCGACAGCGACACCGGCGGGCGGACGTAGGTCATTCCGCTGGCCGGGTTGCCGCTGGCCGGGTTGCCGCTGGGCTCGGTGGCGCCGGCGTGGTCTCCGACGGTCTGGGGGCCGCTGGACCCGGTGGCGCCGGTCTGGGTGCCGCTGGACTCGGTGGCGTCAATCGGGTCTCCATAGCGCTGGGTGCAGCTGAACTCGGTGCCCCCGGCGTGGTCTCCGACGGCCTGGGTGCCGTTGAGTCTGGAAACAGGTTCGGGCGGCTGTTGCGGTTGTTCTGCCTGTCGCGGCTGGAGGGTGGTGGAGTTCCAGCCGGGTGCTTGCTTGGCATGGTTGCAGGCTTCGCAGAGTCCCTGCCCGTTGGTGTAGGTGGTGGGGCCGCCCTCGGCGTGGGGCTGGATGTGGTCGATGTGGCGGATCGGTGCATCGCACCAGGGTGTGCGGCAGGTTTGGTCCCGGGTCCGGATGAGTCTGGCCAGCCCGGGCGGAAATGCCCGTGCCCGGGACTCCATCGCGGCCAGCTCGCCCGAGACCGGGTCCAGGTACAGCCGCCGCAGCATCACCACATCCGCCGGTTCCGGACCACCCGGCTCGCCGATCTGGGGACTGTTGCCGGGCCCGGGTGCGGTCTGGTGCGAACTGTTGCTGTTTCCTGGTGCGGTCTGGGGACTGTTGCCGTTTCTGGGTGGGCTCTGGGGACTGTTGCTGCTTCCTGGCGGGGCCTGGGGACTGCCGCGTCCGAGCGGGCTGCGAGGGCTGCTGCTGTTTCTCTGGGTACTGTTGCCGCTTCGGAGCGGATTGAGGGGCACGGTGCTGTGTCCTGGCGGATTGGTCAGGGCTTTGCTGATCAGTTCCCTGGCCCAGTACCCCGGAACGGTCCCGTAGCCGGGGAAGTATGCCGGCTCGTCCGGCCCTGACCGCCGGAACAGGGACCGGTCCGTGATAACCAGCTGCACCTCTACCGGTACCCGGTCTGCACTGCCCTGCCCGGTGACGCGTTCAACCAGGGTGTCGGCCATGATCTGACCGCGCCCGCGCTCATCCCCTGAGGCCCGCAACCCATCCGCTGCCCGGGACAACGCCGCATACACGGCCACACCCTGCGCGACGGGCAGCAGAGCGCTCAGATACGACATGGTGTCCGGAGCCGGGCGGCAGGACACGTACCGGTCTGCCACGGCCTTGGCGTTGCGCTTCACCTGGGAAGCCTGATCCAGGGCCTGGGTAACCGTCCGGATCCGGGCGATCAACCTGCGGTCACCCAGCCCTTCGAGCTTGGCCGGGTCCTTGCAGATCAGCTCATCAACCCGGGCACGGTCTTCCAGGTCCAGACACGCGGTTTCCCGGACCAGCAGGGTGGCACGCCATTCACTGAGCACCCCGGCCGACAAGGCCGCCAGGGTATAAGGCATCTCGTGGACCAGCGCCTTGCCAAAGCCCAGATGCCGGGCGCCGCGGTGCGGTGAGTCCCTGCGGGCCAGAGCGACCTGCGCTCCGATCCCACGGCCCAGCTGATCGGCAGGCACCCCGGCACGGGACTGCGCGCGTCTCTGCGAAGCATCAAATGCTGCCGCGGCTCGTGCCTGCACCGCCGCAGCAGCTGACTTCAGCTCCTCCAACACCCGCATCAAATCAACCAGCTCCGAATCGGCATCCCGGGGAATGCCGGCATCTGCGAGCGCAGCGCTGAAGGCTCGAATACTCCCTGCCGAGACCGACCGGAGGCGAGGAACATCAAAAGGATCTGTCAGGTCGCGGAGGGTACGCCGGCCTGTTGGCTCATCGAGGGTACATCCACAGCGCGCAGCCTCGTGGTGCGCGTGTCCTGGCCGGGAAAGCTCGTCCTGGGCATTCCTAGGACAGGAGAGGTCCCGACTGTCACCGAAGCGACCCAAAAGGTCCCAGGCACACTCACCTGATTCACCCATGGTGACTGAGCGGTCAAGGTCAACGCTTGATCCGCCTACATCCACCCTCAATGGTTCGAACATGTGTTCGACTCTATGTCTCGGATTGGATTCCGAGTAGAGCGAATCTACTGGTTCCAGTACGCGCTTCACCCAGTCTGAAACCCGCGAAGTCCCGCGGTCCGCAAGCCTCCGGCATGGGGAAGGGAACCTGACCGAGTTGGGGATTACGCATCGGGTCCTCGGCGGGATTAGGAGTTGTGGAGGACTAGAGCGGTCCTCGTCGTGGGCCGAGGGCGCGGCGTGCGGGCGTGCTGGCATGACCCGAGGCGGCCCCAGCGCAAAAGGCAGGGGACGTGCGGGCGTGCTGGCATGACCCGAGGGGGCCGCAGCGCAAAGGGCAGGGGACGTGCGGGCGTGCTGGCATGACCCGAGGGGGCCGCAGCGCAAAGGGCAGGGGACGTGCGGGCGTGCTGGCATGACCCGAGGCGGCCCCTGGGCAAAGGGCAGGGGACGTGCGGGCGTGCTGGCATGACCCGAGGCGGCCCCTGGGCAAAGGGCAGGGGCGTGCGGCCCGTGGGGGCATAACCCAAGCGGGGCGCGGGGCAAGCGGCTCATGGGTGGCAGGAACCGTGAGCTTCGGCCCGCGAGGGAACGTCCGCGGGTAAACGTCCGTGGGCCCCGCAGCCGCGGCCCCCTCCGCCCTATCCCGACTTCCCCACCCGGACCGCTGCCGTAAGCGCGGCGGCAGCCATGAATCCAAGCACCGGCAGCACGGTCCACCCGGCCGAGAGAAAGGACGTCCCGACATAAGCGGCGAGAGCCATCACGCCAGTGGCCACGGTGAGGGTCTCCCTCGTGCGAACAGCCAGTGCCAATAGAGCCGCCCCATATACCCCGCTAAAACTGCTGCCGCCCAGCGGGAAACCCAGGAGAACCGCACCAAATCCCAGCAGCGCCAGTGCACCCCGCTGACGGCGCAGGTTCAACCGGCTTTCAGTGCGGGCGACAAAGAAGTATGCGCAGAAGATCAATCCTGCCGGCACAAGGAACGGCAGGAGAACGCGGAGCATGTACAGCTCTCCCGGCAGGATCACGGACAGGTCAAGCGGCTCCCATGGAGGCGTGAATCCGCCGTTCCCACTCGATTCGAGGAGCAGGGCCAGAACCGCCCCGGCACCCACTGCGCACAGGAGCGATGCGCCGGCAGCAGCATCAGCTGCGCTCACCGGTCCTTCCGGGTCCGCGCCTACCGGACTGCGTTCCGTCTTGGCCTGTGTTTCCCCCACCGGATTTTCTCCCACCAGTTCCCTGTACCCTCACGCCCGGGGCGGTCCGAAAACACCCCCAGGCTGCAGCCACCTTCGGGCGCAATCTAGCACAGGCTCAACACAGGACGGGTTCAACACAGGACGGGTTCATCTCAGGAATCAGGAAAGGGCCCGACGGCGGCACTATCGATACAGGGTAAGCGCCAACTTTGGCTCTCCCGAACGCAACCGTCCACGAGGACAACGCGACACCCGGATAGCCGGATAGCCGGCTCCGGGGAACCTAGGCACCCGGGGAACCTAGGCACCCGGGCACCACGCCACTAAGGATCCCGCTTACCAGGACCCCGGTTACCAGAACACGAAAAAGCTTCTGCCCTCAAAGACCTGCAACAAGGAACACCAGCGCCAGCAGGGCCGGGACCGCCTGGATCATCGCCGGCCGCAGCATCCGGGAGTCCTTCAGCAGCAGGACCGCACCGGCAAGCACCATGGATGCCGTGGCAAACCCCACGAGCGTGGCCCCGACCGGAACGCTGCCCATTCCAAGCAGGACGACGCCGATCACCGCGCCCACAGCAAGGAACAGGTTGTAGAAACCCTGGTTGTAGGCGAGCGCCTGCGTGTGGGCGGCCTGTTCGTTGTTCGGGATCCGGAAAAGAACCATTGTCGCCGGAGCTGTCCAGCGGATCGACTCCAGGACAAAGATGTACACGTGGATAGCCGCCGCTATGAGAGCGAAGACCGAGGCAACTGCAAGCATGGTTCCTCCCTAGGCCGCCACCGGCAGTGGCTCCTCCCATGCTGGCACCGCTTCCCCTCCCCTGCAACGGACCAGCCCAACAATGGAACGCCCCTCGCCGGCAGTATCGAAGGCCGCGGCAGGGTCACCCCCGCAAACGACCACACAGCCCCAGCTCAGTTACCGGTGCTCAGACGGCCTGCGCATGCGACCAAGGGCCGAGTGCAGCCATCCGGCCACGGTGTCCTCCCACCGGGCAGGGTCAACGTTGTATTCACGGGTATGCCCGCCCTGCGGGAACCGTGAGAACGTCACCAGGTCCGGGTTCTTCTCTGCCAGGTCAGCGGACGGCCCCACCGGAACGAACTCGTCCCGCTCACTGTGCACGATCAGCACCGGCGTCCGGATTTCCTCTGCCCGCGAGACCCAGTCCATGCTCCGCAAATCCAGCGGCGCGGCAAGGCCGGTCAGCGTGCGCCCGGCAGCGTTGGAGATCAGCCACTGTCCCAGCCGTCCCACCTGCGCGGGAATCCGGTTCAGCCGCGCATGGTGGGCAAGGACCTCCACCCAGTTCACCACCGGCCCGTCGAGCACCAGGGCGCGGATGTGCCGGCTCAGCGGCGAGCGGTCAGCGGCCTGCAGGGCAATCGCCCCGCCCATGGACCAGCCGAAAAGCACGACGTCGCGTGCACCGTTCTCAAGCGCGTAGCGGATCGCTGCCTCGACGTCGTGCCACTCCGTGAGCCCCAGACCGTAGCGGCCGTCCGAGGCGTAGGGAGCTTCGCCGTCGTTGCGGTAGGAAATCAGCAGGCTCGTCAGGCCCGCCCGCCGGGCTGCTCCGAGTCCGCGGATGGTTTCGGTGCGCTGGGCGCCGCGGCCGTGCACCATGATGGCCCACGTTCCGTTGTCATCCAGCGAGCGCACCAGCCAGGCCGGTGCCTTCCCGTTTTCGACGTCGATCTCCACGTCTTCCTGCGGGAATCCTGCGGCGGACGGGGTGGGGTGCATGGCCCCGGACCACCAGCCCCGCACTGCGGTGGCGAGGTCACCGGAGTACACGTGTTCGACGTCGCGCTGCACGGTTCCTTCGCGGGGCACGTAGGAACGGATCTGGCCGATCCGGGCGTGTCCGGCACCGCGGTCCCAGTACAGGCCGTACGTGCCGGGGACCGTGGTGTCCTCGTTCGCGGGCAGGATGACCTGCAGCCCATGGGGGGAGTCAATGACGGCGAGGATCTCCAGGTTCTCGTCCCGCTCCCTGCGCGGGGTGACGATCTGCCGGGCGAAGTACACAGCGAGGCCCGACGTCGCCGCCAGAACCGCGGTCGAGGCAGCAACGCCCATCCCGGCGCCGAATGCCGTCCACTTGACCCACGGTGCGGTCAGCGAAGAGGCGGAACCGGGTACCTCAGACTCAGAAAGAAGCATGTATTCATTCTTACCGACTTTCCCTCCGGGCCGGTAAACGGCGGGACCGGAGCGTTCCTTTTCCGGAGCCGGGAACAAAAGCTAGGCTGGCGGGATGAACGCAACGATCGTGGTGCTGACCGAAGAAACGCTCAACGAGGCCGACGCCCGCAACCTGGGTTATCTGGCGGAGGACAATGCGGTGCGGTTCGAGATCCTTGTGCCGGCCGACCCGGGACGGCACATGCTGGTGGATGTGCTGGACAACCTGAGCCTGCTGGACTTCGCGGCTGCGTACCGGAACATTGCCGGACCGCACCTGACCGCGAAGCAGGAGGTCAAGGCCGCTGAGAAGGAACTGGCGGAGTCACTGGACCTGCTCCGCGGCCTGGGGTTCGACGCCGACGGCCGGGTTACCGGGGAGAATCCGGTTGAAGCCGTGGTTGAGGAAGCCAGGAGCTCGCAGGCGCAGCAGGTGGTGGTCATAACCACCCCGCATGCAGTCGAAGACACGTTCGGCACTGACTGGGCCAACGAAGCCCAGGACCGGCTGGGAGTTCCGGTGCTGCACCTGTACTCCGGTTCCACCTTCATTGGCGACTCGTAAAACCCGGAATCCCGGCACCGGGATTTATTAACCGGCCGCGGACGTTGTGGCCAGCATGAGCACTACAGGAACTAACAGTGAGGCGGCTATGAACAGCAAGGACACCGGCACGCAGGTTCCGGTCCAGAAGTCCGACGACGAGTGGCGCCGCGAACTGACCCCGGCTGAGTACCAGGTACTCCGCCAGGCGGGCACGGAGCGCCCCTACACCGGGGAATACTGGGACACCAAGACCGAAGGCGTCTACGCCTGCCGGGCATGCGGAGCTGAACTGTTCACCAGCAGTGAGAAGTTCGATTCGCACTGCGGATGGCCGTCCTTCTTCGCGCCCCTGGCCGATGGCAAGGTCCGCTACCTGCACGACCGCAGCATGGGAATGGACCGGATCGAAGTCCGCTGCGCCAACTGCGACTCCCACATGGGGCACCTCTTTGAAGGTGAGGGCTTCGACACCCCCACCGACCAGCGTTACTGCATCAACTCGGTTTCAATAAAGCTGGTCCCCAAGACCGACGGGAACTGAGCCCCCGCAGGGCATCTGGCCACCGGCCATTGTGCCCCCCGGAAGCCCGCCGTACGCTCGAATAACGGTCAAACACGTTATCGGACAGACGTATGGCGGGCTTTTTGCGTGCCGCTGTCCGAACAGCCAGGGAGCTGCAATGGGAACAGACCAGTACCACGAACCACCCTCCGAACTTTCCGCCGAAACACGCACTTTCGCCCGGATGTGCGCCAGCCTGAGCGAAGAGGCTGAAGCGATCGGCTGGTACGTGCAGCGCATCTCCGTGGAGCCCGACGCCGATTCCCGGGCCATCATGGAGGACTCCCTCGGCGAGGAGTTCAAGCATTTTTCAATGGAGCTTGAATTCCTGCTCCGGAAGACCCCCGAATGGCGGGAAATGGCCCGCGGGATTCTCTTTACCGACGGGGACATTGTCGCCCACGGTGAGGCCTCCGAGGCTGCAGCAACCCAGGACGAATAGCAGCTGTAGCTTCCACCACGCCGATACCCGGGAGGTGCATGAGTTTGGCACGGCCTACCATTCTGGACCGGTTCCGGCCCGTGGGTGCTCCGGGTCCCTCCGGCCCTGCGGGCGTTCCGTCTGCTGACCATGAGGGCACGGACGCGGAACTGCTTCCTGTCTTTGCCGCCCTCAAACCCGATGTCGACGCAGCCCGGCAACAGACAGAAGACGCAGCCGGACAGGCACGCCGCCTGCTGGCCGAGGCACGGCGGCAGGCCGACGCTGAGGTATCCCAGGCACGGCTGGACTCCGGAGCCGTCCGCGCCAAAGCCGCCGAAGAAGTCACCCAGCAGGCAGCAGCCCGGGAAAAGGAGCTGCTGACACAGGCCCAAAACCGGGCAGAACAGATCCGCGGCGCCGCCCGGGGCCGGATCCCCCGGCTGGCCGCGGAAATCGCCGGTTCCATCGTTTCCGAATACCTGGACGGGCCGGGCAGCCACGCAGGAAACCCCGAACATCGGACGGAGAATCTGTGAGGTCCGACTGGGTGGCAGCAACTGTGCGCGCCAAGGCCATGGTGCGCAGGCGTGCCGGGGCCGGTCTGTGCCGTGAAGCCGCTGCCCTTACCTCACTTCCGCAGGCACTGGAGCTCCTGGAGCAGACGGCCTACGCATCCGAGCTTGCCGGAAGCAGGAACCTGGCGGAAGCACAGCACGCCACCCGGCGCAGCGTTCTGTGGCAGCTGCGGGTCCTGGCCGGATGGCTGCCCGTTGCCGGAGCACGGATGGTCCGGGCAGCGGGCGCCGCGTTTGAACTCGCAAACATCTCAGTCCTTGCCCGCAGGCTGCAGGAGGCTGCAGACGCCGGTGCGGAAGGATGCCTGCACCGCAGTGTTCCGCTGCCGGAGTACTTTGAACTCGGCGGGCTCGCCACAGCCTGGCCCCGCCTCTCGCAGGCAGGCAGCAGCACTGAACTCACCGATCTGCTGCGCACCAGCCCCTGGGGAGACCCCGGGCCTGCCCAGGACTTTGCCGACACGCTGACAGTGGTCTGGATCCGCCGGCTCGCTGCGGCCGCCCCGCAGACACGCAGCTGGATGGTGGCCGGAGCTGTTCTGATCGCAGCGCGCAGGGTGCTGCTGGCTCCGGGACCCGGACGCCACGGCGCCCAGGACACCGGAAACCGGCTGCATATGCTGCTTCAGCCGCTGCTGGGCGGCACCTGGGCGGAGGCGGACGACGTCGCGTCCTTCAGGGCAGCACTGCCGGCCGCTGCCGCGCCGGTACTGGAGGGCGTCGAGGATCCCTCCGGTCTCTGGCGTGCCGAAGCGTCACTGCGGGCACGGGTGGAAGAAGACGGGTTCCGGCTGCTGCGCTCGGGCCTGCCGGGTCCGGATGTGGCGGTTGGAGCAGCAGCTGTGCTGGCCGTGGATGCCTGGCGGGTCCGCGCGGCCCTGGCTGCTGCAGCTTCCGGCGGCGGAAGCGAGGTACTGGATGCAGTGGCGTGAGACCCTCAGCCCGATCCGGATGGATCGTGTAGCCGTTATCCTTCCGACCAACCGGTCCCGTGAAGCACTCGCCCGGGTAGCCCGCAGCTCCGCCGTCGAACTGGATCTGCCCTACACCCCCGGGGACGGACCGGAGGAGCTGGACCGGGCTTCCGAGGCTGCCGTGGAGAACGGGCCGGTTTCCGGACTCGTCGGGTGGGCTCCCTCCCGCAGGGTTCCTGAACTCCAGACGGCGCTGAAGCCCCTGGGAGGCGGCGTCGTGCCCCTGAAGGCTCCCCGCGGCGTCCAGCCGCCTACCCTGCTGACCGGCAACGAACGCAGGACCCGGCAGGCGCCGCGGCTCTCCCGCCTGCTGGTGGACACCTACACCACCGTCCCGTATGCCGACGTTGACCCGGCCCGCCTCGCCGGACTCGCCTATGTGGTGATGTTCGGCATTATGTTCGGCGACGCCGGGCAGGGACTGCTGCTGGTACTGGCCGGACTGATCGTCCGGTCCGGGCGGATAGCCAGGATCCGCCGGTTCCAGAAGACCTGGCTGTTCATTTTTGGTGCCGGGCTGGCTGCCGTGTTTTTCGGTGTGCTGTACGGCGAGTTCTTTGGACCGACCGGCGTCATCCCGGTGCTCTGGCTGGAACCGCTGGAGAACCCCATACCCCTGCTGATCGCAGCGGTGATCTTCGGGGCCGTGCTGCTGGCCTTCGCCTTCACGATCGGCACGATCAACCGTGTCCGTGAGGGCGGCTGGGGCTATGCCCTTTATGCCCGGACCGGACTGGCCGGAGCGCTGCTCTTCCTCGCCGTCGGAATGCTGGCCGGAGGGCTGGTGGCAGGCTGGAGCGCCATGGTCATCGCCGCGGCCGTACTGGCCGCAGTGGCGCTGGTCCTGATCTTCACGGGGCTGTTCGTCGAAGCCGGGGGCGGTGGCACCGGCACCATGCAGGCGTCGGTTGAGCTGGTGGACACCGTGATCCAGCTGGCGTCCAACCTTGTCTCCTTCACCCGTCTGGCCGCCTTCGGCCTCACCCACGCAGCCCTGCTCTCAATCGTCTGGCAGGGCACCACCGCCTTGTGGCACCCGGACTGGCGGGCCGTACTGGCCGTACTCGTGTTCCTGGTCGGCAACGTCATCACGTTCGCGCTCGAAGGACTCGTCGCGGCCATCCAGGCTCTCCGGCTGGAGTACTACGAGCTGTTTTCCCGCATCTTCACCGACGAAGGCCGTCCGTTCAAACCCTGGAGTCCCCAGCTGCCGGAGTCCCTGGCATCCGGTTCGCCCACCACCGAAAGGCAAACGCCATGAACCCCTGGTTTGCCGGCATACCCCTGGCACTGATCATCACCGTCCTGCTGGCCGGAGGCGCGCTGTGGCTGCTGCGCCGGCGGCGCGGGGCCGGCATCAAGGTAATGCTCGGCGTAAACGGCCTGATCATGGCCGGCGCCCTGGCTCTGCTGGCCGCGGCGTTCGCCGCCGCTCCGGCCACTGCCTCAGGCGGAGCAGCGGAGACGGCGGTGTCCATGGCCACTGACGGGAGTGACAGCTCCAGCGCCGCATTGATTGGCGCCGCGATCGCCGTCGCCGGTTCCTCGATCGGGGCGGCAATTGCCGTGGCCTACACCGGCTCTGCTGCGCTCGCGGCCATGAGTGAACGCCCGGAGATCTTCGGCCGCGCCATGGTGGTGGTGGGCCTCGCGGAAGGCATCGCCATCTACGGGCTGATTATCTCCATCATCCTGATCGGCCAGGCATGAACGCCCCGGCAACCGTCGCAGCTCTGGGCGCGCCCGGGCTTCTGGCCGGCTATGAACTGGCAGGGGCACGGCTCATCCCGGCCTGGTCCGAGGAAGAGGTACAGGCAGCGTTCGAGCAGCTGCCGGCAGACACCGCCGTCGTTATCCTCACCGCGGATGCCGCGGCCGCCCTGACCGGCAGACTGGATGATCCCGCTGCACCGCTGACAGTGACGCTGCCCGCATGAGCAGCCTTCCCCGCAGCGCCGGACCCGCCCTGGAACCCATTCGGGAGGCAATCCGGGCGGACGCCGCAGCGCAGTCCGGGCGGATCCTGGACACAGCCGAACGCCAGGCGGCGGAGATCCGTCAGCGTGGACGGAGCGAGGCGGAGCAGATCCGCAGCCGGGCCGAAGCTGACGGCCGGGAGGCCGCCCGTGCCGAAGCGCAGCTGCGCTCCGCCCGTGCACGTAGGGCTGCCGGCGGCACCGTCCTGGCCGCTGAGGAAGAACTCCGCGGGGAACTGCGCAGGGAGGTCCTTGCCCAGGCAGCCGCCCTCAGGTCCGGTCCGCGCTACCCGGCACTCCTGGACGCGCTCCGCGACCAGGCCCGCGAGCTCCTTGGCCCGGACGCGCACGTGGTTGAGGCGCCGGCGGGCGGGGTCACGGCAACCCTGGGTTCGCGCAGTGTGGACCTTTCACTTCCGGCGCTCGCCGACGCAGCCCTGGAACGCCATGCCGGGGAGGTGCGCAGCCTGTGGCAGGAATAGAGGCAAACCAGACGCCCCCGCAGACGCAGCAGGGCGGTCCTGCTGGACGCATTCGGCGGGTCAGCGGCCCGCTGGTGGAAGTCACTGGCCTCCCGGACGTGTCCATGCTGGAACTGGTAGCGCTGGGACCTGAACGCATTTCGGCGGAGACGATTGCTGTCAACGGATCTGAAGCAACCCTCCAGGCCTATGAGTACACCGGGGGGCTCAAGGCCGGGGATACGGCGGAAGGTACGGGTCACCAGCTCTCTGCCCTGCTGGGACCGCATTTGCTGGGGCAGGTCTTCGACGGACTGCTCCGGCCGCTCTCCTCGGCCCCCATGTGGCTCAGCGCTGACCGGGAGGACTCCGCAGAGGACCGCCTGGTCCTTGACCGGCAGTGGAACTTTGAGCCCCAGGCGCCGGTGGGAAAGGCCGTGGGGCCGGGGCAGGTCCTGGGTGTTGTCCCCGATGCGGGCAGCGTCCCTTTCCTGGTAACGGTTCCGCCGGGCGTCTCCGGTGAACTCACGTGGCTGGGCAGCGGGCTGCTGCGGCCGCTGGAGAGAGCCGCCGTGGTGGGCGGAACGGAAGTCACCCTGGCCCAGCAATGGCCGGTGCACCGGCCCCGGCCCGTCGCCTCCCGGCTCTCGGATGCGGTACCCATGCATACGGGCCAGCGGGTGCTGGATTTGATGTTCCCGCTGCCCCGGGGTGCGGCGGCGGCCGTGCCGGGCGGGTTTGGTACCGGCAAGACACTGCTGCTGCAGCAGATTGCCAAATGGTCCGACGCCGATGTGATCGTTTACGTGGGCTGCGGCGAGCGCGGCAACGAGATGGCTGACGTCCTGGACGGGCTGAGCGGCCTGGAGGATCCGCGGACCGGCGGCGCGCTGCTGGACCGCACCGTAATCATCGCCAACACCTCCAACATGCCCATGATGGCGCGTGAAGCGAGCATCAACACCGGAGTCACGGTGGCGGAGTTCTTCCGAGACATGGGCTACCACGCCGTCGTGATCGCCGATTCAACCTCCCGCTGGGCCGAGGCCCTGAGGGAGTTCGCGAACCGCAACGGCGACCTGCCGGCGGAAGAAGGCTATCCGGCGTCGCTCGCCTCTGAACTCGCCGCGTTCTACGAGCGTGCCTCGCTTGCCGTCACTCTGGGCGGTTCAACGTCCTCGGTAACCGTCATTGGCGCCGTCTCCCCTCCGGGAGGGGACATGAGCGAACCGGTGACCACGGGAACCCAGCGGTTCGTGCGTTCGCTGTGGCAGCTTGACCGGGACCTGGCCTACTCCCGGCATTACCCGGCAGTGAGCTGGCGGGGGTCCTTCTCCCGGGACGCCGATGCACTGGGCCGGTGGCACGCAGCCAACGGCGACCCGGAATGGGCCACCCGCCGTGCCCGGGCCGGGCTGGTGCTGGCCGAAGCAGACCGTCTCACAGCCCTGGCGGAAATCATTGGCTCTGCATCCCTGCCAGCCCACGAACAGGTGGTTCTCCTTGGCGGCCGGCTCCTGCGAGACGGCGTCCTGGTCCAGAACGCCCTGAGCGCCAATGACGGCTACTCCTCCGCTGCCAAGGGATCGGCGCTGCTCCAGGCAGTGCTGGACACCATCGACACCTGCCAGGACCTGGTGGCCCACGGGGTTTCCGCCGCCGCCGTGGATTCGTTCGACTTTTCTCCGCTGCTGCGCCTGCGCGAGGCGGCCGGACCGTCCGACGCCGCTGGTGTTGCCGAGCGGGCCGCCGCCTTCCTGGCCGAACTGAAGGAGCTGCGATGACCTCCCCCAACCGGAACCTGGTTTCCTACCGGGACGTGCGCGAGCTCCGCGGTCCGCTGATGGTGGTGGGAGAGACCGACGGCGTGGGTTGGGACGAGTTTGCCAGCGTGGATGTTGAGGGCGGGACCGAACGCCACGCCCTGGTGCTGGAGGTTGACGGCGGGCAGGCCGTGCTGCAGGTCCTTGAGGGTACCGAGGGAATGCGGCTGGGAGGCATCTCAGTCAGGTTCCAGGGCCGGCCGCTGCACATTCCGGTGGGCTCCGGCTGGCTGGGCAGGGTCTGCAACGGACGCGGAGAACCGCTGGACGGCGGGCCGCCGGTGACCTCGGATACCGTGGAGCCGGTGAGCGGGTGGCCGCTGAACCCCGTCTACCGCATTCCCCCCAAAGAAGCGGTGATCACCGGCATTTCCGCCATTGATGCGCTCACCACACTGGTGCGGGGACAAAAGCTGCCCGTCTTTTCGGTAGCCGGCCTGCCCCATCTGACGCTGGCAACCCAGATCGCCGCCCAGTCACGGACAGGAGGACGGAACTTCCGTGTGGTCTTCGCGGCCATGGGAATGACCCACGCCGACATCGCCTATATCCGTGACCGGCTGGAAGAACGTTCGGCCGCCGGTGAACTGATGCTGCTGCTCAACGCCGCAGATGATCCGGTGATTGAACGCATCCTGACCCCGCGCATCGCACTGACCATCGCCGAGCACCTCGCCTATGAGGAAGGCAGCGACGTGCTGGTGGTGATGAGTGACATGACCAGCTACGCCGAAGCCGTCCGCGAGGTCTCCGCTGCACGCAAGGAGATTCCGGCCCGGCGCGGGTATCCGGGTTACCTCTACAGCGACCTGGCCACCCTGTACGAACGCTGCGGCCGGGTACAGGGGCGGGAAGGCTCCGTCACGATCGTGCCGGTGCTGACCATGCCGTCAGGAGACATGACCCATCCCGTGCCGGACCTGACGGGTTACATCACCGAGGGGCAGATTGTGCTCTCGCCGGAGATCGATGCGCGGGGCATTTACCCGCCCGTAGACGTCCTGTCCTCCCTGTCCCGGCTCATGCGCAGCGGTGCCGGAAAGGGACGGACCCGGGAAGACCACCTCGATGTCGCAGCGCAGGTGCTGGCTGCCATGGCCCGGGCGCGGCAGGCCTCCGAGCTCGCTGAACTCGTTGGCGATGCCGCGCTGGGCGAGGCAGACCGTGCCTACATCCAGTTCCGGTCCGTGGTGGAGGAGAAACTGCTGAACCAGGGTGTGGATGAATACCGGTCCCTGGAACAGACCCTCGGCCTGGCCTGGGAAGCACTGGGTGTGCTGCCGCGGCGTGAACTGAGCATGCTTTCACCCGAACTGCTGGACACGTACCTGCCCGGCCCGATCGGCGGGGCACGGCTGTGAGGGCCGTTCCGGCGAAGGGACTGCAGTGAGCGGCTCCGGCAGGGCCGCCCGGGCGGAGACGGAACGCCGGCTTGAAACAGTCCGGCGGGGTGCCGAGCTGCTGGACCGCAAACAGCAGATCCTCCGCATCGCCATCAGCAACCGGGCAGAACAGGCGGAGGAAAGCCGCCGCCGGTTCGAAGCGGCAGCGGCCCGGGCTGCGCCCTGGCTGGGTCGGTCCCTGGCATTGGACGGTCTGGGACGCATCCATGAAGCTGTTCCGGACTCCTTCGCGGAAGCGGAGATCCGCTGGGGCGGTGCCATGGGCATCTCCTATCCCGAAGGTGCCTCCGTGAAGCTGCCGGAGCAGATACCTTCCTCGGGCTCCTCCGCCCTGCTGTACGCTGCCGCAGCGCACCGCGAGGCGCTCGCCGCCGCCGTCGAGCATGCAGCGGATGCACGGGCCCTGCTGCTGGTCAGCCGGGAACTCGCAGCGACGCGGACCCGGCAGCGCGCCGTCGAACACCGCTGGATCCCCAGGTTGGAGGCAGAGCTGGACCGCATCCTGCGCAGCCTGGCCGAACAGGAACTGGAGGAGAGCCTCCGCCTGCGCTGGGCCGCCGGAGCCGTCTAGGCAGGCACGTCCTCCCATTCGAACGGCGTGATCTCCTGGTTCACCCAGTCCTGCCGGAGAATCGCGTAGGCGACTGATGCCACACGGCCGCCATCCGCCGTCGGCCATCCAAGGCGGTAGTGCGCCTCCTTCAGGAACCCGGCACGCAGGAACGTCTTTCGCATGGCGATGTTGTCCTCGCGGGTCTGGCCTTCAAACCGGACAATCTCCGGGAAGCGGTCAAAGACCAGGGCACACAGCGCTTTCAGCACCGGTACCCCGAGCCCGCGGCGGCGAAACTCTTCCGCCAGCCGCAGGTCGAACATCGGGGTGTCTTCCTCCAGGTCATCCAGGACCACCAGCCCGATGCGTTCCGGACCGTCCTGGATCCAGAACCCAATTGACTCATCACTCCAGAAACGTCCTTCATCCACGAGCTTGCGGGCGGACTCCGCCGAATGTTCCGCCCGAACATGGAAGGGAAAGCGGTTCGAGGTGAGGAACTGCACTACGGCCTGGGACTCGGAGACGGACTCCACCAGGGGCAGGAAACTAATAGCCATGTCCGGAGTCTAGGGAAAGCTGCAGCCTTCAGCCGAGCCGCTCGATGATTGTGACGTTGGCCTGGCCGCCGCCCTCGCACATGGTCTGCAGCCCGTAGCGGCCGCCGGTGCGTTCGAGTTCGTGCAGCAGCGTGGTCATGATCCGGGCACCGGTGGCGCCGATGGGATGTCCCAGGGAAATCCCGCCTCCGTTGACGTTGACCCGGTCCATGTCCGGATCCAGCTCGCGCTGCCAGGCCAGCACCACCGAGGCGAAGGCTTCGTTGATTTCGATCAGGTCCATGTCCGCCAGGGACATCCCGGTTCGCTTGAGCGCGTGCCGCGTCGCTTCGATGGGCGCGCTGAGCATCATTACCGGATCATCACCGCGTGCGGAGATGTGGTGGATCCGGGCTCGGGGCCGCAGTCCGTAGCGCCGGACGGCGTCTGAGGAAGCGATCAGCAGCACCGCAGCAGCGTCGGAAATCTGCGACGCCGTAGCCGCGGTTAGCTTTCCGCCGTCCCGCAGCGGCGCCAGGGATTCGATCTTTGCCCGGTCCGGAGTCCGCGGCCCTTCGTCGGCGTGGATACCTGCGACCGGAAGGATCTCGCGGTCAAAGCGTCCTTCAGCCTGGGCTGCGAGCGCACGCTCATGGGACCCGACTGCGAAGTCCTCCATCTCACTGCGGCTGAGCTCCCAGCGCTCGGCCATCATTTCCGCGCCGATGAACTGGGAGATCGGCTGGGTGCCGTACCGCGCTTCCCAGCCAGTGGATCCGGTGAACGGGTCAGGAAATCCCCGGTCGGCTGCCGCTGTATTGGAGTATCCAATGGCGATGGCGGACATGTTCTGCACTCCCCCGGCCACCACCAGGTCGGAGGTGCCGCTCATCACGGCCTGCGCGGCGTAGGACACGGCCTGCTGCCCTGAACCGCACTGCCGCTCCACGGTGGTTCCGGGGACCCGTTCGGAAAGGCCGGCTGCCAGCCAGGCTGTCCGGGCAATGTCCATGGCCTGCGGCCCTACCTGGTCGATCGAACCGAGGATCACCTCGTCAAACTCTTCAGAGCCGATCCCGGTGCGCCGGACAGCCTCGCCAATCACGGAAGCCGCCAGATCCGCGGGATGCACACCGCTGAGTCCGCCTGCGCGCCGCCCCACCGGAGTCCGTACAGCGTCGATAATGAATGCTTCAGCCATGACTGGCTCCCTTGCCATTGGTGAACTGTGCCCGCCATCACAGTAACCGCCGGAAGTGCCGCGGCCACACCCCGCACGGAAACCGGGTTTGCGCCGGGCGGCTAAACTGGAAAGGCTGCCATTTAGGCAGCCCCCAGATTCCCCACACCTGAAAGCAGCGGCAGTGTCCTCACAGGCCCAGACTCCCGTCCGTGCGAGCGCCAACCCGGCGATCGGCAAGGAAGCCGCACGCCGGCGCACCTTCGCCGTCATCTCCCACCCCGACGCCGGCAAGTCCACGCTGACTGAAGCGCTGGCCCTGCACGCCCGCGTGATCGGTACTGCCGGTGCCACCAACGGCAAGGACAACCGCCGCGAGACGGTGTCTGACTGGATGCAGATGGAGAAGGACCGCGGCATCTCCATCAGCTCCACCGCCCTGCAGTTTGCCTACCGGGACACCGTGATCAACCTGCTGGACACCCCGGGCCACGCCGACTTCTCCGAAGACACCTACCGGGTGCTGGCTGCCGTCGACTGTGCCGTCATGCTGGTGGATGCCGCCAAGGGCCTGGAAACCCAGACCATGAAGCTCTTCGAGGTCTGCCGTTCCCGGAACCTGCCCATCATCACAGTGATCAACAAGTGGGACCGCCCCGGCCTGGACCCGCTGGCCCTGATGGACGAGATCACCGAGCGCACTGGCCTGGCGCCCATGCCGCTGACCTGGGCCGTGGGCATTGCCGGCGACTTCCGCGGAGTTTGGGACCTGCAGAAGGATGAGTTCGTCCGGTTCACCCGGCAGAACTCCGGCGCCTCGCTGGCACTGGAGGAGCACTTCAGCCCCGAGGAAGCAGCGGCGGCAGAAGGTGATGCCTGGGAAGACTCCATCGGCGAAGCCGAACTGGTGATCGACGGACGCGAGTTTGACCGCCAGGCTTTCCTGGATGCCAAGGCCACTCCCATTCTCTTCTCCTCAGCTGCCCTGAACTACGGTGTCCGGCAGATCCTTGACGCACTGGTGGACCTGGCACCCTCTGCCGGCCCGCGGGTAGACAGCGACGGCGGCCAGCGGCCGGTGGACGCACCGTTCTCCGGCTTCGTCTTCAAGGTGCAGGCTGGAATGAACAAAGCCCACCGCGACCACGTGGCGTTCATCCGGGTCTGCTCCGGCATCTTCGAACGCGGCATGGTGGTCACCCACTCCAACACCGGCAAGACCTTCGCCACCAAGTACGCCCAGCACCTGTTCGGCCGTGAACGCGAAGTGATTGACCAGGCCTACCCGGGCGACGTCGTCGGGCTGGTCAACGCCTCCGCGCTCCGTGTGGGTGACAGCCTTTACGTGGAAGAGCCGGTCCAGTACCCGCCGATCCCGTTCTTCAGCCCCGAGCACTTCCGGGTGGCCCGCTCCCAGGACCCCAGCCGCTACAAGCAGTTCCGCCGCGGAATCGACCAGCTGGAGCACGAAGGCATCATCCAGGTGCTCCGCTCGGACCGCCGCGGAGACCAGGCACCGGTGCTTGCCGCCGTCGGCCCCATGCAGTTCGAGGTGGTCGAGGACCGGATGAACCAGGACTTCAATGCCCCGATGCGCATGGAACAGCTCTCCTATTCCCTGGCCCGGCTCACCGACGCTTCCGCCGCCGAGATCCTGAGCAACGTCCACGGCGCCGAGGTGCTGCTGCGCACGGACGGCGCGCACGTTGCGGTGTTCAATGACATCTGGGCACTTCGCCGGGTGGAAAAGAACCACCCCGAGGTCCCGCTGTCCGTGATCGGCACCGAATCGCCGAACAGCCGCGGGTACTAGGCGCCTTTCCTCCCCGAAAAAGTTACCGCAGACCCTGTTCGCGCTTACCTGAGCGGCGTACTTTTTATCCATGCAGGTAAAAGAGGTGTCCTTCACGGGTGCTGCGCGCCGGGCCCAGATCATCGACGCCACGCTCGCAGTCATTGCCGAACAGGGCTATGACCGCGCCTCCTATGCCCGCATAGCCGAGCAGGCGCAGCTCTCCAGTACCCGGCTGATCTCCTATCACTTCTCCGGCAAGGCGGATCTCATCAGTGCGTGCGCTTCGCACGTGATAGGGCGGATCGGTGCATGGACCGGTTCAGCGGTGCACGCAGAAAGAACGGCGGCCGGTGCACTCCGCGCATACATCACGGCGACGGTGGGTTTCATAGACCGCAACCGGGCCGCCATGGCTGCCCTGACCCGCATTGTGCTGGCCGGAGCGCTGGAGTACACAACGGCGGACGATACCCAGGCAGCCGCCCCGCTCGAGGACCTGCTGCGACGGGGCCAAAAGAGCGGGGAGTTCCGCTCCTTCGACCCCGTGGTGATGGCCCACGCCGTCCAGCGCAGCATCGACGGACTCCCGTTTGTCCTTGAGCGGGCGCCCTGGACGGACTGTGCGGCCTACGGACGCGAGCTTGCCGCATTGTTCGAGCTCGCTACACGCATCGACGCACCGAACACCGTTTCCAGCTGAAGACAACAAGGGAACCTCCATGCCGGGAGGCAGGACACGGGCAGTATGAACACAGACCAGGTTCACCAGGTTCAGGGAACGGGCGCCGGCAAAAGTCACGCCGCGGCGCGCGTCCTCCGCGCGGGCATCGAGTTCCTCGTACCCGTCGCGCTGTTCTACATACTCCGGGCAGCAGGCGTCAGTGCCTACGCCGCACTGCTGGCGGGCACCGCCGTCTCGTTGGCGGGCTCAGTCGTGGACCTGCTGCGGTCACGGCGGGTTTCACCCTTCGGGCTCTACGCCCTGACGCTGATGGTTCTCAGTACAGTGGTTTCCCTGATTCCGGGAGACGAGCGGTTTCTCCTGGCCCGCGGCGCCCTGGTCGTGGGAGTGTCCGGACTCTGGTTTTTCATCAGTGCAGCGACGCGCAGGCCGCTGGTCTACGTAATGACCCGCCCGATACTCCAGGGCCGCTTCGGCTGGCCGGGGGAATGGGACCGGCTATGGGTGCAGCTCCCGCGCTTCCGCCGGGTCTGGCGCGTCACAAGCATCCTCTGGGGTGCTGGCCTGTGTGCTGACGCAGCGCTTCGCATCTTTATGGCCTGGACCCTTCCGGCAGACGCCGTTCCGGCCCTGACGACGGCGCTGACCACGGTGACTACGGTGGGCCTGGTCGTGACGGCAAACATTTACTACCAGGCCTCCGGAGCCGCCCGGGCCTGGTCACCCTTCTATGCCGGGGCCTCCTGGGAAGCGGACGAATACCCGAAGCACCGCTTGGCCAAACGCCGCCGCCGCGAACAAGAAGCATAAGCCTTACTTACTTAAACCGACTTCGAGGCTAAGAACACATGATTTATGGCTACGCTGGGGCCAACACTCTTCCCGGCCCGGGAGTTCGTGCAACCGGAAGGTCTCGGCTATGTCATCCACCGCTTTCTCCTCCCCTGCGGACCAGCTCGCCGCACCCGAAGATTCCGCTGCCTGGCTGCGGCTGAAGGACGCTGCAACCGCGTTCGCGCAGTTCCAGGAGCAGGACGGCTCCGTACCCGCAGAGCACAGGGAGACCGCTGCTCCGCTGGTGGAGACCGTCCGCGACGCCGTAGCCGAACTGGCACCCGCGTTCGGACATGACGCAGAGTACCTGGACCTGGTGGTCCGCGACCTGAACCGATGGCTCCAGGACGGACTGGGCGTGCCGGACTTCCTCGACTCGCTGCTGGCCTTCCAGCCGCAGCTGGACCGCACCGACGGCCTGCTGCACCTGGCGGTCTTCCCCATGTACACGCAGAACGGCTCCCGCTCCCGGCTGCTCGAAGCCGTCCTGGTGGAAGTGATCTGGCCGGAGTTCATCGCAAACCTGGAAGCCGGCGAGTATTCAAACAAGCTCTTCGTGCCCATCCGCTTCCGCGACTTCACCCCGGGATACGACACCAACTCCGCAGTCCTGTTTCCGGAAACTGTTGCAGTCCGTGAAACCCCGTCCTTCACCTGGGGCGCCATCTTCGCCGACCGTGAGGCCGCACGGTTCCGCCGCGTGCTCCGCGCCGCTGCGGAGATCACCTCCCTGGAGCTTCCCGAAGGCGCGGCTGAGCTGCTGGACAACCAGGAACTGACCGAAGAAACCTTCGTGATGTGGGACCTCATCCATGACCGCACCCACATGCGCGGTGACCTTCCCTTCGATCCGTTCATGATCAAGCAGCGCATGCCCTTCTTCCTCTACTCCCTCGAAGAACTGCGCTGCGACCTCACCGCTTTCCGCGAATCGGTCAAAATCCAGAACGACGACGACGCGGACCCCAAGGCGCGCAGCACCGCCCAGCTGGTCCAGTACGCCGTGATCTTCGACCGGATTTTCCGCTTCGCAATCACCGGCTCCCGCGTCCGGAACTACGACGGGCTGGGCGGCCAGCTGCTCTTCGCCTGGATGCACCAGCACCGGGTGCTGCACTGGACCGACGGCCGCCTGAGCATCGACTGGGACGAAGCTCCCGCCGTCGTCATCAAGCTTGGCCAGGAAATCGAGGATCTGTACTGGCGTTCCATCGACCGCCCCAAGACAGCCCATTGGCTCGCTGCGTACACTCTCATTTCAAGCACCCTGACCCCGCACCCGGCCTCCCGCTGGGCCAAGGGACCGGATGCCCTGCCGCTGGACGGCCCGCCGCGGGCACTGACTGACCAGGTGCTCGACGACGAATTCCCGCTGTCCATGTTCTACGAGGCACTGTCGAAGAAGATGGCCCCGGTCATCGAATCCACCGCCGGAATCACAGGGAGCAGCACTTCATGAGCACAGCCGGAGCAGGGGAAGCATCAGCACTGCCGGGCCTGACGGTCCTGGTAGCCGGAGCATCCTCTGCCTCCGGAACAGCTGTCTGCACGGCACTGGCCGCCGCCGGTGCCCGCGTGGTGGCCGTCGGTTCAAGTGCCGGGCGGCTGGCCGAGTCGCTGGAGAATGTTCCCGGCGTTGAACTGCGCACCTGCGACCTGAGCCGGCAGGGCGACGTCGACGCACTCGCGTCCGACCTGCAGGCCGAAGGCGGGATTGACGGGCTGATCCATCTGGTGGGCGGCTGGCGCGGCGGCGGAACCCTGACCGACCAGAGCGATGCGGACTGGGATTTCCTGCAGCAGAACATCCTGACCACACTGCGCAACGTCAGCCGCAGCTTTATTGGCCAGCTCACTGCTTCGCCGCACGGCCGGTTAGCGATCGTCTCTTCCACCGCCGTTGAAACCCCCACGTCCGGCAACGCCGGATACGCCGCCGCCAAGGCCGCCGCTGAAGCATGGGTCCAGGCCATAGCCTCCGATCTCAGCGGCACCGGCGCCGCGGCCGTGATCTTCGTGGTGAAGGCCCTCGTGGATGACCCGATGCGGGCTGCAGCTCCGGAACGCAGGTTCCCCGGCTACACCGACGTTTCCGAACTCGCAGCGGCAGCGGTCAGGCTGTTCACCACTGACGCCGCGCAGATCAACGGAAAACGGATCAATCTGGTGCCCCGCACCTGAGCCGTTTTTCCCCTAGTCCCATCTTGAGGAATACTGACACCCGTGACTGAAACTACCTCCCTGCATGACCCCGCCCTGCGCGCCTTCGCTTCGGACAACTACTCCGGCGTCCACCCCGAAATCCTGGATGCGCTGACAGCAGCGAACCTCGGCCACCAGGTGGCCTACGGCGAAGATGTCTACACCGCCAAGCTCCGCGACGTCTTCACCGAACACTTCGGAAACCGGATGAGGGCCTTCCCGGTCTTCAACGGCACCGGGGCGAACGTCATCAGCCTCCAGTCCCTGCTTCCCCGCTGGGGAGCTGTCATCTGTGCCTCAACTGCCCACATCAACGTGGACGAAAACGGTGCCCCCGAACGTGTGGGCGGAATGAAGCTGCTCACCGTACCGACTCCGGACGGCAAGCTCACGCCCGAACTCATTGACCGTGAAGCCTGGGGCTGGGGCGACGAACACCGCGCCCAGCCGCTGGCCGTGTCGATCACACAGTCCACTGAACTCGGCACCCTGTACACGGTGGAGGAAATCCAGGCCATCTCGGAGCACATCCACGCCCGAGGCATGAAGCTGCACATGGACGGTGCCCGGCTGGGCAACGCGGCGGCTGCCCTTGGCGTGCCGCTGCGGGCCATCACCACCGACGCCGGCGTGGACATCCTCTCCCTGGGCGGCACCAAGAACGGCATGATGTACGGGGAATGCATCGTGGCCCTGGATCCCGACGCCGCCCCCGGCCTGGACTACCTGCGCAAGATGAACATGCAGCTGGCATCCAAGATGCGGTTCGTCTCTGCCCAGTTCATCGCGCTTTACGGCACGGACCTCTGGGAGCGCTCGGCCTCCACGGCCAACGCCATGGCCTCCCGGCTGCGTGCCGCAGTGGAGAAAATCGACGGCGTTTCCCTCACCCAGCCCACCCAGTCCAATGCAGTCTTCGCGACCCTGCCTGCCGGCGTCGCGGACAAGCTGCGGGACAAGTTCCGGTTCTACGACTGGGACCAGGCTACCGGTGAGGTGCGCTGGATGTGCACCTTTGACACCTCCGAAGCGGACGTCGATGCTTTCGCAGCGGCCATCGCCTCAGAGGTTGCGGCTGTCCGCTGACCCTGCTGCCCTGTCGGCAGAAACACACCCGCGCGTAAGCTGTAGCTCATAACGAATAGGACACACCGGCGAGCCTGCACACCCAGTGTGCAGGCTCCGCCGTAACCTTCGAGGGTGAGTGCGATTGGTGACCTGTCACAGGTGCCCCCCGAATTCCTAACAGCCCTGGGGGCTCTGCGCCGCGCGAAGTGCCGGCCGGAACTGCGGCTGGAGGAGATACCTGCCCCTACCCGGTTGGCGCCATTTGCTGTTTCCCTTGCCGCCGACGTCACGGCCTCGGGGCCCCAGCCCGTCAATGGAACCTTCCACGGACCGGTGGGTCCGGTACTTCCGGAAAGCCGGGAACTGGCCACCGGCCGTTTTATCCTCCTGCATGACCCGGACGGCAGCGACATCTGGAACGGCACCTTCCGGATCGTGACTTATATCCGCGCCGAACTCGAACCGGACATGGGCAACGACCAGATGCTGGGCTCCGTCGCGTGGACCTGGCTGGTTGATGCCCTGCAGGAACACGGTGCCCGTTATTGTGCAGCGGGCGGAACCGCCACCAGGATCCTCTCCGAGAGCTACGGAACGCTGGCCGGGCGGAGCGACGCCATCGACATTGAGCTGCGGGCTTCCTGGACGCCGGCGGACGCCGATGTCCAGGCGCACCTGGAAGCGTGGTCGGACATGGTGTGCACTTTCGCCGGGCTTCCGCCGCTGCCGGACGGCGTTTCCCCGCTGCCGCGCCGGCGCCTGAACTAGCCTCAACCGGCCAGGAAAACGGGAATACCCGCAGCACTCGATAGACTGAAGTTCTTATGACCGCGCAAACTTCCGGCAAATCCGCTTCAGAGCTGTCCGCAGACGAACCAGACACCGCTCCTCTCCCCGTCCTTGATGCTCCGCGTGAGGGCGTTCCGCTTGTGATCGACTCGGTGAGCGGCCTGGAACGCGCCGCCCGGGCGCTGGCCGCCGGCACCGGTCCCGCAGGCATTGACGCTGAGCGCGCCTCGGGTTTCCGTTACGGCCAGCGCGCCTTCCTTGTGCAGATCCGCCGCGAAGGCGCAGGCACCTGGCTGATCGACCCCGAACCGCTGCGTGACCTCAGCATCATCAATGAGGCGCTGCAGGGCGTGGAGTGGATCCTGCACGCCTCCACCCAGGACCTGCCGTGCCTTTCCGAACTGGGTATGTGGCCGGACAAACTCTTCGACACGGAGCTGGCCGCACGGCTGGCCGGCCTTCCGCGCGTGGGCCTGGCCGCCGTTATTGAGAACCTGCTCGGCTTCAGCCTGGCCAAGGAACACTCAGCAGCGGACTGGTCAACCCGGCCCCTGCCCGAACCCTGGCTCCGCTATGCGGCGCTGGACGTTGAGGTGCTGGCCGAACTCCGCGTGGAACTGATCAAGCTGCTCGAGGCTGACGGCAAGCTTGCCTACGCCGAGGAAGAGTTTGAGGCGATCCGCACCGCTGATCCGGCCCCGCCGCGCACCGACCCGTGGCGGCGTACCTCCGGCATGCACCAGCTCCGCGACCGGCGTCAGCTCGCTGCAGTCCGGGAACTCTGGCAGGAACGAGAACAGCTTGCCGAACGCCGGGACACCGCGCCGGGCAGGCTGATCCCGGACGCTGCCATTGTTGCCGCTGCCAGGGCCATGCCGTCCACCGTTCCGCAGCTGCTTTCCACCCCCGGGTTCCACGGCCGTGCCGCCCATAAGGAAGCTCCCCGCTGGCTGCGCTGCATCGCTGCGGCCCGCGAGACGCAGGACCTGCCTCCCCTGCACATTCCCACCAACTCCCCGCCGCCGCCGCGGGTCTGGGCGCGCAACGATCCTGCGGCAGCAGCGCGGCTGCACACTGCCAAGCCCCGGCTGGCCGCACTGGCGGAGCGGCTGAACATGCCGGTTGAGAACCTGCTGACCCCGGACCATCTCCGCAGGGTGGCCTGGCGGCCCCCGGCTGTTATCGACCTGGATACGATCACGGCTGCACTGCGCGGGCTTGGTGCACGCGAGTGGCAGATCCAGCAGACCGCTGCGGTGCTTACCGTCGCGTTCCTGGATCCTGATCCCCTGCCGGAAAAGGAAACCGAAAAGGACTAGCCAGCTACTGCACCCGGTCGAGTTTGTCCGGGTTCCGCATGGCATAGACCCCTGTGATCAGCCCGTTCTCACGGGCGATCTGGAAAACGGTAGTAACCGTTCCGTTCTCCCGGAACGCGACGGCGGGCAGCCCGTTCAACTCGACGAACTCCGGCGCTGCTGCCTGCCCGAATTTGGCGCCCAGCCCAAGCAGCAGGGCTGCCACCCGTTCCGGCCCGTACACCGCCCGGCGGGCAGCACTGACCTTCCCGCCGCCGTCGGAATGCAGCACCACGTCAGGAGCCAGCACGTCCAGCAGTGCCTGGGTCTGCCCGGTCAGCGCAGCTTCCAGGAAACGCTCGACGGCGGCACGGTGCTCATCCTTGTCCGGCAGGCTGCGCGGCTGTGGTGTGCGCACCCGGCCCCTTGCGCGGTGGACCAGCTGCCGGACAGCGGGCTCGGAGGACTCCAGGACCGCTGCGACCTCCGAATACGCGAATCCGAAAACGTCCCGCAGCACCAGGGCCACGCGTTCGGGTCCGCTGAGCTGCTGCAGCAGCACCAGCATGGCGGTGGATACTTCCGCCTCGGTCAGTGCTGCCGCCTCGGGGTTCAGCCTCCCGCCGGCGTCCGGTCCGGTTGGCAGCGGCTCGGGCAGCCATTCACCCTGATAGTCCTCGCGCCGCCGTGACGCGGCGCGGACTGCATTGAGGGCCTGCCTGGACGCTGCCCGCGCCAGGTATGCCCGCGGATGCGCCGGGGCCTGGGCAACGGCGGCATACCGCAGGTACGTTTCCTGAACCACGTCCTCGGCGTCGGCTACCGAACCGGTGACGTTGTACGCGATGGTGAACACCATCCGGCGGTGCGCGAGGAACTCCTTCCCGCGGTCTGCCCTCAGGCTTCCGCCAGTGCCGGTGCTGGGGTCATCCGGGGTCCGGCCGGCCATGTGTACGCTCCGCTTCTCTTGGCTTCGCCGCGGATCCACTTCAGAGTCATGCGGCACAGTATTTCTTTTAGCATTGCGGCGGCCCTCCCGTGCAGGTGGATTCTGCGTGGGGTGTAGCCGGCGTGCAGGAATTGCAAAGCGCCGTCCTGCCGTCCGAGTGAGACACACTGCCCCTGGAAGCCGCTGTTGTGAGGCGGGAGCGGTTCCCCTGCCAGAGTGCGCAGGATGTTCGACGCCGCTTCGGCGCCCATCGGCATGGCGGTGGCACAGGTCTGCGGCAGGTATGAGTATCCGGGGTCGGTAATGACCGCGGCGTCGCCGGCTCCGAAGATCCGTTCCCGGCCCACCGCCCGCAGGCGTGAATCAACCGCCAGCCGCCCTGCGGCGTCAACTGCTAGTCCGCTTCGTGCTGCCAGGTCCGGGACCCCAAAACCGGTGCACCACAGCACTGCTGCTGCTTCGGGCAGGCGGTCCGCCTCCACCATCTCCTGCCGCACGGAAATTCCGGCGCGCTCCAGGCTGCGGAGCACACCATGCCTGGTACTGTCCGAAAAGTGTTGGATCACCGGCCCGGCGGCGTAGATCGTCACGGGGTTGTGCGGATAGGCGTGCGCCGTTTCCGCAGCAACTTCGACGGCGGTCAGTCCGCCTCCCACCACCGCTACCGGGTCCCCGGGCTTTAAGCTTCGCAGTTTGTCCCGCGCTGGACCGGCACCGGAGAGACAGCTCGGTGCTTCCGCTCCGGCGGGCACGGAGCTGTTTCCGCTTCCCACGGCGTAGACCAGCCAGTCGTAGTCCAGCACCGCCTCATTGGAAAGCGCGACGCGGCGCGAAGCTGCGTCGATGTCCTCCGCAACGCCGTACACCATCTCAATGTCCGGATGCAGCAGGCTGCTGAAGGGAACGGTCGGGTCAGCCCTGGTGCCGGCGGTGAACTCATGGAGCCGGATACGCTCCGTAAAGCGCCGTTCGGGACTGACCAGACGCACCCGCACGCCCTGTCCTGCCAGCCTGTTCGCTGCCATGACGCCGGCGTAGCCGGCGCCAAGAATTACTGCTGTCGTGTCCACGGATCTTCCTCCTGCTCTTGGGTGCCGCACCGTATTTGCGGTTGCACATAAGACACCGCCGGCAGCCGTTTTGTGACAGCAGGCACACGCGGTTTTCAGGATCAGCGCTTTGGCTAGGGCTTATCAGGATTTTCCTAGGAAATAACCGTAAGCTCTTGGCTACTATGGACGACCCTTCTCATAAACCCATGCCCTCCCCTGACCCAGATGAAGTTCTGGATGATTTGGTTCGAGGAGGGCACCCCAATTGAACGACTGGTATGAATGGCTGATGATCGGCGTCGGCCTTGTGCTGACGGTCGGTACCGGCCTGTTCGTTGCTTCTGAATTCGCCCTGGTCAACCTCGACCGCAGTGACCTCGAGGCCCGCCAGGCCGCCGGGGAGAAGCGTCTTGGTCCCACGATCAAGGCCCTGAAGATCACTTCCACCCATCTCTCAGGTGCCCAGCTGGGCATCACCCTGACCACCCTGCTTTCCGGTTACACCTTTGAACCGGCCATCAGCTCCCTGCTCCGCGGCCCGCTCACGTCGGCGGGAGTGCCCGAAGCTGTCGTCGGCGGCACCGGAGCGGTCATCGCCATCGCGGTGGCAACCCTCCTCTCGATGATCATCGGTGAACTTGTCCCGAAGAACTTCGCCCTGGCCCTCCCGAAGGCCACCGCAAAGGTCGTTGTGCCTTTCCAGGCCCTGTTCACCACCGTTTTCAAGCCCGTCATCCTGCTGTGCAACAACACCGCCAACAAGGTGATCCGCTCCTTCGGCATCGAACCGAAGGAAGAACTCTCCGGCGCCCGCAGTGCCGAGGAACTAAGCTTCCTGGTCCGCCGGTCCGCCCTGGAAGGCGTGCTGGACCAGGACCATGCCGAGCTGCTGCACCGAACCCTGCGGTTCTCCGACCACACGGCCGAAGACGTCATGACCCCGCGCGTGCGGATGGTCGGCGTCCAGGCCACGGACACTGCTGAGGACATCATCACCATTGCCGTCTCCACCGGCTACTCCCGCTTCCCTGTCCTCGGCAGGGACTCCGATGACATCCTTGGTGTGCTGCACGTGAAGCAGGCGTTCGCCCTGCCGCTGGACCAGCGTGCCACCACAACCGCGGCAGACGTCATGGTCCCGCCGCTGCGGGTCCCCGAATCCATGGGCGTTGACTCCCTGCTGGCCATCCTGCGTTCCCAGGGGCTGCAGATCGCTGTGGTGACCGACGAACACGGCGGAACTGCCGGCGTCGTCACCCTCGAAGACCTGGTAGAGGAAATCGTCGGCGAGCTGGAAGATGAACACGACCGCGCGCGCGTCGGAGTCGTCCGCACCGGACGCGCGGTCACCTTCGACGCTTCCCTGCGCCCGGATGAACTGCTTGACCGCGCCGGCATTACCGTGCCGGAAGGCGAGGACTATGAAACCCTCGCCGGCTTCGTCACGCACTGCCTGGACCGAATGCCTGAACTCGGCGACGAAGTGGAGGTTGACGACGGCGTCCTGCGCGTCGAGCGCGTGGTGGGCACGCATGTCGAGCGCCTGCGCTTCACCCCCAACCCCGGTTCGGAATCACCGCGCAGCGCGCACGACCGCCTGGTCGACACCCTGACGAAGGAAGCCATCCATGAGTGAGTACCTGCCCGGCATTATCTGGCTGTTTGTGCTGCTTGCCGTCAACGCCTTCTTTGTGGGTGCCGAATTCGCCGTCATCTCTGCCCGCCGGTCCCAGATTGAGCCCAAAGCCGCCCAGGGCAGCAAGGCCGCCAAGACCACGCTGTGGGCCATGGAACATGCCACTTTGATGCTGGCAACCAGCCAGCTGGGCATCACCGTATGTTCGCTGCTGATCCTGAACGTCTCCGAACCGGCCATCCACCACCTGCTGGAAATCCCTCTGGCCGGCACTCCGCTGACTCCGGAGGCAATCAGCATCACCGCCTTCGTCGTGGCGCTGCTGCTGGTGACCTTCCTGCACGTGGTGGTAGGCGAGATGATCCCGAAGAACATCTCCTTCTCGGTGCCGACCCGTGCGGCGCTGCTGCTGGCTCCCCCGCTGGTGCTCGTGGCAAGGATCTTCAAGCCCGTGATCTGGAGCCTGAACTCCACCGCGAACGGCGTGCTGCGCCTGTTCAAGGTGGAACCCAAGGACGAAGCCACCAGCGCCTACACCCTGGATGAAGTGGCGACGATTGTGGAGCAGTCAACCCGCGAAGGCGTCCTGGACGATACAACCGGCGCCCTGACGAACGCCTTCCAGTTCACGTCCAAGACCGTTGCCGATGTTGAGGTTCCCCTGGCCGAGATGGTGCTTGTGCCTGCTGAACCCACCCCCGCGGATATTCAGGCGGCGGTAGGCAGCCACGGCTTCTCCCGGTACATTCTGGCCGATGCGGACGGCGGGCTGACCGGCTACCTTCACCTGAAGGACGTCATGGACCTGAATACTGCGGAGAAGTTCAATGCTCCGGTTCCGGCCAAGCGGATCCGCCGCCTCGCCTCTGCGTTCCGCGGCAGCGAGCTTGAGGACGCCCTGGACACCATGCGGCGGACCGGAGCGCACGTTGCCCGCGTGTTTGACGCCGAGGGCAACACCACTGGCGTGCTCTTCCTGGAGGACATCATCGAGGAATTGGTCGGCGAAGTTCAGGACGCCACCAGCGTCTAGCTTCTCCGCCCGGTCACAAGACCCGGAATCCGCGACTCGCGGGTTCCGGGTCTTGCCGTATCTGCCGGAATTTGCTGGGCTGGAGGCGGCCTGCGCCACGCGGCGGCAACCCTTGCAGCCTAAGTTACTGGCTAGTAACATTGAGCGTGAGCTAATCCACATCTCAAAGAGGAGCAGTACGTGAGCCCACAGAGCCGAGCACGGCAGATCAGGGACGTAGTTTTCGTCGACGGCGTCCGCACGCCTTTCGGACGCGCCGGCGAGAAGGGCATGTACGCCGACACCCGTGCCGATGACCTGGTGGTCAAGTGCATCCGCGAACTCCTGCGCCGCAACCCTTCACTGCCGCCCGAGCGCGTTGACGAGGTGGCCATCGCAGCCACAACCCAGACCGGCGACCAGGGGCTGACCATCGGCCGCACGGCTGCCCTTCTGGCGGGCCTGCCCCGCACTGTTCCCGGCTTCGCCATTGACCGCATGTGCGCCGGCGCCATGACCGCCGTCACCACTACCGCTTCGGGCATCGGCTTCGGTGCGTACGACGTCGTGATTGCCGGCGGCGTAGAGCACATGGGCCACCACCCAATGGGGGCGGACGCAGATCCCAACCCGCGCTTCGTCACCGAACGCCTGGTGGACCCCGCCGCCCTGAACATGGGCAACACCGCCGAGAACCTGCACGACCGCTTCCCGGACATCACCAAGGAGCGCACCGATGCCTACGCGGCCGCCAGCCAGGAGAAACTGGCCAAGGCCTACGCCGGCAACCAGATCCAGCCGGACCTGGTTCCCGTTGCCACCAAGAAGGCCGGTGCCGGCTGGACCCTCAGCACCGTTGATGAAGGGCCCCGCCCGGGAACCACAGTCGAGGATCTCGCGACCCTGCGCACCCCCTTCCGCCCGCACGGCCGGGTCACCGCAGGCAACGCCTCCGGGTTGAACGACGGCGCCACCACGGCCCTGCTCGCTTCCGCCGACGCCGCCGAGGAACTCGGCCTCCCGGTCAAGATGCGCATGGTCGGCTACGCCTTCGCCGGCGTCGAGCCGGAGGTGATGGGCATTGGCCCGGTACCGGCCACGGAGAAGGCACTGAAGCAGACCGGCCTGTCCATCGAGGACATCGGCCTGTTCGAAATCAACGAGGCCTTCGCCGTGCAGGTGCTCTCCTTCCTGGACCACTTCGGCATTGCGGACGACGATCCCCGGGTGAACCGCTACGGCGGTGCAATCGCCGTCGGGCACCCGCTGGCGTCCTCGGGCGTTCGCCTGATGACCCAGCTGGCCCGCCAGTTCGAGGAAGACCCCTCGGTGCGCTACGGCATGACCACCATGTGCATTGGCCTGGGCATGGGCGCCACCGTCATTTGGGAGAATCCCAACCACCCCGAGTACAACACCGAGTCCACGGAGGCTTCGAAGTAAATGACTGCCACTGATTTCAAGCGCCTCGCCGGGTTGTTCCCCAACGAGGTTGTCACCCACTCCTACGTCTCCGATGTGGAGCTGCCCGGCGGTGCCGGCACCTTCGCGCTGATCACGCTCGACAACGACGTCGACCACTCCCGTCCCACCACCCTGGGCCCGAACACGCTGCTGGAACTCGGCGGTGTCCTTGATGCGCTCAAGGAGCGCGCAGACAAGGGTGAGATCGTGGGCGTCGGCGTCACTGGAAAGCCGCACTACCTGGTGGCCGGCGCGGACCTGTCCGCAGTGAAGACCCTCGGTGAGTACGAGGACGGGGTAGCCATGGCGGCACTGGGCCACGAGGTCTACGCCAAGCTCGGCAACCTTGGGGTCCCCAGCTTCGCCTTCATCAACGGTGTGGCACTGGGCGGCGGACTCGAGATTGCCCTGCAGTCCGACTACCGGACGGTCTCCACCGGTGCCGGGGCCCTCGCCCTGCCCGAGGCATTCATCGGCCTGGTTCCGGGCTGGGGCGGCGTCTACCTGCTCCCGCGCCTGATCGGTCCGGAGAACGCCGTCAAGGTGATGATCGAGAACCCGCTGAGCAACAACCGGACCCTTTCCGGCCCGGCTGCCTACAAGCTCGGCGTCGCCGATGCTCTGTTCGAACCGGCCGACTTCCTGGAGCAGTCCCTCGCCTGGGCCTCCCGGGTGATCACCGGTGCTGAGAGCGTGAACCGCCCCAACGCCGTCGAGCCTTCCGAGGTTGCTGACCGCTGGGACGCCGCCGTTGCCGCCGGGCGTGCCTTCGTTGAAGCGCGCACCTCCAACGCCGCACCGGCTCCGGCCAAGGTGCTGGACCTGCTCGAAGCGGGCAAGGACTGGACCCGTGAGCAGTCCCGCGAAGCCGAATGCGATGCCCTGGCAGAACTGATGCAGACCCCGCAGTTCCAGTCCACCGTGTACGCGTTCCTGGATCTGGTGCAGAAGCGGGGCAAGCGCCCCGCCGGAGCCCCGGACAAGAAGCTGGCCCGTCCGGTCACCAAGGTCGGCGTCGTCGGCGCAGGCCTGATGGCCAGCCAGCTCGCCCTGCTGTTCGCCAAGCAGCTCAAGGTGCCGGTGGTCATGACGGACATCGACCAGGAGCGTGTGGACAAGGGCGTGGGCTACGTACATGCCGAGGTGGACAAACTGCTCGGCAAGGGCCGCATCTCCCCCGACGCCGCGAACCGCACCAAGGCCCTGGTCACCGGATCGGTGTCGAAGGAAGCCTTCGCTGACGCGGACTTCGTCATTGAAGCTGTCTTCGAGGAAATGTCGGTCAAGAAGCAGGTCTTCGCCGAGGTGGAGGCCGTCGTCTCCCCCGAGTGCATCCTGGCCACGAACACCTCCTCGCTGTCGGTGACGGAAATGGCTGCTGACCTGCAGCACCCCGAGCGCGTTGTAGGTTTCCACTTCTTCAACCCGGTTGCCGTTATGCCACTGCTGGAGATCGTGCGCGCGCCGAAGACCGACGACGCCGTGCTGGCTACCGCGTTTGTCCTTGCGAAGCAGCTGAAGAAGACCGCCGTACTGGTCAAGGATGCTGCTGCGTTTGTGGTGAACCGGATCCTAGGGCGTATGTTCGGCGAGATCACCAAGGTCTTTGACGAGGGCACCGATGCCGCCACGGCGGACAACGCGCTGCGCCCCATGGGCCTGCCGATGACCCCGTTCAGCCTGCTTGCCCTGGTGGGCCTGCCGGTGGGACAGCACGTGCAGGAATCCCTGCGCACTGCGTTCGGTGACCGGTTCTACGTCTCGGAGAACTCGCAGAAGCTGATCGACGCCGGCATCAAGTCGCTGTGGCAGAAGGACGGGGACGGCAAGCCGTACGTGCCGCAGGAAACCCTGGACCTGCTGACGTTCGGTGACTCGCCGTCCACTTCCGAGGAAGTCCTGCGCCGCACACAGGACGCCCTCGCTGAGGAGATCGGCATGATGCTGGATGAAGGCGTTGTGGCTGGTCCGGAGGACATTGACCTCTGCGTCATCCTGGGCGCCGGCTGGCCTATGCACCTGGGCGGAATCACTCCGTACCTGGACCGCGTTGGCGCGTCGAACCGCGTGAACGGGAAGCTGTTCAACGCCGGTGCTGTTCCGGTGGCTGCTGCCTAGTTCTTCACCTGTTTTGCCCGCTTAGCCCGCTTGGCCCGCTTGGCCCGCTTGGCCCGCTTGGCCCGCTTGGCCCGCTTGGCCCGCGCCGGGCGGACCGGAACGGCGGCAACGAAACTCCTTTGCTCGCAGAGCTCGCCGGAGTATTAACGCCGCCTAACCCGGTCCGTCCGGCGCTTTTTGCGTGTGCTGCTCCCTGCTTGTCTCAGGTGCGTGCCCGGCGGAGCAGGACGGCGACGGTGGCGCCGAGCGCGGCGGCCAGCAGGAGACCGGCGGGGATGAGCCGCATCCCCGTCGGGGCATCCGCCACGATAAGAATGATGTTCAGAGCGGTGAATACGCCGAGGAATGCCGCTATTGGCCACCACTTAAACCTGGAGGCGGCCTGCGGTGGCTCGGCGTCATTCCCCGTTGATACACCGTGCTCGCTGTCATTTCCTGCTGAGTCGCTGGCCATGAGACCCAGTATGCATGGGTCCCGCCATTCACGGCCGCCGAGGTTCTCCCGCCGCCGACGAACCTTCGGGGAGATAACGCTGCAATGGGTCTTTCGCGCCCAACCTTCGGGGAGTTGACGCCGGAATACGGCTCCCATAAGGGCGGTACCTCACCGAAGGTTGCGCCGAAGCGTCCCTAAAAGCCGTTATCTCCCCAGAGGATGGGGGAATCCCTCGGATCCCCTGAGGTGTTTGCCTCGGCTCGAACCGGGCAGCCCGATCGACGGCACGCGGCGGCCGGTGGAGCCGGCGATATGCAAGGATGAGCGGATGAAAACAGAGCCTGGCCTGCTGCTCGAGGGTCCCCGCGGGCGGCGCCTGTGTCTTGAACTCGCGACGGAACTTGATTCCGGCGTTCGAAGCGCAGTCTTCCATCTTGGGTATGACCTGGACCCCGGCAAAGGAACCTCCACAGTCATGTTCGCCTTGTCCAGCTCCAGTTCAGACGGCGGTACACCCAGCGAGGACCCGTCCGTGGAGGGCCTGGCAACAACACTTCTATCGATCGATACGTCCAGCATCACGGACGAGAACGTCGCGCGGGCCCTGGAACGAGCTGTCGGTACGGCACGCTACTGGCAGGAGCCTGACGGTGAGGATGTGCTCGCCGGGATTCCAGCCATCGCCGACGCGCTCCGTCCGATCGCCGGGCAGGTCCTTGCCACCCATGCCGGGCAAACATGGTCGCAGGAGCATCAGGCAGGGCAATGGGCCATCGACTGGCGTTCCGCAGAGGATCCGGCACCGCTGCCCCGGAATCCGCAGGAGGTACTGAACAGGTGGGCGGAAGAAATCCGCGCCGACGAAGCGCAGGCCGCACAGGACCGCCCTGACAGTGTTCATGCCAACGTCTCCGGCAACTGGTGGTCTTTCCCCCTCGGCCTCCTCCGGACAACCGGTGCCATCCCCGCCGCCCTGAACCTTGTGGAGGACTCTATGGGCTGGCAGGAAGCAACAACCATTCCGGTCTACGCGGTCGGCCGGACTTTCGAAATCCGCACCGCCACTGACTGGAGTGCACTCTGCCGGCGCTTTCCCCTGGACGTCACTGCTTCCCGCCGCCATGACTGGTTCCGCACCACCGGACGGGACGGCCCCTGGGTGATCCCGGATTGGCAGCGGGTTGCCAATGAATGGGACGCAGTACATCTGACGACCATGGGCTACCTGAACACGGCTGGCCGGGCGCTTGATGTGGACGCTGACACTGCCACAGTGCTCGCCGGGTGGGATCCCGACAGCACACTGTGGCTGACCGACGTCGTCCGTGAAGCAGAGACGCCGCGGCAAACATGGTCCCGCAGGCCAAACGACGACCTTTGGTCCCGAACGCGCTGACTCCACACATGGACAGGACTATGTGCCGGAACCGTCGTCAGCGTGGTGCTTTTAGCCCTCCTCACGGGCGGAGCGCCCGTGGGCCAAACCAGTGGGTATACCCAGGAAAGCCGGCTCCGGTGCAGCACAGCAGGATGACTCCGCTTCCTCATCAGCCGCAGGCGCATCACAGCAGCTGCCGCCGAGGTCCGTAGAGCAGACACCGGTTTCCGGCAGGACAAGCTCCACCCTCTCCGCAGCTTCCCGGTCTCCCGCCAAGGCTGCGGCAATGGAGCGGACCTGCTCGTAGCCGGTGGCCATCAGGAACGTGGGAGCGCGACCGTAGGACTTCATGCCCACAATGTAGAAGTCCTTTTCCGGGTGGGACAGGAGCCTGGCACCGTGCGGCTCCACGGTGCCGCAGCTGTGGAACTCGGGGTCGATGAGCGGTCCGAGCTGCCGCGGGGCTTCCACCGCCGGATCAAGGTCCAGACGGACCTCACGCAGCATGTCCAGATTGGGACGGAAGCCGGTGGCGGGCACCAGCAGGTCCACGTTCAGCTGACGTTCGCCGGCAGGAGTACTTCCCACAACGGTGAGGCTGTCCGACGTCTTGAATCCGGTGATCCGGAATGAAGTGTGCAGTTCAATTCGTCCCGCTTCGACGAGGGCACGCAGCCGGGTTCCAAGGGCGCCGCGGGCGGGCAGTCCGTCCAGGTCGCCGCCACCGTAGACCCCGGCGGGCGAGCTGCTGCGGATGGCCCAGCTGATCCGGGTATCCGGCTCCAGTTCAGCCAGCTCCCCCAATGCCAGGAGCGTATTGGCAGCAGAGTGGCCGGCGCCCACAACCAGGACATGCCTGCCCGCAAACCGGTCACGCTCACGGCCGGCTCCATCAGGAAGCGGGGCAGTGATGACGCCGGCAGCGCAAGCCTCTGCTTCGCCGGCGGCAGGAAGTCCCGACTGGCCGAGCGGGTTTGGGGTGTTCCAGGTACCGGAGGCATCAATGACTGCGCGGACCCGGTAATCAGCCACACTGCCGGATGCTTCCCGGACCCGGAGCAGGAACGGCGCGCTCTCCCGTCCGCCGGTTCGGGTCTTGTCCAGGCCGTCACGGGTGACGGCCAGGACTTCACTGTTCAACCGCAGGGCGGCCCTGAGTGCAGGGACGGCAGCAAGCGGGCGAAGGTACTGCTCCACGAGTTCGTTTCCGGTGGGCAGCGACTGCGCATCCGGTTCCTGCCAGCCGGTGCCTTCCAGCAGGCGGCCGGCGGCGGCGTCGACGTCGTACTGCCACGGTGAGAACAGCCGGACGTGCCCCCAGGCGCTGACGGCGGCGGCTGGTGTACTGCCGGCCTCGAAGATGACGGGATTCAGTCCGCGTTCGAGCAGGTGCGCGGCGGCAGCCAACCCCACCGGGCCGGAGCCGATGACAGCGACGGGAAGCTGGGACAGTGCGGTGTCGGTCTGCGACATTGGATTCCTTAGGCGAAAGGGGTGGGTTGGGATGAGTCGCCGGCCAGCAGGTCGGCAACCAGGGCTTCGATGCGGGACCGGATGCTGTCGCGGATCGGGCGGACGGCGTCGAGGCCCTGTCCGGCGGGATCGTCGAGTTCCCAGTCTTCGTAGCGTTTTCCCGGGAAGACCGGACAGGTGTCCCCGCAGCCCATGGTGATGACGACGTCGGACTCCCGCACCGCGTCGGTGGTCAGGACCTTCGGCAGCTCGGCGGACATGTTGATGCCGTCTTCGGCCATCGCTGCAACGGCGGCCGGGTTGATCCGGTCCGCGGGCTCGGATCCGGCAGACCGGACGTCGATGCGCCCTGCGCCAAGGACCCGGAGGTAGGCGGCGGCCATCTGCGAGCGGCTGGCGTTGTGGACGCAGACGAACAGGACGGATGGTTTGGCTGCGGAGGTCATCGGCGTGCCTCTTCTGCCGGAGCTGCGGGGGCTGGTGTAGCAGCAGGCCAGTATTTCTTCCGTGCCCACACGGCGACGTAGACAAGGGCTACGAGGACGGGAACTTCGATCAGCGGCCCTACGACGCCGGCCAGCGCCTGGCCGGAGGTCGCACCGTAGGTTCCGATCGCCACGGCGATGGCGAGTTCGAAGTTGTTTCCGGCGGCAGTGAAGGCCAGCGTGGTGGTGCGCGGGTAGCCCATCTTCAGGATCCGGCCGAGCAGCATCCCGGCACCGAACACCACTACGAAGTAGACCAGCAGCGGCAGGGCGATGCGTGCGACGTCGAGCGGGTTCGCGGCAATCTCGTCGCCCTGCATCGCGAACAGCACCACGATGGTGAACAGCAGCCCGTAGAGTGCCCACGGGCCGATCTTCGGCAGGAACCGCCCCTCATACCAGGCGCGCCCCCGGGCCCGTTCACCGAACGTACGGGTGAGGAATCCGGCCAGGAGCGGAATGCCGAGGAATATGAGCACACTGAGCGTGATGGCCCAGAAGGAGAAGTCCGTGCTGGTTGTCTCCAGGCCCAGCCAGCCGGGCAGGACCTGCAGGTAGAACCAGCCCAGCGCGCCGAAGGCAAGGACCTGGAACACCGAGTTGATGGCCACCAGCACCGCCGCGGCCTCACGGTCGCCGCAGGCAAGATCGTTCCAGATCATCACCATCGCGATGCAGCGGGCCAGCCCCACGATGATCAGCCCGGTGCGGTATTCGGGCAGGTCCGGGAGGAAGATCCAGGCGAGGGCAAACATAAACCCAGGCGCCGCCACCCAGTTCAGGATCAGGGACGTGACCATGAGTTTGCGGTCAGCCACCACCTTGCCGGTCTCGCTGTAACGGACCTTCGCCAGCACCGGATACATCATCACCAGGAGCCCGACGGCGATGGGCAGGGACACGTCTGCGACCTTCACTGAGTCCAGGGCGGCTCCAATACCTGGAATGAAGCGGCCCAGAAGCAGACCTGCCGCCATGGCAGCGACGATCCAGACCGGCAGGAACCGGTCAAGGGTGGAAAGCCGTGCGGCGGCCTGGGCGGCTGCTGGTGCGGCGGCGGGGTTGGGCACGGTGCTCCTCAGCGGAAAGGGGTTTGGCGCGGCCGGGCGCGGCCGGGACCTATATCGATATCTGTCAATGTCGACTATCCCGCCAGGCATCGATGAATGTCAATCTGAGTGCATAATGGTTCGGTGGACACTGCCGAGAGAGCTCCCGAGCCCGTTGCCGATGCCTGCTGCCCGTCCGTGACCCAAGAGATACTCAGCGCCGAGGACGCGCAGCGCTTCGCCCAGCTCCTCAAGGCCGTGGCGGAGCCAACTCGGCTGCGCCTGGTGTCTATCATTGCCGCGCAGGAGAACAAAGAGGCCTGCGTCTGCGATCTCACGGAACCCGTCGGCCTGGGACAGCCCACTGTCTCCCACCACCTGAAGATCCTGGTGGACGCCGGAATCCTGCGCCGCGAGAAGCGTGGAGTGTGGGCGTATTACGCCATCATCCCGGGCGCCCTGGAGAGGGCTGCAGCTGTCCTGTCCCCTGCTTCCTGAACCTGGCAGCCGACGTCACACGGGCCGGATTTATCAGCATCCTTGCTAGACTGGACGCCATGACTGCCCGCCGCCTCCTGTTTACCCGTGCTTCTGCACAGGTGCTGACGGCGTACCTGAAGCGGCTGCTGCTGGCCAAGCGGGCCAGCGGAACCAACGGCTGGATGAGTTCCTGGGGCACCAACGCGCACGGCGAGATCGCCGGCTGCCCGCCGCCACGCACCTGCTAAGCACCTGCGTTCTGATCTGAGGACGGACAGGTGCACTCTGCCCTGCCCCCGGTACCCCGCGTGAAAGAACCAGCCATGTCCCACTCTTCCCCTGCCCTACCCGAAAACCAGCAGCCGCACTCAATTTGGCGCGGTGTCCACCAGACCCTCGGCAAGGACACAACAGGAGGTGCCCTCCTGCTGGGCGCCACCGTGATTGCACTCATCCTGGCCAACTCGCCCCTGGCTGACTTTTACGAGTCAGTACGGGAGTTTTCCTTCGGCCCCGAAGCCCTGCACCTGAATCTCAGCGTTGCTGCCTGGGCGGCGGATGGCCTGCTGGCCGTCTTCTTCTTTGTTATAGGCCTTGAGCTGAAGGAGGAGTTCGTCGCCGGCAAGCTCCGCGACCCGCGCACCGCCGTCGTGCCTATTGTCGCCGCCATGGGCGGAGTCGCCGTCCCGGCGCTGATCTTCACGCTGATCAACCTCAATGCCAGCGGAGACGCCCTCAACGGGTGGGCGATTCCGGCCGCCACCGACATCGCCTTCGCTGTAGCCGTCATCGCAGTGGTGGGCAGGATGCTGCCGCCGGCACTGCGGACCTTCCTGCTGACCCTGGCCGTCGTGGACGACCTGCTGGCCATCTCCATCATCGCCGTCTTCTATACCGACGAGATCGCGTTCCTTCCGCTGCTGGCCGCCCTGCTGCCGCTGGCGGTCTTCGCTGTGCTGGTCCAGCGCGGCGTCCGGACCTGGTGGGTGCTGATTCCCCTGGGTGTGTGTGTCTGGGCCCTGATCCATGCCTCCGGCATCCACGCTACGGTGGCCGGCGTCCTGCTTGGCTTTATGGTTCCCGTTATTGCGAAGGGCCGTGCCAAGGTTCCGGCCGGCACGCGGGAAGACGGCACCCCGCTCTTCGAGGGCCTGGCCGCCCATTTTGCGGACAAGTGGTCCGTGTTCTCCAGCGCCGTCGCTGTGCCGGTCTTCGCATTCTTCTCCGCCGGGGTTACGGTGGGCGGCTTCAGCGGACTGCTCGAGTCCCTCGGAGACAGCATCGCGCTCGGCATCATCGGCGGGCTGGTCCTCGGCAAGGCGATCGGAATCACCGGAGGTACGTTCCTGATCACGAGACTGCGCGGAATCACCATAGACAAGTCCCTGGCCTGGATCGACATCGTGGGGATGTCCTTCATCGCCGGCATCGGCTTTACCGTGTCCCTGCTGGTTGGCGAGCTTTCCTACGATCCTGCCGGCGCCGCGTCAGACCACATGAAGGTGGGAGTCATCGTGGGATCGATGATTTCCGCGACGATCGGCGCCGTGATCCTAACCGCCCGGAACCGTCATTACCGCCACTAGTCACCGGCGTCGAGCCCCGTCACCGGAATCCCCGAACGTTCATAGACCAGGCGGACAACGCCGGATGGGAAAGCCTGCGGTTCTGCGGCAAGGGTGAAGGCAGCGGGAACACCGGAACCGTTGGCGAAAACGCGTTTCCCTGAGCCGAGCGTTATGGGATAGAGGAACAGGTTCAGCCGGTCCAGGATTCCTGCCGCCAGGAGCGAACCGGCCAGTGCCCCGCTGCCCACGACATGAATGTCCTCATGGCGTTCCTTCAGCTGCGCCGCCTTGTCCGCGGCGGACAGGACCGTGGTCCCGTCCCAGCCGGCGCCTTCCAGTGTCCGGGACACCACGTACTTGTCCATCGAGTTGAACTTCTCCGCGATCGGGTTGGAATTCCCGCGCTGAGGCCAGTACCGGGCGAAGATGTCGTAGGTCCGCCGTCCCAGCAGGAGGGCGTCCATGTCATTGATTCCCTCCATGATCGCGGCGCCGGATTCAGCATCGGCGAAGGCAGCCTGCCAGCCGCCGAGGGTGAACCCTCCCGAGGGGTCCTCATCCGCTCCGCCGGGGCCCTGGTAAACGCCGTCCAGTGTGAGAAACAGGTCAAGGGAAATCGTTCCCATGGTTCACTCCCCCGCCTGCCGGCGGACGATCTCCGTAATCCACACTGGTGCGTAGGGTGAGGTGCAGTTTGGCGGCGTGGGATAGTCCTTGAGCACTTCCAGCCGTTCGCCGATGGCTATGGCGCGGGAGCGAAACTGGGGGTGAGCGATGCCGATCTGGGCCAGGCAGGTGTTCATGGCCCACTGCAGCCGGCTGGGTGCGTCCTGCATGTGCGCCTCTATTGTGTCCAGGAGGGCTGGCAGGTCCAGGCCATCGGCGTTTCTGGCCACCTGATCGCTGGTCAGCGCCCAGCCGGCGCTTGCCACCACGGGATCGGCGTCGGTGAACCAAGCGCGGCGCAGGTCTTCGACGTGCTGATTCTTCTTGACGACATAGTTCACCAGCCAGTCCTGCACCTTTGGACTACGTGCCTCGCGCAGCATGGAATCCAGTTCGTCCTGGGTGAAGGACTTGGGCCTGGAGATCAGCAGCGCCAGCAGGCGAGCCGCGGTGTCACCGGTTTGCCAGAGCTGACGGGACAGGTCCTGCTGCGCCTTCAGCTCCTTGGCGACGGCGCGAAGCCGGGTCAGGTTCACCCCGTGGTCGTCACCGTGCCTCTCGTTGATCGCCCGCATCTTCGGGTCCTCAAGGGAGGCCAGCTGGTCCATCACCTCATTCACCGTGGTTCCGGTGCTTGTTACGGGCATGCTGCTGTTTCCTCTCACGTCCAGTGGGCGGGCCCGGGGATCTCTGCGGTGCCGCTGCTGCCTCGCAGGACCCTGTTCCGCAGCGCAACCGCAGCAGGAACGAGCGCCAGCCCGGCAAGAAGCCCCATGAGCATCAGCGGGCCGCCCACGGAGGCTACGGACCCGGCGTGTGCGCAAATCCCGGCAACGGTTATGCCGGACAGACCGAGAGACGCTGCGATGACGTTTGCCGGTTCGGCTGCGCCGAGAGTCAGTCCGCCTTCTGCCACCACGATGCTGAGTATCCGCCACGCCGCCAGCAGCGCCGCTTCAAGGCAGGCTACTGCCACAATCGCCGCAATCGCGTACGGGACGGCGAGATGTGCGGCCTGCGGATACGCCGCGGCGTACTCGCCCGCAAGGCGCGGCAGCAGCACTGTCTGTGACAACAGGGCCAGGAGTCCCAGGGTCACCAGGACAAAACGGAGCGGCAGTGCTTCGTGCTTGGTCATAGCGCAATGCTCGTCAGGTCCGTTCGTACTGTCAACCACACGTTTGTGGGCCCTGCTCGTTCGTTCGGGCCAGCAACCTTCGGGGAGATAACGCTGGAAAGCAGCATCCGGGTTTAGCCTTCGTGGAGATAACGCTCGTATGGAGCTCCCAATACGGCGTTATCTCCCCAAACGTTTCGCGGAACCCGCTCCAAAGAGCGTCAAGTCACCGAAGGTTGTTGTGCCAACCGTATTGCCGGCGATCTCTACGGCAGTGGGGCTTGGGCCAGGCGGCACGCCGGTTGCCGATCCGCCGGTCCGTTCCTTCCGGCCGCCCTGTCAGAGTCTCGTCAACGCAGCAGCCAGGTACGGCGCCGTCCGGCTCGCTTCACAGGCAGCAACTTCCTCGGCGGGTCCGGCACAGATGATCCGGCCGCCGTCGCCGCCGCCTGTCGGACCCATGTCGATCACCCAGTCAGCAGACGCCACCACGTTCATCGAGTGCTCAACCACTACAACGGTGTTGCCCGCGTCCACGAGCCGGTTCAGCTGGGCCAGCAGAAGCTGCACATCCTGCGGGTGCAGGCCGGTAGTTGGCTCGTCCAGCAGGTAGAGGGTGTGCCCGCGCCGGGCGCGCTGCAGTTCGGTGGCCAGTTTAATGCGCTGCGCTTCGCCGCCGGAGAGCTCCGTGGCGGGCTGGCCGAGCCTCAGGTAACCGAGGCCGACGTCGAGCAGGGTGTGCAGGCTGCGGGCTGCGGCCGGAAGGTCGGACAGGAACTCCGCCGCGGTTTCCACCCGCATGCCAAGGACATCCGCAATGGATTTGCCCCGGTAGGTGATTTCCAGGGTCTCGTCGTTGTACCGGGCACCGTGGCAGTCGGGCCAGCGCCTGAATTGAGGGGCGCGCCACTACCGCCGCACTCCCCGCACCACAAGATCCTGAACCCGATTCCAGCGTCCGTTCCTTCAAATGGATCCGACACGGGCCGGCTTTCTCCGTCGTTCAGCGATGCGGCATAGCGTAAGCGCACCTCACTCACACTCGCATTCACTAAGGGGATCATGTGAAGCAAGAATTCAGGCAGCGCAATCTGCGGTGCGCGCTGGCACTCGCCCTGGGCGGCGCCGTCGTCCTGGCTCCAGTCCCGGCCATCGCTGCTCCGGCGCCTGACAGTGCCACCAGTGCTCCTGCGCCGGACGGAAGTCCGGGCAGGAGCGACGACCGCCCGGATGCGGCGGCCGACGAACGCCGGACTCTCAACCGGCAGGCAGTGGAAAAGGTCATCCGCAGCGAAGCCCCGTGCAGAAGAGGGGAGGATCCCAGGCCGTCCAGGTCGCTCCGGGCCAGTGGGCCGAGTACGGGCTGGAAGACAGCGACCAGATCCTGTCCTTCCTGATCGACTTCGGCGACAAGGTCGATCCGCGCTTCCCTGACAGCGAACCCGGACCGCGGCACAACCAGATCCCGCAGCCGGACCGTTCCACGGACAACTCCACCTACTGGGAGGAGAAGTTCGATCGCGAGCACTACATGGACCTCTTCTTCAACCCGCAGGGCGAGTCGATGAAAACCGTCTTCGAGGAACTCTCGAGCGGTCGCTACACCGTTGACGGAGACGTCAGCGACTGGGTCACCGTCCCGTACAACACCGCCAGCTACGGGGAAACGGAAAGCCAGACGGACATGACAAGGTTCGTCCAGGACGCGGCGGATGCCTGGTACGAGGCGCAGATTGCCGGCGGCAAGACAGCTGCCGAAATCGATGCGTATCTGGCCGGTTTCGACCAGTGGGACCGCTACGACTACAACAACAACGGCAACTTCGATGAGCCGGACGGGTACATCGACCACTTCCAGGCCATCCATGCCGGCGAAGGCGAGGAAGCCGGAGCGCCGTCGTCCTCGATCTGGGCACACCGCTGGTCTGTCGGGCAGGCCGGACGCGGCACTCAGGGACCGGCAGCGAACCCCTTTGGCGGCGTAAAGATCGGCGGCTCCCAGCACTGGATCCGTGACTACACGACCGAACCCGAGAACGGCGGTTTGGGTGTCTTTGCCCACGAATACGCCCACGACCTGGGCCTGCCCGATCTTTACGACACCAGCGGCGGCGAAAACGGAACCGGATTCTGGACGCTGATGAGCTCCGGCTCGTGGCTCGGACATGGGAACGGAGACATTGGCACCACGCCGAACCACATGGGCGCGTGGGAGAAACTGCAGCTCGGCTGGCTGGATTACGACGCCGCGAAGGCCGGGAAAAAATCAACGCACATGCTCGGCCCGTCTTTCCATGCGACCAAGAAGCAGCAGGCGCTCGTCGTGGTGCTGCCCCGGGACGCGCAGGGCAACGGCCGGTACTACCTCGCCGAGAACCGGCAGTACATGGGCTACGACTCGACCCTGCAGACCGGGCCGTACAACTTCGGCTGGCCGCTGACCGCCCCGAACACTGTCGAGCACTACCCGTACCAGGACGGCCTGCTGATCACGTACTGGAACGAGGGACAGCGCAACAACAACACGCGGCAGCACCCCGGCGCCGGGCTGGCCCTTCCGGTCGATGCCCGGCCGCAGGCACTGAACTGGTCCGACGGCGTCGTGGCCCGGAACCGGATCCAGAGCTTCGATGCAACGTTCGGCAAGGAATCCACGGATCCAATCAGCCTGCACCGGGAAACACCGGCGGGAATGACAACCCTCCAGGTGCCGTCCCGCGCGGGCATCCCCTTCTTCAATGACACGAATCCGAATGCCTACTACGATCCCGCGAACCCGCAGAACAGCGTCATCGTGGGCGGAACAGGTACCACCATTGAAGTCATCCAAAGCAATAAGAAGGGCATGATGACGGTCCGCGTCAACTAAGCGGCACGACACGGACACGGTGCGGCCAGGGCCGGGCGGACGAAGCCGAGTTGGAACACTGCTTCACTCCGTCCCGGTCTCACCGTTCCGGATGAAGCTTGTCAGTGTTTTCGTGAAGCGGGGCAGCGGCCCAGGGAGTGTGCTCGTGAGTGATCCAGACGTGCTCGGGCTGCAGGGCACGGATCAGGAGCTGCCCTTCGGTCACGGGGTTGTCCAGTTCCCCGAACCAGACGGCGGTGTCGCCGGCGATGATCGTCGGCCGCTCCCCCGACTCTACGACGACGATCTGAGAACCGCGGGTGTGCCCTGGGGCCGGGAGGAGGCGGACTCTCGGAAGCAGTTCGAGTTCTCCGTCCACGGGCACATAATGCGTGCCGGGCGGGTCAACCCATTCTCGGATCGTGTAACCGTCCTCGGTACGGGCGTCGTCGAGTTCCTGACGCTGGACGTAGATCGGAATGCCGGGGAAGAGGTGATTCCCGCCGCAGTGGTCGAAGTGCAAATGGGTATTTACGACGATGTCTACGCTATCGAGATCGAATGCATGCTCGTTGAGCGGATGAGGTTGCGGGTCGAGGGAGGCGGCTGCGGGATGGATCTCGGTGAAGCCGCTGTCAACGAGAATCGTAGCCTCGGGATGTTCGATGAGGTGCACATAGACGGGCATCGGATAGCCCTCGGCGGTCAAATCGCCGACAAGAAGGGGCGTGATTTTGATTGATCCGTTCATGATTCCTATCCTTTCCGGACTTTGATCCGGGGTGCGATGTTCACACCCCAAAACTAAAAAACCCTCTGTGCAACGTGAAGGACCATTTGCCGACCCCTTGAGTGGACCATTTGGGTATGGTGAACGCATGGCTGTCGACTGGGCCAGTGGAGGGCCCGACCTCTTGGTAATGCTGCAGAATGGTGTTGCTCCGATCGGGGAGCAGATCCAGGACCAGCTGCGTGCGGCCATCCGTGAAAGACGGCTTGCCGCCGGCGAACGAATACCATCGTCGCGGCGCCTCGCGGAACTGCTCGGAGTCTCACGGGGGACGGTCGTAGACGCGTTCGGGCAGCTGGTGGCTGAAGGATACCTCGTGGCGGCTGTCGGCTCTGGAACGCGAGTCGCTGCTATTGACGGCGGACCTCTCCGCCAGCCGACCTCAGCCATCATCCCGACCGCGTCGAGTGCACCCCGGGCGGCCGAAATCGACTTTGGATACGGCATTCCCGATCTCGGTTCGGTGCCCCTCACTGATTGGAGTTGGGCCGTGTCGGAGGCGACCAGGACGCTTCCGAAAGCGGAGTTGGGTGATGCCATCCCGGCCGGTTCCAGACACCTAAGGGAGGTCGTCACCGCATACCATCGTCGTGTCCGGGCAGGTTGCGCTGTCGCTGAAGACGCGGTTATTGTCTCCGGGTTTCGCCAGGGGCTTACCTTTGTCCTCGCAACCCTGGTACGGCAGGGCGTCCAGCGGATCGCGCTCGAGGATCCCGGCCCGCGCGAGCATGACGTCATCGCCCGGCGGGCAGGCTTGGATGCGGTACCGGTTCCGGTCGACGAGGACGGCATCGATGTGGGCCACCTGCGACGAACTGGGGCGCGGGCTGTTCTGGTGACACCAGCCCATCAATGCCCGACCGGTGTCGCGCTCGGACCCTCACGGCGGCGCGAGCTGAGCGCCTGGGCAGACGACGTCGACGGGGTGATCCTCGAAGACGACTATGACGCTGAATTCCGCTACGACCGTCAGCCCGTCGGCTCCCTACAGGGACTCAACCCGCATCGCGTGGTCGCACTGGGATCGGTGAGTAAGACACTCGCCCCCGCAATCAGACTTGGTTGGGTGCTCGCACCGCAGCGATTCGTGTCTGGAATCGTCGAGGAGAAGCGACTCAGCAGTCGCGAAGCACCTGGTCTGGACCAGGAGGCCCTCGCGCTGCTCATGGAGACTGGGCGATTTGACCGTCATCTGCGGCGTATGAGGGAGAACTACCGTGCGCGCAGGGACGTCCTGACGGCCGAGGCGGAACGGGCGTTCGGCAGAGGGCGCTTGCGCGGAGTGGCTGCGGGCTGCCACGCCATGCTGGGCCTGCCCGACGGCGTATCCGAACTCGCCGTCGTATCGGCCGCGGCAGTCATAGGCGTCCGGGTCAACGGTCTGGGCAGCTACCGGTTCACGCCCCTGGCCACACAACCCCATCCGCCTCCGCTCCCGCCGGCCCTCGTGCTCGGATTCGGCAACCTCAACGAGCACCAAATCATCCGCGGAATCCGGGCACTCGCTGGAGTGCTTCAGCACGAGGCGGCCATTCCCGCAGATGGCCCACAACTTGAACGGAACAGCGCCCCGGACCCGTGAAGGCAGGCAGGGACATCAGGTCGGTTTCGGCCGCCCCATCAGAGCCGCTTCAGCGCACCAGCCAGGTACGGTGCGGTCCGCGACGCTTCGCAGGCAGCCACCTCCTCGGCGGTCCCGGCACAGATGATCCGGCCGCCGTCGTCGCCGCCCGCCGGTCCCATATCGATCACCCAGTCAGCAGAGGACACCACATTCATCGAGTGCTCCACCACCACCACGGTGTTTCCCGCGTCCACCAGCCGGTTCAGCTGGGCCAGCAGCAGTTGCACGTCCTGCGGGTGCAGACCTGTGGTCGGCTCGTCCAGTAGGTAGAGGGTGTGCCCGCGGCGGGCGCGCTGCAGTTCGGTGGCCAGCTTGATGCGCTGCGCCTCACCGCCGGACAGTTCCGTTGCCGGCTGGCCCAGCCGCAGGTAACCAAGGCCGACGTCGAGCAGGGTCCGCAGACTGCGGGCTGCGGCCGGAACATCGGCGAGGAACTCCGCCGCAGTCTCCACCCGCATGCCCAGGACATCTGCGATCGACTTGCCGCGGTAGGTGACCTCCAGCGTCTCCTCGTTGTACCGGACACCGTGGCAGTCCGGGCAGGGACCGTAGGTGCCGGGCAGGAACAGCAGTTCGACGGCGAGGAATCCCTCGCCCTGGCAGGTTTCGCATCGGCCGCCGGCAACGTTGAAGGAGAACCGTCCGGCGTTGTAGCCGCGGGCGCGCGCTTCGTCCGTACCTGCGTAGAGCCTGCGAACATTGTCGAACAGGCCGGTGTAGGTGGCCAGGTTCGAGCGCGGTGTCCGGCCGATAGGCCGCTGGTCCACCCGGACCAGCCGGTCCAGCTGCTCGAGTCCTTGAATGCGCCGCACCTGGACGCCGGGGTCGTCAGTGGCGTCCCGGGCTTCGTCGTCGTCCTCAGCTTCCGGCGGCGCGCCGTTGACCTGAGTGCCTACGGCTTCGGCGAGGACCTGGCTGACCAGGGTCGATTTACCGGATCCGGATACGCCGGTGACGGCGGTGAGCACGCCGAGCGGAATATCGGCGTCGAGCTCCCGCAGGTTGTGCCGCGAAATGCCCTTCAGCGACAGCCACCGCTCGGCCCGGCGCCGGGCGGGAACCGTATCCGCGGCTTCCCCGAAGAGGAACGGCCGGGTGGCGCTGTCCGGTACGTCTGCGAGTCCTGCCACCGGGCCGCTGTAGAGCACGGTGCCGCCGCCGTCGCCGGCCTGCGGACCGACGTCGACGATCCACTCGGCGCTGCGGACCACGTCCATGTTGTGCTCGACGACGAACACTGAGTTCCCGGCGTCCTTGAGCTCCTGCAGAACGGCCAGCAGCGGTTCGGCATCCGCCGGGTGCAGACCCGCTGACGGCTCATCCAGGACGTAAACGACGCCGAACAGGCCCGAGCGCAGCTGCGTGGCGATGCGCAGCCGCTGCATCTCCCCTGGCGAGAGCGTCGGGGTCGCGCGGGACAGGCTGAGGTAGCCCAGGCCCAGGGAGATCAGGATCTCCAGCCGGGATAGCAGGTCACGGGTGATGGTGACGGCAACCTCGGTGTCCTCGTTGGATGCCGCAGACCGGGAGGCAGTGCCCGCAGCCTTGAGTTCCGCCGTCGGCCGGATGATCTCGGCCAGCTCGCCGAGGGTTGCTCCGTTGAGCTCGGCGATGTTGCGGCCGGCGAAGGTGACGGCCAGTGCCTCAGGGCGCAGGCCTGCTCCTCCACAGACCGGGCAGGGACCGGACACCATGTATTCCAGGACCCGCTCGCGCATCTTCGCGCTGCCCGAATCGGCCAGGGTGTGCAGCACGTAGCTGCGGGCGCTCCAGAAGCGGCCCTTGTACGGTTTGGCTACGCGGTCGCGCTGCGGAGTGATGGTGACCACGGGCTGTTCCTCGGTGAAGAGGATCCAGTCACGGTCCTTCTTCGGCAGCTTCCGCCAGGGCACATCGACGTCGTAACCGAGGTGGATCAGGATGTCCCGCAGGTTCTTGCCCTGCCAGGCACCGGGCCAGGCAGCAATGGCCCCTTCACGGATAGTCAGGGACGGATCAGGGACCAGGGACTCCTCGGTGACGGTGTGGGCGACGCCCAGGCCGGAGCACTCGCGGCACGCGCCGGCAGCCGTGTTGGGTGAGAAGGCATCCGAATCCAGGCTGCCGGGCTCGGCGTCGGCCGGATAGGTGCCGCCGCGGGAGAAGAGCATCCGCATCGAGTTTGAAAGCGTGGTGAGCGTGCCAACCGTCGACCGCGAACTGGCCGTGCCTCGGCGCTGTTGGAGCGCGACGGCGGGGGGCAGGCCCGTGATGGCCTCCACCTTGGGATTGTGGCCCTGGGAGATCAGACGCCGCGCATACGGCGCAACCGATTCGAAGTACCGCTTCTGTGCCTCGGCGTAGATGGTTCCGAACGCCAGGGACGACTTGCCTGAGCCGGAGATTCCCGTGAACGCAACGATCGCGTCGCGGGGAATGTCGACGTCTACGCTGCGCAGGTTGTTTTCCTGGGCGCCGCGGACACGGACCATGCCGTTGCCCTCGGGGTCGGACGAGGAGCTGGGAGCGGACTGGGCAGCAGATACGGGTTTAGTGCTCACCCATCGACGCTAACAGGCAGCCTGCTTCCCAATCAGTGAATCGGGCTGGGTTTCACCAACGGCGTGATCAGCGCACAAACGGATAGGTTGGAATCTATGAAGGACCAGATAGAGCAGATCCTGGCTCAGTGGACAACGGAACGGCCGGATCTTGATGCCTCCCCCATGGCTGTCATCGGGCGGATCTCCCGGGTGTCCCGGAAGGTGGATACCCGGCTGGCGGCAACCTTCGCGAGGCATGGTCTTGACGCCGCTGCTTTTGATGTCCTGGCGACCCTGCGCCGGTCCGGCGCTCCGTACACCCTGAGCCCGTCAGAGCTGACGGCCAGCACCATGGTCACCTCAGCCGCCATCGCGCAGCGGCTGAACCGGCTGGAGGAACGGGGTTTGGTGTCCCGTACCAAAAACTCCTCGGACGGGCGGGGAAAGAAGGTGGCGCTCACAGCTGACGGCCTTGCGCTGGTTGAGCGGGCGCTGCCGGATCATCTGGCGACTGAGGAGAGCATCCTGGCGGGCCTCAGCTCCGAGGAGCGGAAGGCTCTCGCCGGACTGCTGGCTCGCATCGAGGAAACACTGGACCGGCAGTAGTCTGTACAACCTCCGCCCGCGCTGGTTGAGTACCGGGCATGAGATCCCGAAGCAGCTCTTCCGTCTGGCCGGCAGTGCACGAGGAACGACGCGCACTGATTGCGGATCTGGAGGACCTTCCGGACGATGTCTGGCAGACGCCGTCGCTGTGTCCCGGCTGGAGTGTCCACGACGTCCTCGCCCATCTGGTGGACACTGCGCTGACCACCCGGCTGGGTTTCCTGCGCGGCATGGTGAGGGCCCGCTTCGACTTTGACCGCAGCAATGCCGACGGCGTCCGAAAGCACCGCGGAAGCAGCCCCGCTGAAACCCTGGAGGCGTTTCGCTCGGTTCAGCACCGGACCAGCGGCCCCCCGGCGCCCCGCGCCACCCGACTGGTTGAAGCAGTGGTCCATGGTGAGGACATCCGCCGGCCGCTGGGGATTGTCCGCGGGTACCCCTTGGATGCTGTCGCCGTAGCCCTGGCCCACCAGGCGGCGGCTTCCGTGAGTATCGGCGGCGGCCGGGAACTGGTGGACGGCCTGCGGCTGGCGGCTGCCGACGGCCGTTTCCGGCACGGCGGCGGCGCCGAGGTCCGCGGGTCCTCCATCGCGCTGCTGCTCGCGGTCTCCGGACGGCCGGTCCGGGACGATGAGCTATCCGGGCCCGGAGCCGGAACACTGCGTGGACGCCTGTCAGCGCAGCTGTTCGGCAACCAGTGACGTCAACGATCTAGAATAGCCCGACCATCTTCCGTCCACCGTGAGGGGAACACAATGTCATTTCAGGCGTACCTGGACACTATCGAGAAAAAGACGGGGCGAACTCCCCGCCAGCTCGCGGACGAAGCCCGGGCAAAGGGTTTCGACGGGCCTGACGTTAAAGCCGGTGAAATCCTTGAATGGCTGAAGACCGATTACGGACTCGGCCGCGGCCACGGGATGGCGCTGGTGCACGTGATCCGGAACGGCCCCTCGATCGATGCCAGGCATGTGGGGACCTCCGGGCCGCACCAGGACGAATCCGACACGCTGTGGCTGGACGGGATCGCAACCAAACCTTCGTGAGGCGCCGGAGGGCACGGGGTTTCGAGCGCGAAGGCCACGGACAGCGCAGGCCGGAGGGCCCGGGGGAAGGCGGCTCTAATACTCCGTGCGAGCTCTGCGAGCAAAGGAGTTTCGTTGCCGCCGTCCCGGGCTCTCCGGCCGCCCAGGGCGGCACCGAGAGTGACGCCCAGGAACGCCTAGAACAGAGCAACCTTCGGGACCTGCGGGAAGATCCGGTCCAGTTCCTCAAGGTCCTTCTCCGATGGCACCCACGAGGCTGCTTCGGCGTTCTGCTGCACCTGCTCCGGTTTGGTGGCTCCGGCAATGACGGAAGAAACCGAGGGCCGGGAGGCCAGCCAGGAGAACGCCACCTGCACCTCGGTCAGGCCACGTTCCCGCGCGAACTCACCGAACTCACGGAGCTGGTCAAAGTCGGCGTTCTGCAGCAGGTTGGTGCGCGAGTGCGTCAGCCGGCTTCCCTCGGGTGCCTGACCGGAACTGTACTTGCCGGTGAGCAGGCCGTTGGCCAGCGGGAAGTACGGCAGCACCCCGAGCCCGTAGGCTTCGGCGGCGGGAGTGACTTCCAGTTCGGCACGGCGGTCCAGCAGGTTGTAGTGGTTCTGCGCCGAGATGAAGCGGGTGCTGCCCTTCATGCGGGCGGTGAACTCAGCTTCGGCGATCTGCCAGCCGGTGCGGTTGGAGTGGCCAATGTAGCGGACCTTGCCGCTGGTGACGAGGTCGTCCAGCGCCGCCAGAGTCTCATCGATCGGGGTCAGCGGGTCCGGGGTGTGGAACTGGTAGAGGTCGATCCAGTCCGTGCCCAGGCGGCGAAGGGAGGCTTCCACGGCGGTCACGATGTACTTGCGGGAGCCGCGGGCGCCGAAGTCGGGTCCGTTGGCGCCGTGCATGTCCATGCCGAACTTCGTGGCCAGGACAATGTCTCCGCGGCGGGATCCGAGGGCCTTGCCCAGCCGGGTTTCGCTCAGGCCGGGTTCGGCACCGTAGGTGTCGGCAGTATCAAAGAGGGTGATGCCGGCGTCGATCGCGGCATGGACGACGGCGTCTGTCCCCTCCTGGGATTCGGTGACGGTACCCGTTCGGCCGAGGTTGTTACAGCCCAGGCCGACGGAGGAAACGGTCAGCCCGGAATTGCCAAGTCTGTTGTAGGTGGTCATCCTGCCACGCTATCAATTGCCGCCGCGCAGCCGGGGCCGCGACAGACTAGGAGCCGAAGGTGCTCATGGGACCGTTCGGGCTGGGAGGCTTATCCGTTTCCAGGATGTACTGGATTGGAATTGGCCCCGTGGGAAGCATCCCGGGATAAATGCTCTCGTGGTTGCGGCGGCGGGGATAGTTACCACTCTGCCGCAGCCGGCGTGAAAACGAGTTCGAGGACACGGGGTCCAGCTGGCCCTGCTCACACCAGATGATGTACATCCCGTACAGGTCCGCCGCGGGGGTGGCTTCGCTCTCGCTGAGGCCGGTGATGGTGCATTCCTGCAGAAAGTCCTCGACGGGACCGGATTGTGCCTGTTCCATACTGTTGACACTAGCCACGCCGCCTGCGGGTGGGAAGAGCCGCTAAGGTGAACTCTTCCCTTCGCTGCGCAGGTAATCCTCAAAGCTCTCCGGCGCCACACCGGTGAGTTCCGCGACGTCATCACTGACCCGGTCCATCTCCCCGGTGGCGATGGCTGCGTAGCTGGTCGCCCAGGCAACGGCCTGCCACTGCGTGGCCCCCGCCGCGAGGCGTGATTCAACGGCTTCGTCCAGGGACTCGGCGTAGTAAGTGATGCGCTCCCCTGTCACGCGCGAGAGGATCTCGGCTACCTCCGCCATGGACAGGGACTGGGGCCCGGTCAGCGTGTAGGTCCGGTGGGCATGCGGCACGGGATCGGCCAGGATCCGGGCAGCCGCCCGCGCGACGTCGGTTCGCGCCACGGGCGCGAACCTCCCGTCAGCGGCGGGGCCGCTGATGACGCCGTCGCGCCCGACGAAGGACGGCAGGATGTCCTGGTAGAAGGCGTCGCGCAGGAACGTGTACGCCAGGCCGCGCTCCTTGATGTACTGCTCGGTGTCCCAGTGGTCCCGGCCCAGGGTGAAGACGTCGTTCTCCGCAGCGCCCATAAAGGACGTGTAGACAATGTGCTCCACCCCGGCGTCGACGGCGGCATCCACGAACGTGCGCTGGTCCTGTGCCCGGTACGGGTTCTCCGCCGCGGACACCATAAACAGGGTCTGCGTTCCGCGCAGCGCACGTTCGGCATGCTCCCTGTCCGCATAGGAGACTGCGAATGTTGGGGTATCCGGCTGCTGCGGGATCCGCGCCGTATGCCGTGCCAGCAGGCGGACCGGGATACCGGCGTCACCCAGCAGACGTGCGACCATACCGCCAAGTGCACCGGTGGCTCCGGTGACGGCGAGAGGAGGGAGGTTGTTCGGCATAAAAGCCACCTGCTTTCCTTTGCCCCGCCGGGCCTGCGGGGCTTACTTGATCTTGGGTATCTGTCCTGTGGGCGCCTGCTGCCCGGGCAGCGGACGGGCGAAGGGAACCTTGGTTCCCAGCACCTGCGCTACGACGTCGTTGGCTACCTGGCGGGCTGTGAGGCCCACCCGCTCCAGGACTTCGGCCCGCGTGCCGTGGTCAAGGAACTCGACCGGCAGGCCAACCTCGTTGAGTGCGGTGTCCACGCCGGCGGCCCGCATTTCCTGGCGGATCCGGGAACCCACTCCCCCGGCCCGCACGCCATCCTCGATCACGATCACGATCCGGTGCTCGGCTGCCATGCGCACGATTGACCGCGGCACGGGCAACACCCACCTGGGGTCCACCACCGTTGAACTGATGCCCTGGTCGCCAAGCCGGTCAGCAACCTCAAGCGCCATTTCCGCCATCGCGCCGACACTGACAATCAGCACGTCGTTGCTGGCGTCACCGGAGGGGCGGCGGGCCAGGATGTCCACACCGTCCTCGGTGCGTTCCTCGGCATCGACGTCGGGCCCCACGGTTCCCTTGGAGAAGCGCACCACGCTGGGTGCGTCGGAGATGGCCACGGCTTCGCGCAGTTCTTCGCGCAGCCGGGTGGCATCCCGCGGCGCGGAAAGGTGCAGCCCCGGGACGATCTGCAGCATGGACATGTCCCACATGCCGTGGTGGCTGGCGCCGTCGGGCCCGGTCACTCCGGCACGGTCCAGGACAATCGTCACCCCGGCTTTGTGCAGGGCAACGTCCATCAGCAGCTGGTCGAACGCGCGGTTCAGGAAGGTGGCATACAGTGCGACTACGGGATGGAGCCCGCCGTAGGCCATCCCGGCTGCAGAAGTCAGTGCGTGCTGTTCGGCAATGCCGACGTCGAACACCCGGTCCGGATGCCGTTCGGCGAACCGGTGCAGGCCCACGGGGATGAGCATTGCGCCGGTGATCCCGACGATGTCCTTGCGTTCATCGGCGATGTCCGCGATCTCGGTGGCGAAGACGGAGGTCCAGGACTGCTTGCCGCCGGCGGCGACGGGCGCACCTGTTTCAGGATCGATCACGCCAACTGCGTGGAACTGGTCTTCGACGTGTGCACGGGCCGGAGCGTAGCCGTGGCCCTTCTCGGTGATCGCGTGAACGATCACGGGTCCGCCGTAGTTCTTGGCCTTCTCCAGTGCCTGCTCTACCGCACCAAGGTCGTGCCCGTCGATCGGCCCAACGTACTTCATGCCCAGGTCCTCGAAGAGCCCCTGCGGGGCCCACCAGTCCTTGATGCCCTTCTTGGCTGCATGCAGGCTGTGGTAGGTAAAACGGCCCACCGGGCCGGCGCTCTGCAGGCGGCCCTTCCACCAGTCCATGGTGTTCTCGTACATCTTGTGCGTGCGCACGGCATCAATGGTGGGACGCAGTGAGGCGAGGTAATCGGCAACGCCGCCGATGGTCGGGGCGTAGGAACGGCCGTTGTCGTTGACGACGATCACCACACGACGCCGCTGGTCGGCAGCGATGTTGTTCAGGGCTTCCCAGGCCATGCCTCCGGTAAGGGCGCCGTCGCCCACCATGACGACCGTGTAGCGGTCGCCTTCTCCGTTCAGCTGGCGGGCACGGGAAATTCCGTCAGCCCAGGAAAGCGAGGAGGAAGCGTGGGAGCTCTCAACAATGTCATGGACTGATTCGGCCCGTGACGGGTATCCGGAGAGGCCGCCCTGCTGGCGCAGCGTGGAGAATTCCTGGCGGCCGGTCAGGATCTTGTGTACGTAGGACTGGTGCCCGGTGTCAAAGACAATGCTGTCCCGCGGGGAGTCGAATACCCGGTGAATGCCCATCGTCAGTTCAACGACGCCCAGGTTTGGTCCCAGATGCCCGCCGGTCTGGGCGACATTCGTGATGAGGAAGGAGCGGATTTCCTCGGCCAGGGCTGAGAGCTGGGAGCTGCTCAGCTTGCTGAGGTCCCGCGGATCACGGATGGTTTCCAGAAGTCCCAAGAGGGCGCCTCCCTTGCGTCTTAGGCAACGGGCAAACGCACCGTCACAGCTTTTAACTCTAACGCCTGCCCCGCGCCCCGGGTTTCCACCAAACGCAAAACGCCCCGTTTCCTTCCATCCGGAAGGAAACGGGGCGCTGAGCTTAGCGGCTGTGCAGGCCTACTTTGCCGAAATCTGGCGAAGCACGTACTGCAGGATGCCGCCGTTGCGGTAGTAGTCAGCCTCACCCGGGGTATCGATGCGCAGGACAGCATCGAAGGTGATGGCTTCACCGTTCTCCGGCACCGCGGTGACCTTGACGGTCTTCGGGGTGTTGCCGTTGTTGAGTTCGGTGACGCCTTCAACGGAGAAGGTTTCCGTACCGCTCAGGCCCAGGGACTCGGCGTTGACGCCGACCGGGTACTGCAGCGGAAGGACGCCCATGCCAATGAGGTTGGAGCGGTGGATACGTTCGTAGCTCTCGGCGATGACAGCCTTGACGCCCAACAGTGCGGTGCCCTTTGCTGCCCAGTCACGGGAAGAACCGGAACCGTACTCCTTGCCGGCCAGGACAACCAGCGGAGTGCCGGCGGCCTGGTAGTTCACCGATGCGTCGTACACGGTGTTCTGCGGGGCATCGGGCTGCGTGAAGTCACGGGTGAAACCGCCTTCCACGCCGTCCAGGAGCTGGTTCTTGATGCGGATGTTCGCGAAGGTACCGCGGATCATCACCTCGTGGTTGCCTCGGCGGGAACCGTACGAGTTGAAGTCCTTGCGGGCCACGCCGTGCTCCAGCAGGTACTTGCCTGCCGGGGTGTCCGACTTGAAGGAACCGGCCGGGGAGATGTGGTCGGTGGTGACCGAATCGCCCAGCTTGAGCAGCACACGGGCACCTTCGATGTCCGTGACGGGCTCCGGCTGTGCCTTCATGCCCTCGAAGTACGGGGGCTTCCGCACGTACGTGGACTCCGAATCCCATTCGAAGGTTGCGCCTTCGGGGGTCGGCAGGGACTTCCAGCGGTCGTCACCTTCGAAGATGGTGGCGTAGGAATCCGTGAACATTTCCTGGCTGATGGACGCGTCGATGATCTCCTGGACCTCGGACGGGTTCGGCCAGATGTCCTTCAGGAAGATGTCGTTGCCTTCGGAGTCCTGGCCCAGCGGGTCATTCTCGAAGTCGAAGTCCATGGAACCGGCCAGTGCGTAGGCGACCACCAGCGGCGGGGAAGCCAGGTAGTTCATCTTCACGTCCGGGTTGATGCGGCCTTCGAAGTTGCGGTTGCCCGAGAGCACTGCGGTGACGGCCAGGTCGGCTTCGTTAATCGCGGTGGAGATTTCATCTTCCAGCGGACCGGAGTTGCCGATGCAGGTGGCGCAGCCGTAACCGACAACGAAGAAGCCAAGCTTCTCCAGGTACGGGATCAGGCCGGACTTCTCGTAGTAGTCGGTGACTACCTTGGAACCCGGAGCAATCGAGGTCTTGACCCAAGGCTGGGCGACGAGGCCCTTTTCGACGGCGTTGCGTGCCAGTACGGCAGCGGCCATCATCACTGAAGGGTTGGACGTGTTGGTGCAGGAGGTGATCGAGGCGATCGTCACGGCTCCGTGGTCCAGCTCGAAGCTGCGGCCGTCCGGCATGGTGACGGGAACCTTGTTCACCGAACGCTCGGCAGGCGCGTCTGATTCCTTGACCAGGTCGTGTTCCTTGTCCTGGATCTTGGTGCTGCCCTCGGCGAAGGACGGGGCGTCCGAGGCCGGGAAGGTCTCTTCCAGTGCCTCGTCAACGGTGCCGTTCTCGGCCTCAACGCTCTCGTGCACGTAGTTCTTGAGGTCGGCACGGAACTGCTGCTTGGCGTTCGTGAGCTCGACGCGGTCCTGCGGACGCTTTGGGCCGGCGATCGAGGGAACAACAGTGGAGAGGTCCAGCTCGAGGTACTCGGAGTACTTGATTTCCTTGGACGGGTCGTGCCAGAGGCCCTGCTCCTTGGCGTAGGCCTCAACGAGGGCTACGTTCTCCTCGGAGCGGCCGGTGAGGCGCAGGTAGTCCAGGGTCACGTCGTCGATCGGGAAGATCGCGGCGGTGGAACCGAACTCGGGGCTCATGTTGCCGATGGTGGCGCGGTTGGCCAGCGGCACGGAGGCTACGCCTTCGCCGTAGAACTCAACGAACTTGCCGACGACGCCGTGCTTGCGCAGCATCTCGGTGATGGTGAGGACGACGTCGGTGGCCGTGGCGCCGGCCGGGATTTCACCGGTGAGCTTGAAGCCGACAACACGCGGGATGAGCATGGAGACAGGCTGGCCGAGCATTGCTGCTTCGGCTTCGATGCCGCCAACGCCCCAGCCGAGCACGCCCAGGCCGTTGACCATGGTGGTGTGGGAGTCGGTACCGACACAGGTATCCGGGTAGGCCCGCAGGACGCCGTCAACTTCGCGTGTCATAACCGTACGGGCCAGGTACTCGATGTTGACCTGGTGGACAATGCCCATTCCCGGGGGGACAACCTTGAAGTCGTCGAATGCGGTCTGGCCCCAGCGCAGGAACTGGTAACGCTCGCCGTTGCGCTGGTATTCGATCTCCATGTTGCGCTCGAGGGCGCCGGCGTTGCCGAAAGCATCGATCTGCACGGAGTGGTCGATGACCATTTCGGCCGGTGCCAGCGGGTTCACGCGCTTGGGATCGCCGCCGAGGTCGGCAACGGCTTCACGCATGGTTGCCAGGTCAACGATGCAGGGAACACCGGTGAAGTCCTGCATGATCACGCGGGCAGGCGTGAACTGGATTTCGGTGCTGGGCTCTGCGTTGGCATCCCACTTGGCCAGTGCACGGACGTGGTCCGCAGTGATGTTGGCACCGTCTTCGGTGCGCAGCAGGTTCTCCAGCAGAACCTTGAGGCTGAACGGAAGGCTCTGGGCGCCCTCGACGGAATTCAGCCGGAAAATTTCATACTCGTTCCCGCCGACGTTCAAGACGCCTTTGGAACCGAAGCTGTCCACATTACTCATAACAGGACTCCTCTCGCCACCGTTTTATCTTTGTCCAGTGATCCGCCGCACGCTAGTTAGGATTTCCTAACCGGCACAGCTGTTGGGCCCGGCCGGGAAATGGTGGGTGATTTCCCGGGCTGGCTAGTCCCCCCTGCCGTGCAAACGTTCCAGCGGGAATCCCTACGGCACGGAGCCGGACAACTGCTCCCATCCTAGCCGGATACGCGCCTGCCGGACCTGATCACCGCGCCGGGGTGGAAGCATAACGCTCGCCACATCCCGCCGCGGTGTCCCTGGCCGGCAGCCGCGGGCGCCGCGCTACGGCCGGTTAAGTACGGCGAAGGACTCCATGTGATGGGTGTGCGGGTACAGGTCGAAGACGCGCAGGGTGTCCAGTTCCCAGCCCGCTTCGCGGAACCAGGCAAGGTCACGGGCGAAGGATGCGGGATCGCAGGAGACGTACCCGATGGCACGCGGACCGGCAGCCGATACCTGGTCGACTACAGTCCGGCCCGCGCCGGTGCGCGGCGGATCCAGAAGTACGACGTCGAGCCCTCCTTCGCGGGTCCGCAGGACACGGTCCACCCTGCCCTGCACCACTTCGACCTGACCGGCGGCGAAAAGGTTCTTGCGAGCATCCCGGCTTGTCCCGGGTGAGCCCTCAACGGAGAGCACATGCCCTGAGGGGCCCGCGGCATCGGCCAGCGGAGCGGTGAAGAGGCCTGCACCGGCAAAGAGGTCGGCAACCCGTTCGCCTTCCTGGACCTGCAGTCCGGACAGAGCGGCCGAGGTCAGGACTTCGGGGGCACTGCGGTGGATCTGCCAGAAACCTGCACCGGTGACCCGGTATTCGTGTCCGGCTGCATGCTCACGCACCCACGTCCGTCCCCGCAGGCGGGTCAGTTCATGGTTTTCGGGATCCCACGCTGCCACGGAGACGGTTTCTCCTGCACCGGCGTCAGCCGCCGCTCCCACCTCGGATGCAATCCGCGCCAGCGTCCTGGGATGGGTTCCGGCTGACGGGATGAGAAGGACCAGCGGAGGCCCGCCAGCCGCAGGAGCTGCAACCTCAACGCGGTCCGCACCGGTGAAATCCACTTCCCAGAGGCTAAGGGCATTGATGGCGGCAGAGGCCAGGGGCATTTCCTGGACCGGAACAAGGTCATCGGACCGGTGCGGGTGCATCGCCAGCCGGCCGCCGGGAGCCACGGAGAAGCTCGCCCGGGTACGCCAGCCGAGGCCGTCCGGGTTCTCATCCGCAGGCACCTCTACGGATATTTCCCGCTCAACGCCCCCCAGCCGCTTGAGCTGTTCAGCGAAGATCCCGGCCTTAAGCCGGCGCTGCTCGCCGAGCTCGATGTGGCCGAACTCGGCGCCGCCTACGGGCAGCCGGCCGCGGGATCCGGCTTTGAGCGCATCGGCGGGCGCCCAGAAGTGCGCCACGCGCGAAGGCGAGGCTTCCAGGACCTCCACAGTGTCGGCACGCCAGAACTTAGCCTTTGGACCGGCGTCCGTCAGCCGTGCACGCACTCGCTCCCCGGGCAGCGCGTGGCGGACAAACACCACGCGGCCTTCGTGCCGGGCAACGAAGTGCCCGCCGTGTGCGGCAGGGCCGACAGTCAGTTCAAGCTCGCGGGGCGGATTCATTTCGGGCAGGTTTTCGCGGGTCATTGTGCGTTCGAACTTCCGTGTTGGTGCTAAAACACCATCACACCACGATTTCGGGCCGCTGCCGGACTATGCTTTCCTTTGGCCCGGAGCGGGATACGGCAGTATGCGGGGAATCCCGCTTGAACATGAGGTAGGACACGGTGGCCCATTACGTGATCATGGGGTGCGGAAGGGTTGGCGCCATGCTGGCGCACACCCTGGACAATGCCGGACACTCGGTGGCGGTCATCGACCAGGATCCCCAGGCTTTCCGGCGCCTGCGCCCGGCCTTCACCGGAAGCCGCGTCACCGGCGTCGGATTTGACCGCACCACACTTGAACAGGCGGGAATCGAGGAGGCGTACGCGTTCGCGGCGGTTTCGAGCGGCGACAATTCGAACATCCTCTCCACCCGGGTGGCACGTGAGACGTTCCATGTTCCGCACGTGGTTGCACGGATCTACGATCCCGGCCGCGCCGAGATCTACCAGCGCCTGGGTATTCCTACGGTCGCAGCCGTGCGCTGGAGCGCAGACCAGGTGCTGCGGCGGATCCTGCCCGAACAGAGCATCAACGGGGATTTCCGTGAGTCCTCAGGCAGGCTCATCCTGGGCGAACTGTCGCTGGATCCGTCCTGGCTGGGCCGGCCCCTTCATGAGGTGGAAGCCGCAGCAGGGGTCCGCATTGCCTACCTGACCCGCTTCGGCGAAGGGGTGCTCCCCCGCCCGGATACCAGTTACCAGCAGGGCGACGTCCTGCACGCCATGATGCACGTTGAACGAACCGCGGAGATCAGCCGGGTGCTCTCGGCTCCGCCGGCAAAGGAGAATCCGTGAAGGTTGTGATTGCCGGCGCAGGCAGCGTTGGATCCTCGATCGCCAAGGAACTGCTCTCCCACGGGCACGATGTCCTGCTGATCGATGAGAAGCCGGGCACCGAGGGGCGCAGCGAGCTCGACGGCGCTTCCTGGCTGATCGGCGACGCCTGCGAACTCTCCACCTTGAAGGACGCAAAGCTGGATCTGGCTGACGTAGTTGTCTCCGCCACCGGTGATGACAAGGTGAACCTCGTCGTCTCGCTGCTGGCAAAGACCGAGTTCGGCGTGGCCAGGACCGTGGGACGGGTCAACAATCCCAAGAACGACTGGATGTTCGACGATTCCTGGGGCGTGGATGTTGCCGTCAACACTCCTCGGCTGATGACCGCGCTGGTGGAAGAGGCCGTGGAGGTCGGCGACCTGGTGCGCCTGCTGACCCTGCAGACCGGTGTCTCCTCGATGGTGGAGTTCACCGTGCCGGGCGCTTCGCCGATGGTCGGTGCCCGGGTGGGCTCCGTACCGTGGCCGCAGGACTCAACGCTGGTGGCGATCCTGCGGGACGACGCTCCGATCACGCCCAGTGCCGACGACGTGGTTGAAGGCGGCGACGAGCTCTTCTTCGTCACCACCATCGCCGCGGAAGATGAACTGCGTGACCTGCTGGCCCCGAAGGACTAGGGTTCGCGGACCGCAACCGGCCGGGAAATGACCCAGGCCAGCCAAAGGCCCAGTGCGTAGAGAGGCACTCCCATTGCCAGGCGCATGGTGCCAAGGGCCGCAACGTTGTCCGCAAGGTAGAGCGGCAGCTGCACGGCAAGGCGCAGCGCGAAAACGGAGATGATGATCCAGGTGGCCAGGGTGTAGGACCGCAGCCGCTTTGGCTCGTTGCGCCAGGACACGTTTTCCCCGCGGATAAACCCGAACAGCAGTCCGGCCACTGGCCACTTGACCGCCACGGAAATGATGAACGCCAGGATGTACGCGCCGTTGAGGTAGAAACCGGGCAGAAAGAACGTGGTTCCGCTTCCGCTGCGCAGGGCAAACACTGCACAGATGGCGACGCCGATGACTCCGGTGAGCGACTGCACCAGCGGCCGCTTCTGCACAAGGTTGGCGGCGGCGAAGGCGCCTGCGGCGACCACGGCGGCACCCAGCGAGAGATACAGGCCGGACGTAATGGTGTAGAGCAGCGTGAACAGCAGGCCGGGAAGAATCGCCTCCGCCAGTCCGCGGACTCCCCCTACCGACTTCAGGACATCAATCTGTCCGTCATCTCCGCGCTCGACGCCGGAGCGTGCGGCGTACTGGCCCGCCAGCTCACTCATCGAAGGCTGGCCGTCGGGACGGCCCTTTCCTTCAGACTCTGGGCTGGTGTTCATAGCTGGCCTTCCGGACGTCCAATGATTTCGTAACGGGGGTTGAAGACGGTGGGCTGCCCGCCGACACTGCACACCATCCCTTCGAACGCTACCTGAGTCCCGGCGACGATGCCGGGGATGCGCCGCTGACCGATCCAGACCAGACGGACCCGGCGACGCGCCTGCGCCGCAGCCGGATCCCGGTAAGCGCCCTGCAGGTCGCCCAGCACGGCCGTAAAGCGCGGAGCGGCATCAGCGGGCACCAGAGTGACTGACTCCACGTAGCCGCTGCTGTGTGCCCGCCCGCGTTCGGGGAGATCGGCGATCCGCAGCCGGGCGGATGCTCCGGCCACCGGCGGCATGCGCTTAGCCAATGGTGGTGATTTCCGGTCCGCGCTGCGGCGGCTCCGGCTTCGATGCTTCCTCGCCGCGCTTCGGCAGCGGAGAGGCATCGCGCGGCAGCGTCAGCTGCAGCAGGTCCCGTGGCGGCAGCGGGGCGTCGCCGCGGACCACCACAACGTTGCGGAAGACATCTTCCAGCGGGGCGGCTGCGTCCGGGTTCATCGCTGCCGGGCCGCCGAAGACACCGCGCAGGAACCAGCGCGGACCGTCGACCCCCACGAAGCGTGCCACCCGGTAGCCCTTGGACCCGTCCTGGGCCTGGGCCGGCACACGGGCCAGCAGCTCGGTCCCGAGCCTGCCCTCGAGTTCATCAGCTGTGCCGCCCTGGGAAGAAACGGACTTCACGATCTGCCCGCGGATCTCATCCCAGAGTGTTTCCGACTTCGGCGCAGCGAAGGCCTGCAGCTGGAGGCTGGACCCGTCCATGTCCAGGGTCACGGCGACAACGCGCTTGGTCTTCTCCTCGACTTCAAGCCGGAGGGCAAGTCCCTGCGTCGCGGCGATGCGGAGCGCGCCGAGGTCCACGTAGCCGTCCTCGGAGGGACGGTCGGCGACGTCGAAGGGTCCGTGCTCGGGACCGCCGTCAGCGGCGCTTCCGCCGTCTGCTTCCTCTGCCCCGGGCACGTAGCCGGATTCCGCCCGGTCTTTCCTGCGGCGTCCAAATGCCATCGCCTGATCCTCTTTCCTCGTCTGTTCCGGGCAGTTGAACCCGGGATAAAGCGGCCTAAGCCGTCGCCGTACCGAATCCGCCGGTGGAACCAAAGCCGCCTGCGCCGCGGACGGAATCGGAAAGCTCCGCCACCGGCTCGAATTCTGCGGTTTCAACCCGCTGGATGACCATCTGCGCGATTCGGTCTCCGCGCTTCAGCCTGATCGGTTCAGCCTTGTCCGTATTTAACAGTGTGACGGAGATTTCACCCCGGTAACCCGCGTCAACGGTACCGGGTGCGTTAACTACCGTGAGCCCGTGCTTCGCAGCGAGCCCTGAACGCGGGTGGATAAGCGCCACGTAGCCAAAGGGAAGGGCAATGGCGACGCCGGTGGGAACCAGGGCACGCTCGCCGGGGGCCAGTTCGACGTCGACCCGTGCACGGAGATCCGCACCGGCATCCCCGGGATGGGCGTAGGACGGCGCTTCGAGGCCGTCGTCGAGCATTTTCAGCTGGACTTTCACACTGGGTCCTGCTTGCTGCACAGCTGTCTCCGGGATCTTTCTGGAACGGGTTTTCGGGGCACGCGGACCCGCAAAGGGGGTGTCCGGCAGCGCCTTGACCACTTTAGCGCGTACAACTCCCGTCAGCCCGCCCGCCGCGCGGGGTCCCGGCCGGCAGGCCCGCAAGATGAAAACCCGGCGCAAAGGTGGAAAGCTGGGAGTATGTCGACCCCCGCTGCCCAAAGCCCTGCCCAGACCGTCCTTTATTCCGAGCGGCTGCTGCCGGCATTCTGGATCTGGCTGGTGGTCGCCGGCATCGCGGGGACTTTCGTCCTGGCCTTTATCCCCATCAGTCTGCTCACCGGCATTATCGTCGCCGTGGTTGCGGCCGTGGCGCTCACGGTCCTGCTGCTGATGTCCACACCGGTAATCCGGGTAACACCCCAGGTCCTGCAGGTGGGGCGGGCCCAGATTGAGCGCAAATGGGTGGGCGAAGTCCAGGCCTTCCGCGGCGAGGATGCCACCCAGCAGCGGGGCCCGGCCCTGAATGCCACCGCTTACCTGTGTATCCGGGGCTGGATCAGTCCGGTCGTAAAGATCGAGATTACTGATCCCGCTGACCGCACCCCCTACTGGCTCACGTCCACCCGCCATCCGGAGAAGCTGGCCGCAGCGCTTCAGGCTGCGGCGTAACCTTCCCGGACTGCGCTCAGCCTACGCAGTCGATGCAGTAGTAGAGCCCGTCTTTTTCCTCCGCGATCTGGGACCTGTGCCGAACCAGGAAGCATGATGCACAGGTGAATTCGTCCTGCTGGGCCGGCAGGACCCTAACCATCAGCTCTTCACCCGAAAGATCTGCTCCCGGCAGTTCAAAGCTGTCTGCGGTTTCGGCTTCGTCTTCATCCACTACTGCGGACTGGGTGTTCGTCCGCCGTGTCTTGAGTTCTTCAATTGATTCTTCGCTGGCGTCCTCGTCGGCCTTCCGCGGCGCGTCGTAGTCTGTCGCCATATTTCTCATCCCACCATCCGGTGTCGGTACTGCACGGGTATTTCCGGCACGTTGCTGCGGTACCGGGCTTCGGCCCGGAACCGCAGAGCGGCTCGGAGTACTCAACGCCGCGGACCGCATGTTTGTGCCCGCAGAAGAGAGATTTTTGTCCGCTGGGAACGAAATAGCCACGCCCGCGCGTCCTGGAGCGTCCGTACGGGCAAAGAATGGCGCCGCCCGCGGCTGCGGATCCGCGCCACACCGGCCTAAACGGTAGGATTTTCAAGGCCCGGGTGGCATTGTTTCAAGGAGGAGTTGGCATCGATAGCGAGGATTTTTTCATGCAGGATCTACGGCTCGTGGGTGTCCATGAGGGCGGCGAACATCTGCTGCTGAGCGGTCGGGGCGGCGAAACCTTCCGGCTCCGCATCGACGAAGCCCTGCGCGTTGCCGCTGCCCGTCCGGCACGGCGGGCCGGGCAGCCGGCTGAGCCGGACGCCGGACCAACCATGACCCCCCGTGATATCCAGGCCCGCATCCGTGCCGGAGCCAGCGCAGAGGACGTCGCTGAGCTCTCCGGACACGACCTCGCGCACATCCGCCGTTATGAAGGTCCAGTGCTTGCTGAGCGTGAGTACATTGCCCGCCAGGCACAGTCCGTAGAGGTTGCAGCTCCCATGTCCGCAGCGCAGGACAGCCACCGTTCAGCGTTTGGCGACTCCCCTGTGAGCCTCGGCGAAATGGTCAGCCACCGCCTGCGTGCCTTCGGTGTTGATCCCGAAACCGTGGTGTGGGACTCGTGGCGCCGCCCGGAAGGCTCCTGGGACGTCGTTGCCCGCTTCAGCCTGGCTGAGAACTCCCGCGTTTCCGTCGGCGAAGAACCTCCTGCCCGCTGGACCTACAGTCCGCTGCGCCGTCAGGTCACCAATTCAAACCGGTGGGCCCAGCTGCTCAGTGAACTCGCGCCCGTTGACTCCCCTGTGCCGGCCCGGAGGCTTTCCGCGGTGGCCGACCGCGTCTTCGACTTCGAAACGGATACGGCTCCCGAAGAGCCCGTTACCGTAAGCGAGGAGGAAACCGACGAGCTGCTGAACGTACTGCGCTCCCGCCGTGGACAGCGGCTTGGTACCGATGAAGAGGGCGACGACGCATTGGCCGCCCTGCTCGCAAAAGGCAGCATCCCGGCCGCCCACCCGCGCGAAGGCCAGGCCGAACTCGAAGACGAGTCCGCACACCGGCCGCGCACCGGCAGGCTGAGCCTTGCCCCGGTACCCCCGGGCGGGGAAGAGGACGCGACGGACGCGCCAGACCCTGAGCCGGTTGCCGATCCGCTGCGCCTTGACGAAGGAATCAGTACCTCAACCAGGGAGATCAGCATCCTGGCCAAGCCGCTGCGCGGCTCCCGGCCGGACAGCCAGTCCGCCCCGGAGAAGCCCGACGAAGACCGTGGGGAAACCCCGGAACAGGCGGTCAAGGAACCGGTCACCGAACGCCGGATCAAGCCGAAACGCTCTTCCGTGCCCAGCTGGGACGAGATCGTCTTCGGCACCAAGGGCGATTAGCGGGGCATTGCCGGTCTCTGCGGACTAGCTGCGCGGCCTCTCGAGGGCGCAGACGTCCGGGTCCTCTCCCACACCGGCGAAACGGGCAGCCTGCTGGGCGCCCATCCGGCGCATGTAGTGGCGGCGGCAAAGAGTCTCGTAGCCCACGACCGGTGCGGCTCCGGCTTCCTCCGGCTCAAACAGTGCTTCCGGTGCGGGGTCCGCTGAACGCTTGTCCACGTCTCCCACAACCACCTGGTCACCGGTCACGACCATTACGCCGTCCACCGTGCGGGCGTTGTGCGTAGCCCGGCGGCCGCACCAGCACAGCGCCCGCACCTGCAGTACTTCGATCCGGTCCGCGAGCTCGATCAGCCGCCGGGAACCGGGAAACAGCCTGGTGCGGAAGTCCGTGGTGATGCCGAAGGCGAAGACGTCGATGTCCATCTCATCCACTATCCGGGCAAGCTGCTCGATCTGTCCTTCGCTGTAGAACTGTGCCTCATCGCAGATCAGGTAGTCCACCCGGTCACCCGCGCCGCGGCTGCGGATTACTTCGTCCCAAAAGTCGGTGGTGTCCCGGACCTCCGCCGCGCGGGTTTTCAGGCCCAGCCGGCTTGAAATCATGGCGTTGCCGGCACGGTCGTTGCGGCTGAAGAGGATCCCTCCGCGCCCCCGGGCACTGTGGTTGTAATCCATTTGCAGCGCCAGGGTGGACTTGCCGCAGTCCATGGTCCCGGAGAAGAAAACGAGCTCTGCCATAACCTACTTCCGCCCGCTCTTTGCCGGCCGCGCCAGCGTCAGGAGCGGGACTTCGCGCTCGGCACGGGTCAGGGAGCCGTGCTGGCCCACCATCTGCAGTGCGGACGGGCTGGCCCTCCGGGTGTCATAGAGGGCAATCGGTTCGCGTGCGGCGACCAGCAGGTCGCCGATGCGCGGGAGCACTTCGGGCCGGACCGGGCCGAAGAGCCCGGCGGCCACGGCTTCGTCCCGGGTCATGATCCAGGTCTTGGAACCAAGCGCCCGGCGCCATGCGGCGGCCAGCCGCTCGAGCGTGCCCGACGGCGCATCCGGCTCAAGGTGCAGCTGCACCAGCCGCGGGTCGCCGGCTGTATGCCGGACCCCGTCCACCAGCGCCGGGTCGGCGGAGAAATCGATCCTGTCCGCTGGGGCAGTGTCCACCATCCCGTGGTCGGCCGTGAGCAGCACCAGGGTGTCCTGCGGCAGCTTGGCGGTGAAGCGCTTCAGGGCGGAGTCGAGCTCTTCCAGCGCCCCGCCCCACTCGGAGGACTGTGCTCCGTGCCGGTGCCCGATCTTGTCCAGCTCGTTGAAGTAGAAGTACATCAGCATGCGCTTTTCCGAGGCGAGGGACTCGGAGGCCGCCTGGATCCGGGCATGTATTCCTATGCCGGAGGCGTGGGATCCGCCGCGCAGGGCCGCCTTGGTCATCGCGGAGTCGGCAAACCTCGGCAGGCTGACAGTTGTGACCGGCACGTGCTCGGCTGCCTGTTCCAGGACGGTGGGGAACGGCTGCCACAGCCGGGGATTCACGCCCGGATCCCAGTTCCCCAGCATGTTGACTACCTTGTCCTGTGCCGGGTCCAGTACGTCATAGCCCACCATGCCGTGCTGGCCCGGCGGGAGGCCGGTGCCCAGCGAGGCAAGTGAGGCCGCAGTCGTCGTCGGGAAGGCAGCGGAAAGTGTCCGTCCGCTGTCCAGCAGCGAACGCAGGTAGGGCGCGTGTCCGGCCCGCTGTTTCAGCAGGCTGCGGCCCAGGCCGTCAACCATAACCACACAGACCCGGCGTGCGGCGGGCAGCTCAAGGGTGTTCGTGAAGCCTGGAACCTGCAGTGCTGCTGCTGCGCTGCTGAGGACTTCGGCTACGGAACTGCGTCCGTAGCCGGGCGCTTTCGGAAGCGGTTCGGGAGCGGCGGGAGAGTCCACGCCCCTTACCGCTGGTGGTGGCCGCGGTTGAAGCGGCTGCCGATGCCGGGCATCCGCTGCCGGTCAAGGGCGGGGTCCACGGCACGCACGTTCATGGTGTCAGTGTTGACCTTGCGCAGGGCGCGGGCAAAGGCCTTGGCGTTCTGGACAGCCTGGATCCCGTCGGCTTCAGCCGAGACGCGCAGCACGATGTCTTCCTGCGCAATGGTTCCGGTGTAGCCATGGTCGGCTTCGCACTGGGGATCTGCGCAGCCTGCCGGCCCCATGTCCAGCCGCTGTCCCCCGGACCAGGCGATTGCCAGGGTCAGTTCCCGGGCCTGGTCGGACGGCTTATAGTTCTGCGGCTGTGAGTACATATAGCCGAGCACAACCGAACGGATCTGTGTGACGGGCACGGACTCGGTGGAGACCTGGGCCATCATCTGTTCGCCGGCTTCGTCCAGCTGCTGGTCGTCCACGTGGGTGATCACCAGCATGTCCTCGGTGAGGACCAGGACGGTGATATGCCGGTGCACTTCCGTCCGGTCAAAGTGCGTCTCAAGATGGATCAGGTGAGAGAGCGGTTCACGCCCGTCCAGGGCGTCATGCACAACGTCTGCCAGAAGCGTGGGATAGAAGCCTGCGCGCTCCATGGAGGCGTCAAGGCTGCGGCGTTCAGCTGAAAGTAGCGGCGACATGCATCCAGTTTCCCCCAGATTTGCCCTGAGCACCTAAAAAGGCGCGCTGACAGTGCATAACTTCAGGCAGCGCGGGGTTAGTCACGCAGGGCCCGGCGGGCGCTGTCTGTCCGCTGCTGCGGGTTGCCCAGCCGGATATCAGCGCTCAGGACGGTGACTCCCTGCACCGAGACGAGCACGGGATTGATTTCCAGGAGCGCAATTTCCGGGTGCTCGTCCTTCAGCAGCGCCACCTTCGAAATCAGCTCCTCCAGGGCAGCAACGTCCACCTTGGGCAGCCCCTGGTAGCCGAAAAGCCGCCGGGAGGTCCGCGGTGTCCGTACCAGGTCGGCGATGTCCACGTCCGTGAGCGGCGGGATGCCGTGCGCCCAGTCGTCGAGGAGGTTCACCGCGTCCCCCGCAATGCCAAAGGACAGGACCGGGCCCAGCAGCGGATCCTCAATGGCCCGCAGTACGCAGCCCTGGCCGGACGGGGCCATGGACTGCACCTCAAGCTCAAACCGCCCATAGGGCTCCAGCGCCGTCCGCATCTCGGAAATGTTGCTGCGAAGCGACTGTTCAGAGGAGATGTTCAGCCGCACACCGCCGAGGTCCAGGCGATGCCGCAGGTGCTCATCCATGGTCTTGAGCACCACGGGCCAGCCCAGCCGGTTGGCTGCTTCCACTGCCTCATCCTCGCTGCGGAACGGCAGCGAAGGGAGGACGTCAATACCGTAGAAACCCAGCAGCCGCGCAGTCTCGGCAGGCCCAAGGCGCAGCAGCTCGGTGTTGGCCACACGGGCCATCTGTTCCTCAATGAAGGCGTGCGCGGCCTCAGTGTCCACGCCGGCGGGCGAGGTGAAATGGCCGTGTTCCCGTCCGGACCACTCGGTGTAGCGGACCAGCGCGGCCAGGGCAGTGACCGCGGCACCCGGGCTGGCGAAGCACGGCAGCCCGGCAGGCAGCTGCGCATCGGTTCCCGGTTCAGCACCGTCTTCGTCCGCCGCGGCCGGCTGGAGGGCAGCACGCAAGGCCAGGACACCTTCGGTGTGCTGGTTCGGATCCATGATTCCGGTAAACACGGCCACAACCGGCTTCGAAGCCTCCAGTGCGCAGTCCAGCAGCGTCTCCGCCACCGCGTCATTGCTCAGCCCCGCTGAGGGAAGCAGGGTCACGACGGCGGAATGCACTGCTTCGTCGGAGAGAGCCTTCGCCACGGCTTCACGCAGTGCGGGCAGGGCTGCGCTTTGGCCCCGGTCCAGTTCCAGGTCGGTGCGAAGGTGCACGGTATCCAGGTCCAGCGCGACGGCGGCGTCCGCCAGCACCCGGCCCAGCGCTGCGGAGTTGCTGAGCACGGCCAGTCCCCGGCCGCGCGGCAGCGGCTGGCTGCAGGCAATCTGCGCAACATCCATGAGCTGTTCATTGGTGGGGACGCGGATGACTCCGGACTGGCGCAGCATTGCGTCCAGTGCGCCGCGGGGCGCCTGGGTCAGCCGGACAGAGTGCCCCGGGGGCAGCTGCAGCCCGGTGACGTCCGACTTCGCCACGATCACCGGCTTGCTGGTGGCCAGCCGGCGTGCAATTCGGGAGAACTTACGCGGGTTTCCCACTGACTCGAGGTAGAGGCCCACCACTTTCGTGTCCGCGTCGTCTTCCCAGTACTGCATCACGTCGTTGCCGGAGACATCTGCCCGGTTACCGGCGGAAATCGTTGAGGAAAGGCCCAGCCTGCGACGCTGCGCCGCCGCGTACAGCAGCACGCCGATTGCAGCCGACTGGCTGAACAGGCCCAGTCCCCCGCGGCGCGGCAGGGCCGGAGCCATCGAGGCGTTGAGGGAGATTTCAGGACGCGTGTTGATCAGGCCCAGGGACGCCGGGCCAACCACCCGCATGCCGTTGGCCCGGGCGTAGCGCACCAGCCGGCGCTGGCGTGCCAGTCCTGCCTCGCCGTCGTCGAACCCTGCACTGACCACCAGCAGGTGCTTCACTCCGGCAGCAGCGCATTCCTCAGCCACGCGCTGCACCTGGTCATACGGCACGGCGATGACTGCCAGGGAGACGGGCTCGGGGATCTCAGAGATCTTCCCGTAGGAAACCATGCCGGCCAGTTCAAAGGCCTCGGGGTTTACCGCGTAGACGCTGCCGGTGAATCCGCCCTCGACGATGTGTTCCATGAGCTGGTAGCCAACGCTCCCCCACTCACGGCTGGCACCAATCACTGCAATGGACGACGGCGAGAGCAGGTTCGCGACGCTGCGCGCCTCGGCCCGGTGTTCCCGGGCTTCCATCACTGCACGGGATTTCTCGGTGGGGTCAATGTCGAAGTCAAGGGCGATCACGCCGTCGTCGAAAGCCCTGCGGACCTCATAGCCCGCATCGGCAAAGACGCTGAGCATTTTGCGGTTCTCCGGAAGCACCTCGGCACTGAAGCGGCGGATCCCGTTTTCGCGGGCCGCCGCGGCCAGGTGTTCAAGGAGGATCGAGCCGATTCCGCGGCCCTGGTGCTCGTCGGAAATGTTGAAGGCGACCTCGGCCTCGGTGGGGTCGTCCAGGCGGTCATACCGGCCAATGCCCACGATCTCGGTGCCGAGTGTGATGACAAACGCAACGCGATCCCGGTAATCGACGTTGGTAAAGCGCTTCAGCTCGCGGCCGCTCAGTTTAGCCTTGTAAGTGAAGAAACGAAGATAGATGGAGCTCTGGGACTGCCGCATGTGGAATGCCTGCAACGCCTCGGCATCGGCCGGGGAAACCGGGCGGAGATGGCCCGTACCGCCGTCCCGCAACACGACATCAGCTTCCCAATATTCGGGGTATTGTCCCTGCTCCGCCATAGACTCAGCCTAGTGGGCATTTTTTAGAACCCGCCACCGAACCGCCATAAGGCACCAAAACCCACAACCTCAAGGACGCAAGAAATACATGGCCCGGCGCTCCGCCTCCGCACCCACTCCCGGTGAACCAATCGCCGAGAACATCATCGATATAGACGTCACCACCGAGATGGAAGGGTCCTTCCTCGAGTACGCCTACTCGGTGATCTATTCACGTGCCCTGCCGGATGCGCGTGACGGATTGAAGCCGGTGCAGCGCCGCATCCTGTACATGATGTCCGAGATGGGGCTGCGGCCCGACCGTGGCCACGTCAAGAGTGCCCGCGTGGTGGGCGAGGTAATGGGCAAGCTCCACCCGCACGGCGATTCAGCCATCTACGACGCCATGGTCCGGATGGCCCAGGACTGGGCACTACGCCTCCCGCTGATCGACGGGCACGGCAACTTCGGTTCGCTCGACGACGGCCCGGCTGCCTCGCGGTACACCGAGGCCCGCCTTGCCGCTGCGGCGCTGACGCTCACCGACCACCTCGATGAAGACGTGGTGGACTTCGTCCCGAACTACGACAACCAGCTGACCCAGCCGGAGGTGCTGCCGGCTGCGTTCCCGAACCTGCTGGTCAACGGCGCCAGCGGTATTGCCGTTGGCATGGCGACCAACATGGCACCGCACAACCTGGGTGAAGTCATTGCCGCCACCCAGCACCTCATCCGCCACCCCGAGGCAACCCTCGAAGACATCATGCGGTTCGTGCCGGGACCTGACCTGCCCTCCGGCGGCCGGATCGTCGGCCTGGATGGAATCCGCGACGCGTATGCCACCGGGCGCGGTTCGTTCAAGACCCGGGCCAAGGTGGAAGTTGAACAGCTCACCGCCCGCCGCACCGGCCTGGTGGTCACCGAGCTTCCGTACATGGTGGGTCCGGAAAAGGTGATCGAGAAGATCAAGGACGCGGTGACGTCCAAGAAACTCCAGGGCATTTCCGACGTCGTTGACCTGACCGACCGCCAGCACGGTCTCCGCCTGGTCATTGAGCTGAAGAACGGGTTCAATCCCAAGGCTGTCCTGGCCCAGCTCTACCGGTACACGCCGATGGAAGATTCGTTCGGCATCAACAACGTCTCCCTGGTGGACGGCCAGCCCCGGACCCTGGGCCTGGTGGAGCTGCTGCAGGTTTATGCCTCGCACCGCCTCGGCGTGGTCCGGCGCCGCACTGCCTACCGGCTTGGGCGCAAGAAGGACCGGCTGCACCTCGTTGAGGGCCTGCTGATCGCGATCGTCGATATTGACGAGGTCATTCAGGTGATCCGCTCCTCGGAGGAAACGGCCGAGGCCCGGACCCGCCTGATGTCCATCTACGACCTCACTGAAATCCAGGCGAACCACATCCTGGAACTGCGCCTGCGCCAGCTGACCAAGTACTCCCGCCTCGAGCTGGAGAAGGAACAGGAAGAACTCCGCGCTGCCATCGAGGAGCTCCAGGCGATCCTGGATTCCGAAGAGCGCCTCCGCGGACTTGTCTGTGACGAGCTGGGCGAAGTCGCTGCCCGGTACGCGACTCCGCGCCGGACCGTGCTGCTGGAGTCCGAAGCCGTGGCGCCGATGGCTTCCGAAGCCGTGGCCGTGAAGGCAGGCAAGGGTGCCAAGGCCGTTCTGCCCCTGCAGATCCCTGACGATCCCTGCTGGGTGATTCTCTCTGCCTCCGGGCAGCTGGCCCGGACCGCCAACCAGGAGCCGCTCGCCGAGGGCGGCCAGCGGACCCGGCATGATGTGTTCCGTTCCGTGGTCGCCACCACCGCCCGCGGTGAAATCGGCGCGGTCACCTCATCCGGCCGCATGATCCGGGTGCAGGTGATGGACATGCCGGCGCTGCCCCCGACCAACGGGCTGCCGAATCTCGCCGGCGGTGTGCCTGCCAAGGACTTCATGACCCTGGCCAAGGGCGAGAAACTGATCGGCATGGTGCCGCTGAACGCCGTACTGGCCCTCGGTACCCGCAACGGCGTGGTCAAGCGGGTCAATCCCGACTACCCGCTGAACCGGGACGACTGGGAAGCCATCACCCTGAAGCCCAAGGACGAAGTGGTGGGTGCCGCCGTCGCTGCGAACGAGGACGACGAACTCGTCTTCGCCACCCGGGGCGCCCAGCTGCTGCGCTTCCCTGCTTCCGTCGTCCGTCCGCAGGGACGGACCGCGGGCGGTGTGGCCGGCATGAAGCTCAGCGATGGTGACCAGGTCATCTTCTTCGGCGTGGTCCCGGCCGGCGACCCGGACGCCGTCGTGGTCACCGTTGCCTCCGGCACCGAAACGATTCCCGGAACGCCCGGCGGGTCGGTTAAGGTCACCGATTTCTCCGAGTACCCGGCGAAGGGACGTGCAACGGCGGGTGTCCGGGCGCACCGGTTCCTCAAGGGCGAAGATGCGCTCGTGGTGGCCTGGGCCGGGCACGGTCCGGCGAAGGCTGCCGCTGCCAACGGTGTTGCCCGTGCCCTGCCCACCGAGCACGGCCGGCGGGATGGATCGGGTGTGCCCCTGGCGAGCCCGGTCGACCACGTGGGTCCCAGCTTCTAGCCGCTGTAACGCAGTTCGGCCGGGCCTGGCTAACCAGGCCCGGCCGGACTTTTGTCCTGTGGCAGGTTGTTCGTGCTACTTGCCGAAGCTGCGCAGCCGCAGCGAGTTCAGCACAACGAGCACAGAGCTGGCTGCCATGGCTGCGCCGGCGATCATGGGGTTCAGGAGCCCGAAAGCCGCAACCGGGATGCCTACAGCGTTGTAGAAGAAGGCCCAGAACAGGTTGACCTTGATGGTCCGCAGCGTCCGGCGGGAGAGCTCAATTGCCGTCGCCACCTGTCCCAGCGAACTGCCCATGACGGTCAGGTCCGCAGCGGCCATGGCAGCGTCAGTACCCGAACCCATTGCGATGCCAAGGTCGGCCTGGGCCAGTGCCGCGGCGTCGTTCACGCCGTCACCGGCCATTGCCACCGTGGCGCCCTCCGACTGGAACCGGCGGACTGCTTCGACTTTGCCCTCCGGGCGGACGTCTGCGAGCACGTCCCCAGCGGGAATGCCGACTTCCCTGGCTACTGCTGCAGCCACCACGGCGTTGTCCCCCGTGAGGAGAACAGGCCTCAGACCGAGTGCGGAGAGCCGGGCAACAGCTTCCCGCGAACCTTCCTTGATGGTGTCCTGCAGGCTGATCACGCCAGCGGGAACCCCGTCCACAGCCACAACGACGGCGGTGGCACCGGTTTCCTGTTCGTGCAGGAGCACGTCCTGCGCAGCAGCGTCGAGCAAAATCCCGTTTTCCTGCAGCCAGCCGGGACGGCCTGCGACGACGCTTCGTCCCTCGACCATGCCGCGTACTCCGCCGCCCGGTGAGGACTGGAAGCCGCTGACCGGTGCCAGCCCCGGTCCCTGTTCGGCAGCTGCGGCTATTGCACGTGCGATCGGATGCTCACCGGCGTTCTCAAGCGATCCGGCAAGGCGGAGCAGTTCAGTTTCATCTTCGGTGCGGCTGCCCGGCAGCAGGACCGTGCGGGCAACGGAGAGCTTTCCGCTGGTGACCGTCCCTGTCTTGTCCAGCAGGATGGTGTCCACCATGCGGGTGTCCTCAAGGACCTGCGGGCCCTTGATGAGGATGCCAAGCTGGGCTCCGCGGCCGGTACCGGTCAGCAGGCCCACCGGAGTGGCCAGCCCGAGCGCGCAGGGGCACGCAATGACCAGCACGGCAACGGCAGAGGTGAAGGCACCCTGCAGGTCGCCGGTGAGTACCAGCCACAGCACAAAGGTCAGTACGGCAATGGCCAGGACCACGGGCACGAACACGGAACTGATCCGGTCTGCCAGCCTTGCGATCGGAGCCTTGCCGGACTGGGCAGCACTCACCAGTGCGCCCATCTGGGCCAGCGTTGTTTCACTGCCCACGCGGGTAGCGCGGACCAGCAGCCGTCCCGAAGTGTTGACGGTCGCCCCTGTCACGGGATCCCCGGCATGGACTTCCACCGGCAGGGATTCTCCGGTGATAAGGGCAGCGTCAATGGCGGATTCGCCGTCGACCACTATTCCGTCAGTGGCGACCTTCTCCCCCGGACGGACAACGAACACGTCCCCGGGAACCAAATCGCCTGCCGGTATCTTCTCTTCCCGGCCGTCCCGAAGGACTACTGCCTCCTTCGCGCCGAGTGAAAGGAGCGAGGTGAGGGCGTCCGCCGCGCTCGTTTTGGCGCGGGCTTCCAGGAACCGGCCAAGCAGCAGGAAGGTAGTGACCACGGCGGCCACTTCGAAGTAGAGGTGCGCCTCGCTCATCCCCGGATCCGCGGTCAGCGCGGGATCGGCGATCAGCTGCCCCAGGGAGAAGAGGTAGGCCGCGGAGACACCAATGGAGACCAGTGTGTCCATGGTGGAGGCAAGGTGCCGCGCGTTGACCGCCGCCGCCCGGTGGAACGGCCACGCAGACCACAGCACCACGGGAAGGGACAATAGCGCTGCTGCCCATCCCCAGTTGGGGAACGCGAACGCCGGGACCATGGAAATGAGCAGCACGGGAACTGTCAGCACGGCTGCCGTTATCAGGCGGGGCCGCAGTTCGCCGGCAGTGCCGCCGTGGGCCATGTGGTCCTCATGGCCGTTGTGTGCCGGAGTGGCCACGCTTGCCCGGTAACCGGCTGCTTCGACGGTTTCCACCAGCTGCTGGTCGCTGACGCCTGCCGGAACCTTCACCGTGGCTGAGTTGAGCGGAAGGTTGACGCTGGCCTGCACACCGTCAATCTTGGCGAGCTTGCGCTCAACCCTGTTGACGCAGGAGGCACAGGTCATGCCCTGAATGTCCAGCGACACCTCGCGCTCAGCGCCCAGGTGCTGCTGTTCACGGGTTTCCATGATTCTCCTTTCAGCCCACCACGGTGTAGCCGGCTTCTGCCACGGCTTCCCCGAGCAGCTTCGGTTCGATCGGCTCGGCTGAGGTAACGACGGCGGTTGAAACTCCTCCGGCCACCAGGTCCACCCGGACATCCTGTACCCCGCTGACCTCCTTTAGTTCCTCAGTCACCGAGGCAACACAGTGCCCGCAGGTCATTCCGGAAATGTTTAGCTGGGTTTCCATTCTTGGCTCTCCTTGTTCCCGGGCATAAGCCCTGGTTTGTGCTTGGTGGTCGGACAGGGGTTCAGCGAAGCAGCCGTCCGATTGCGTCTGCTGCTTCCTGGACCTTCACATCCACGATTGCGGGATCTCCTGCTGCTTCGGCTTCCCGCGCAGCCGAAACCACGCAGTGCGAAATATGGTCCTGGACCAGGCCCAGGCTCACCGCATGCAGCGCCTTGGTCACGGCTGAAACCTGCGTCAGGACATCGATGCAGTACTTGTCTTCATCAACCATCCGGGCGATTCCCCGAACCTGTCCCTCAATGCGTTTCAGCCGCCGCAGGTACGCCTCCTTGTCACTGGCATAGCCGCGTTCTTCAACAGCATCAACTGAACTGGCATCCACGATTCGACCTCCCGGTAATCTCTGGCAACATCCCCAAGCTATACCCCCTGTAGGTATCAGTCAAGTACCCCCTAGGGGTATCAACCTGACCGGGATCCGGCCGCTGGCGTAAGGTGGGACCCGTGGGAAAGAAAGAGCTGACCAGCGCCGCGGAAGACTATTTGAAAGTCATCTGGACGGCCCAGGAGTGGACCGATGCGCCGGTCACGGTATCGGCGCTCTCCGCCCATCTTGGATTCTCCGCTTCTTCGGTCTCGGAGGCGGTCAAGAAACTGGCTGCGCAGGGGTTCCTGACCCACGCACGCTATGGTTCCGTTTCCCTCACCCCGGCCGGCGAGCAGGCCGCCGTCAACATGGTGCGGCGCCACCGGCTGATCGAAACCTTCCTGGTGGAATATCTCGGTTACGGCTGGGACGAGGTGCATGATGAGGCAGAGAACCTCGAACACGCCGTCTCAGACAAGATGGTGGAAGCCCTCGCCGTCAGGTTGGGCCATCCGGTCCGCGACCCGCACGGGGATCCAATTCCCGCCCGCGACGGCAGCCTGCCGGCCCTGGACGCGTCCCGTCTTAGCCATAGCGAACCGGGTACCATGCTGCGGATTGCCCGGGTGTCAGACAACAATCCGGAGCTGCTCCGGTATCTGGGCGGCATGGGTCTTGGACTGGACACAGAGATCAGCGTCCTTGAACGGCAGGCCTATGCGGGCACCCTTACGTTGGAGCGTTCGGGAGACCGGGTGGAGCTCGGCCTCCCGGCCGCAGAGGCGATCTGGGTAGTGCAGGCCTAGGCCGGCTCAGCATCTAGCGGGAGGTCATAGACGATCTGCCGGCTGACGGGCGTATATCCCAGCTGCTCGTAGATCCGCAGCGCCCCGGAGGGGTTCTCCGTATCCACGCCCAGACCGGCGTTCTGCATCCCCGAAGCACGGAAACGCCGCATGGCTTCGGCCAGCATGGCAGGGGCAATTCCCATGCCCCGCCAGTCCCGCAGCACCCCGAGCAGCTCGGTGTAACCCTCCGAGTAGCCGAATATCTCCGGCGACTCGGGGTCGTAGCTGGCCAGCTGGTATGCAGCGATTCCGCCGGAGGACTTCTCAATCACTACGAAACTCCAGTCGCGGCGGAACTGGGGATGGCCCACCGTGAAGCGCCAGCTCTGCTCATCCCGGGGCTCGCTGCCCCAGTGGTCCAGGAAGGCCTCGTTGTGCGCCACGCGCAGGCGCTCGGAGATCTCATCAGAAAAGGTCTGGAACTCCATTCCCTCGGGCAGCCGCGCATCCGGCAACCCGTCGGAGAGCGGCCTGGTCATTTCGGTGAAGTACCGGGAAACCCGGGCCCCGGCCGACTCGAGCATGGCAACGTGGGAGGGGTTGTCCGCCTCCGCATAGCTCCGCAGCAGCGGCTGCTCGTCGCTCTTCCTGTCCTGGACCCGTGCCCGGGCGCGGTCCGCCTGCCAGCGGTACACGGCCGTGCCGATGCCGCGGCGGCGCCACGCAGGATCCACCCCGCCAAACCCGATGACGCGGACTGAGTCCGGGTTCAGGTTGACCAGTCCGAAAGCCCTCGGAACGCCGTCGGAATCGACTCCCAGCAGCGAGTCCTGCCCCGGATCGTTATTGGCGCGGTCCAGCGCGTGCTCCAGGTCTGCGCGTTCCTCTGACCAGCCGGGTTTGTCTGCCTCAGCAATCCGGCGGGTCAGGGCATACCAGTCATCCAGGTCGGCGTGCGTGATGGGACGCCATGCCAGCCGTGTCTGCGGTCCGGGCAGCTGCACTGTGCTTGAAAAGGCCATGGCCCCTAGCGTAGGGCAAGGCTGCTTTCCGCTGCACCCAGCTCAAGCCGCCGGCTGCACCAGGCGGCGTCGGCCGGGTTATGGGTCACCACGACCACCGTCTTGCCGGCCAGGCCTACACTGAGGTCGGCCATCAGCTGCCGCCCCGCCGGCGGATCAAGGTGCGCCGTGGGCTCATCCAGGAGCACCACGTCAGCCTCCGTCAGGAGCGCGCGCGCGACGGCCAGCCGCTGGCGCTGCCCGCCGGAGAGCAGGTGCCCCCCGTTGCCGATGCGGGTGTTGATGCCGTCCTCGAGTTCCGCGGTCAAGCTGCCCAGTCCCACGGCATCGAGCGCCGCGAGCATTTCGGCCTCACTGGGGGCCTTTGAACGGTCGCGGGCCAGAAGCAGGTTTCCGCGCAGGGTCGAATCGAAGAGGTGCGCTTCCTGCGGGCACCACGCCATCCCGCGGTTTTCACGGCTGAAGCTCGATGCCGGCTGCCCGCCGATGCTGAAGGTTCCGGCCTGGGGCTCCAGGAAACCGAGAAGCACACCGAGCAGGGTGGACTTGCCGCTGCCGGAGGGGCCCGTAACGGCCAGCCAGTCCCCGGGTTCCAGGTGCAGGTCGACCCCGGAAAGAACGTCGCGGGATCCGCCCGGATACCGGTAGCGGATGCCGGAGAGCTCGATGGCACCCGGGCGCGGCGGGCGGGCCTGCGCCCCGGGGTCCGCCCCGGGATCAACGGAGTCCGAGCCAAGATCCGGGAGCACCTTGTCTCCCAGCACCTGCCAGGCCGTGAACTGCTGGATGGAGCCGTTGACGGCGGCGAAGCATTCAAGCAGGGCAAGCTGCATAAGGACGATCACCGCGGCGACCGTGGCGGGAACGTTCTGCGCCACGGTGAGGATCCAGAGGGCCGATCCGGCGCACGCGAGTGCGGTGAGGGCGTTGGCCAGCCCCTGGGCCCAGGCGCTGCGGCGTGCGGCATCGGCAGTGGCAGCATCCAGGAGCCGCTGCCGGGTGACCACTGGTGTGGAGGAGGAATTTGCCTCCAGGTCCCGTGCGGCTGTCAGCAGTTTAGCCATGGATGCCATCGCCTTTGACTGCAGTGTCACAGTCCGGGCGCGTGCTGCGGAGTCCGCCCACAGCGCTACGGCCGGTGCGGCGATGAGACCCACCAGGCAAAGCCCAACCTGGATCCAGAGCGCTTCCGGTATCAGCAGCCCGGTGGCGACGCAGGCCGCGATCGATGTGACGAAGGCAGTAAGCGGTGCGAAGACGACGCGCGGCGCAATGTCGCGCAGTTCATCGACGTCGCCCACCAGGCGTTCCAGCGCTCCCCCGCCGCGCGCCAGCCGACGCCAGCCTTCGGGACGGTTTAGGAGCCCGTTCCAGAGCCGGATGCGGATGGAGTTGGTGGCGCGGAAGACCGCGTCATGCAGGTGCAGCCGCTCCCGGTAACGCAGGACGGCGCGGCCAATGCCGAAGAACCGCACTCCCACAATGGCCGTGAGCAGGTAAAGGATAGGGGGCTGCTCTGCGGCACGGACAATCAGCCAGCCGGAGAGGGCGCTGAGGGCAACGGCAAACACCGTCGCCCCGGTCCCGTAGGCCAGTGCCTTCAGGAACTGCGGGCTCCAGGGCCGAAGCACCAGGAGGTTCTTCCACAGCGGCTGGTGCCCTGGCGCCTCCTGCGGTGCGGACCCGGCGAAATCCACGGGCAGCACCTGTTCGGCAGGGACGTATTCCTCCTGCGGAGGTACCGGATCCAGGTCGCGGCCGGAGCCGCCCACGGCAATCACCGTATCGGCGATGGCCGCTGTGCGGCGGTCGTGTGCCACCAGCAGGACGGTGCACCGGGAGCGCAGCCGGGCAAGTGCCGTCCGGACTGCTGCGGCACTTGATTCATCAAGGTGCGCCGTGGGCTCGTCGGCGAGCAGGACCCGGACGCCGGGAACGTTGTATATGCGGGCAAGGGCCCGGGCCACGGCGACGCGGCGCTGTTCACCGGGGCTGAGGTCTGCGGTGTGGGCGTCGAGCAGGTGCAGCGAGTTGATGTCTGCCAGTGCCTGCTCTGCTGCAGCACGCTGGGCCCCTGGATCGGAAAGACCGGAGTAAAGCCCGATTTCGGCGGCGACAGTGTCTTCCACCAATACGGGGTGCTGCGGAATCCAGGCGATTCGGTCCCGGTCCACTCCCCTGGCTTCACCGCTGACCTGTGCTTCGTCGCCGTCGCGCCGCAGACCTGCCAGCACTTCCAGCACCGTGGTCTTGCCGCAGCCGCTCGGCCCGGTCAGCGCGGCGATGCTTCCGGCCGGGAGTACGAAGGACAGGTCCTGCAGGACGGCCTCGGGCCGCCCGGGGTAATGCACGGTCAGGCCGCGCACTGCAACACTGCCGTCCTCCTGCCGGCCGGGTTCTCCGGTGCCCGTTTCCGCCAGCGGACGGGCCGCCGGCGCCTCCAGGACGCTGTTCGTCCGTTTCAGGGCTTCCAGTCCATCCTCGCTGGAGTGGTGGGCGGTGCCCAGATCCCTGAGCGGCTGGTAGCACTCCGGCGCCAGGATCAGCGCCAGCAGGCCGACTTCGAGTGACATGTCCCCGTGAACCAGCCGGACGCCGATGAACACTGCCACCACTGCCACGGAGATGGTTGCGATGAGTTCCAGTGCCAGCGAGGACATAAACGCCACACGCAGGGTTTGGAGCGTGGTGGTGCGGTAGCGGTCGGCTACGTCGCGCAGCGCACGGGTCTGTGCGCGGGCACGTCCCAGCCCCACCAGCACGGGCAGGCCCTTTGCCAGTTCCAGCATGTTGTCCGACAACCGGTTCAGGGCATCGATGGCCTTGGCCGTTTTGTCGCCGGTGTGGAGCCCAATGAGCACCATGAACACAGGTACCAGCGGCACGGTCAGGACAATAACGACGGCACTGACCCAGTCGGCGGCAAGGATGCGGACGCCGATCAGCAGGGGCAGCACGGCACAGGTGACAAGGGCCGGCAGGTACTTGGCGTAGTAGTTGTCCAGGCCGTCGAGTCCACGGGTCAGCAGGACGCTCAGCGCTCCGCTGCCCATCCCGGGCACACTCCCGCCGTCGGCCAGCACCCGGCCGGTCAGCTGGCCGCGCAGCTCATCCTTGACACCGGCCGCGGCACGCTGGGCAACGGTGTCCTGCGCCCAGATGGCAAGGGAGCGCAGGAGAGCACCGGTGATGCCCGTGGCTGCCACGTAGCCCCAGTCCGGTCCGTCCGCAGCCAGCCCGGCAATGCCGGCGGCCACTCCGGAGGCCAGAAGCACGAGCGCCAGTGCCTTCACTGCGGCGATGAGCCCCAGCAGGTACAGTGCCCGGCGGCTGGTGGCACTGACAGGAAGGACCGGCTTCACTGGACCTTCACCTTGTGCACGGCGGGGATGGACTCAGCGGTGACGCGCTTGCGGAATACCCAGTAGGTCCAGCCCTGGTAGAGCAGCACAATGGGCAGGCCGAATACGGATACCCAGGTCATCACCTTGAGCGTGTACGGGCTGGAGGAAGCGTTGTCCACCGTCAGGTTCCACGCTGCGTCAAGCGAGGACGGAAGGACCACGGGGTACATGGCCGCGAAGATTGAAACCGCGCCAAAGAGAAGGAATGCGCCCAGTGCTGCGAAGGACAGCGCTTCCCTGCCCCTGAAGGCCATGAGCCAGGCAACCACCAGGGCAACCACGGCAACGGCCAGCGGGATCAGGGACATCAGCTCGCCGCTGGTGAACTGCACGCCGATGGCCCAGACAGCCAGAGGCAGCACACCAACAGGCAGCCAGCGCACGACGGCGCGGCGGGCCCGGGCGCGGATCTCGCCGTCGGTCTTGAGCATCAGGAAGGCGCACGCGTGCACCAGGGCAAAACCAACAACGGCGAGGCCGCCCAGGACGGCCCAGGGGGTCAGCCACGCGAAGGCGCCGCCCACGCGGTCGCCGTTCTCATTCAGCGGCAGGCCCGTGGAGGTAAGGGCCAGTGCCGCGCCGACGCCGAAGGCGCTCACAAAGGAGCCGAGGGCCATGGCCCAGTCCCAGCGGTTGCGCCAGCGGTCGGAGTCCCGCTTGCCGCGGTATTCGATGGAAACGGCGCGGAAGATCAAGCCGAGGAGCACCAGGGTCAGCGGCAGGTAGAGCGCGGAGAACAGTGCCGCGTACCAGAAGGGGAAGGCTGCGAAGGTCATCGCGCCTGCGGTGATGAGCCAGACCTCGTTGCCGTCCCAGACAGGGCCGATGGTGTTGAGCAGTACGCGCCGCTCGCGCTCATTGCGGGCGAAGAGCTTCATCAGCATGCCCACGCCCAGGTCGAACCCTTCCAGGAAGAGGTAGCCAACCCACAGGAACGCAATAACAATGAACCAGAATGTTGGAAGCGTCATGTTCTTCCCTTCCTGCTAGTAGGCGAAATCTAGGACGTCGTCGGACTTGCGCCCGCCGGGCTTGCCGGGCCCGCCGTCGCCGTCGCTGTCGGCACCATCCGGTCCGCCCGCTCCGTCGCCGTCGTGCCCGTTTCCGGGCAGCAGCTCAGGCATGGCAGACGGAACGCCGCCGCGGACATACTTCGCCAGCAGTCCGACCTCGACCACGAGCAGGGCCAGGTAGATCACCGTGAAGGAGATGACTGAGAAGAGCAGTTCGGCCTTGCTGACTCCCGGGGAGACCGCTGCCGCCGTGAACATAAACACGTTGTCTATGCCGGTGAAGCTGGGGTTGGGCACCACGACGAAGGGCTGGCGGCCCATTTCCGTGAAGATCCAGCCGGCGCTGTTGGCGCCGAACGGAGCGAGGATGCCGAACACAGCCAGGCGCATAAGGCCCTTGGACTGCGGCACGGTGCCCTTGCGGGTGACCCACAGCGCCACCGCGGCAGCCACTGCCGCAACACCGCCGAAGCCGATCATGATGCGGAAGCCCCAGTAGGTCACGGCCATGACCGGCAGGTAGTCGATCTCCTGGCCGGCCTGCTCGCCGTACATCGGGTCATCAGGCAGGTGGGTGCCGTAGTTTTCCTGGTACTCCGGGATCAGCGTGTTCACGCCGTCCACGGGCGTGTTGAAGTCGCCGTTTGCCAGGAAGGACAGGACGCCGGGAACCTCGATCAGCGTCTTAACGTCGTCGCAGTCACGGGCACCCACGTCCCCGACGGACAGGATGGAGAACGAGGTGCCGTTGTGGCAGGCAGCTTCCGCGGCAGCCATCTTCATTGGCTGCTGCTCGAACATCAGCTTGCCCTGCAGGTCGCCGGTGATGGCGGTGCCGGCAAAGGCGACAACGGCAACGGCGGCACCGATGCGCAGCGCCTTGATCCAGACGGCGTGGTCCGTCTTGTCACGGCCGATAGCGGCGTCCTCGCCCACGATCACGCGGCCGTTCTCATCCACCGTGTCGATGCCGTCGCGGCGCCGCTTCCACAGGTGGTACCAGGAAATGCCCAGCAGGAACCCGCCGGCTACGGCGAAGGCGCCGGTGATCGTGTGCGGGAAGGCCACAAGGAGCGTGTTGTTCGTAAGGACAGCCCAGATGTCCGTCATGACGGCACGGCCGTCCACCAGCTCCACGCCTACCGGATGCTGCATCCAGGAGTTGGCGGCAAGGATGAAGTAGGCGGAGAGCGCAGAGGCTCCCGTTGCCAGCCAGATAGTGGCCAGGTGCAGCTTCTTGGGCAGCCGGTTCCAGCCAAAGATCCACAGGCCCAGGAACACCGATTCGGTGAAAAAGGCCAGGAGGGATTCCAGCGCCAGCGGGGCGCCGAAGACGTCGCCAACGAAGCGGCTGTATTCACTCCAGGCCATGCCGAACTGGAATTCCTGCACCAGGCCGGTGGCCACACCCATGATGAAGTTAATCAGGAAGAGCTTGCCCCAGAACTTGGTGAGGCGCAGATACTCTTCCTTGCCCGTGCGAACCCATGCGGTCTGCAGGGCGGCAACCACCAGCCCCAGGCCGATGGTCAGCGGGACCATCAGGAAGTGATACACCGTCGTAATGCCGAATTGCCAGCGGGCAATGTCCAATGCTTCCACGTGCAGGTCCTTAGTTATGTCATGTTCTACAAGCGGTAGAAAACCCTTATTCTACGAATCGTAGAACACCAGGCGACACATTTCTACGTGACGTAGAGAACTTCCGAAAAAGTCGGTATTGTTAAGCTCCTCGGCAGGACCCGGCAGGGTCCGCTGTGAGGGACAACCAGCCCGGGGCGAACTCCCGGACCAGGAACCAGAAGAGACAAAGGAAGATGCGGACTATGGCGACTCTTGGAGAGCTCGAGCGTGCGATGATGGACCTCCTCTGGGAGTCCGCCGAGGCGTTGACCGCCAATGAACTCCGCGAACGCCTGGCGCAGAATGACGCGGGACGCGCCGAGGCAAAGGGCCTGGCCGTGACCACGGTCCTCACTGTTCTCTCCCGGCTCGAGAAAAAGGCCCTGGTGGCGCGGGAACGCGACATCCGTCCGCACCGCTACCGGGCAGTGACAACACGCGCGGAGCACACAGCCGAACTTATGCATGAAGTCCTCGGATCTGCCAACGACCGCGAGGCTGTCCTGGCCCGGTTTGTTGGTTCCGTCTCGGCAACCGAAGCGCAGACACTGCGCAGGCTGCTCGACGGCGCCTAGGCCCGCCGGCCGGCCCGCCCGATGTTCTGGGCCTCCTATTTCCTGGCCGCGCTGGCAGTAATTCTCGCGTGGCCCGTCCCCGTCTTCCTGTCACGGGCCAAATGGCCCGCACGCTCCCCGTTCACCGCGATGGTGCTGTGGCAGTCGATAGCGCTCGCCGGCGGTTTGTCGATGATCGGTGCAATGCTCACCTGGGGTCTGGAGCCTATCGGCGACAACCTGGCCCAGGGACTCAGCGGACTCTGGGACATCCTCATGCAGCGGCGGTCAGTTGCATCGCTGGGCCTGGTCCACGTGTTCGCCATCAGCGCAGCCGTTCTGCTGAGCGTGCATCTTGTCTTCACCCTGCTGCTGACCTACTACCGCATTGTCACCGGGCGCCGGCGCCACAGGGACATGCTCAATCTGCTCAGTTCCCCGTCAGTTGATACGCCTGCCACCGTGGTAATCCCGCACCCCTCCCCCGTGGCGTACTGCCTCCCGGGCGGAGCCAAGTCCGTCACCGTGCTCTCGGACGGGCTGATGGACATCCTGACGGAATCGGAACTCTCAGCCGTCCTGACCCATGAGAAAGCCCATCTCAGCCAGCATCATCATCTGCTGCTCTGGGCCTTCGCAGCCTGGCGGGCGGCGCTGCCGTGGCTTCCCACCTCGCAGCTCGCGCAGCATGCCGTCAATGAACTGATCGAAATGCTCGCTGACGACGAAGCGCTCAAGCGGGTGGACAGGCCAACGCTGATCCGCGCCGTGGCAATAGTGGGCTCGGCTACTGGATCCGGTGCGGAAACGGCTGCAAGCCTCCCCGGTTCCTCAGGTACTGCAGTCACGGGCGGCGGCTACGACGACGAAATCGACATGGCGGCACGCCTTAGCCGTCTCCTCACGCCGCGGCCCCCGCTTTCCGGCTGGGTAAAAGCCCTCATTCAGGCTGCGGCCGTGCTGCTGCTGGCGGTTCCCACCGTGCTGCTGTTCGCGCCGGGCCTGATCCACTGAGCCGGGCCTAATCCACTGACCAGGCCGGACCCGGGCCGGGCTGCTAGGCGTCGATCCGGTCGCGGTCCAGCATCGCAGCACCGGCGATGATGAATTCCTTGCGCGGCGCAACGTCACTGCCCATAAGCAGTTCGAAGGTCGACTCATCAACGTGCCGCTCGGCCTCTTCGGCTTCGCTCAGGCGGATCCGGCGCAGTGTCCGGTGGCGGGGGTCCATGGTGGTCTCCGCAAGCTGGTCGGCGTCCATCTCGCCCAGGCCCTTGTAGCGCTGGATCGGTTCCTTGTAGCGCTTGCCTTCCTTCTCCAGACGGTCCAGCAGCTGATGCAGCTCCTTCTCGCTGTACGTATAGACCATTTCATTGGCCTTGGAGCCGTGGTTGATGACTTCGACCCGGTGCAGGGGCGGAACAGCGGCGTACACCCGCCCGGCCTCTACCAGCGGACGCATGTACCGGAAGAACAGCGTCAGCAGGAGAGTGCGGATGTGGGCCCCGTCGACGTCGGCATCCGTCATGAAGATCACCTTGCCGTACCGTGCCGCATCCAGCTGGAAGCTGCGGCCGGACCCTGCGCCCACTACCTGGATTAGGGCGGCGCACTCGGCGTTGGAGAGCATGTCCGAGACGGAGGCCTTCTGGACGTTCAGGATTTTTCCCCGGATGGGAAGCAGCGCCTGGAAGTCGGACGAACGGGCCAGCTTGGCCGTGCCTAGAGCGGAGTCGCCCTCCACGATGAACAGCTCGGAACGCTCGTTGTCGTCGATCCGGCAGTCCGCAAGCTTGACGGGCATGGACGAGGTTTCCAGCGCGTTCTTGCGCCGCTGGGTTTCCTTGTGCACCCGGGCCGAGATCCGGGACTTCATCTCCGAGACGACTTTTTCGAGAAGCAGGGCAGTCTGTGCCTTGTCCCCGCGCGCCGTGGAGTTCAGCCTGGCGGTGATCTCCTTCTCAACGACCTTTGCGACAATGGCGCGGACGGCTGAGGTGCCGAGGATTTCCTTGGTCTGGCCCTCGAACTGCGGCTCCGCCAGCCGAACGGTGAGCACGGCCGTCAGGCCCGCAAAGACGTCGTCTTTCTCGATCTTGTCGTTGCCTGCCTTGAGCTTGCGTGAGTTGGCTTCGATGACCTTGCGGAAGGTCTTCAGCAGGGCCTGCTCGAACCCGGCCTGATGCGTGCCGCCCTTCGGCGTGGCAATGATGTTGACGAAGCTGCGGATGCTCGTTTCGTAGCCGATTCCCCAGCGCAGGGCGATGTCCACCTCGCACTCGCGCTCGACCTCAGTGATCTTGCTGTGGCCGCGCTCATCAAGCACGGGCACGGATTCCTTGAACTTGCCGGCTCCGTGCAGGCGCCAGATATCCGTAACGGGTGCGTCTGCGGCGAGGAACTCGACGAACTCCGAAATACCGCCGTCGTGGTGGAACACCTCTTCGACCGGCCCGTCTTCGCCGGGGGTACCGGGCAGCCGGCGTTCATCACGGAGGGTGATGCGCAGTCCCGGCACCAGGAACGAGGTCTGGCGGGCACGGGATTCAAGCTCGGCGTAGGAGAACTTGGCATCCGGAGTGAAAATCTGCCGGTCAGCCCAGTAACGGATGCGTGTTCCGGTAACGCCGCGCTTGGCCTTGCCGACCACCTCAAGCTTGCTGCTCTCCAGGAACGGGGTGAATTTGGCATCCGGTGAGGGTTTGGACCCGGAGTCTGCAAAGACACCGGGCTCGCCCCGGCGGAAGTTCATCTGGTAGGTCTTCCCGGCACGGTCCACCTGGACGTCAAGGCGGGATGAGAGTGCGTTGACCACTGAGGCGCCCACACCGTGCAGGCCACCGGACGCGGCGTAGGAACCGCCGCCGAACTTGCCGCCCGCGTGGAGCTTGGTGAACACCACCTCCACACCGGACAAGCCGGTCTTGGGTTCAATGTCCACGGGTATTCCGCGGCCGTCGTCATGGATTTCCACGGAGTTGTCCGCATGCAGGATGATCCTGATGCTCTGTCCGTAGCCAGCCAGGGCTTCGTCCACGGAGTTGTCGATGATTTCCCACAGACAGTGCATAAGCCCGCGCGAATCCGTGGAACCGATGTACATGCCCGGACGCTTTCGGACAGCTTCAAGGCCCTCGAGCACTGAAAGGTGTCGGGCGTTGTACTCAGTATCCAGGGGGACCACGGTGCTGAACTCCTAGGGCCGTCGAACGGCCTTGTTATGCGTTGGGAAGCCTTGCGGCTGGCCAGCCGGCGGAAAACCGGCCTCCTATAAGGTTAATGCCCTCCGGTGACAGAGGATGGCAGCGACTCAGCCGGGGGCACCGTTCCTGCCTTCCACAGGACCGCGGGCAACGGTTGAATCCGCGGGTGTGACGTACTCATTGGTACGCGCAGAGCGAAAGACACGCCCTAATGGAAAGCGCAGTCCCACAAAGGTGGTTATATGAAGTATCAACACCCTTAAGGAGGCACTCATGACAGCAGCAGTTGCTACACGTCAACTAAACACGCTGGACCGCTGTGACCGCTGCGGCGCTCAGGCCTATGTGCGCGCGGTACTCGAATCCTCCGGTGGGGAACTGCTTTTCTGCGCTCACCATGCCCGGGCGGTGGAGGCCAATCTTCGGCCCCTGACGTCCGAATGGCAGGACGAAAGTGCACGCCTGCACCAGAAGGCCGGTTCCCCGGAGGACTAATTCCGCGGACCAGCTGTTCAGACTTGGCGACGGCCCCTCCTGCTGGAGGGGCCGTCGTTCTGTTCTAAGGGGACGTTCTGTTCCGAATGGACGTTGTGTTCGCGGACATGCTTAAGACAGCGGGTATTCGTCTCACGCCCGGGCAGTGAAACAGCGAACACCTCAACCAGAAGGCAGGGCCCCCGCACCTGGTGCGGGGGCCCTGCCTTTTGGCTGTCGCCGGTTCCTAGTCCAGGTAATCCCGGAGGACCTGGGAACGCGACGGGTGGCGCAGCTTGGACATGGTCTTGGACTCGATCTGGCGGATCCGCTCGCGGGTCACACCGTAGACCTTGCCAATCTCATCCAGCGTCTTGGGCTGGCCGTCGGTCAGGCCGAAGCGCATGGCCACCACGCCTGCCTCACGCTCGGACAGGGTGTCCAGCACAGAGTGCAGCTGCTCCTGGAGCAGGGTAAAGCTGACGGCGTCGGCCGGAACAACAGCCTCGGAGTCCTCAATCAGGTCGCCGAATTCGGAGTCGCCGTCCTCGCCCAGCGGCGTGTGCAGCGAGATCGGTTCGCGGCCGTACTTCTGGACCTCGACAACCTTCTCCGGGGTCATGTCCAGTTCCAGGGCCAGCTCTTCAGGAGCGGGCTCGCGGCCCAGGTCCTGAAGCATCTGGCGCTGGACACGGGCCAGCTTGTTGATGACCTCAACCATGTGGACCGGGATACGGATGGTGCGGGCCTGGTCGGCCATGGCGCGGGTAATAGCCTGCCGGATCCACCAGGTGGCGTAGGTCGAGAACTTGAAGCCCTTGGTGTAGTCGAACTTCTCAACTGCACGGATCAGGCCCAGGTTGCCTTCCTGGATCAGGTCGAGGAAAAGCATGCCGCGGCCGGTGTAGCGCTTGGCAAGCGACACCACCAGACGAAGGTTCGCTTCGAGGAGGTGGTTCTTGGCGCGCTTGCCGTCATGGATGATCTGCTGCAGGTCGCGCTTCAGCTTGGGATCCATGTCCGGGTCAGCGGCGATCTTCTCTTCGGCGTAGAGACCCGCCTCGATACGCAGCGCCAGGTCCACTTCCTGCTCGGCATTCAGCAGGGCTACCTTGCCGATCTGCTTCAGGTAGTCCTTGACCGGATCGGCGGTAGCGCCGGCGGAAACAACCTGCTGGGCAGGTGCGTCGTCGTCGTCAGCATCGGAGTAGACGAAGCCGGAGCCGGTGGGTGCTGCTTCCGGAGCGTCTGCTTCGGCTACTTCAACGTCAGCGGGCTCGGCATCGGCGTCATCGGTGTGGACGTCGGTGTCCTCAGCCGGCTCCGCAGCCTTCTTGGCCTTTGCTGCGGCGGTCTTGGCCGGGGTCTTCCGAGTGGCAGGCTTGCGGGCGGGCTTGGCCGCCGTTTTGGTGCCTGCGGCAGGAGCCGCCTCGGCAACCTCGGCTGCGGCAGTCACAGTGTCAGTCTCTTTGACAGCAGTTGTCTTTCTCGCGGACACAGAAAACCTTTCAATACGGCGGGCTGCGATATCACCATGGGGGCAACACCACTATGACCCTGTCAAGTCCGTGCTCTAACCCAAGTGGTCCATACGCGGTGCTCTTCATCAGAAAACACACCACGCACTGTTCCTATTCCCGCCTAAGACGGAAGCGCGGAACGACACTTGGTACACGAACCCAACCGGGTCTCGGTTCCCATTGTCGCATGCTTTAGGGCAACGTCACCACCGGAGGCGGCGGTTCGGGAACCGGAGCCCGGCTCAAACCGGCCTCGGCATGCGCACATCCTTACAACACGGGCGCACCCCGCCAGGCAGTCTCCGGCGACTGCGACCACTTCGGCAGCTCCCCGCGGCGGAGCAGCTCCCGCAGCAGCACTGCCAAACGGTAGCCGGGTTCTTCCCCCAGGGCGCCGGAGAGGTAAAGCTCGGCACGTGAACTGCGCCCCCGCGCCCACTCGATCCAGCCCAGCAGAGTCAGCAGCGCCGCGGCCTGTTCACCGCCCGCCATCAGCGCCAGCTCGCTGAACGCCCCGTACGCGCGGTCCAGCCGGTCCCAGTCCGGAGACAGCCGGCTGTTTCCTATCAGCACGGCGCGGAACAGGACACCTGCCTGGGCAGAACGCCCCGATACGGGGCCGGCCTCACCCCCCAGCCAAAGGCCTGAACCCTCCAACGCCGTTTCCATGCCCAGGGCGGCCAGGACCAGGACTGTGTCCCGAACCGGCTTCACTGCCAGGCTGGCGAGCAGCAGTGCGTCGTCTTCAGCCTGCCGGTCAGCCCGGAGGGTTCCGGAGCTGCCGCGCACCGGCGAACCCGGTGAATTGGGCTGTGGCATGGACCTGATCCGCCTATCCCAGGCTTCCAAAACCGGGCCGAACTTCCCTGGCCTGGTCCACAACCCCAGCATCCGCTGTGAAACAGAGTCAACGGCGGCGTCCAGGTCATCATTCCGAAAACGGCCGGCACCGCCCACCGTGTCCTGGAGCGAGGACGCGTAGGCACTGCCGCGGTACACGAGCTCGGCGTTGAGTCGGCTTTCCATGACGTCGCCCAGCGGATTCCCGGGCCAGGGGCAGTATCCGCTGTCACCGCAGAAATAGTCACGCCAGATCCCCTGTCCCACCAGCCACCCGTCTCGCAGCCGGATGCCGTTCTCCGCGAGGTCTTCCGTCAGGAGTTCCACCACGCCGCTGTAGGGCGGCGGTGTCCCCTCTTGCCAGGGCAGGTCCGTGTACATCACCATCAGCACCCCGTCTGTCTCGTCATCCCCGGCAAGGAGGGAGCTGATCCGGGCCGTGTAGGCGCAGACCAGGCCGAAATCCCCGCTCCCGCCATCCTCCGCCGCATATGAGGCATCCGGAAGGTCCAGCCTGAGGGTGGCTCCGAGCCGGGAGCCGCGCAGTCCCAGCAGCACCAGCGATTCCTGCGGCCCGAAGCCCAGGCAGTGCGGTACGAAGGCAAGAATGTCCTGCGGCGAACCCACCCGCAGGGTTTCCGGCGCCCCGCGGCCCGCCGCTGACGGCTCAGGGTCTGGTGGACCTTCCGGGCCGTGGGTCGGGATCTTGCCGGCTACTGATCGCGGGCCGCTGGCGTCAGGTCCGGTTCCTTGGGAATCGTTCATGGGGCAAGACTGCCCCTGCTGCTTCGGCGGTGAAGCGGCTGCGGCTCCGGATCCGGACAACTACCCTGGCGTGGGCTCATGTGGAGGAGAGGACAGGACGGTGCTGCCAGCGGAGGTGCAGAAAGGGTGCAGGGAACCGGCAGGAAGCTGTTGCTACTTCGCGCCTGGGCCTGAACCGCTGTCGGAGGCCCGGTCCGGTTCGGATCCGGTGTCGGGAGCGGTTTCTGAATCAGCCGCGGGTTCGGTTCCGGTTTCATCCGCATTGCTGCGGTTAGGCTCCGCACCCTGACGCTCTTCCCTGCGGCGGCGGCGGTCGCGCGCGAGGGCTTCGCGGAGAGGAGGCAGGTGAAGGCCTTCGGTCGCCATCGCTGCGCGGACCTTCCGCCGGTTCCGCAGGATGCCGGCCACGCCCAGCGCCATGACCAGGAACTGCACCGCGAGGGCAATGCGGAAGGACATGAGGCTGTACAGGTTGCCGTCAGAGAACCCGGTATTGAAGAGCACATCGAGCACCAGGCCAACCAGGTACATCGAGACCAGCGAGGCAACGAACCCGCCTATGTTCACGATTCCGGTTGCGGTGCCCAGCCGGCTGCTGGGGTTGTACGTCCTGGCGAAATCAAAGCCGATCATGGATCCCGGTCCGCCGATGGCAAGCACGGCCACAAGGCCGGCCAGCACCCAGACAGGAGCCTGGCCCGGCCAAAGCATCACGGTCAGCCAGGCGCCGGCCATTGCGGCAGCGATGAGCAGGACCATGGTTGACCGTCTCAGCGGATGCCGGCCAACCCAGGAACCCAGCCACGGACCGCAGAGGATGGCAACGGCCACGAAGAAGGTCATCAGGAAAGAGGCAGTGCCCGGGGAAACCTGTTCCCCGCTGACCAGGTATGGGTAGCCCCACATCAGCACGAACACGGTTCCGGGGAACTGGATAGTGAAGTGGGTCCACATACCCAGCCGCGTGCCGGGATGCCGCCATGCAGCAGCCAGGGAGCCGCCCTGCATTCCGGCCTTCGGGGCGCGGACCACCCCTCCGGGCTGGTTGCGGATCAGGGCCAGCGACAGGACAAAGGCCACCACGGACAGCGCGGCAGCACTGAGGAAGGCGGTGTTCCAGCCCAGGGCGTGCAGAGCCAGCGCGAAGGGGATGGCACTGGCGATCTGGCCCAGCTGGCCAATGATGCCCGTCCACTGGGTCAGTACCGGAACCCGGTGCGGCGGGAACCACGCAGGAAGCAGGCGAAGTACGGAAATGAAGGTCAGGGCATCTCCGGCACCAACCAGCGAACGCCCGGCGATACCGGCAGCAACGCTGTCCGCCATGGCCAGCTGGAACTGCCCGGCACACATCAGCGCAGCCCCGGCAGCAATGAGCAGCCTCGGACCGAAACGGTCCACCAGCATGCCTACCGGAATCTGGAGGCCGGCGTAGACCAGCAGCTGCACAACCGTGAAGACGGAAAGAACCGATGCAGTTGCGTCGAACCGTTCAGTGGCTTCGACGCCGGCGACGCCGAAGGCCGTCCGCTGGGTAACAGCCACCATGTAGGCGAAGACTCCTGCGCCCCAGACAAGCCATGCTCCCCTGTGCTTCACCGGCAACCTCCGTCGGGAGAAGCGGCGGCAGGTTTACGAAGTGCCGCTGCCCCCTTGGGTTCCCGGACGGTCGTCCGTGCCGGGAAGGCTGTCGGGGCCATTCGGTTCAACGCTGTCCTCATCCTCGTCTGCGTCCGGGGTTTCACCTTCCGGTTCCCGGCCGCTGTTTCCAGCAAGCAGTGCCTCGGTCTCTTCTTCAGCCTGCGGGCTGGCCAGGTACGCCTCGACGGCGGCACCGAGCTCCTCGGCGTCGGGCAGCTCGTCATTGTCCTTGACCAGCAGCGATCGGCGGGCCGTGCTGCCGGTGAATTCGTCGTACCGGGTTTCCAGCGTCGCAACCACGCCGCGGACTTCCGCGGAAGCTTCAACCTGTTCGGCAATCTGCTTCTCGACTTCCCGTCCTGCTTCCCGCAGACGGTCGGTCGGCAGGACCAGATTAGCCGCAGCACCAAGGTATTCAAGTGCCGCCACGGCAGCCGGAGGGAATTCAGCATCGGAAAGGTAATGCGGCACGTGGACCACATGGCCTACGACGTCGACTCCCGCCTCGGAGATCCGCAGTTCAAGCAGATGCCCCACGGCCGCCTGGATCTGGGCAGTCGGCTTCCAGGAGCTGATGCCCTCAATGAGGTCGGGGCGGTTGCCGTGGGCCGTGACGCCAATTGGCCGCGTATGCGGAACCGGCATCGGTACCGAATGCACCCAGGCAACCAGCGAAACATCCAGCGCCTGGACAAGCCGCAGCACGGCGGCGCTGAACCGTTCCCACTGGAAATCAGGTTCGAAGCCCGTCAGGAACAGGAACGGCTCCCCCAGCCCGTCATAGAAGCGGTGCAGCTCGATCCGGGGCGGCTCGTATCCGGTGAAGTGGTCTTCAACGAACGTCAGCTGCGGACGGCGGGCACGGTAGTCGATGAGCTGGTCGGCATCGAATGTGGCTACCAGATCATGTTCAAGGTTCTCAAAAAGTTCGTCGCGGACCTGGGACACCACATGGCCTGCCTCGCCGAAACCCGTGAAGCCGGCAAGCAGCCGCAGCCCGTGAAGTTCGGAGGAGGCGGCCAATTCCGGATCCAGGTTAAACAGGGTCAGCGGATCAAGCATGTTGTACCTTCCTGCCACTCGTCCCGTTGGTTTGCGGGTGCGCCTGGAAAACAAAGCGCGAAGTTGTCAATCCCTTACTCAAGGGTAAACGCCGGGACGGGGCCGATTCATTCCGTGCAGCGCGCATGACGTCGGCACCCCGGACGGCGGAAGAGACTACGATCGATAGAGCAAAGCACCAAGAACACACAAACGTGAGGATGAAGCTTCGTGAGTAAAGCCAGTGAGCCAGACCTGCAGGTAATCTCCCGGGACGTACGCAAGGTCCAGGCGCAGGCCCTCGTGGTCGGCGTCGGGCAGAGCCCGGACGGACCGGTACTGGTGGACAGCCCGCTCTCTCAGAAGTCTTCCTCGGCTGTTGCCGGATCCTTTGCCCTGCTGGGTGTCACGGGTGCCGCGGACCAGGTTGTCCGCCTTCCCGGCCTCCCGGAACTGGACGCCGAAATGCTGGTTCTGGCAGGACTGGGACCGGTTGCTGCGGGTGAACCGCTGAGCACTGAAGCCCTGCGCCGTGCCGCGGGATCCGCTGTCCGCCAGCTGGCCGGGACAGAAACCGTGGCCCTGGCCCTGCCCGCTGCCACAGTGGAGGACGCCGCTGCCGTCGCCGAAGGCGCCCTGCTTGGTGCCTACAGCTTTACCGAATTCCGCAGCGCCCATTCAGCGAAGGCACCGGCTGCGGTTTCCAGGATCACGGTAATCACCAGCACCGCCGGTGAAGCGGAACTGAAGTCCGCCATGGAACGGGCGCAGATAGTTGCCCGGGCCGTGAACGCCACCCGGACCCTGGTCAACCAGCCCCCCAGCCACCTGTACCCGGAAACCTTCGCTGCCGCAGCCCGGGAGGCCGCACGGCCGCTGCCGGTCAAAGTCACGGTCTGGGACGAAAAGAAGCTTGAGCGTGAAGGGTTTGGCGGCATCCTAGGCGTCGGCAAGGGCTCAGCCCGCCCGCCCCGCCTGGTGAAGGTGGAGTACTCCCCCGCCCGCGCCAAGGCCAAACTGGCCCTGGTGGGCAAGGGAATCACCTTCGATTCCGGCGGAATCTCCCTGAAGCCCGCTGCCGGCATGCAGGCCATGAAGTCTGACATGGGCGGCGCCGCCGTCGTTCTCAATGCCCTCCTGGCCATCGCCGAGCTGGGCCTGCCCGTAAAGGTGACCGCGTGGCTGTGCCTGGCGGAAAACATGCCCTCGGGATCCGCCCAGCGGCCTTCAGACGTGCTGACCACCTACGGCGGCCGCACGGTGGAGGTGCTGAACACCGACGCCGAAGGCCGCCTGGTGATGGCTGACGGCCTGGCGATCGCCAGCGAAGAGGAACCAGACGTGATCATCGACGTCGCCACCCTCACCGGCGCCCAGATGGTCGCACTGGGCAACCGTGTTTCCGCCGTCATGGGCGAAGACGGGGTCCGCGACGCCGTTAAGGCAGCCGCAGACCGCGCCGGAGAACTGTTCTGGCCCATGCCGCTGCCCGAAGAACTGCGTGGCAGCCTGGATTCGCCCACCGCGGACCTTGCCAACATCGGTGAGCGCTTCGGCGGCATGATGACCGCAGCGGTGTTCCTGCGCGAGTTCGTTGGAGAGGTCGACGGCGTGAAGATCCCGTGGGCCCACCTGGACATCGCCGGGCCCGCATTCAACGAAGGCGCCCCGTACGGCTACACGCCCAAGGAAGGAACGGGCGTCGCAGTGCGGACCCTGGTCTCCTACGCCGAGGACGTCCTCGCCCGGGCGGTATAGCACCGCCTCATGTTTCGCGTGCAACTTAGAAGGGCAATTGTTGCGCGTGTTTCTGGTTACATTCGCCTTCCGGCCCACTTCACCGAGTGGATGCCGGGGAAACTGGGCGATAGTGTGAAACCTATTCACAACCGCCCGAATCACTAACCGACGCGCCATCAGTGCGTCAACAGATTACGCGAGGGAGCGTCCACGTGGCCGAAGAGGCAACTGCGCAAGAGTTCGACATCCTGATCCTCGGTGGAGGAAGCGGCGGCTACGCCGCAGCACTCCGCTCCGTGGAACTGGGCTTTTCCGTTGGGCTGATCGAAAAGGGGAAGCTGGGCGGCACCTGCCTGCACAACGGCTGCATCCCCACCAAGGCACTGCTGCACTCGGCTGAAATCGCCGAAAACGCCAAGACGGCGGAGAAGTACGGCATCAAGGCCACCTTCGACTCCGTGGACATGAACGCGGTCAACTCCTACAAGGACAACATCATTGCGGGCAAGTTCCGCGGCCTGCAGGGCCTGATCAAGTCCAAGGGCATCACCGTGATCGAGGGCGAAGGCCGGCTGACCAGCGAGAAGACCATTGAGGTCAACGGCCGCACGTACACCGGATCCAATATCATCCTGGCCACCGGCTCCTACTCCCGGTCACTCCCGGGCCTGGAAATCGGCGGACGCGTCATCACCTCCGACCAGGCGCTGACCCTGGACTACGTTCCCAAGAGCGCCGTGATCCTCGGCGGCGGCGTGATCGGCGTCGAGTTCGCATCCGTGTGGAACTCCTTTGGCGTGGACGTCACGATCGTGGAGGGCCTGCCCTCGCTGGTTCCCAACGAAGACGCTTCCATCATCAAGAACCTGGAACGCGCCTACAAGAAGCGCGGCATCAAGTTCAGCACCGGCATCTTCTTCGAGAAGGTGGAACAGAATGACGACGGCGTTGTTGTCACCCTCGCTGACGGCAAGACCTTCGAAGCTGAACTGCTGCTCGTAGCAGTCGGCCGCGGACCGGTCACGGCGAGCCTCGGCTACGAGGAAGCGGGCCTGACCATGGACCGCGGCTTCGTCATCACCAATGAGCGCCTGCACACCGGCGTCGGCAACGTATACGCCGTCGGCGACATTGTTCCCGGCCTGCAGCTGGCCCACCGCGGCTTCCAGCAGGGCATCTTCGTCGCCGAGGAAATCGCCGGCCTGAAGCCCGTTATCGTCGAGGACGTCAACATCCCGAAGGTCACCTACTGCGAACCTGAGATCGCCTCCGTTGGCCTGACCGAGGCCAAGGCCAAGGAAAAGCTCGGCGCAGAGAACGTCCAGGTCCAGGAATACAACCTTGCCGGCAACGGCAAGACCTCCATCCTGGGCAGCTCCGGCCTGATCAAGATGGTGCGTGAGAAGGACGGCCCCATCATTGGCGTCCACATGATCGGCGGCCGCATCGGCGAGCAGATCGGTGAAGCACAGCTGATCGTCAACTGGGAGGCCTACCCCGAAGACCTGGCCGGCCTGCTGCACGCGCACCCCACGCAGAACGAAGCCCTCGGCGAGGCTGCCATGGCCCTGGCCGGCAAGCCGCTGCACGGCTAAGAGGCCCGCAGCAACAGTTTTTCCCTGGTGCACCCGGCGCCATAGCTGCCGGGTGCACTAGGCTTCAAACCAACCAGCACCAGCGGTACGGCTGGTCAGAGAACTAACAAGGAGAAACGGGGACAATATGTCTGAAACCGTGAACTTACCCGCCCTTGGTGAGAGCGTCACCGAAGGCACCGTTACCCGCTGGCTGAAGCAGGTAGGCGATACCGTCGCCGTTGACGAGCCCCTGCTCGAAGTGTCCACCGACAAGGTCGACACTGAAATTCCTTCGCCGGTAGCCGGCGTCATCGAGGAAATCCTCGTAGCTGAAGATGAGACCGCTGAAGTTGGCGAAGCGCTGGTGCGCATCGGCGACGGCTCCGGTTCCTCCTCCGATTCCGATTCCCCGGAACCGGCGCAGGAAGAAGCAGCCGCCGAAGAAGCTCCGGAACCCGAAGCCAAGGAGGAAGCACCCGCTGCCGAGGAAGCCCCCGCTGAGGACTCCGGCTCCGGCGATTCCGGTGACAGCACCGAGGTCACACTTCCGGCACTGGGCGAAAGCGTCACCGAAGGCACCGTCACCCGCTGGCTGAAGTCCGTGGGCGACGACGTAGCCGTTGACGAGCCCCTGCTTGAGGTCTCCACTGACAAGGTAGACACTGAGATCCCGTCCCCCGTGGCCGGCAAGCTCCTGGAGATCAAGGTCAACGAAGACGAGACCGCAGAGGTCGGATCCGTCCTGGCCGTCATCGGTTCCGGCTCCGCTGCCCCCGCAAAGGCAGAACCGAAGGAAGCCGAGCCTGTCGCTGCCGCGCCGTCGACCGAGCGTGAAGAGCCCGTAGCCGAGCCCAAGCAGGAGGCCCCGAAGGAAGAGGCTCCGAAGGAAGAGGCCCCGAAGGAAGAGGCTCCGAAGGAAGAGGCTCCGAAGCAGGAAGCCGACAAGGAAGAGTCCGGCTCCGGCACTTACGTCACTCCGCTGGTCCGCAAGCTGGCCAACGAGCACGGCGTGGACCTCTCCACGGTCAAGGGCACCGGAGTTGCCGGACGCATCCGCAAGCAGGACGTCCTGGCAGCAGCCGAATCGGCCAAGGCAGAGGAACCGGCAGCAGCAGCGCCGTCGTCGTCTGACAAGGCTGCTCCGGCCAAGATCAGCGAGGAAAGCGCCAAGCTGCGCGGCACCACGGTCAAGGCACCGCGGATCCGCCAGACCATTGCCCGCCGCATGAAGGAGTCCCTGGACACCTCGGCACAGCTGACGCAGGTCCAGGAAGTGGACATGACCCGCATCGCCACGATGCGGCAGAAGGCCAAGGCAGGCTTCAAGGAGCAGAACGGTGCAAACCTGACGTTCCTGCCCTTCATCGCCAAGGCAGTGGTTGAGGCACTCAAGGCGCACCCGAAGCTGAACGCCTCCTACGACAGCGAATCGCAGGAGATCACTTACCACGACGCCGAGCACCTGGCGATCGCCGTTGATACTGAAAAGGGCCTGCTCGTTCCGGTCATCAACGACGCCGGCGACCTCAACCTCGCCGGTCTGGCCAAGCGCATTGCCGATGTCGGAGCACGTACCCGCAGCGGCAAGATCGGTCCGGATGAGCTCTCCGGCGGCACCTTCACGATCACGAACATCGGCAGCGTCGGAGCACTCTTCGACACCCCGATCATCAACCAGCCCCAGGTTGGAATCCTGGGCACCGGTGCGATCGTGAAGCGCCCCGTGGTCCGTACGGATGAGGACGGCAATGACACCATTGCCATCCGGTCCATGATGTACCTCTCGCTGACGTACGACCACCGCCTGGTGGACGGCGCCGATGCCGGCCGTTTCCTTCAGACCCTGAAGGCACGACTGGAAGAAGGCAGCTTCGAAGCCGATCTGGGCCTCTAAGCGCTAAAGCACGCGGACAGGCGGGCGTCCCCTCAGGGGACGTCCGCCTTCGCATTATGTGGCCCCCGGCATGGGAATTTCTACCCGTTGTAGAATAGTTACCGGAATAATTACGCACCCTGACATAGTGTCGGTAAGATCGAAAGCATGGACTTCCTTCACAGCTTCCTTGTCTTCCTCCACATCCTCGGAGCCGGCATCATCGTCGGCATCTGGGTTGCCAAGATCAAGAACCCCACCGTGATGCCCGGCCAGTTCCACGCCGCACTGCTGCAGCTGGTGACCGGCATCCTGCTGGTGGGCGTCAACGAGATGGGCGACGGCGATGTCAACCACATCAAGATTGCGGTCAAGCTCGCCATCGCACTGGTCATCGCCGTCATGGCCTTCATCGGCCAGCGCAAGTACAAGAAGGACCAGCCTGTTTCCGGTGTCCTGGCAAACGGCGTGGGCATCCTTACCGTGGTGAACGTGGCCCTGGCCACCATGTGGTAACCAACCCCTAAGAGCGGCAAGCGGTTCAGCCGCCCGGTTCCTCCCCTTCGTTTCGGAGGGGAGGAACTTTTTTTTGCCTCTGCCCAGGGAGTCGCCGGAACACAGCAGGTCTGGCAGCAGGGCTCCGGGCCTGCAAGGATTGCGTCAGCAGCCCGGGCAGCCGCCCCGGCGCCACCTGCGAATAAGGAGAGCTTCCATGGCTACTGTCCGTTCAGCACACACCGTCTGGAACGGGGACCTGTTCCACGGCAAGGGTGAAGTCACCCTGGACTCCTCCGACCTCGGCACATTCGATGTCACATGGAAGGCACGCGCGGAAGAAGCCGAAGGGCGGACCAGCCCGGAGGAACTGATCGCTGCAGCACACTCGGCCTGCTTCTCCATGGCCTTCAGCAATGCCCTCGCGGAGGCAGGAAAGACGGCAGAACGCATCGAAACTGCCGCCGAGGTCTCCTTCGTTCCCGGCACCGGAATCACCGGCAGCCATTTGCGGGTCAACGCCGTGGTGCCGGATCTGACCGCCGAGGAATTTACCGATATTGCCGAGTCCGCGAAGACCGACTGTCCGGTATCCCAGGCACTATCCGGTATCACCATCACCATGGATGCGACGCTGGAAACCTAGGTTCCCCACGCCGCCAGGACAAAAAGGACCTCTCCCCCGCCGGGAGAGGTCCTTTGGGGTATTGCCCGCCAATGCGGGCGCGTACTCTCCTTTACAAGCGAGCTTGGCCCGGGGGCCAAGGGAGCGATTTCGAAACGACCGCAACTGCGTCTGAAGGTGAAGATATGAACCTCACGCCAAAAGAAATCGACAAACTCTATGTCTACCAAGTGGCCGAGCTGGCCCGCAGGCGGCGGGACCGGGGAACCAAACTCAACGTCAGCGAAGCCATCGCCCTGATCTGCGAGGCAATCCTGGAAGGCGCTAGGGACGGCAAAACGGTCGCTGAAGTGATGGAGCTTGGAAAGCAAATCGTTTCCGAGAGCCAGTGCATGGACGGCGTCCGCGAGCGGCTGCCCCTGCTGCAGGTCGAAGCAACGTTCGTCGACGGCAGCAAGCTGGTCTCCTGCCACGATCCGATCGGGGTGTGACTTGACCCGGCCCACGGAGCCGGATGCGACGGTAGTGCTGGTCGGAGGACACGAGAGCGGAAACGGCGCGGATCTGTGTTTCGTGCCGGATTTCCTGCCCGGGTCCCTCGTCACCCCCGCCGGTCGCCCCCTTCACAATCTGCTCACGCGGCTGCTTGGCCGCAGCAGGGATGCCGACGGCTCAGTTCCACAGCCGGTAGTAGTGCTTCCGATGACTTTCGGGCGCAATCCCACTCTTGTTGCCGACACAGCCAAGACGCTTCGATGGCTCGGCACCGGGGACAGCAACGGAGATGCGGCAGCACCGCTGGCGCTGGCCGATGCCTTTGGAACGGGCGACCACCTCACAGCCTGGCTAAGGACAGCAGCCGTCGAAGTGCGCAGGCGGTCAGCGGAAGCGGCAATGCTGATTACTGCCGACGCCGCGAACCCGTTCGACGACGCCGAACTCTACCGCATCACCCACCTGGTGCGGACGCACGGAGCAGGCGTCCCCGTCGAGACGGCAGCTGCGGGCAGCGCGGCCGGGCTCCTGGAAGCGGTCCGGCGGCTCCGTCTGCTTGGAAGCAAACACACAATCGTCGTTCCGGCGGGCTTTCGCCGTACTCCGGTCGTTTCCTCAGAACTGGTGCCGTACGGCTCAGGCGATTTCTCCGACACTGAGTTCTACGGCGGACTGCTCAGTGAGAGGGCTGTGCTGCGGGTCATCGGCGAGCGTGTCCGCGACGCCCTTCACGCCCTCAGCCACGGCCGGACCGGCGTAGAAGCAGGGCTGCAGGCTGACCACGGCCACGGCTACGCCCATTCCCACGCATTTGAGGAGTCCGTCGGCCACTCCCATCCGCACAGTCACGGAACGGGCGCAAGCCATCCGCACAGCCACCCCGCCCCGATCGGCAGGAATTGACCGGGTCCCCCACCAAACACCACATGCAGCGACCCTGCACCGCTAGGGAAGGACAGATCATGCTGGGCACCCCAAGTTATGACCATAAGCAAGAGGACATTGAGATAAACGCCGGCCGGCCAAGTGTCACCCTGCTGGTAAGCAACACCGGAGACCGCGCGGTGCAAATAGGCTCGCACTTCCACTTCTTCGAAACCAACAAGGCCCTGCTGTTCGAACGTGAACGCGCCTACGGAATGCATCTGGATCTTCCCGCAGGCACCGGCGTCCGGATCGAGGCGGGTGATACCAGGGAGGTAACCCTCACCGCCTACGCCGGAAACCGGCGCGTGATCGGCTTCAACAATCTCGTTGACGGCGGGCTCGACGCAGCGGACACCAAAATCCGCGCCATGGAACGGATGAGGGAACTCGGGTTCCAGGACGGGAAGCCCACCACCAAACCAACTGCCGGTAATAAGGGCGGCGCAGGCAAAACCGGCGCCGCAAAAGAGGAGAAGAAGTGATGGCAAGGATCCCGCGCAAACAGTACACCGACCTCTTTGGCCCGACTACCGGCGACCGGGTGCGCCTGGCGGACACCAATCTGGTAATCGAGATCGAGAAGGACTTCAACGAAGGCCATTACGGCGATGAAGTTGTCTACGGCGGCGGCAAGACAGCCCGCGACGGCATGGCCGCAGATCCCCAGGCGACTTCCGCTGAGGGAGTCCTGGACCTGGTCATAACGAACGCCATCATCCTGGACCCGATTCTCGGAGTCGTTAAAGGCGACATCGGCATTCGCGACGGAAAGATAGCCGGGGTCGGCAAATCCGGGAACCCGCACACCCAGAGCGGAGTCGACCCGCGCCTGATCGTTGGCCCAGGCACCGAACTCCTCGCCGGTGAACACTTCATCGCCACAGCCGGAGGCATCGACTCCCACGTGCACTACATCTCCCCCGAGCAGGCCCTGGCAGCGCTTTCAAACGGCATCACCACGCTTTTTGGGGGCGGCACGGGGCCGACGGACGGTACTAACGGCGTTACAACCACCCCAGGCGTCTGGAATATAGCCACGATGCTTAGGTCCATCGAGGCGATGCCGGTCAACATGGGCATTCTTGGAAAGGGCAACGGATCACTGCCGGATGCATTGATCGAGCAGATCGAGGGCGGAGCGGCGGGACTCAAGGTCCATGAAGACTACGGTGCCACCCCGGCGGCACTAAGCAGGGCGCTCTCCGTTGCGGACGATTACGACGTCCAGATCTCGGTGCACACCGACAGCCTCAACGAGGCCGGATATGTAGAGAACACGCTGGACGCCATCGATGGCCGCACCATCCACACCTTCCACACCGAGGGCGCCGGCGGCGGGCACGCCCCGGACATCATCAGGGTGGCCGGCTACCCCAACGTGCTTCCGTCGTCAACGAACCCCACATTGCCTTATACGGCCAACTCCGTGGATGAGCTGCTGGACATGGTGATGGTCTGCCACCACCTCTCCCACGACATCCCCGAGGACGTCGCCTTTGCGGACTCGCGCGTTCGTGCCGAGACCATCTCCGCTGAGACGGTTTTCCACGACGAGGGCATCATCTCGATGGTGTCCTCCGATTCCCAGGCCATGGGGCGCATCGGTGAATCCTTTATGCGCACCTTCCAAATTGCGCACCACTGCAAGGACCAGCGCGGCAAGCTGCCGGAAGACAGCGCGGACAATGACAACTTCCGCGTGCTGCGGTTCCTTGCCAAGATCACCATCAACCCGGCCATCACCCAGGGTGTCTCCGATTACATCGGGTCCCTGGAAGAGGGCAAAATGGCGGACATCGTGCTCTGGCCGATTCAGTCCTTCGCCGCCAAGCCGAGGCTGATCGTTAAGGGCGGCCTGATCAACTGGGCGCTGATGGGAGACCCGAACGCTTCGCTGCCCACCCCGCAGCCGGTGTTCTACCGGCCTATGTTCGGCGCCCAGGGCAAGGCGCTGCAGAGCACCAGGGCGACCTTTATGTCCAAGGCAGCCATTGACAAGGGCGTGCCGGAAACGCTTGGCCTGGAGAGCCAGGTCCTGCCGGTGCACCGCTGCCGCGGCATCGGGAAGGAACATATGGTCCGCAACAATGCCACGCCGGATATCACGGTGGATCCGGAGACCTATGACGTGACCTATAACGGCACGCTGGCGAAGATACCCCCGGCGCAGTCCCTGCCGCTGACCCAGCTGTTCTTCCTGGCGTAGGAACACTGTATGTCGGACATAAGGCAGCTGCTCACCAGCCTGCAGTTCGCGGACTCGGCCTTTCCCAGCGGGTTCTACACGATGTCGCACGGGCTTGAGGGCTACAGCCAGGCCAGGCTCGTCTCTCGCGGCGATGTGCAGCCCCTGCTGGCCGATCTGCTTCTGCACTCCGTTGGACCCGGGGATGCAACGGCACTCGCCGCGGCACACCGCGCGGCGTCCGACGGCGACATCGAACTCGTTCAGGAAATCGACCAGCTTCTCTTCGCCTCCAAGCTGAACGCGGAAATGCGCACGGCCTCCGTGCGCAGCGGACACCAGCTGATCGATCTCGGTGCCGAGTTGATTGAGCAGCCGCTGCTCGCTGAATACGGTGCCCGGGTGCGCAGCCGGGCCACCCCCGGCTGCCAGCCTGTCGCCTCGGCAGTGATTTATGCGGCCAACGGCGTGCAGACCCGGCAGGCCGTGGCCTCGGACCTGTTCGCCTTTTCGGCAAGCTTCGTTGGTGCCGCTCTCCGCCTGCGGCTTACCGACCACCGGCATGCCCAGGCCGTCCTGCTGGAAACGGCTGGAGTGATGGAACAGGCCACCGATGCCGCACTTGAACGCGGCCTCTCCGACCTTGGCGGCTGCGTGCCGCTGGCCGATGTCATGTCCGCCCAGCACGAAAAAGCCGAGGCACGGCTCTTCGCCAGCTGACGCCGGCACACGAAGGAAGTTCGGGACGGCACCGGAAGGTGCCAGACACGAAAGATGCAGAACACCGGAAATGAGGAAGTTATGAGCGAGAACGTGTTGAGGATCGGTATCGGCGGACCGGTAGGCAGCGGCAAGACTGCGCTGACGGAGGCCCTCGTCCCCCGGCTCATCGCGGCCGGCCGAACCCCGGGCGTCATCACTAACGATATCTACACCCAGGAGGACGCCCACCATGTCCGCCGGGAGCTGGACGGCATCCTGGACCCTGAGCGTGTCATGGGGGTCGAGACCGGTTCCTGCCCGCATACGGCCGTGCGGGATGATCCGACCATGAATCTGGCCGTCGGCGCCGAGATGCTGGAACGGTTCCCGGACATCGATACCCTCATCTACGAATCGGGCGGCGACAACCTGACCCTGACCTTTTCCCCGGCCCTGGCAGATGTGTTCGTGTTCGTGCTGGACACTGCCGAGGGCGAGAAAATGCCCCGCAAACGCGGACCGGGCATTACGGACAGCGACATCCTGGTGATCAACAAGATCGATATAGCGCAGTACGTACGCACGGACCTGGGCGTCATGGAGGCCGATGCGCACCGGGTACGCGAAGACAGGCCGGTGGTGCTGACCAACTCACTGACCGGGCAGGGGGTCGATGAGCTGTACCAGCAGATCATGACGCAGTGGAACGGTGCCAGAACCGAGCTCATCGGATGACGGTCAAAGCCGCGGAACCGGAAAGCACCGCTGGCCCCCGGCTGAGTCCGGCCCCTCAGAAGCCGGCTCCCCAGGCCGGAGGCCGGCCCCCGAGCACGGGCGGTTACCGGCTCGAACCGGCCTACTACGAAGCGGTCCGGGTGCCGGAGGAAGTGCTGCGCCACGCGGGCTCACCGCGCAGCCTGCCCGTCGGCAGCCCGGGCAAGGTCGGCGTGCTGCAGCTTGGCTTCGACCGCAACCGCGGCCGGACCGAACTGGTGGAGCATTACCAGAAGTCCCCGCTGCAGATCATGCATCCGCTGTACTTCAATCTGCTGCGCCCCGACATGCCCTACACCTACCTGATGTCGTCCGGCGGAGGCATCCTGCAGGGAGACCGGCAGCGCACCGACCTGCGGTTCAGTGCCGGAACGTCGGCGCACGTGACCACCCAGGCCCATACCCGGATCTACCGCATGGACTATGGGTACGCGACCGCCGTCGTCAACATCGCGGCTGAAGAAGATGCCTATGTGGAGTACCTGCCGGACCCGGTTGTGCCCTTCGCGGATTCGCGTTTCTACCAGCAGACGTCGGTGGTGCTGGACGAGTCCGCGACGCTGCTCCTGGGCGAGACCGTCTACGCCGGCCGGCTGGCGCGGGGTGAGCGGCACGCCTATGACGTATATGCCTCAGATTTTGAGGTACGTCGTCCTGACGGGCGGCTGGTAGCCCTGGACAGGGTGCGGCTCTGTCCCGGGGACGGGGAAGACGGCCGCGGCGTAAACGGATTGGGTGTGCTGGCGGGCCACGATGTGCTCGCTATGCTCTACGTCTTCACTCCCCTCGTTCCCCCGGCGCAACTGGCAGACTCGCTGTCCCGGGCAGTTCGCGAAAGCGGGGGTGACCTGATCTTCGGGGTGAGCACCCTGCCCGGCGATACCGGCGTGTGGATGCGGCTGCTTGGCAACGACACTGTGGCCGTGGCGGCCGCGAACACAGCAGCTGCATCCGCCATGCATGAGCTGCTGACCGGGAAGCAGGCACCCCTCATTCGGAAGAACTAGGAAGGGGTCTGACCGTGCGTGGACAAAGCGTTACGCAGACGGCGGGGGCAAAGCCGCAGCACTCCTACCGGGCGCAGGTAGTTCTCGCCTTCATACCCGTCGTGCTCCTGCACGTCGCGGGGTTCGGACTGTTCTTCTTCCTGGTGGAACCGCTGCACCTGCAGCTTGGATCCTCCGTCTTTGGTGTCGGCATTGCCGTGGTGGCCTATGTGCTTGGCGTGAGGCACGCCTTCGACGCCGACCACATTGCCGCCATTGACAACACGACCCGCAAGCTCGTTGACCTGCGCCGGCCAGCCGCCGGCGTCGGCCTGTTCTTTTCACTGGGGCACTCCACGATCGTCTTTCTCATGGCGGCACTGCTGGCACTCGGAGTGAGCTGGGCGGTGGGCCTGAGCGATGACGGCAACGAGGTCCGCAATGGCCTGGGCGTTTTCGGCACGCTCGTGTCCGGAGTCTTCCTGCTGCTGATCGGGCTCATCAACGCCGTCGCCTTTCTCGGAATCCTGAAGGTCTGGCGGGCTTCACGCAACGGAGAGCTGGACCAGGTGGAGCTGGAACGCCACCTTCAGGGTCGCGGGTTCATCACCCGGATCCTGCGGCCGCTGCTGAAGACGATCGACCGGCCGGGCAAGATGTACGCGGTCGGGTTCCTATTCGGGCTGGGTTTTGACACCGCCAGTGAGATTGCACTGCTGGTGCTCGCCGGAACCGGAGCCGCGACCGGGCTGCCCTGGTACGCCATCCTCTGCCTGCCGCTCATCTTCGCGGCCGGCATGAGCCTGTTCGACACACTCGACTCGGCCGTGATGGTCCGTGCCTACGGCTGGGCCAGCGTCAACGCGATCCGCAAGGTTTACTACAACCTGACCATCACCGGGCTCTCCGTGATGATTGCGGTCATCATCGGCGGCATCGAGCTCGTAGGCCTGCTGAACGAGAAGCTTGGCCTCCAGGATCCCCTCACCGGGTGGGTGGCCGGCATCGACCTGGAGAACGTGGGGTACATCATCGTGGGCACCCTGGTCCTGGTCTGGCTAATCTCCACCGCCTACTGGAAGTTTGGGAGGGTGGAGGAGCGGTGGGCCCTGCCGTGCCCCGGGCCCGGGGGCGCCGTGCCCGGTGAGGGTGCATCACCGGCAGCCAGACCCGGAAAAACACCCGGGCAGGGCCGGCCGCCGAACACACCCGCGGGAGAGGACAGGATATGAGCAGCGTAGGCGCAACCCCCCCGCATCCTGCCATCCCAGCCGCAGGCTGGCTCAAAGGCTGGTGCCAGGGGCTCTCACAGATCTTCTTCCAGAGCAACGTCTTCACAGCGCTGCTGATACTGGCCGCCTTTGCCGTCGCGGACTGGCGCATGGCGTTGCTGGTCCTCATTGGCGCTGCAGGCAACACGGTGACCGGACGGCTGATCGGAGCTGACTCCTCCTCGGTCACGGCGGGCATGCAGGGTTTCTGCGGGGCCCTGGTCGGAGCGGCAACCTTTGCGGCCATCGGAGGCCAGTGGGCGGCCTACCCGATCGCCCTGATCGGCGGTGCTCTCTGCGCTCCCGTGATCTGGCTGGTGAACGCGCTCTTCACGAAGACCCCGCTGAGGATCTACGGACTGCCCTCGACCACAGCGCCGTTCTGCATCGTGGCCACGATCATCCTGTTCAGTACCGAGGCGCTGCATGTAAGCGCGCCGACGTCGGCCACCATCGATTCGGCGCCGCTGGCCTTCGTCCGCTCACTGCTGACGAATGTGTCCGAGGTAGTCCTCATCAACAACGAATGGTCCGGCGCGCTGATTCTGCTGGGCCTGTTCGTGGCGAGCTGGAAGGTTGGCCTGGCCGGCCTGCTCGGCAGTGTGGTGGGCAGCCTGTGCGCACTGGCGCTCGGTGAAGCACTGACCGAGACGGCCAACGGCCTGGCCGGTTACTCCGGCGTGCTGACCGCCATCGCACTGGCCGTCGTGTTCCTGCGCAGCAGCACGATCTCATGGGTGCTTGCAACCATTGGAACGGCCGTGACAGCGGTGGTGACCCTGCTGATGCATGAGATCGCCGCACCCACCTACACATGGCCGTACATCCTCACCACCTGGGTGTTCCTGATAATCGCCCACTACATTCCCGCAGCGAAGCGTCCCTAGCAGTGGGTCGTCCGGATGTATCCAGGCTGGAATTGGGCTACAGCGAAGTACCTATCCAGAGGCCGGCCACGGCAGCGGCAACGGAGAGCAGCAGCATCACGACGCCGCTGATGAACGAAGCCCCGTAGCGGCCCTTCTTGATGAGCTGTACGGTCTCGTAGCTCGCCGTGCTGAAGGTCGTATAACCGCCAAGGAATCCGGTACCGATGACGATGCTGACGTCGGTGGGTACAAAATGCTCGACGGTGAGGCCGGTGAGAAAACCAAGCACGAGGGAACCGGAGACGTTGATGATCGTCGTCGCCCAGGCAAACTGCGTCTTGGAGTGGGCACGGATGAATCCGTCCAGCATAAACCGCACAGTGGCGCCCACACCGCCGGCCAGGGCCAGCAACAGGAAGATTCCGGGGGTCATGTCGCATCCTCCTGTTCATCCCTGCGCGGGCCAGGGGCACGGTTGTTGACGGCGGTCGCAATCGCGATGCCCGCCCAGGTGGCGCAGGCACCCACAATCACCGTGGCCAGCGCGTAAATCACCGCGGATCCCGGGAGCCCGTCGCGGAAAAGCACGGCGGTGTCGGTGGCCAGCGAGCTGTAGGTGGTGAAGCCGCCGCAGAACCCGGTGCCCAGCAGGAGCTTGAGGTTCGCGCCGGTGGGCCGCGCCTTGTCCAGGCGCGTAACGGCTTCGTAGAGGTAGCCGAGCAGGAAGGCGCCGATCACGTTGATGATCGGGATCGCGATCGGGACTTCGCCGAGGTTCGGGATGACGAGCGACAGGCCCTCGCGGCTTGCTGCGCCGGCTCCGCCGCCAACGAAGACCAGCCCGATGGCTGCCCAGCGCAGGTACGGCGCGCGGGTGCCGCTCATTTTGCCGTCCGATCCCGGGCCGCACCGGCCCCGCGGGGACCGCCGGTGACGGTCCGCAGCCAACTGTGATTAGAGTCCATTCTTGAACGCTACGCCTGCGTACCGGCTGGTTCAATCAAGCAGACCGCCGGAAACGCCCGGACGGAGGAATCCCTCCCGCCAGGAAGAGGTCCCTCCCTCCGGTTCCGCCTAGCTGTCCTTGCCGGACCGGCCCTGCGGCCGCGGCGGCAGCGGTGCCGGGCGAAGGCTGGGATAGCCCTCCCTGGCCGGCGGCTGGTCCGTGGGGATTTCTGCGAGCATCTCCTTGAGGATGGCGACACCCTGCTCCAGCTGCGGGTCGGCTCCGGCCATGTAGGAATGCGGCGGGTACGGAACTTCAATGTCCGGTTCAACCCCGCGGTTCTCCACCCCGAAACCAACGCCGCCGGTGAACCAGAAGGCGTACCGCGGCTGGGTCACCGAAGTTCCGTCAGCCAGGGCAAAACGCCCGTCGATGCCCACTACGCCGCCCCATGTGCGTGTACCGACCACAGGGCCGATCCCGCGCAGCTTGGCCACCTGGGTAACGATGTCGCCGTCAGATCCCGCGAATTCGTCAGTCAGGATCACCACGGGGCCACGCGGGGCCTGCGCCGGATAGGTACCGGCCTGGTCTCCCCGGGGCAGGCTCCAGGCCGTCACCTTCCGGCCAATCAGTTCCGCCACCAGCTGGGACGTGTGTCCGCCCCGGTTGTGCCGGACGTCGATTACCAGGCCGTCCTTCGCAGCCTCGCTGTCCAGGTCCCTGTGCAGCTGTGCCCACCCGCTGGCCACCATGTCCGGGATGTGCAGGTAGCCGAAGGAGCCGTCTGAAGCGGCACGCACCGCACGCCGGTTGGCATTTACCCAGTTCTGGTAACGGAGCCGCTCTTCGCTGCGCAGGGGCACGACGGCGATCCGCCGCTGCTGCGGGCTGTCCCCGTTGCGGATAACCGTCAGCTCAACCACCCGCCCTCCGGCGCCGACGAGCAGCGCTGCCGGACCCTTGTCGGCAGGGACAGGGAGCCCGTCCACGGCGGCGATCACGTCTCCGGGACGCACATCGGCACCCGGAGCGCTCAGCGGCGATATTGCCTGCGGGTCAGAGGATTCCGGATCGAGGATCCTGGCCACTTCCCAGCCGCCGTTTCCGGGCCGGAGATCTGCGCCAAGGAAGCCCTGCGGTCCTCCCCCGGCTTCGGCGATGCCGGCCGGAGTGACGTAGGCGTGGGAGGTTCCCAGTTCACCCTGCAGCTCCCAGAGCAGGTCCACAAGATCATCATGGGACCCAAGCTGCTGTACCAGTGGCCGGTACCGTGCGTGGACGGCATCCCAGTCGAGTCCGCCCATATCCGGGGTCCAGAAGAAGTCCCGCTGCAGGCGCCAGGTCTCATCGAATGCCTGCCCCCACACCTGGAGAGGCTCCAGGAGTACGCGGATGCGGGAAAGGTCAATGGTCGTGCTCTCCGGGGAATCCTCGTCTACCCTGGCTGCTGCGGGCACGGCACGGACACGGTTTTCCTGCCGGAGCACAACCGTTCCGGCGTCGCCGCTGAGTTCGTAGTCATCCAGCGCCGGAACCAGCACGGAGACTTCCCTTTTGGCCAGGTCGAAACGCTCCAGACGCTTGCCGGGCAGCCGGTCGGAGGAGCTGGCCTTCCCGTCGCCGGTTACGCCATAGACGTCCTCCGCGAGCCACAGCAGCGCACCGTCAGCCGCCCGGAGTTTGGAGTAGCGCCCCTGCGGGACCGGAACGGGGATGATGCGTTCTGCCAGCCGGTCCAGGTCCACCAGCGTTTCCAGTGCGTCCCCGGAAGCGTCCCCGGGGTCGTCCGACCCTACGGCCGGTCCTGCCGAGGGCTGTTCCACCGTGTGCGCGGACGGACCGAACGGCGAGTTGGTGGACGCTGCGAGGGCAACCAGGAAAGGCTTCGTGGACGTGGGGAACCCCAGGTCAAAACCATGTGTGTCATAGACCGGGTCAAAGCTGCGCTCTGACAGGAAAGACAGGAACGCTCCATCCGGTGTGAAGGAAGGGCTGTGGTCGTGGAAGCGGCCGTCCGTAACGTCAGTGACGGCCGCGTCCGAACCGTTCGCGGGACGGAGCCGGATCCTGCGGCGGGCCCCTTCGATGGCGACGGGCTCGGCCCATGCCAGCCAGCGGGAGTCAGGACTGAATGCGAGTTCCTCAACGGCCCCGTGGCCGCTGTCGGCGATCTCGGACAGCTGGCCGGATTCGACGTCGAGCAGGTAGACCTGGCCGAACTCCGTGGCAGCGGCCACGAGCTTCCCGTCGGGGCTGGGGACCAGCTGGGACACCCGGGTGGGGGCGGGGAACTGGATCCGGACTACGGCATTGCCGGCTGCGCTTTCCTGGGATGCGAGGACTGCCTCGGAGGCACCCTGCTCGCCGCCCTCTGCCGGGACGGCGGCGGCCGGAGCTGACACCGCTGCGGGGGCAGCAGGCACTGCCGTGCTGCCTGCCGGGGGACGGCCCAGAGCCGATACGGGCCTGGGAAGCTCATCCTGGCCGTCTTCTGCCGGTGCAGCCGGCGTTTCGGTGGCTTGCTTTGCCTTCTCTGCCACGGCTGGCAAAGAGGCGAAAACGTCCTTGATGAACAATGCCTCTTCGTTGCCGGGATCGGCCACAAACACGGCGCGTCCTCCCGGCAGCGGCCGGCCCAGCCGGGCCCGGACACCCGGGGTTGCCTCGATTACCCGCGAGGGTCCGTCCTTGTGCGTGAGCCAGTGCAGCGTGCCGTGGCTTTCAACCACACTGGATTTGCCGGCGGTGTCGGGCACTGCTGCGGCCAGGTGGCGCGCGGCGTTGAGCGGGCGGGGCCGGCGTCCGGTTCCCGCCGAACCCAGGCTGATGTCCAGCCGCTCAGGTTCCGCGTCCAGGTTCGCAAGCAGCCAGAGTGCGCCGGCAGATTCGAAGATGATCCGGGTACCGTCCGAGGACGGGTGCCGGACGTAGAAGTCCTGGAAGTCAGTGTGCCTGCGCAGGTCGGATCCTGCCGGCGTCACCGAGTAGATGTTGCCGTAGCCCTCATGGTCGGAGAAGAAGGCGACCCGGCCGTCTACCCACATCGGGTAGGCGAGGTTGCCGTCAAGTTCGGGAACCAGGCGGACAAACTCGCCGTTGCCGTCGGCATCGATCCAGAGTTTCCCGGCAGTGCCGCCGCGGTATCTCTTCCAGCGTGCGGGCTCCCGGCTAAGCACGGATCCGATAACAAGCGGGCGCTCGTCGCCCAGTGCCGGCCCGTGTGCCAGCGTGTCCAGCGGCCCGTAGGGAAGCCTCGACGGCGCTGCGCCGTCCAGTGGAACCTCGTAGGCCCAGCGGAGGCGAAAGTCCTCGTACTCAAAAGGGCTGGTGGCGATGACCGCCCCTGAGGGCGCGAACCCGCGGACCCGGGTGTTCTGGTTGCCCCAGAAGGTCAGCTGGCGGAAGTCTCCGCCCTCGGTATCGGCCGTCACGACTTCCGGTGCGGCACCCTGGATGACAGTCCAGGCGATCCGCGATCCGTCCGGCGAGAACTTGGGATTGCGGGCAGGCAGCTGCAGGGAGGACACACGCCAGGCCCGTCCCCCTGAAACCGGCACCACCCACACGTCGTCCTCGGCTACGAAGGTCACGCGGTCGCCGTGCAGGTCGGGATAGCGAAGGTACGCAGTTGAACTCATATTTCCGATCCTATCTTTCGGCTTCCCCCCTCCTGTCCAGGCTTGCCGCAGCGGGCAGCACTGCGGCGATCCGCCACTGTCCCTCCACTCGAACCATCTCCAGGAGCACGTCCTGCCGGACCGGGCTCCCGGCGGGGGCAGCCTCTGTGCCGTCTGCACGGACCTGCTGCCAGCCTGAGAGCTGCGCCGAGACATGGATCCGGGCTGCCCCTGCGGGCGGGCCACCTGGTCCGTCCCGCTCAGCGGCTGAGGCCTGTAGGACTTCGACGCCAAAACCGGCCAGCCGTTCCCCCCGTTCCTCAAGACGTGCCAGCTGGGCTTGGTCTGCCGCCTGCGCCGCTGAGCCTTCCTGATTGACCCATGCCAGCAGCTCAGTACTGCCCTGTTCGAACGCACGTGCGCGAAGAGCCGAGAGAACCCGGACAGCGGTGAGCGGATCCTCTGCTGCCAACGCAGCCTGCTCCTCGGCTGAAGGCTCCCCCGTCCCGGCTGCCTCACCGCTTCCCGGCCGTTCATCGGCCGCGTCGCTCCGGCCCGGCAACGCGGAGCCCTCCACGGTGTCCCCTGACGCGGGCACGAAGGCATGCTGGCGGGGATAGAGGACTTCCGGGGCCAGAACGGCGACAGCTCCGAGGCCGGCGGTCGCGGACACCAGCAGCGTGGCGATGACCATCCTGGCTTTCCCGTGGCCGCCTTCCGCTACCCGTCGCCGTGCCGGGCCCGTTCCCGCAGAACGGGGTTTCCTGTCCTGCTTCTGTCTCCGGCGTCTTCCAGACCCGGCACGCAGGGATACGGAAGCACCCGCCCCGGGGCGGCGGAGGCCGGCGGTGAGCAGGTCCATAGGCTCCGGGTCCCAGGCCCCCAGTACCTCCGCAGCGAATTCTCCGGCTCCCGGACGCAGGGCAGGGTCCTCCCGGAGCGCCGAATCCAGCAGGTCCCGCAGCACGGCGGGCGCCTCCGGCACCAGGACGCCCAGCGGAGGACGTAGACCAGGCACCAGCGGCCTGCCCGTCAGCATGAACCAGCCGAGGGCCCCCAGCGCGTACACGTCCTCCGACGGTCCGTGACCCGGCACAGACGTAGAAACCCCTGCCGTGCAGGACCCGGGATCCCCCGCTTTGAGGCCATGCGCCGGGGGCAGGATCATTCCCGTCCCGAAATCCGCCAGCAGCGGCTTGCCGTTGGCCGTGAAGAGAACGTTCCCGGGCGTGAGCCGTCCGTGGACAGCCCCTTCGTCATGCAGGGCCTGGAGCGCCCGGCCCACACCCACCAGCACTGTTACGGCCTGCCCCGGCGTCAGAGCGCCCCGCGCAGCAACCTCCCGGGCCAGGGTGCCGCCGGGCGCATATTCAAGCAACAGCCCCGGACCGTCGGCCGCAGCAACGATTCCGTGGACACCCAGCAGGTTCTCATGGTGGTAGCGGGAGAGGATCGTGAGTTCCCGGCGCAGTTCATAGTCATCTCGGAGGGTACTGCCGGCGTGCGGGATTTTGAGCGCATAGCTCTGCCCCTCACCAATGTGTTCCACCAGCCAAACCGACGCACCGCTTCCCGTGCCCAGACACGGACCGGTTCGCCAGGCCTCCTCAGGGAGCAGCGGAGGGCGGACGGTGCCGGCGTCTTCAGATGCGTCAGCGTCAGTTCCCGGCCCTGTCTCCATGCCGACAGTTCTAGCCTGCCAAAGCGATTGGTGCAGGACTTATCCACAGGCTGCGGCAAACGTGACGCGAAACACATCTGCTTTCCGTCACTGCACCGGTTAGGGTAGCCCCTATGGATCTGCAGTTTCTCCGCGTTGGCCTTGCTCCCGGCTACCTGGACTACCAGGAGGGATGGGATCTTCAACGCAGGGCCCACCGGGAGGTCAGCGAGGGAACCCGGCAGAACACCGTCTACCTTCTGGAGCACACCCCGGTCTACACGGCCGGAAGGCGAACCGAGCCCCATGAGCGCCCCTTCGACGGCACCGAGGTGGTCAATGTTGACCGCGGCGGCAAACTCACCTGGCACGGTCCCGGGCAGCTGGTGGGTTACCCAATCCTCCGCCTGCCGGATCCCGTCCTGGTGGTGGACTACGTCGCAGCTCTTGAGTCCGCCCTTATCAGCGTGCTGGCCGACTACGGCCTGGCCGGGGAACGCGTAGACGGACGCTCGGGTGTCTGGATCCGCGGGACGGACGGCGGGCAGGACCGCAAGATCGCCGCCGTCGGCATCCGCGTGGACCACGGCGTTACGATGCACGGATTCTCACTGAACTGCAGCAATGACCTCGCTCCCTACGCCCAGATCGTGGCGTGCGGAATTTCCGATGCAGGCACGACTTCAATCAGCGCCGAAACGGGCACTGCGGTGACGCCCTCAGACGTGGTGGAGCGTGTGCAGGAAGAACTGCGGCACACCCTCGCGAACCTATCTCCCCATCCCGGTGCTGCACCCCCAGCGCCGGGCAACTCCGGCACAGCCAACAAAGCACAAGGAGCCATGACGTGACACTTGCCCCCGAAGGCCGCCGCCTGCTGCGCATCGAGCAGCGAAACGTCGCCGTTCCGGTGGAACGCAAGCCCGACTGGATCAAAGCGAAGGTCAACATTGGCCCGGAGTACGTCCACTTGAAAGGGCAGGTGAAGAAAGAAGGCCTGCACACAGTCTGCGAGGAGGCAGGCTGCCCCAACATCTTCGAATGCTGGGAAGACAAGGAAGCGACGTTCCTGATCGGCGGTTCGGACTGTACGCGCCGCTGCGATTTCTGCCAGATCGACACTGGCAAGCCTTCGCCGCTGGACCGCATGGAACCGCTGAAGGTTGCGCGTTCGGTCCAGTCGATGAACCTGCGCTACGCGACCGTCACCGGCGTCGCCCGCGACGACCTTGCGGACGAGGGAACCTGGCTGTACGCGGAGACGATTCGCCAGATCCATGCCCTCAACCAGGGAACCGGCGTCGAAATCCTCATTCCGGATTTCTCCGGCAAGCCCGAACACATCCAGGCCATCTGCGATGCGGCCCCGGAAGTATTCGCGCACAACGTGGAGACGGTCCCCCGCCTTTTCAAGCGGATCCGGCCGGCATTCCGCTACGAGCGTTCCCTGGATGTCATCACTCAGGGGCAGGCACTGGGCATGGTCACCAAGTCGAACCTGATCCTGGGCATGGGCGAAACACGGGACGAAATCTCCGGTGCGTTGCGGGACCTCCGTGAGGCAGGCTGCGACCTGCTGACCATCACCCAGTACCTGAGGCCCAGCGAACGCCACCTGCCGGTGGACCGCTGGGTCAAGCCGGAGGAATTCGTCGAGCTCAGCGCAGAGGCGGAAGAACTGGGCTTCCTGGGAGTGATGAGCGGTCCCCTGGTCCGTTCCTCCTACCGGGCAGGCCGGCTTTGGGCAGGCGCCATGCGCAAAAAGGGCCGCGTGCTGCCGCCCAACCTCGCCCACATCGCTGACTCCGGGACCGCTGCCCAGGAGGCATCCGCCGTCCTGGCCCGCCGGTAATGCCCGCCGGTAATGCCCGGCGGATACCTTCGTTTTCCCTAGTCTCAACAGGCCCGCCTGCTCCCCGCGTCACGGGGAGATAGTGCTGCGCCTTCATCACGTAGAATTGACGCATTATGGCCAACAGCACTGATTCCGACGCATCCAAGGGCGCCCGCCGCGGCCTCTTCTCCCGCAAGCCGAAGGCGGAAAAGAAGAACAAGCAGCCCGGCCGCATGAAACAGATCGCCGATGTCTTCAAGATGACCCGGCGCAATGATCCCAGTGTCATTTGGCGGATGGTGGGTGCCTTTGCGGGCATCATCGCCATCGGCCTGATCATTGGTTTCCTGATCGACAACTGGGTCACGATGCTCATCATCGCGATCCCGCTCGGCCTGCTGGCCGCCATGTTCATCCTGTCCCGCCGTGCCGAACGCGCAGCCTTCGCGCAGATCGAGGGACAGCCGGGAGCCTCCGGTGCCGCACTTTCCGTCCTGCGCCGCGGCTGGATCCTGGAGGAACAGCCCGTTGCCGTCAGCCCGCGTACCCAGGATGCTGTGTTCCGCGCCATCGGACGTCCCGGCATTGTCCTGGTCACCGAAGGTCCGTCGAACCGGGTCAAGGCACTGGTTGACGGTGAACGCCGCAAGATGAACCGTATTGTCCCCAACGTTCCGGTCCACGTCATCCAGACGGGACGCGGCGAAGGACAGGTTCCCCTCCAGCAGGTTGCCAAGAAGGTCAAGAAGCTCAAGAAGTCGCTGACCAAGCAGGAGGTCGCCGCCGTGAACAAGCGGCTCTCCGCCCTCGGCCAGCGCCTTCCAATCCCCAAGGGCATCGACCCGTACAAGGCACGCCCGGACCGCAAGGCCGCCCGCGGCCGCTAAGACCGCAGCATAAAGAATGCCCCCGTCAGGTGAACCTGGCGGGGGCATTCTTTGTGTTGGGGGGGTCAGCGCCCGTGCTTGACCTTCACGAGGACAGTCTTCATCGCCCTGTCATGGAGACCACGCTGGTCGGCATCGAAGATCAGGGCCGGGATAACGAGGCAGAGCAGGACAGTGCGAACGACGCCGGCAAGCGGGCCGGCAGCGCTGCCGTCGAGTTTCTGCACCTGCAGGCTGAAAACCCGGTGTCCGATGCTGTAGCCCAGCAAGCCGACGAGCACGATCTGCTCTGCAGCAAACACCAGCAGGATCGAGTTTCCCGTGCCGCCGAAAAACGCGTACGCAATCAGTGACGCCAGCGCCCAGTCGATGATGAGCGCACCCAGCCTCGGGCCCACCCGGGCGATCGAACCAGGACCTGTCCGGGGCCTGCCCAGCCTGCGGCCCGGCCAGTTCTCTTCGTCGGATGGGGGGCCTTCAAGCCATGAACCAATGCTTCGTCTGTCAACCACGGTTTAAGACTACCGGGTAGCCCAGAGCACCGCCGACGGACTGTGAAGCGCCCAATTATGCCTGTGGCGGCGCGCACAGGCTAGGGTGGAGACAGGAGCATGGTGCACGTAACGTTGCCGAAACATTGGTGACACGGGCGGGTAATGGGGTGCTCCTAGACTATTTTCTGTTGCCGGATCCTGCGGGAATCACCGACTGGCGCAAGGACAGGCCCACCGCCCGAGGCCTTCCAACCAAACATGTATAAGGAGCATAGACACGATGTTCAAGAATGCGGACGAGGTCCTCAAGTTCATCGCTGACGAAGATGTGAAGTTCGTCGACATCCGTTTCACCGACCTGCCCGGAGTGCAGCAGCACTTCAACGTACCCGCCAAGTCAGTGGACGCCGACTTCTTCATCAACGGCCAGCTCTTCGACGGATCCTCCATCCGCGGTTTCCAGGGAATCGCCGAATCCGACATGCAGCTGATCCCCGATGTGACCACCGCATTCCTGGACCCGTTCCGCATTGAGAAGACGCTCGCCCTGAACTTCTCGATCGTCAACCCCCGCACCGGCGAGCCCTACCACCGCGATCCCCGCGGCGTAGCTGAGCGCGCTGAGGCATACCTCGCGTCCACCGGCATTGCGGACACGGCCTTCTTTGCTCCCGAAGCCGAGTTCTTCATCTTCGACAACGTCCAGTATGAGTCCGCTCCGCAGGGCAGCTTCTACAAGGTGGACTCCATCGAGGCACCCTGGAACAGCGGCCGGGAAGAAGAGGGCGGCAACCTCGGCAACAAGACGCCGTTCAAGGGCGGCTACTTCCCCGTAGCTCCGGTGGACAAGCAGGCCGACCTGCGCGACGCCATCTGCGTTGAGCTGGACAACGCCGGCCTTGAGGTTGAGCGCTCCCACCACGAAGTTGGCGGCGCCGGCCAGGCAGAGATCAACTACAAGTTCACCACCCTGACCCACGCGGCCGATGACCTGCTCAAGTTCAAGTACATCGTCAAGAACGTTGCCGATGCCTGGGGCAAGTCCGCAACCTTCATGCCGAAGCCGATCTTCAACGACAACGGTTCGGGCATGCACTGCCACCAGTCGCTCTGGAACGGCGGCGAGCCGCTCTTCTACGACGAGAAGGGCTACGCGGGCCTCTCCGACATTGCCCGCTGGTACATCGGCGGCCTGCTGAAGCACGCTTCAGCCGTTCTGGCATTCACGAACCCGACGGTGAACTCCTACCGCCGCCTGGTCAAGGGCTTCGAAGCTCCGGTCAACATGGTCTACTCGCAGGGCAACCGCTCGGCCGGTATCCGTATCCCGATCACCGGTTCGAACCCGAAGGCCAAGCGCATCGAGTTCCGCGCACCGGATCCCTCCTCCAACCCGTACCTGGCCTTCGCTGCACAGCTGATGGCAGGCCTGGACGGCATCAAGAACCGCATTGAGCCGGCCGACCCGATCGACAAGGACCTCTACGAGCTCCCGGCCGAGGAAGCCAAGGACATCCAGAAGGCTCCGGGCTCCCTCGAGGAAGCCCTGGATGCCCTCGAAGCGGACAACGAGTTCCTGCAGGCCGGCGGTGTGTTCACCCAGGACATGATTGACGCCTGGATCGCCTACAAGCGCGAATACGAGATCCTGCCGCTCGCCATGCGCCCGAACCCCTTCGAGTTCGAGCTCTACTACGGCGTCTAAGACGTAACCGGTTCCGGCCACAGGAGGGCCCGCACAGCTGCCGAAAGGCGGCGGTGCGGGCCCTTTTGCGTTACCCGGCTTCCCCACCAGCACAGCGCCTGCCAGTGGGCCTTGACCGGTACCCGCGGAGTGGGTCAGGGTGTACCCATGCCGCAGATAACCGAGGAACTGTGGGATGCAGTGGACTCGCGGGTGGAATCGTGCTGGTGCCCGGGACTGGTAGCCGGGGTGCGGATTGGCGGCGAGCTGGAAGTCCATTCCTGCGGCACATACGCCTTCGGCAGCCCCCGCGCAATGGACACGTCCACGCCCTTCCGGATCTCTTCCCTGAGTAAGCTCGTGGGCGGTGCCCTTGCACTCAGCCTGGTAGACGATGGAACGCTGGCCCTGGACGACGACGCCGCACGCTGGCTTCCACAGCTGGCGGACCTTCGGGTCCTGGCCACTCCGGATGCCCCGCTGTCCGTCACCGTCCCGGCACGCGGGCCGGTGACCGTCCGCCACCTGCTGACCCTGACTGCCGGCTTCGGAGTCGACTTCGGGCACACGCCCTATGCCGCGGCGACCCGGGACCTGCTCTGGGGCCCCAATCCGCCGGCCATGGAACCGGATGCTTACCTTGACCAGCTGGGCAGCCTCCCGCTCGCTGCGCAGCCCGGGGAACGGTGGATGTACCACGCGGGTGCCGACGTGCTCTCAGCGTTGCTTGCGGCCGCTGCCGGCATGCCGCTGCGCGAACTGGTTGCCGAACGGATATCCGCCCCGCTGGGACTCACCGCCACGGGTTTCCCGTCCGGAAACGAGGAGTTTCCAGCCGTTTACGAGTCCACGGCCTCCGGACTGGTGGAAGCGGCCGCCTACCGGGACGCGTTCGCGTCCCCTCCGGTGTTCGAGTCCCTTGCCGGGGGCCTGGTCTCAACAGTCCCTGACTACCTGACGTTCCTCGCGGCCCTGGCAGATGACCGGCTGCTCCCCCGCGGACTGCGGGAGTCCATGACCTCAGACCAGCTGGCCGGCAGCCAGCGCGCCGGCGCCGCGGAGATGAACGGTCCGGATGAGTCCTGGGGCTACCTCACCGGCGTCCAGACAGGGCCGGGGCCGGTCTGGTCGGATCCCGGAATGTGGGGCTGGGCCGGTGGATCCGGAACCAGTGCGGCGGTCTACCCGAACGGGGACATCGGGGTGGTTTTCACCCAGCGCTTCCTGGGCGGCCCCGGCGACGGCTTCGACTGGTTCTGGGAACCCCTCGGTGCCGCGCGGGGCCGCTGAGAGGATCAGGTCCGCGGCTGCGCCGGGTTGGTGGGGACACCCTGTGACGGCGGGTTGATCTTCGGCCCGGCGGTGGCTGGGGAAACCTTGGAGCCTGCCGAGCCCTCGCTCATTTCCGGATTGTCCTCCGGGATGGACCCGCTGGGTTCCGCACCGTTCTTCAGCGAGTCGAGCCGCGCTTCGAGAACCTGCACTACCGGGAGGCGGTTCCCGTGCTCCCGTTCGTAGGACAGCAGGGCGGAGATACCGTCCTGGTCCAGCGCGGTGATCCGGGTGGGCAGGGTACCGAGCGGAATATGGTCGTAATCGGGAAGCGGCAGGTTATCGTGGGCGGTGTTTCCGTCATGGATCCTCCTACGGTTCGGTTCCGATAATCAGCCACCTTATCGTCTTCCCCGCCGTCACGGCCAACCTGGACTCCCGGAGCTTAACGCACGACGGCGGTGAGGCACCCAGCCGGGCACCGCACCGCCGTCGTAGTCAGCTGCGGTCCTAGAGGACCTTCGCCAGGAAGTCCTGCAGCCGCGGGGACTGCGGATTGCCGAAGAGTTCCTCGGGTGAGTTCTCCTCGACGATCAGGCCGTCGGCCATGAAGACCACACGGTCGGCGACTTCGCGGGCGAAGCCCATCTCGTGGGTGACCACGACCATGGTCATGCCCTCCTGCGCCAGGTCACGGATGACCTGCAGCACCTCGCCCACCATCTCCGGGTCAAGTGCCGACGTAGCCTCGTCAAAGAGCATCACATCCGGCTTCATGGCCAGGGCACGGGCAATCGCCACACGCTGCTTCTGCCCGCCGGAGAGCTGTGCCGGACGGGCGTCGGCCTTGTCTGACAGGCCAACACGGTCCAGCAGTGCCAGGGCATTTTTGCGGACCTCGTCCTTGGAACCCTTCTTCAGTTCCACCGGTGCCAGCATGATGTTCTCCAGCACGGACATGTGCGGGAACAGATTGAAGTGCTGGAACACCATGCCGATGTGCTGGCGGACCTTGTTCAGGTCTACCTTCGGATCAGTGAGGTCGAAGCCGTCGATGACGACCTTGCCGCCGGTGATGTCCTCAAGCTTGTTCAGGCACCTCAGGAACGTGGACTTGCCTGAACCGGACGGGCCAATCACGCAGACAACTTCACCCTCGGCGACGGCAACGTCCAGACCCTTCAGGACCTCGACCGGACCGTAGGACTTGCGCAGGCCAATGGTTTGGATCTTGCTCACTTGTTGAACCTCTTATCCAGGACGTCCGCCAGCTTGGTCAGCAGCGTGATGACGATGAAGTACAGGGCGGCGACGATGATGAGGACCTCGGCGGTCCGGAAGTTCACCGCGTAGACCTGCTGCGCCTGGTACGTCAGTTCCGCGAAGCCGATAACGGCCAGCAGTGACGTGTCCTTCAGCGTAATGACGAACTGGTTAATGAAGGACGGCGTCATGATCTTCACGGCCTGCGGAATGACGATCTTCTGCATGGTCTTGCCGTAGCCAAGGCCGAGGCTGCGGGCAGCTTCCATCTGGCCCGGGTCCACGGACTGAATACCTCCGCGCACGATTTCAGTCATGTAGGCACCGGCGTTGAGGCTCAGCGTCAGCACGCCTGCGGTCAGCACGTCGACCGGCTGGCCAATGATCTGGGGCAGGCCGAAGTAGAAGAAGAAGGCCTGGACCAGCACCGGGGTGCCGCGGAAGATGCTCACATATGTGGTGGCGATGCCGCGCAGCACAATCTTGGAGCTGACCTTGAAGAAACCGAAGATCACGCCCAGGATCAGCGCGAAGAACAGGGACAGGGCCGTTGCCAGCAGTGTCAGGCCAAGGCCCTTGGCGAAGGCCGGGGCGTTGTCAGTCACGAGGGACCAGAAGCTGGAGTCAGCGGCGCCGGCATCCAGGTAGCGGTCCAGGATCTCGTCGTACTCCCCGGATTCCTGGAGGTTCGCCAGACCGGCGTTGAATGCCTCAAGCAGTTCCGGGTTGGTCTCTGCGTTCACCGCGAAGCCGTAGGAGGAGCCCACCTCTTTGTCCGTGACCGTCTTCAGGCCGTTGCCGGACTTGATTCCGTAGGCCAGGACGGGATAGTCGTCGAAGACAGCTACCGAGGAGCCGGCCTTGACGTCGTCGTACATCTGGGCAGACTGGGCGAAGGCGATGACGTCGAAGCCATACTCTTCGCGGATGGATTCGGCGAAGGCCTGGCCTTCGGTGCCGGTCTTGACCGCGACGCGCTTGCCCTCGAGATCCTCGTAACCGGTGATCTCGTTGTTGTTCTCCGCCACGGCCATCTGGATGCCGGATTCAAAGTACGGGTCCGAGAAGTCGAAGACCTTTTGCCGTTCCTCCGTGATGGACATGCCGGCGATCACGCCGTCCACCTGGTTGGACTGCAGCGCCTGGAGAGCGGCGTCGAACCCGAGGGAACGGATTTCAACCGAGAAATCCTGGTCTTCGGCGATCGCGTTCATCAGGTCGATGTCGATGCCGACGAGTTCACCGTTTTCGCGGAACTCGAACGGGGCGAAGGTTGTGTCAGTACCGATGGTGTAGGTCTTGCCCGCCACGCTGTCCGACGCCGGTGAGGTGGCCGCGAGGGCCCCGGAGGCGGGGACGCCCACAAGCAGCGCTATGGCCGCCAGCAGGGTGGTGATGGGAACCGCGAGTGAGGCCGGGCCTTTCAGCGCCCGTTTGCCACTGTGCAAAGTAAACGTCTCCTAGCTAATGGTTCGCGGCGATGCGCAGCAAACGCCACAAAAAGCCTACTAGGAATGCGGACACCGAAATTACCGCGGGGTCCCAAATCAGCTGTCTTCGAGTCCGTAGCCGTAAAACCAGCGTTCGAAGACGGCACGGGCACGGCGGGTGATCCGCAGATAGTCTTCCTCCAAAACCCCGCCCTGACCTGCGGCGTAACCGCACCAGCGTGCCACCGCCTCCAGTTCCCGGCGGGAGGAGGGCAGTACATCGGGGTTCCTTCCGCCACGAATCACATTTGCACAACGGATCCGGCTGGCAAGCAGCCAGCTCTCCCGCAGCATGGCTGTATCCGGGTCGGGGAGGAACCCTGCGTCAGAGATCGCGTCGAGTGCAGGAAGGGTGGCAGTGGTCCGCAGGGCAGGGTATTCACGTGCATGCTGCAGCTGCAGCAGCTGCACGAGCCATTCAACGTCGCTGAGGCCGCCGCGGCCGAGCTTGAGCTGCCGGGACGGGTCCGCTCCCCGCGGAAGCCGTTCCGATTCGACCCGTGCCTTGATCCTCCGGATTTCCCGTACATCGGATTCGGACAGCGTTTCGGGATACCGGATCGGGTCGATCAGGGAGAGGAAGTCCTCGCCCAGACGGTCGTCCCCCGCCATGGGGCGTGCCCGCAGCAGCGCCTGCGCTTCCCAGGCAAGGGACCAGCGTTCGTAGTAACCGGAGTAGGAGTCGAGGCTGCGCACCAGCGGCCCCTGCCGCCCCTCGGGCCGCAGGCCGGCGTCGAGCACCAGGACCCGCTCGGCCTGCACTGCCGGCCGGCAGGGCTGCTGCAGCAGGGAAGAAACCATCTGGATGATCCGCTCGGCCTGCCCCTGTGCAGCCTGCGGGTCTGAGCCCGGCAGCGGCCGGTGGACGTAGAGTACGTCGGCGTCGGACCCGTAGCCGATCTCCCGCCCGCCCTGGCGGCCCATTGCCACCACCAGCAGTTCGGTCAGCTGCTCTTCCTGGGCATAAACCTCGTTTTCGGCGGCGTGCAGCGTACCCAGCACGGCGGCCCGGTCATTGTCTGCCAGTGCCCTGCCCACTTCTTCCTGGGTGATCAGGCCGGCGCTGTCTGCCAGTGCGATGCGCAGCATTTCGCGGCGCCGGATCAGGCGGATCAGGCGCACGGCTTCGTCCGGCCGCGGATGACGGGACATTTTCGCCCGCATCTCCTGCCAGAGGGAGTCGAAGCTGACCGGCTGGAGGTCCTTGTCGCTGCCCAGCCACACGGTGGACTCCGGTGAGACTTCCAGCAGTTCGCTGATGAACCGTGAGGAAGAGAGGATCTGGCAGAGCCGCTCCCCCGCGGCCGAAGAGTCGCGGATCATCCCCAGGAACCAGTGGCTGTCCCCCAGCGATTCGCTCAGGCGCCGGAAACCGAGCAGTCCGGCGTCGGGGTCCACGCCGTCACCGAGCCAGCCCAGCAGCACGGGCAGCAGCTGACGCTGCAGGGCTGCCCGGCGGCTGATGCCGTTGGTTAGTGCCTCAATATGCCGCATGGCCCCGCGCGGATCGGCGTAGCCAAGGGCAGCCAGCCGGGCCTGGGCGGCTTCCGGGCTGAGCCGAACCTCGGCTTCGGAAAGGTTCGCTGCCGTGGCCAGCAGCGGACGGTAGAAGATCGCCTCATGCAGCCGGCGGACCAGGCGCTTGGTGCGCTGCCAGTTCTCCAGGAGCCGCTCGGCGCTGGGACGGACCAGTGCCAGGGCACCGGCAGAGGATTTCGAGAGCGCCCGCAGTGCGGCGTCGGACTCCGGCATGAGGTGGGTCCGGCGCATGTGGACCATCTGGATCCGGTGTTCTAGCACCCGAAGGTAGCGGTACGCGGCATCCAGGTCGGCGGCGTCGCCCCTGCCTATGTAACCGCCCTCGCTGAGCGCCGCGATAGCAGCGGTGGTGGTGCGGACCCGCAGGCTTTCATCGATCCGGCCGTGAACCAGCTGAAGCAGCTGGACAGTGAACTCGACGTCCCTCAGCCCGCCCTTGCCCAGCTTGATCTGCCGGGTCTCTTCGTGGGTGGGAATGTGGTCGGTGACCCGGCGGCGCATCGCCTGCACTGACTCGACGAAGCCATCCCGTTCGGAACTGGACCAGATCAGCGGCGCGACGGCGTCCTCATAGCGGCGGCCAAGATCCGGATCACCGGCCACGGCGCGCGCTTTGAGCAGGGCCTGGAACTCCCAGGTCTGCGCCCACCGCTGATAGTAGGACAGGTGGGAGTCGAGGGTACGGACCAGCGGCCCGTCCTTGCCTTCGGGCCGCAGGTTGGCGTCAACGTCCCACAGTCCCGGCTCCGGGGCCGAGGCGTTGATGACGCGTGAGATCCCCGCAGCCATGGCGGTTCCGATGCGTGCGGCCAGGGTTTCATCAAGGTCCGGCGCTTCCATCACGTAGATCACGTCGACGTCGGAAATGTAGTTCAGTTCACTGGCGCCGCACTTGCCCATACCGATCACGGCCAGATGGACCGCCGAGACGTCGGCCGGGTCAAATGCTTCGGCCAGTTCTGCCCTGGACACGGCCAGTGCAGCTTCGAGCGCAGCACCTGCCAGGTCAGCCAGTTCCCGCCCGACGGCGGGCATGGTGTCTTCCGGCGAAGCCGCCCCGAGGTCCCTGATCGCCAAATCCAGCAGGTGCCTGCGGTACCGGGTGCGCAGCTGCACATAGGCATCGGTCCCGGTCAGCCGGGCCACCGGGTTGGGGCCCGAGCCGGCCTGTACCGATTCAAGCAGCGAGGCACGCAGCGTCCGGACCGGTGTCTGGCCCGGTTCGGCGCGCAGGCCGGTCCGGAACAGGTCCGCGTTCTCCGGGTGCCGCATCACGAACTCTGCCAGCGCCTCCGAGGCTCCGAGTACCCGGAAGAGCGCTTCGCTTTCGTCCTGGTCGGCACTGACCAGCTCCCCGAGGGAAGGGATGCGGGAGAGCAGGCGTACAAGGGACTGAAGCGCCATGTCCGGGTTTGCGGACCGCACAAACCCGGCGAAGAGCCGTTCCTGGTCGATCCCGGAAAGTTCCGGGGCACCCAGGAACCGTTCGCTTTTCTCGAGATCCGTAAAACCGGCTGCGATCAGGCGTCTGGTCAGGCTCATCGGCGCTCCGCTTCCCTTAGAGGATGCTCAGGTTCTTCTTCAGCTCGAAGGCAGTGACCTGCTGGCGGTATTCGTTCCAGTCGGCCTGCTTGTTCCGCAGGAAGTTTTCGAAGACCTGCTCGCCAAGGATGTCCGCCACGAGTTCTGAATCCTCCATGACCCGAATCGCGTCATGCAGGCTCGAGGGAAGGGGCGCGTGGCCCATGGCGCGGCGTTCGGCAGCGCTCAGCGACTCAATGTCATCCTCGGCGCCCGGCGGCAGCTCGTAGCCTTCTTCGATGCCCTTCAGCCCTGCCCCGAGGAGTACGGCGTAGGACAGGTACGGGTTGGCGGCGGAGTCGATCCCGCGGTATTCGATCCGTGCGGACTGGCCCTTGCCGGGCTTGTACAGCGGCACACGCAGCAGGGCTGAGCGGTTGTTGTGGCCCCAGGAGAGGTAGCTGGGGGCTTCCCCGCCGCCCCAGAGCCGCTTGTAGGAGTTCACGAACTGGTTGGTGACGGCAGTGAATTCCGGTGCATGCCGCAGGATTCCAGCCATGAACTGGCGTGCGGTAGCGGAGAGCTGGAACTCGGCGCCTGCTTCGAAGAACGCGTTGGAGTCGCCCTCAAAGAGCGAGAAGTGGGTGTGCATCCCCGAACCGGGGTGATCGGAAAACGGCTTCGGCATAAACGTCGCGTAGCAGTTGGTCATCAGAGCGACCTCTTTGACCACCGTTCGGAACGTCATGATGTTGTCTGCGGTCTGCAGGGCATCCGCGTAGCGCAAATCGATTTCGTTCTGGCCGGGGCCGGCTTCGTGGTGGCTGAACTCAACGGAGATGCCCACGGCTTCCAGCATCGAAACCGCTGTGCGGCGGAAGTCCTGGGCCACACCGCCGGGAACATGGTCGAAATAGCCTGCCCTGTCCACCGGCACCGGCTCGCCGTCGGGGCCTGGCTGGTCCGACTTCAGCAGGTAGAACTCGATTTCCGGGTGCGTGTAGCAGGTGAAGCCCATGTCGGCGGCCTTGGCGAGCTGGCGCTTCAGCACGTAGCGGGGATCGGCAGCGGAGGGCTGGCCATCCGGGGTGAGGATGTCGCAGAACATCCGGGAAGTCTGCTCTTCGTCGCCGCGCCAGGGCAGGATCTGGAACGTTGAGGGGTCCGGCTGGGCCAGCATGTCCGATTCGAAGATCCGGGCCAGTCCCTCAATGGAGGAACCGTCGAAGCCCAGGCCCTCTTCAAAGGCCCCTTCCACCTCAGCCGGTGCCAGGGCCACGGACTTCATGGAACCCACCACGTCGGTAAACCACAGCCGGACAAACCGCACGTCGCGTTCTTCGATCGTTCGCAGAACGAATTCCTGCTGGCGGTTCATGCTTAACCTCTTTCGCTGTACTTCGCTTGGCGGTCCCTTGTCCGGACTGCCACCCGGGCTTCCGAAGGCAGGCCGGCACATGGGGCCGGGCTGCAGGGCAGGCTGGCTCGGCGGTGCGCGCAACCTGCAATTACTCTACCCAGCCGCGGCCCTTTTCCGGCCCAGCGCATCGCGTGGCTCGCGGACATTACGCGCAAGGCAATAAACCGCGGCCGGGCACGGTGCAGCCCAACCTTTAGTAGTCTCGAAGAATGACCAGCGCTGAACAGCCCAAACCGTACGGCACCGAGCAGGCAGCGGCACCGGTGCCGCCCCGGCGGGTACGAACCTCCTACCTCCAGCAGCTCAAGGACACCGGCGGCAGGTTCGCCATGCTTACGGCCTATGACCAGTACACGGCCCAGATTTTCGACGAGGCCGGCATCGAGACCCTGCTGATCGGCGACTCTGCGGCCAACAACGTCATGGGACACGAGACAACGCTGCCCATCACCCTCGATGAAATGATCGTTTTCGCAAAGTCCGTCTCGGCCGGAGCCAGGCGGGCACTGATTGTCTGCGATCTTCCCTTCGGCTCCTACGAGGTGTCCCCTGCCCAGGCCATCGAGTCCTCCGTCCGGCTGATGAAGGAGGCAGGGGTGCAGGCCGTGAAGATGGAGGGCGGCGCCCACTACGCCGGCCATGTGCGGGCGATGACAGCAGCCGGCATCCCGGTCATGGCGCACGTTGGCTTCACCCCGCAGAGCGAGCACGCCCTGGGCGGCTACAAGGTGCAGGGCCGCGGTGACGCAGCGCAGGCGGTGATTGACGACGCCGTCGCCCTGGCTGATGCGGGTGCCTTCTGCGTGCTGATGGAAATGGTTCCGGCCGATGTCGCAGCCGCCGTTGACGCAGCTGTGCGCGTACCGACGATCGGCATTGGGGCCGGCAACGCAACTACCGGCCAGGTGCTGGTGTGGCAGGACATGGCCGGCATGCGCGGCGGCAAGGCGCCGAAGTTCGTCAAGGCTTTCGCGGACGTGCGCTCAGTGCTTTCAGCTGCGGCGAAGGAGTACGGGGACGAGGTCCGCAGCGGATCCTTCCCCGGCCCGGAGCACAGCTTCTAGCGGGCGCCGCCCGGCCGGCCTAGTCGTCGTCCTGTCGGTCCCAGGCTTCGTTGCGGGCCTGGACCTTCTGCAGGGCAGCTGCGGCTTCTTCCCGGGTCTTGTACGGGCCCAGCAGCTTCGTCCAGTCCGACTGGGGGCCCACCTCGATTTCATGGGTGGACAGGTTGAACCAGTACTCGGCCATGGGCCCTCCTTTGGTCGGCGCCGTCCGGCCGATTGGGCCGCACCGTGGCGCACATTCACCGTCCCATGCAGCAGCACGGAACGCTGGCGATAAGATCGATACTATGCCCCAGAATATTGCCACCGCACCCCTTGGCCGCCTGCAGCCGGGATCGGTCTCTCCCCGACGGCATGTGCCGTCGTCGATTGCCCGTCCCGAATATGTGGACAGGGACGCGCCGGCGAAATTCACGGGTTCGGAAGTCAAGTCCGCCGAGACCATCGAGAAGATCCGCATCGCCAGCCGGATCGCGGCACAGGCGATTGTCGAGGTGGGCAACCGGATCGAACCGGGTGTCACTACCGATGAACTGGACCGCGTGGCACACGAGTTCCTGATGGACCACAAGGCCTACCCCTCCACACTGGGCTACCGGCACTTCCCCAAGTCGATCTGCACCTCCATTAATGAGGTCATCTGCCACGGCATCCCGGATACAACCGTCATCCAGGACGGCGACATCGTCAACGTGGACATCACCGCCTACATCAATGGTGTCCACGGGGATACCAACTACACGTTCCTGGCGGGCGATGTGGACGAGGAATCCCGGCTGCTGGTCGAGCGCACCGCGGAATCCCTGCGGCGCGCCATCAAGGCCGTAATGCCCGGGCGTGAAATCAACGTTATTGGGCGTGCCATTGAGTCTTACGCCAAGCGGTTCGGCTACGGTGTGGTTCGGGACTTCACCGGCCACGGCGTGGGCGAGGCTTTCCATACCGGCCTGATTATCCCGCACTATGACGCCGCGCCTGCCTACAGCCGCCTCATTGAGACCGGGATGGTGTTTACCATTGAGCCTATGCTCACCCTCGGGACGATTGAGTGGGACATGTGGGAGGACAACTGGACCGTGGTCACAAAGGACCGCAAACGCACCGCCCAGTTTGAACATACCCTGCTAGTCACTGACAACGGCGCCGAAATCCTGACCCTGCCCTAGGGCAACGCCTAGCACTGGAGAACCATGGCCAAGAAGCACAAGACCAAGCACGACGCCGTTATCGGTATCGACATCGGCGGTACCGGCATCAAGGGCGGGATCGTTGATCTCGCCAAGGGCAAGCTGATCGGTGACCGTTTCCGGATCCCGACGCCGCAGCCCGCGACTCCCGAGGCCGTTGCCGGCGTCGTCGGCCAGATTGTTGCCGAGCTCTCCTCCCGTCCCGAGGGTCCGGGCACCGATGTACCGGTAGGGGTGACTTTCCCGGCCATCATCCAGCACGGCGTCGCACGCTCTGCTGCCAACGTGGACAAGAGCTGGGTTGATACTGACGTTGACGCCCTGCTGACCAAAGCACTGAACCGCGAAGTGCAGGTCATGAACGACGCCGATGCCGCAGGTTTGGCGGAAGCGCGTTATGGCGCAGGCCGCGGCGTGGACGGCACCGTCCTGGTCATTACCCTGGGCACGGGCATCGGTTCAGCGCTGATCTCCAACGGGGCGCTGGTTCCGAACGCAGAACTTGGCCACCTTGAAATCGACGGTGTGGACGCCGAGACGCGTGCGTCGGCCTCGGCTCGCGAACGCGATGACATCAGCTGGGAAGAATACGCCAAGCGGCTCCAGCGGTACTTCTCCCACGTGGAGTTCCTGTTTTCCCCGGACCTGTTTGTCATTGGCGGCGGCATCTCCAAGCGCAGCGAGGACTTCCTGCCCATGCTGGACCTGCGTACCCCCATGGTCACCGCCAACCTCAAGAACAACGCGGGCATTGTGGGTGCCGCCCTTCAGGCTGCACTGCACTTCAAGTACATCAAGTAGTTCCGCCTTTTCGACATAGCAGAAAGTGCCCGTTAGAGCGTTCTAACGGGCACTTTCTGCTATCTCGATGGGGGCGGCTACTGGGCCGTGAGCGGCCGCTGTGAACCGGCCGGCACTCCCCCGCTGCGGGCTGACTCCGCCCGCAGCGCAGCGATGGCGGTTTCGAAGTCTTCCAGCGACTCGAAGGACTGGTAGACGCTGGCGAACCGCAGATAGGCCACCTGGTCCAGCTTCTGCAGCGGGCGCAGGATAGCAAGGCCCACCTCGTGCGCCTGGATCTCTGCGACACCGGAGGCACGGATGGTCTCTTCAACCTCTTGGGCCAGCAGGGCCAGGTCGTCCTCGCTCACGGGGCGGCCCTGGCAGGCTTTGCGTGCGCCGTTGATGACTTTGCTGCGGCTGAACGGCTCTGCCACGCCGGAACGTTTGATGACGCTGAGGCTGGTGGTTTCCACGGTGCTGAACCGGCGTCCGCATTCGGGACACTGCCGGCGGCGCCGGATTGCTGATCCGTCATCAGCCAGGCGGCTGTCTACGACCCGCGAGTCGGCGTTGCGGCAATACGGACAGTACATTCCTCGGTCCTTTCACACGCGGGCGGCGGGCTTGGCGCCCTCATTCTAGGTGTCCGTGCCGCCTGGTTCACAATCGGCGCGGCTGCGGCGCAGCGCTAGCCGGCGAACCGGATGCTGACCGCGTCGCCGTGGGCGGGCAGGTCTTCCGCACGTGAGAGTGCGACGACGTGCCGGCTCACTTCATCCAGGGCGTCACGGCTGTAATCGATGACCTGGATGGCACGCATAAACGTGGTCACGTTGAGTCCGGAGGAGAAAGCCGCGGTGCCGGCGGTGGGCAGCACGTGGTTTGAACCGGAGCAGTAGTCACCCAGGCTCACCGGGCTGTAGTTGCCCACAAAGATTGCACCGGCACTCGTGATCCGGCCGGCAGTGTCCCGCGCGTTGGCCGTCTGGATCTCCAGGTGTTCGGCACCGTAGGCGTTGCAGACAGCGATTCCGGCGTCCAGGCCGTCTACCAGCACGACGGCGGACTGGGCACCGGCGAGGGCAGTGCGGACCCGCTCGGTGTGTTTGGTGGCGGACACCTGGATGTCCAGCTCTGCGCGGACGGCACGGGCCAGTTCCTCGGAGTCCGTTACGAGGACGGAGGCAGCGTTGGGATCATGCTCCGCCTGGCTGATCAGGTCGGCCGCCACGAGCTTCGGCTCGGCAGAGGCATCTGCCAGCACTGCGATTTCAGTTGGGCCGGCTTCCGCGTCGATCCCCACGACGCCCTTGACCAGGCGCTTGGCAGTTGCCACGAATACGTTCCCGGGGCCGGTGACGACGTCGACCGGTTCCAGGGCGGGCCCGGCTTCAGCGGCAGGGATGCCGTAGGCAAAAGCGGCGATCGCCTGGGCTCCGCCGACGGCATAGACCTCTTCGATGCCCAGCAGTTCGGCGGCAGCAAGGATGGTGGGGTGCGGGAGGCCGCCGAATTCCTTCTGCGGGGGTGAGGCCAGGGCCAGGGAGGCAACACCGGCGGCCTGCGCCGGCACCACGTTCATGACCACGGAGGACGGGTAGACGGCCAGGCCGCCGGGCACATAGAGGCCAACCCGGTTGACCGGCACCCACCGGTGGGTCACCGTCGCGCCGTCGGCGATCGCGACTTCGACGTCGGACGGCCGCTGCGCCTGGGCAAAGACGCGGGCACGGCGGATGGACTCTTCCAGGCCCTCGCGGACCGCGGGATCAAGGTTCTCCAGCGCCGACACCAAAGCGTCGCGCGGCACCAGAGGATGGGTCTGGTGGACGCCGTCGAACTTTTCCGCCAGCTCCGCCAGCGCAGCGAAGCCGCGCGTACGGACGTCACTGATGATCGCGGCCACGGTGTCGGAAGCGACGTCCGTGGTGGTCTCGGCCCGCGGCATCAGAGTCTTCAGCTGGGCAGGGGTATGCACCTTGCCGCGCAGATCGATGGTGCGCAGGGAAGGAAAGGGCTGGTCAGTTCGTGCGTCAGCAGAAAGAGTCACAACCCCCATTCTACCTAGGCGTCGAGGCACGCAGGCCCCAGCAGCACCTTCAAGTCGCCGAAGAGCGAAGGGGTGGGGTTGACCCGCAGATCCACACCGAGTTTCATGACTTCCACCGTCCGGTTGCCGTTGAGCCGGATCTGCACTTCGGAGGTGCCCGGATGCGTCCTCAGCACGTCTCCGAGCTGGGTCACCACCGTCTCCGTGGCCTTGTAGGTCGCCATCGAAATGACCACCGGCCCCGAATGACCCTCACTGAGGTCCGGAACAGTGAGCTCCTGCGCGTTGAGGGTCACCGCGCCGTCGTCCCGGCGCTGCAGCCGGCCGCGTACGACGACGATCAGGTCCTCCGCGAGCACGGCGGCAATCGGTCCGTAGACCTGGCCAAAGAACATGACTTCCATAGACCCGGCAAGGTCCTCGATCTCGCACCGGGCGTAGGCGTTGCCGCTGTTCTTCGCGATCCGGCGCTGCAGCGAGGTAATCATGCCCGCGATGGTGACGATGGCGCCGTCGGGCGGGCCTTCTTCACTGACAATCGAGGTAATCGACGAATCCGCATGCTGGCTCAGGATCCCTTCCAGGCCCTGGAGCGGATGGTCCGAGACGTAGAGGCCGAGCATGTCACGCTCGAAGGAGAGCTTGTCCTTCTTCTCCCACTCCGGCAGGTCCGGGATGTCGATGCTGATGGAGGCTTCCGGCTCTGCCTCGCCGATGCCGGCGAAGAGGTCGAACTGGCCCACGGCTTCGTTGCGCTTGAGCACCACCACGGAGTCGATGGCTTCTTCGTGGATCATGGCCAGGGGACGCCGGGCATGGCCCATTGAGTCAAAGGCACCTGCCTTGATCAGCGACTCGATGGTGCGCTTGTTGCACACCACTGCAGGGACCTTCATGAGGAAGTCCTTGAAGTTGGTGTAGGCGCCCTTTTCCTCACGGGCGGCAACCATCGCCTGGACTACGTTGGTGCCCACGTTGCGGATGGCGCCCATGCCGAAGCGGATGTCCTTGCCCACAGGGGTGAAGTTCACTGAGGACTCGTTGACGTCCGGGGGCAGCACGGTGATGCCCATCTTGCGGCATTCGTTCAGGTACATCGCCAGCTTGTCCTTGTCATCACCAACAGAGGTGAGCAGGGCGGCCATGTATTCGGTGGGATAGTGCGCCTTGAGGTACGCGGTCCAGTAGGAAACCAGTCCGTACGCTGCGGAGTGGGCCTTGTTGAAGGCGTAGTCGGAGAACGGCAGCAGGATGTCCCACAGCGCCTTGATGGCTGCTTCGGAGTAGCCGCGGTCCACCATGCCCTGATGGAAGCCTGCGTACTGCTTGTCCAGTTCGGACTTCTTCTTCTTGCCCATGGCGCGGCGGAGGATATCTGCCTGGCCAAGCGAGAAGCCGGCCACCTTCTGGGCGATCGCCATAACCTGTTCCTGGTAGACGATCAGGCCGTAGGTGGTATCCAGGATCTCCTTGAGCGGTTCCTCCAGCTCAGGGTGGATCGGCGTGATTTCCTGGACACCGGTCTTGCGCAGCGCGTAGTTGGTGTGCGAGTTCGCGCCCATGGGGCCCGGACGGTACAGGGCGATCACAGCGGAGATGTCTTCAAAGTTGTCCGGGCGCATCAGCTTCAGCAGTGAACGCATGGGCCCGCCGTCGAGCTGGAACACACCCAGGGTGTCGCCGCTGGCCAGCAGGTCGTAGGACGCCTTGTCATCGAGCTCCAGGTGCTCGAGGTCAAGGTCGACGTCCTGGTTGAGCTTGATGTTCTCTATGGCGTCGGAAATGATCGTCAGGTTCCGCAGGCCCAGGAAGTCCATCTTGATCAGGCCGAGGCCTTCACAGGTCGGGTAGTCGAACTGCGTGATGACCTGGCCGTCCTGCTCACGCTTCATGATCGGAATGATGTCGATCAGAGGGTGCGAGGACATGATGACGCCGGCGGCGTGGACGCCCCACTGCCGCTTCAGGCCTTCAAGTCCAATAGCCGTTTCGAAAACCCGCTGGGAATCCGGGTCCGTGGCCAGCAGTTCGCGCAGCTCTTCGGCTTCGCCGTAGCGCTTGGCTTCCTTGTTGTGGACGTCGCTCAGCGAGATGCCCTTGCCCATAACGTCCGGCGGCATGGCCTTGGTCAGCCGCTCGCCCACCGAGAAGGGGTAGCCCATCACGCGGGAGGAGTCCTTCAGCGCCTGCTTGGCCTTGATGGTTCCATAGGTGACGATCATGGAGACGCGGTCAGCGCCGTACTTCTCGGTGACGTAATGGATCACCTCGGCACGGCGCCGATCATCGAAGTCGACGTCGAAGTCAGGCATGGACACACGGTCCGGGTTCAGGAAACGCTCGAAGATCAGGCCGTGGTTCAGCGGGTTCAGGTCGGTGATGCGCATGGCGTAGGCCACCATGGAGCCTGCACCGGATCCTCGGCCCGGACCAACACGGATGCCGTTCTTCTTGGCCCAGTTGATGAAGTCGGCAACCACCAGGAAGTAGCCCGGGAAGCCCATCTGGGTGATGATGCCGATCTCATACTCGGCCTGCTTGCGGACGTCGTCCGGAATGCCCTTGGGGAACCGGTAGTGCAGCCCGGCTTCGACTTCCTTGATGAACCAGGATTCCTCGTTTTCACCCGGAGGGCACGGGAAGCGCGGCATGTAGCTGGCTTTGGTGTTGAACTCGACGTCGCAGCGCTCGGCGATGAGAAGCGTGTTGTCGCAGGCCTCGGGGTAGTCCCGGAACACGGCGCGCATTTCTGCCGGTGACTTCAGGTAGAACTCATCGGCGTCGAACTTGAACCTCTTGGGGTCCGCGAGGGTGGATCCGGACTGGACGCACAGCAGGGCCGCGTGGGCCTTGGCGTCTTCCGCGTGGGTGTAGTGGAGGTCGTTGGTGGCTACGAGCGGCAGGTCCAGTTCCCTGGCCAGCTTGATGAGGTCGCCCTGGACGCTGCGTTCGATGTCCAGCCCGTGGTCCATCAGCTCGCAGAAAAAGTTGTCCTTGCCGAAGATGTCCCGGAAGTCCGAGGCCGCCTGGACGGCTTCCTTGTAGAGGCCCAGCCGCAGCTTGGTCTGTACCTCACCGGAGGGGCAGCCGGTGGTGGCGATGAGTCCATTGCCGTAGGTCTGCAGCAGGTCGCGGTCCATGCGGGGCTTGTAGAGGTAGCCCTCCAGGGAAGCCAGGGAGGACATCCGGAACAGGTTGTGCATGCCTTCGGTGTTTTCGGCCCACATTGTCATGTGGGTGTAGGCACCGGCACCGGAGACGTCGTCGCGCCCGCCGCCGCCCCACTTCACGCGTGTTTTGTCCTGACGGGCCGTGCCCGGTGTCAGGTAGGCCTCGACGCCGATGATCGGCTTGATGCCCGAGTTTCGCGCCTTGTTCCAAAAGTCGAAGGCGCCGAAGACGAACCCGTGGTCCGTCGTCGCCAGGGCATTCATGCCCAGTTCATCGGCGTGGCTGAACAGGTCGGTCAGGCGTGCCGCCCCGTCCAGCATCGAATATTCGGTGTGGTTGTGAAGGTGGACAAACGATTTCGACGAACTAGTTGCTGAAGCCACCTAACCATTCTAGGGGGCCCGGCAGGTTCAGATGTCTCCCCGGCCCAGCGCGTCGAGGGCGTACTGCAGGTCCTGCGGATAGGAGGAGACGAACTCCACCCACTCCCCTGTGCCCGGATGGCTGAACCCGAGCTTGCGGGCATGCAGCCACTGCCGGGTGAGGCCGAGTTCGGCAGCCAGGCGCGGATCCGCTCCGTAGGTGAGGTCGCCGGCGCAGGGATGGCGCAGCGCGGAAAAGTGGACGCGGATCTGGTGCGTGCGGCCTGTTTCCAGGTGCACTTCCACCAGGGAGGCCCGCCCGAACGCTTCAAGGACCTTGTAATGGGTCACAGAGTCCCGGCCATCGTCTACCACCGCAAAGCGCCAGTCGTGCCCCGGATGGCGTCCAATGGGCGCGTCGATGGTGCCCTCCAGCGGATCGGGCAGGCCCTGGACCAGGGCATGGTATTCCTTCTCCACGGTGCGGTCACGGAAGGCCTGCTTGAGCAGCGTGTAGGCGTGCTCGCTCTTGGCAACCACCATGACGCCGGAAGTTCCGACGTCGAGCCGGTGCACGATACCCTGCCGTTCTCCTGCCCCGGAGGTGGAGATGCGGTAGCCGGCGGCTGCAAGGGCGCCCACCACTGTGGGGCCCACCCATCCCGGCGAGGGGTGCGCGGCGACGCCCACTGGCTTGTCGATCACGACGAAGTGCTCATCGTCACCAAGGATCCTGAGGTCATCAACCGGCTCGACGACGACGGCCAGGGGGTCCGGCTGTTCCGGAACGTCGGCGGCCACGCTGTCCCCGGTGTGCAGCCGGTCAGACTTGGCCAGCGGCCTGCCTGCACGGGTGAGCCAGCCTTCGGCACACCAGCCGGCGGCGGTGGAACGGGAGACCTCAAGGAGCTCGGCCAGCGCTGCGTCTGCGCGCACGCCGTTGTGCTCCTCGCCGATAGTGAAGCGGGAATGGATTTCAGGCATTCGTGGTGTCCTTGCCCGTTGCTGCGGCCCGGGTGCCGTCCATGTTGATCCCCCGCAGGGTGAGCAGGCAGACGAGGATCACGCCGGAGACCACACACGAGTCTGCGATGTTGAAGATGGCGAAATTGGGAAAGGCGATGAAGTCCACCACGTGCCCCTGGCCGAAGGACGGTTCCCGGAACAGGCGGTCCGTGAGGTTCCCCACCGCGCCGCCGAGCACCAAACCAAGTGCAATGGACCAGGCGGCGGACCGCAGGCGGAACATGAGATAGATCAGGAACCCGGAGACCACGGCCATGATGATCGTGAAGATCCAGGTGTAGTCGGTGCCAATCGAGAACGCGGCACCGGGGTTCCTGATGAAGTGCCACCGCAGGACCGGCGGAAGGACGTCCGTGACCTGCCCTTCAGTCATGGTGGACACAACCCAGATCTTGGTGAGCTGGTCGAAGACCCACGCAGCCAGGGCAATGACAGCCATGATCAGCGCGTAACGGGTCAGTGCGGCCTTCGGGCGCGCGGGAGGCTGTGGCTGGGGGGCAGCGGCCCCGGAGGATTCAGTCATGGTGCTTTCGGGGAGTCGGGCAGCAGGTTTGTGCGTGGCACTTGGGCGCCGGAACGGGTCTTTCAAAGCCATGGGCCGGCGGCCGGGAGATCCCGACCACCGGCCCGTGGCTTTGTTACCAGTCTAATCCTGATTAATATCCGTCCATGCGGAAACGACTAGCTGCACACGCTTAGGCGTCTGCGGTCTCCGAGGCTACTGATCCGCGGGAGTCGAGGTCGCGGAGCTGGCCTTCGATGTAGGCCTTCAGGCGTGAACGGTAATCCCGCTCAAAGCCGCGCAGCTGCTCAACCTTGCGCTCCAGGAGAGCCTTCTGCTGCTCGAGGGAGCTGAGGATCTTGCGGCTCTTCTCCTGGGCCTCATTAACGAGTCCGCTGGCTTCGATCTGCGCTTCGGCGATGATCTTGTCCCGCTGCTCGACGCCGGCGCTCACGTAGTCGTCGTGCATCTTCTGGGCCATGGCCAGGATGCCTGCAGCGGACTCAGCGGTGTTGGCCGCCGGAGCGGGCTCGGCAGCGCGCGGAGCCTCAGCCTTCGGCTCTTCGGCCTTGGGAGCCGGTGCCGGTTCGGGCTTCTTCTCTTCCTTGACCGGCTGGGAAACCTGCTCGGTCTTGGAAGCGGCCGAAACCGGTGCGGGAACCTGGTTACCAGCGGGAGCACCGGCCACGGCTTCGGCAAGCTGCCGGCGCAGGTCCTCGTTCTCGGCGTTCAGCCGGCGGAGTTCCACGACGATTTCGTCGAGGAAGTCATCCACTTCGTCCTGGTCGTAGCCTTCGCGGAACTTAGTCGGCTGGAACCGCTTGTTGACTACATCTTCTGGCGTCAAGGCCATCTGGTCACCTCATACTGGTTATCAGGCCGGCCTGCCATGCGGCAGTGAGCCTAGTTACAGAATCTCGAACATTAAATCAGGGATCAATTCAATACTATTTTTCACATTATATCTTTTGCGAACCGATATCGAACCGGCCGCACCTGCGGCGATCCCCTAGGCGGCGGCCAGCGTAATCTGCATTGCGATGCTGACCACAATGAACAGGACCAGGAAGGCCAGGTCCAGCGAGATTCCGCCCAGGCGCAGCGGAGGAATGATCTTCCTCAGCGCACGGATGGGCGGATCGGTCGCCCCGTATACCGAGGTCGCCAACACCAGTGCGGGGCCCTTCGGCCGCCACTGGCGTGCAAACATCTGTACGGCGTCAAACACAATGCGCAGGATCAGGGCAAGCTGAAAGAGCATCAGCACCAGGTACAGCAGGGCAAAAATAATACTCACGCGTCTTTTCGTTTCCGCCGTAGAACCACGGCTGCCCGTTCCGCCCGCAGGGAGCGGCGGTTAGCTCTGGTTGAAGAATGTGGACTGGGACTCGCTGACCTTCTTGTCATCTCCCAGCACCTCGACGTATGCCGGCGAGAGCAGGAAGACCTTGTTGGTCACCCGTTCGATGGTACCGCGCAACCCGAAGACAAGTCCCGCCGAGAAGTCCACCAGACGCTTGGCGTCGGCTTCTCCCATGTCGGTGACGTTCATGATGACCGGGATCCCGTCGCGGAAACTCTCGCCGATGATCTTGGCGTCATTGTAGGAACGGGGATGGACGGTGGTGATTTGCCGCAAGCCTGCCACGTCTTCCTTTGCCGATGAGGGGGCGCGCTTGATGGGAGTTACGGGAGCGCGGTATTCCTCTACCGCGGTCTTGCGCTCGGGAGCAGACGTCACGGCCGGCTCGCGGTCGTTTCGCTCATTGTCCTGTGTGCGCTCTTCATCCCTGGCGGGTGCCTCACGTACAGGCTTCTGCTCGTCCTCGTAGAGCTCATCGCCATCGGCGAGCCCAAGGTAGATCATCGTCCTGCGCATTGCGCCAGCCATGGTTGCTCCTTCAGTCCTTCAGCGTCCCGCGTTTTCCAGTGGTACCCAGTGGTTTTGCAGTGTTGCCCTGCCCTGTTGACGCTACCCCACAGCAGGGCGGGGACCGAGAACATCCGAGCCAATGCGCAGGTGTGTCGCGCCGTGTTCCACAGCAGCTTCCAGGTCCTGGCTCATGCCGGCGGAGATGCCTGCGGCATCCGGGTACCGGTCCGTGAGCACAGCCGACAAGTCCCGGAGCCGCTCGAAGGCCGCAGCAGGATCCTCGCCCAGCGGCGCCACTGCCATAAGACCGGCAAGACGGAGGTCCGGCTGGGCAGCTACGGCGTCAGCAAGTTCCAGCATCTCCTCGGGCCGGGCACCGCCGCGCCCTGGCTCCAGGTCCTGGCCCTGGCGCAGATCGAGCTGCAGGTAACAGTCGAGGGGCCCGCGTGCGGGCTTGCCCTCCCCGCCGCGGCGCCGGTTCTCTGCAGCCATTGCCTTGGCCAGCGCGCCAACCAGCCCGGCACGGTCAACGGAGTGGACCGCCGCTGCGTACCTGACCACGGACTTGGCCTTGTTTGTCTGCAGCTGCCCAATGAAGTGCCAGCGCAGGCCGCTGTCAACCAGTTCAGCCGCCTTTGCCTCTGCCTCCTGGGCTTTGTTCTCCCCCACATCGTGCACCCCCAGCGCAGCGAGGATGGCGGCGTCGGACGCCGGGAAATACTTCGTGACAACGATGAGGTTCGGTTCGCTTCGGCCGCTTGAGGCTGCTGCGGCTGCAATACGGCGGCGGACGGCGTCCAGGCGCTGCCGAAGGTCATTTACCCGTTCAGGCGTGGTGGTGCTCATGGGATCCTCGTGCTGCTGCTTTCTTTTCGTCTCCCCGCCGCGTGCGGGGACTACAGGCCGGGCCAGACCAGGCCGGCGAAGCGTCCGGTGGGAGCATCGCGGCGGTGGGAAAAAAGCGCCGGCTCTTCCATGGTGCACCCCGGCACCTGTACCGCTGATACGCCGAGGGACTTCAGCTGATGGAGTGCGGCGGCTGGCAGGTCCAGCGCTGGAGTGCCCCAGCGGGTGCGTGATTCCGCGCCCGGGAGGTGCTGCGCATCCGCCAGCATCTCTTCGGGCACTTCATAGCACCGACCGCAGACACCCGGCCCAACCCAGCCCATGAGGTCCCGTGCACCGGCGCTGCGCAGGGCGGCAACCGTGTTCAGCAGGATTCCATCAAGCAGGCCGCGCCGTCCGGCATGGGCTGCGGCCGTTACCACACCCCCGGGGCGGGTACCCGCGAACAGTACCGGCAGGCAGTCTGCCACCATCACCGCAAGCGGAACGCATCCGTCCGGACTGAGAAGCGCGTCTGCAACGGGAACATCCTGCCCGCCGGCCACTGCAACGTCCGCGGAATGGATCTGTTCCATGAAACGCAGGCTTCCGGAGGCAATCCCCATCTGTTCTTCCAGGGCATTCCGGTTGCTCCGGACCGCCGCGGGATCGTCCCCAACGTGCAGCGCGAGGTTGCCCGCCGATGTGTCAGTAAAGGCTACGCGGAGCCCGCCGGGGCCCTGCCCTTCCCACCAAAACATACGATCAGGCAACCTCGCGCCGGTGTTTGGACTACTTGAGGAAATCCGGGACGTCCAGGTCATCCTGGCGGCCGGCACTCAGGTCGGGTTCAACCACGGCCGGGAGGTCGATGTCGAATCCTGCGTCTGCGGGCACATCCGAAGACTGGGGACGCTGGGCCCAGGCGGAGGTGCCTGCACCGGCTGCAGCAGCTGCGGCGGCCGGAGGGGTCAGCGGCTCGGCAGGCTTGGCCGAGGCCGGCTGCGAGGTCACGTCAACCTGGTCGAACCCGGCTGCGATGACGGTGACGCGTGCTTCGTCGCCCAGGGCGTCGTCAATGACGGCACCGAAGATGATGTTGGCTTCGGGGTGCGCCACTTCCTGGACCAGGCGGGCAGCTTCGTTGATCTCGAACAGGCCGAGGTCGGATCCGCCCTGGATGGAGAGCAGCACGCCGTGGGCGCCGTCGATCGAGGCTTCCAGCAGCGGGGAGGCAATGGCCAGCTCCGCAGCCTTGACGGCACGGTCTTCACCGCGGGCGGAGCCGATGCCCATCAGGGCCGAGCCGGCACCCTGCATAACCGACTTCACATCGGCGAAGTCGAGGTTGATCAGGCCCGGGGTGGTGATTAGGTCGGTAATGCCCTGGACGCCGGAGAGGAGCACCTGGTCAGCGGAACGGAACGCGTCCAGCATGGAGACGTTGCGGTCACTGATGGAGAGCAGGCGGTCGTTCGGGATGACGATCAGGGTGTCGACTTCGTCGCGCAGGGTATCGATGCCCGATTCCGCCTGGTTGGAACGGCGGCGGCCTTCGAAGGTGAACGGACGGGTTACGACGCCGATGGTCAGGGCCCCGAGCGAGCGGGCGATGCGTGCCACGACGGGCGCGCCGCCGGTGCCGGTTCCGCCGCCTTCGCCGGCGGTCACGAAGACCATGTCCGCTCCGCGCAGCACCTCTTCGATTTCTTCGGCGTGATCCTCAGCCGCCTTGCGGCCGACTTCCGGATCAGCCCCTGCGCCGAGGCCGCGGGTCAGTTCACGTCCGACGTCGAGCTTCACGTCGGCGTCGGACATCAGCAGCGCCTGGGCGTCTGTGTTGATGGCGATGAACTCGACTCCGCGGAGTCCGACGTCGATCATTCGGTTTACGGCATTCACGCCGCCGCCGCCGATGCCGACGACCTTGATGACGGCCAAGTAATTCTGCGGTGCTGCCACGTCCTGTGTCCCTTGTTCGAATCTGTGCAACTGATCAATGTGGCCGGGTCTGCCCCAGCCGAAACCTTCAACCGAACAACCTTAACCCTCCACTTGAGGGTTATAGTTATGTCAAGTAATGCTCTACTCCCGACGCTATGGGTAGGGCCATGCTTCTGCAATTACCCTTCCGCGCGTGTCGGGGAGAAGTTTGCTGCGGTTTTCCGCCGCGGCGCTCATCGGGTCACCGGCCGGTTCGGAGTGCTCACATCAAACACCGAGACCGGCGGGTCCGCAGCGGGCATCAGGAGCAGAGCTTCCAACGCCCGTGCTTTGGCCACGTTCGCTTCCGCGCTCCCCCAGAATACCGTCTGGCCGCTGGTGAGCTTGAGTTCCACCGAGTCCACCGTTTCTGCGGAAGCATGGTCAAGAAGCGCCAGGACATTGGCGGGCAGGGCAGCCAGGACCGCCGTGATAGTGGGGAAAACGTCGCTGTTGACCGCTTCAGTGCCCCCGTCGATCAGGGGAAGCGGAGCGTCGCCGCGGCTGGCCACTGCCTTGAGCTGCCGGCCGTCCTCGTCGATCAGGAGGAACTCCCGCCCGTTCTGGAGCACGGCAACCGGCACGCGTTCGGTAATTGTGACCACGAGGTCCGAGGGCGGAACGGCAGTAACCCGCACGGATTCAACTTCCGGGCGGTCGGCCAGCAGCTCACCGGCATCAGCATCGGAGATGCGTGTCAGCGGGGTTCCCAGCAGAGGGGCCAGCGCCGTCTCGGCCTCTTCCGCAGCCAGCAGCGAGTTGCCCTCCACCTGCAGGTTCTTCAATGCCAGGGCAGGCGAAAAGAGCAGAACGAACAGCAGTGCCGCGGCCAGCACGGCTGCAGCACCGGCTGACGCCAGGAAGTAGCGCCTGCGACGGCGTACCGGGGGTTCCGGAAACGCCAGGATGCTGGCCTCCGGGGATGCCTGCTTCCCCCCACCCTGTCCGGCTGGTTCCTTTGCGCCTGGTTCCTTTGCGCCTGGTTCACCCGCACCTGTGTACGAGTCCGCTGAGTCCCGCGTTGCTGAAATGACTGCATCCTGGTAGCCAGGGGCAGCAGGGCGCAGTTCATGGATCTGGGCACCATGCCCGGGAAGCAGTTCCACCTTCGCCGAGTTTGCCGCGGTGCGGGCAGGCTGGGCCTGCCCTCCCGGCTTTTTGGCTCCGGGGGCCTGGCGGTCCGCTCCTGCCCCCGCAGGAGGCTGGCGGGGCTTCCTACCCGGCATCAGAGCCGCTTCCATGCGGAGCGGCAGCAGACAGGGCCGCTACGAGCTGCGGACCGTACTGGGTAACGTCTCCCGCTCCGACCGTCAGGATGATGTCCCCTTCCGCTGCACGCGCAGCGATGTCCTGCACGGCAGCTGCCGGATCGGCCGCGACAGTGCCCGGGGTCTTCAGCTGCTGCGTGATCAGGTCGCTGGTTACACCCGGGATTGGATCTTCGCGGGCGGGATAGATCGGCAGGACGGTGACCGAGTCAGCGAGGTCCAGGGCGGAAGCGAACTCGGCGGCGAAATTGCGTGTGCGGCTGAACAGGTGCGGCTGGAAGAGAACGTGTACTGAGCGCTCCCCTGCTACTGCACGCGCCGCCTGCAGTGCCGCAGCAACTTCAGTCGGGTGGTGCGCGTAGTCATCGAAGACCCGCACGCCCCGCGCCGCTCCCTTGGGTTCGAACCGGCGTGCTGCCCCGGAGAAGGCGGCCAGCCCGCGCAGGGCTGCCTCTGGGCCGGTCCCCGCTTCAAGCGCGACCGCAAATGCTGCAGCGGCGTTCAGCACGTTGTGCCGGCCCGGCACCTGCAGCAGCAGGGTCTGTTCCTGGTCTCGGTAGTCCCATCGGAAATGGACGGTGCTGGTGCTGGTGCGGCCGTCCGCCCGTGTCCCGCTGATGCGGATATCGGCGTCCTCGGCGTACCCGTAGGTCCGGACGCGGGGCGGTTTGCTGCGGTGCAGCAGGTCCCGGACTCCGGGATCGTCGGCGCAGGCTACCAGCAGTCCGTCCTCAGGCAGCAGCTCAACGAAACGGTCGAAGGAGGCAAAGACGGCTTCGGCGGTGCCGTAGTGGTCCAGGTGGTCCGCTTCCACGTTGGTGACCACGGCGATCCGGGGCGTGTAGTTGAGGAAGGACCCGTCCGATTCATCGGCTTCCGCGATGAACATGGGCCCGGCCCCTGCAGCGGCGTTGACACCCAGCGCTGCCACGTCGCCGCCGATTGCGAAGGAGGGATCGTACCCGGCTTCACGCAGCGCCACGGTGATCATCGCCGTTGTGGTGGTCTTGCCGTGCGTGCCGGCGACTGCCACCACTTCCTTGCCGCCCATGGCGGCTGCCAGGGCCACCGAACGGTGGATTACCCGCAGCCCGGAGGATTCGGCAGCGGCAAGCTCGGGGTTATCCGGCCGGATGGCGGTGGACACAACCACCGTGTCCACTTCGGCCACGTTGGCGGCGTCGTGTCCCACGGAGACCCGGGCACCGAGTGCTTCCAGGGCCCGCAGCCCTGCCGAGTCCCTGGCATCGGAGCCGGAAACGCGAACGCCCCTGCCGATCATCACGCGCGCAACAGCTGACATTCCGGCGCCGCCGAGTCCAATGAAGTGCACCCGGCCCAGATCAGCGAGGTTCAGCCGGCTCATGCGTTCTTCCGTTCTGCTGCCTGGACGATCAGGTCAGCCATTTGGGCATCGGCATCCCGGATGCCCCGGGCGGCGGAGGCCTCCGCCATGGTCTTCAGTGCCTGGGGATCGAGCAGCAGCGGTATGAGATGTCCGGAGATCCATTCGGGGGTGAACAGGGAGTCCCGTACCAGGAGCGCTCCCCCGGCCGCGACGAGTCCGGCAGCGTTCAGCGCCTGCTCGCCGTTGCCGTGGGGCAGCGGAACGAGGACGGCAGGAAGGCCGACAGCGGAAATTTCACTGACGGTTCCGGCACCGGACCGGGCCAGCAGCAGGTCTGCGGCCGCATAGGCCTGTTCCATCCCGTCCACATACTCCACCTGGCGGTAGAGCGGCGCGGTGAGGGACTTGCCTTCGGCATCGGCGGCGGCCTTGCCGCGGCCGGTGACGTGCAGCGTCTGGATACCGGCTTCGGCCAGCGCGGGAAGGGCGGCGGTAACGGCTGCGTTGATGCTCGCGGCGCCGGAGGAACCGCCGGTGACCACCAGGGTGGGCAGGTCCAGTTCCAGCCCAAGGGCTGTGCGGGCCTCCTGCCTGGCAGCTTCGCGGTCCAGTCCGGAGATTTCCCGCCGCATGGGCATGCCTACCCAGCGGGCGCCCGGGAGCTTGGTTTCCTCGAAGGCAACGCCCACCACTGCGGCGCTCTTGGCCCCAACCCGGTTGGCCAGCCCGGGACGGGCATTCGCCTCATGCACCACAACGGGAATCCGGCGCTTGCGGGCGGCCAGGTAAACGGGAGTTGAAACATAGCCCCCCACGCCCACGACGACGTCGGCTTCAGCTTTCTCCAGGATCTCCCCTGCCTGCCGCACGGCACGGGCCAGGCGGGCAGGGAGGCGTGCAAGGTCCCCGCTTGGACGCCGGGGCATTGGCACGCGGTCAATCACGGCAAGCTCGTAACCCGCGGCGGGAACCAGCCGGGTCTCCATGCCGGCTGAAGTTCCAACCACTTTGATGCGGGTGCCGGGCCGCAGCCGCCTTACGGCGTCGGCTATTGCCAGCAGCGGGCTGATATGCCCGGCTGTGCCGCCGCCGGCGAGTACAACGGAAAGTGGGGACTGCGTCATGGAGCTGTGGGTTCCCTTTCAGGGATAGTGCGTGCAAAGGACAGTAGGACTCCTACGGCTGCCAGCGTAAACGTCAGCGAAGAGCCGCCGTAGGAAATGAAGGGCAGCGGCACGCCGATCACGGGCAGCAGCCCTGTGACCATGGCGATGTTCACTGCTGCCTGGCCGGTAATCCAGACCAGGATGCAGCCGCACACGATGCGGATGAAAGGCTGCGTGTGGCGCATGGTCACCCGGACCGTGGCCACTGCAAGGATACCGAAGAGGACCAGCACCACCAGGGTTCCCAGCAGCCCGAATTCCTCGCCGATGATCGCAAAGATGAAGTCGTTGTGGGCTTCCGGGATCCAGTTCCACTTCTGCCGGCTCTGCCCGATTCCCACGCCAAACCAGCCGCCCGAGGCCAGCGCATACATACCGGCGTTGGCCTGGTCGCAGAGCCCGGCGGAACAGTCCAGCTTCAGCCACGCGCTGATCCGGCTGGTCCGGTTGCTGCTGATCATTGAAAAGAGCACGGCCGCGGCACCTGCTCCAAGGGCAAGCATGCCAAGGAGCTTCAGCCGCACGCCCGCGAAGAAAAGGGCAGCGAGCATGATCAGGCCCATGATGATCACGGTGCCAAGGTCATGCCCCAGGAGCACGAGGACGATCAGGAGGCCGCCTCCGGGCAGCACCGGGATCAGTGCGTGCTTCCAGTCGGCAAGCAGGGGGCCCTTGCGGGAAAGCACGGAGGCGAACCAGATGGCCATGGCCAGCTTCGCCGCCTCGGAGGGCTGGCCCGTTACCGGACCGAACGCCAGCCAGTTCTTGTTGCCGTTGACTTCCACGCCGATGAACAGCACCAGCACCAGCAGCACGACGGCGGCGGCCAGCGCCAGCCAGGCTATGAACCGGTAGAAGCGCGGCCCGAACCGGGAAAGCAGGAGCATCGCTCCGACACCAATCGCAGCAAACATCAGCTGCTTGACGAACAGGTCGAAGGTAGTTGCAGCGCCGGCGTCCGATCCCGCGGCGGCCGCGATGGCCTCAACAGACGACGCTGAAAGGACCATCATGAGCCCGATCGCCGTGAGGGCCAGCGTGGCTCCAAGGATCATGTAGTAGCTGGAGCCTGTTGCCTTGGCTCCGCTGCCTTCAAGGAGCACCATAAACGAAACCAGGCGTTCCCGAAGCCGGAGTCCACCCTTTTTGGGGTCCTGCGTTCCCTTGGCCTCAGGTGCCAGGGTGGCCGTGCCGGCGGCGGATGGAGGGGGCGTCCCTGCCGGGCGCCTTCGCGCCGTCGGCTTTCGTCCCTTGCCCGTGGGCGTGGTCACCATCTACGGCTCCTTGGTGGTCTGCGCCTGTCCTTCCACGTAACCGCGGACAGCTTCGATGAAGGCCTCACCACGGTGGGCATAGGAGCGGAACTGGTCCATGGACGCCGAGGCAGGCGCCATCAGGACCGTATCCCCGCCCTTCGCCACAGCGGCTGCAGCAGCCACGGCCTGGACCATGACGGCTTCACCCGTCGGTGTTCCTTCCCCTCCAGTGTCCGCCTGCGGGGCTTCAATTACCGGCACATCGGGAGCGTGTCGGCTCAAAGCGGTCCGGAGCTCTGAGGAATCCGAACCGATCAGCACGACGGCGCGCAGCCGCTGCCGATGGGCTTCGATCAGCTCGTCGTAGCTCACGCCCTTGGACAGCCCGCCGGCTATCCAGACGACGTGCCCAAAGGCAGCCAGGGATGCATTCGCAGCGTGCGGGTTGGTGGCTTTCGAATCGTTGACCCAAAGGATGTCATTCAGCTTCGCCACCGGCTCAATGCGGTGCCCGCCGGGAGCGTAGTTGCGCAGCCCGTCACGGACGGCGACTGGCTCAACGCCCAGGGCGCGGACCAGGGCCGCAGCGGCAAGGGCATCAGCGGCCAGGTGCCGGGGCGCGGTATCCCCCAGATCATCCAGGGACGCCAGCTCGGCGGCGGAGTTGCGGCGCTCTTCGATAAAGGCGCGGTCCACCAGCAGGCCCTCGACAATCCCGACCATGCTGACCGCCGGCATGCCGGTGGTGAAGCCAACGGCCCGGCAGCCTTCAATGACGTCTGCTTCCTCGACCATGTGCTCGGTTGCAGTCTGCTCTGCGTTGTAGATGCAGGCAACCTGGGTGTTCTCGTAAACCCTGGCTTTGTCAGCCTGGTAGGCCTCGAAGCTGCCGTGCCAGTCCACGTGGTCCTCGGCGATGTTCAGGCAGACGCTGGCCAGCGGCGACATTGAGTATGTCCAGTGCAGCTGGAAGCTGGAGAGTTCGACGGCGATCGCGTCCCAGCCCTGCGGGTCCCGGATAGCGTCCAGAATCGGTGTGCCGACATTCCCAGCCGCGATGGCCCGCAGCCCGGCGGCCCGAAGCATGGATTCGGTCATGCCCACGGTGGTGGTCTTGCCGTTGGTTCCGGTGATGGCCAGCCAGGGCGCGGTGGGACGGCCCTCGCGGATACGCACCCGCCAGGCCAGCTCAACATCGCCCCAGATGGGAATTCCGGCATCGGCTGCTGCGGCCAGGAGTGGATGGGACGGCCGGAAGCCCGGGGACGTCACCACCAGTTCGGCGGGGGCACCGTCAACCTGGGGCAGGGCGGCCACGGCTGCTTCGCCCAGCAGGACGTCCGCCGCACCTACGATCCGCAGGGTGTCCGCCTTGCCGCGGTTTTCCTCGGAGTCCACGCCGTCCGCGATGACCACCCGTGCTCCGAGCTCGATCAGAGTGTCGGCAGCAGAGAACCCGGAGAGCCCGATTCCGGCGACGACGACCCGCAGGCCGCGCCAGTCGGAGTCCCAGGTGGTCAGGGAGTCGAGACGGGGGTTGCCCGTGGAGGGGATGCTCATTGTCCAGCCACCCAATCAGCGTAGAAGAGTCCCAGGGCCACGGCGACGCAGAGTCCTGCGATGATCCAGAAACGGACCACCACTGTGACTTCGGCCCAGCCCTTGAGTTCGAAGTGGTGCTGCAGCGGAGCCATCTTGAACACGCGCTTGCCCCCGCTGAGCTTGAAGTAGCCCACCTGGATGATCACCGAGGCAGAGATGATGACGAAGAGGCCGGCCAGGATAACCAGCAGGAGCTCGGTCCGGGAAAGGATGGCGAAGGCTGCGATTGCGCCGCCGATGGCCAGCGACCCGGTGTCGCCCATAAAGATCTTTGCCGGGGAGGTATTCCACCAGAGGAAGCCCACGAGTGCGCCGGCCATGGCTCCGGCGAGCAGCGCCAGGTCCATCGGGTCGCGCACCTCGTAGCAGACGCCGCCGTCGTTGGCAGGGCCAAGGCAGGACTGGTTGAACTGCCAGATGCCAATCAGGAAGTAGGCACCGAACACCAGCACCGAGGCACCCGCCGCCAGGCCGTCAAGTCCGTCCGCCAGGTTCACCCCGTTGGTGGCTGCGGTGATGATGACGCTGGACCACAGGATGAACAGGATCGCGCCGATGATGGTTCCGGCGAACGCAAGGTCAATCGCGGTGTCACGCACGAAGGACACGTTCGTTGAGGCAGGCGTCAGACCGGCATTGTTCGGGAACTGCAGCGCCAGGACCGCGAACACGATGCCCACGATCGCCTGCAGGATGATCTTCGCCCTGGCGTTCAGTCCCAGGGATCGCTGGCGGGAAATCTTGGTGTAGTCGTCGATGAAGCCGACAAAACCCATGCCCACCATCAGGAACAGCACCAGCAGGCCGGAGACCGAGGGACCAAAGCTGGTGGGATTGATCGCGTAGGAAATCAGGTGGGTGGCGAAGTAGGAGACCACCACGGCAGCCACAATGACCGCGCCGCCCATGGTGGGCGTTCCGCGCTTGGTGTGGTGCGACGTCGGACCGTCATCGCGGACGAATTGTCCGTACCCCTTTTTGACGAGGAAACGGATGAACAGCGGCGTGCAGGCGAAGGCCAGTACGAGTGCCAGGGAGCACCCAATCAGGAGCGAGATCACAGGGCCTCACCCCGGGCCGTGTTCTCCTGGGCGCCGCCGGCTGCGGGAAGGGTTTTCAAGGCAATCCGATCACCAAGGAACCGCAGTCCGGCTCCGTTGGAAGATTTGAACAGGACAATGTCCCCGGGCTCCAGCGAGGATTCAAGGACGGCCTCGGCTTCCTCGGGGGACGATACGAAGGTGGACTCGTCTCCCCAGGAGCCTTCCATCACGGCGCCGGTGTGCATTGCGCGCGCACCCGTGCCCACCACGATGAGCTTTGAAATGTTCAGCCGCACTACGTAGCGGCCAATGGCGTCATGCTCGGTGACTGACTGGTCGCCCAGCTCGAGCATTTCCCCAAGAACTGCCCAGGTCCGCCGCCCGGAGCCCAGCTCCGCAAGCGTCCGCAGCGCAGCGCGCACGGATTCGGGGTTGGCGTTGTACGCGTCGTTGATGACAGTGACGCCGTCGGCGCGGTCTGTGCGTTCCATCCGCCAGCGGCTGGCCGCTTTCTGGCCGGAGAGTCCCGCAGCGATGTCTGCCGGGGCAATACCTGCGGCCAGCGCCGCGCCGGCTGCTGCCAGGAGGTTGGCGGTGTGGTGCGCCCCGATCAGTCCGGATTCGACCCGGTGCTGTTCGCCGTTCGGGAATTCAAGAGTGAATACCGGCCGGCCCTGCTCGTCGGTCCCTGCGTCGAGGGCACGCAGTGTGGCGTGGTTTCCCGGGAGATCGTCGGTGGAGGAGGTGAAGAGCAGCACGTTGGCCGTGGTGCGCTTGTCCATGGCAGCAACGCGGATGTCATCGCCGTTGAGCACCACGGTGCCCTCCGGGGCAACGGCTTCGGCCAGTTCCCCCTTGGCGCGGGCAATGTTCTCCACTCCGCCGAATTCGCCGGCATGGGCGCTGCCCACACAAAGCACAACCCCAATGTCGGGGCGGACCATATCCGTCAGGTAGGTGATGTGCCCGATGCCGGTTGCACCCATCTCCACCACGAGGTAGCGGGTGCCGTGCCCGGCACTGAAGATCGTCAGGGGAACCCCAACCTCGCCGTTGTAGGAGCCTACGGGCGCCACGGTCGGGCCGTGGGAGCGCAGGAGCCCGGCAAGCAGGTCCTTGGTAGTGGTCTTGCCGGCCGAGCCGGTGATGCCGATGACGGTCAGCGGGCCTTCAGCGCGCAGGCGCCGGACAATCTCAGCTGCCAGCTGCCCCATCGCGGCCACGGCATCGGGAACGACGATTCCGGGAAAGACCTCTCCGGCGTCGTTCGTCACCGGCCGTTCCGTGAGAGCCAGTTCGGCGCCCGCCTCGAAAGCGCGCGCGACGAAGAGATGCCCGTCGGAGAACTCTCCGGGCTTCGCAATGAACAGCGCTGCCGGACCCGCTTCGCGGGAGTCTGTAGTGGCTGATGTCACTGAGATGGAAGGGTCTGCTGCTGCTGCCCCCACCAGCTCGCCACCCGTAATTGCCGCTATTTCGGCTGCATTTAGTTCAATCATGACGAATTAGGACTCTACCCCGTCGTAAGTAGGCACTGTGAATCCGGCTTTGGCCAGGGCAGCCCGGAGTTCGACCCTGTCATCGAGGGCCAGGTTGACCCCCTTGACCTCCTGCCACACCTCGTGGCCGCGTCCGGCCACCAGGATGGTGTCCTGCGGGCCGGCAAGTTCGACGGCGCGGGCAATAGCCTCCGCCCGGGGCGCCACTTCCAGGATTTCGGTTCCGGACTCTTCGCCTGCGCTGAAGGCTCCGCGGAGCACATCGGCGCGGATGGCCGCCTCGTCTTCGTCGTGGGGATCATCATCGGTGACAATCACCACGTCGGCCAGGCGGGCGGCTATCGAGCCCATCAGCGGGCGCTTGGTCTGGTCCCGCTCCCCCGTCGCGCCAAAGACCACAATGACGCGTCCTTCGGGGCGTCGGACGGATTCAAGCGTCCGTTCAAGTGCGTCGGGATTGTGGGCAAAATCGACGATCGCCGCAGGAGCTTCGCAGAGAAGCTGCATGCGTCCGGGCACCTCAACGGTGAACGGATCATGCTCCTCCAGGGCACGCTGGACTTCTGCCGGGTCGGCGCCGGACTCCATGACCATGGCCAGCGCCAGTGCTGCGTTGGAGACGTTGAAGCTGCCGGGCAGTCCGGTGCGGGCCCTGAGGGGTGTTCCCTGCCGGGGGCGGAGTTCGAAGGAATGGCCGAGACCCTCCCGTGTGACGGAGCGGACCTGCCAGTCCGCGTCGCCGGCTTCACCGGTGGTCTGCAGGGTGACGCCGCGGTCTCCGGCCACCGCTGCCATTCGGCGGCCCCACTCGTCGTCCACCGTGAGCACCGCGCGGCGGCTGCGTTCGGACCGGAACAGGTTGGCCTTTGCCGCGAAGTACTCTTCCATGGATCCGTGCAGGTCCAGATGGTCCTGGGTCAGGTTCGTGAAACCGGCGATGTCGAAGACAACGCCGTCAACGCGCCGGTAGGAGATCGCGTGCGACGAAACCTCCATGGCGGCGGCGTCGAGGGCGCGTTCGCGCATAAGCGCCAGCAGCCCGTGCACCTGGGGCGACTCAGGGGTGGTCAGGACGCTGGGAATCGCTTCGCCGCCGGCCAGGATTTCGATGGTTCCGATCAGCCCAGTGGTGCGTCCGAGCGCCTGGAGCAGCGAAGTGATGAAGTAGGTGGTTGTGGTCTTCCCGTTTGTTCCGGTTACCCCGAAGAGCGCCGGTGCGCTGCCGTCCTGCGGCTGGCTGTTGAATACGGCAGCGGACAACGGTCCGACCAGCCGCCGGATGTCATCGGCCAGGAAAACCGGAAGCCCGGTCCGGGGCAGCTGGGAAACCCCGGCAGCGTCTGTCAGGATCGCCGCTGCTCCCGCCGCTGCAGCGTCCGCGGCAAAGCCCGCTCCGTGGTGCCGGGCGCCGGGCAGCGCCAGATACAGGTCTCCGGGCATGATCTCCCGGGAATTGATGCTTATCCCGGTCAGTTCCGTTTTCCAGGCATCGGTGCCGGTTCCCGGCGCGGCCGTGATGGCCGGTGAGCCCGGGGGAAGCGCTGCCGCGGCGTCGGCCAGGCTGACGGGACGCACCCGCTCCGGGCGCATGCCGTCCAGGGCGCGCTGATGGTTGCTATGTGGCACTGCACTGCTCCAGCTTTTTAGTACTCAATGGGGTAGGTAACCGGCTTCCCCTCGGAAGGGGCTACGTTGTTGGTGGTCAGGACTTGTTCCATGACTTTCTGGAAGGTCTTTCCCGGTTCTATGTAATAGAGGTCTCCCTTGGGCCGCTGCAGGGTAACCACAGTGACGTACTTGGGATCGTCCATGGGCGCAATACCAGCATAGGAGACGGTGTATCCGTCGTACCCGCCGCTGGGGCTGGGTGCCTCTGCCGTGCCGGTCTTCGATCCAACCCGGTATTTCTCGAGCGCCCCGGAGGCACCGGAACCTTCAACGGTGGTGGTCTCAAGCATGTGCTGGACTTCCACCGCCGTCTTCTCGGATACCACCCGGGTGCCCTTTTTACGCTCCGTTGGGTGCTCCACACCTTCCGCATCGATACGTGCGTCCACGAGCCGGGGAGAGAGCCGCACGCCGTCGTTCGCGATGGTCTGGTAGACCATGGCCGTGTGCAGGGCGGTCTGTGTGAGGCCCTGGCCAAACAGCACGGTGTACTGCTGCCGCGTGTCCCACGTTTCCGGGGCGGCCAGCAGGCCGGAGGTCTCGCCGTTGAGGCCGGTGCCAAGCTCCGTGCCAATGCCGAACTTCCGCAGCCAGTCATAGCGCTGCTGAGGGGTCAGCTGCTGGCCGACCATAACGGTCCCGGTGTTCATGGACTTCGCCAGGACGCCCGCCGCGGTCATGCGGACCGTCCCGTGGTCGAAAGCGTCCTTGAAGGTCTGGCCGTCAATCGTATAGGTGTTGTCGATCTGGAACTGCGAGGTTGGGGAAATAATCCCCTCCTCTATTGCTGCAGCCATGGTGATGACCTTGGTGGTGGAACCGGGCTCGAAGGAATCCGTGACAGAGCGGGCTTTGCGCGACTCGGCTTCCGTTGCCCCGGGGTTGTTCGGGTCAACGGTGGTGGACTCCGCCATTGCCAGCACGTTGCCGGTCTCCACCTCGACAACTACCACGTTGCCCCAGTCGGCGTTGTAGTCCCGCACCTGCGAGGCAATTGTCTGCTGCGCGAACCACTGCAGGTCCTGGTCGATGGTGAGCCGGATTGAATCCCCGTCCTGGACGGGGACGTCTTCGTTTGTGGCGTAAGGGATCCGAATGCCGTCCCCGCCAATTTCGTAGGTCTTGCTGCCCGGCTCGCCTGCCAGGATCGAATCCTGGGTGAGTTCGAGTCCTTCCTGCGCACCTTCCGTGCCCAGGAAACCGACGATTGATCCCGCCACGGGACCTGAGGGGTACGTGCGCAGCGTGGTCCGGTCCGCGTAGACGCCGGGGAACTTGACGGCAAGGACCTTGTCCCTGATCTCGGGGGTGACGGTCTTCGCCACGAAGTTGAATCCCTTGTCCCCAAGGATGGACCTGCGCAGGGTAGCCGCGTCCTGCCCGAGAATGCCCGCGAGCTCCTCAAATGCATCATCGAAGGTCACGGTTTCCTTGTCGCCTTCGGAATTGCGGCGCTCGTATTCCTCTTCGTCGTAAGCGGCAGAGAGCCTCTGGTCCACCACGATGTCAAAGCGCTCCACGCTGCGGGCCAGGTAGTTGCCCTCGGAATCGAGGATGCCGCCGCGAAGGGCAGGCACGTTCACGGTGACCAGGCGGTTGGCCACGGCGGCGTCAGCCATGCCTTCAGGGTCCACCCCCTGTACCTGGAACAGGCGCACCCCGAGCACGGTGAGCAGGACCAGCACGATGATCAGCCCCGTGCGGAGCCTTCCGGTGACGAGAGAGACTCTGTGGTTCTCCTGTGCCGGAGCCTGTCCTGCTTTTGCCACAACGTGTCCTCGTCGGTGCTGGTTGGTTTACTGGCCGCTTCTCTGGCTGGGGGCCGGAATCGTGCCGCCGTTCAGATCTGGTTCCACAGCCGCGGGAGCTGCCGGCGCAGGTACCGGATCGGCTCCGGCCGCCGCATCGTCCTGCTGTTCTGCTGCCCTGGCATTCTCCGCAGGTTCCGGGGCTGCCGGCTGAACGGGGGCGACGGGCTGGGTAAGGACCTGGGGCAGTTCCACCAGGGTTCCCGGGCCCGTTCCTTCCTTGGCCGGTTCGGGGGTCCCCGTAACAGCAAGTGTCTGCAGGTCGATCGTACCGAAGGTCGGAGAGACTACCATTCCCAGCTCGGCGGCTGCTCCAGCCAGGACCTGGGGGGCCTGGTGGTGCTCGACCTGCTGGGTCAGTGCCTCGTTTTTCTGGATGAGCTCGGTGCGCTGGTTCTGCAGCTGCACCAGCTCATACTGGCCGCTGGAAACGGAAATATTCAGTCCCAGGACTGCGGCGAGGCCGGCAGCCAGCACGGCGAAGCAGAGGGCAGCTACTGGGACGCGGCGCCGGCGTGCGGCGGCCGGCACCAGTGCCAGCGGCGTACGCCGCCGAGGTGCGGGCGCCTGCGGGGACTGCAGCGGAAGGGCACGGGCCAGGTTGCCCTCGATCGCCCGGGCAGGTGCCTGCGGCCGACGCCGTCCCGATCCTTCAGCCATTACCGTGCCCCGTCCATGGTTGCGCGAATACGTTCGACCGCCCGCAGCTTGGCCGAAGCCGCACGCGGGTTTTCTGCAATTTCCTGTTCCGTGGGCACTTCGGTGCCCTTTGTCAGCCGCTTGAGCTGTGCTTTGTGTTCCTCCAGCTCCACCGGGAAGCCCTTGGGCGCCGAGGACCGGGATCCAGCCGCGAAGATGTCCTTGACGATCCGGTCTTCCAGGCTGTGGTAGGACATCACAACGATCCGTCCGCCGACGCCCAGCACGGACAGGGCAGACGGAATCGCGCGTTCAAGGACATCAAGTTCTTCGTTGACCTCGATCCGCAGGGCCTGGAAGGTGCGCTTCGCCGGGTGGCCGCCGGTGCGTGCAGCGGCTGCGGGAACGACGGCCCGGATGGCATCGACCAGTTCACCGGTGGTGGTGAAGGGCTTCTTCGCCCGGGTGGAAACGATCGAGGATGCAATGCGTCCCGCGAACTTTTCCTCTCCCCAGCGCCGGATGATCGAGACCAGTTCAGCTTCGTCGTAGCTGTTGACGATTTCGGCAGCGGTCCGTCCGCGGCTTGTGTCCATGCGCATGTCCAGCGGGGCATCGTAGGAATACGCGAAACCCCGGTCACGCTCGTCGAGCTGCATGGAGGACACACCGAGGTCGAAGAGGGCTCCGTCAATTGAATTGAACCCAAGGTCCTGGACTACGTCGGCGATTTCGTCGTAGACGGCGTGGACAAGATCGGTGCGGTCCTGGAATGCTGCCAGCCGCTCCCCCGCCAGTGCCAGCGCCTGGGTGTCACGGTCGATTCCGATGACGTGCAGTTTCGGGAAGCGTTCGAGCATGGCTTCGGTATGGCCACCCATGCCAAGTGTGGCATCCACCACGACCGGTGTGCGGCCGGCTGCCTCTGCTGCTTCGATCCCAGGGGCCAGCAGATTGATGCAGCGGTCCCGCAGTACGGGTACGTGCCGCTCTTCGGTGGGACGGTCTTCGCTCATTGGTCTCTCCTTCCGCTGCGTGTCCGGTTCAGCGGTTTCTTGGACCAGATCCCCATCCGCGCCTCGCGGGTACGCCTGGCTCCGGGGAAGGTGAGCCAGGTGAGTTCCGCGGGGCGGCTGGAGATCTCGTTCAAGATCCCGCCGTTTCCGGTTTCGAATTTCCCTGCATACTGCTGTGTTTAGTGCTGTGCAACGGCTAGAAGATGCCGGGCATCGTGTCTTCGTCGGTTTCCGAAAACGCGTTTTCCTGTTCTTCCAGGTATTCCTGCCATGCCGTGGCATCCCAGATCTCCGCCCGGGTGCCCGCGCCGATTACGGCGAGTTCACGTCCGAGCCCGGCATACGAGCGCAGAGCCTGCGGGATGGTTACCCGGCCCTGCTTGTCTGGGACTTCGTCAGAGGCCCCGGACAGAAAAACGCGAATGTAGTCACGGGCCTGGCGTGAAGACAGTGGTGCCTGCCTCATCTGCTCGTGGACCTTTTCGAATTCCTTCTGGCTGAAGACGTAGATGCAGCGTTCCTGGCCCCGGGTCAGAACCAGCCCGTCAGCCAGTTCATCGCGGAATTTGGCGGGAAGAATGAGCCTGCCCTTTTCATCAAGGCGCGGTGAGTGAGTTCCGAGGAACATCAGCCACCACCTGTCAGATCCGGGAGATCCACCCCTCCTCCACTGTCCTACCCTCTTACGCCCCCCACTTTACTCCACTTCCCTCCACAGTCAACGCAATTTGATAACGTTTTTCGGCGCGTCGCACCCCTGGTTCCCAGTAACTGCAAGGAAGGAGAAGGCAGCGCGCGTGGTGGAGGGAAATCCGGCTCCGGCGGGCCCTTAAACGAAGAAGACCCGCCGAAGCGGGTCTTCCTGGTTCCCGGCAGCCGTACCGGGGAGGAAAGTGGGGGGCTGTGGCGCTACGGCTGGTCCCGCTTGCGCTCGTCCCACTTGTTCTCGAGATTGGTCATGAATCCGCGGGGTGCGGCTTCGCGCTCTTTTCTGCCCGCGGGGACACGTGTCTCCGCCTGTTTGCCTTTGGTGGTGGCGTAGTACATGCCGGCACCCATAACTATGAAGCCCAGGATTCCCACGACTATGTTGGCCGGACTGTCCAGCGTGATGCCCAGGATCAGAATGGCTATTCCCGCCACTGCCACGAGTGCGCCCAGCACGATCCGCCGGGTAGACATGCCACGACCAGCTGACGATGCCATGGAGTTGGCGAATTTGGGGTCCTCAGCGTGTAATTGCTGCTCCAGCTGATCAAGCAAGCGCTGCTCGTGCTCTGAGAGTGCCATTACTGTCTCCTTGCGGTCCAAATGTGCCCTGTAAACCAAGCAACGAACCTGACGCGGTGGTTGTTCCCACGAGGCCTCGACGCTGATCTGCACTTACCCACAAGGATAGTTTGCAATCGGGTCCGGGGAAAGCCACCGATAAGCCTGCTTAACCCGGCTTGCCAAACCTCAGCCCGTCCCCTCGGGTTTCCTGCTCTTTTCGCGTCCGATTAAGCGGGCGGGCATGATTCCGGCCTGGCCGAACCGCTGGTTGATTTTGTCCAGCGCGTCTTCCGCGGAGCGCCAGTTGTCATCCCGTCCGTCGAGCGTGAGCTGCTGCGCAGCGCCCGCCGGCTCAAGGTTCTCCGCACGAAGTCCAATGAGCCGGACGCTCATGGGCCGGACGCCCAGGCTGCCCAGAAGCCCCCGGACAGCTTCGTACAGCAGCTGCGCACTGTCGACCGGCTCAGAGAGGGTCCGTGAACGCGTGAGCGTGGAGAAATCCGCGTAACGCAGCTTGAGTGACACGGACCGGCACTGGAGTCCCGCTGCACGCATCCGGGCTGCGGTCCGGTGCGCGAGCCTCAGCAGTTCAGTCTCAAGCACCTCGTCCTCGTCCACGTCCCGGGCGAACGTTTCCTCCGCGCCGATGCTCTTTTCCACCCGGACCGGGGTCACCGGGCGGGAATCCCTCCCCCAGGACAGATCGTAGACGTGCCTGCCGGTGGCGCCGAGAAGCCGCTGCAGAACAGTCGGAGGGGTATGGGCAACATCCGAGACGGTATTGATGCCGACCCTTGCCAGGGTTTCGCGAGTCTTGGCGCCCACTCCCCAAAGTGCGGACACATCCAGGGCATGGAGGAACGCGATGGTCTCTTCCTTCGGAACCACCAGCAGACCATCGGGTTTCGAGCGGGTGGAGGCAATCTTGGCAACGAACTTGGAGGATGCGATTCCAACGCTCGCAGTGATTCCAAGCTCCCGGGACACACGGCTGCGGATGAGCTCACCGATTTGGCGCGGGGCCCCCAGTCGGCGCATGGACCCGGCGACGTCGAGGAAGGCCTCGTCCACGCTGAGCGGTTCCACCAGCGGTGTTATGGACTCGAAGATCCCCATGAGCCGCGCGGAGACCTGATGGTAGACCTCCTGGTGCGGTTCCAGGATCTGGGCCTGCGGACACATCCTGCGTGCTGTTGCCATCGGCATAACCGATCTGACCCCGAACCGCCGCGCTTCGTAGGAGGCGGAGAGAACCACAGACCGGCCGCCGAGTCCGCCGACGATCACCGGGGTACCCCTCAGGTCGGGACGGCGAAGCAGCTCCACCGAGACATAGAAGGCGTCCATGTCCACATGCATGATGGTGCAGTCGCGGTTTTCACCCGCTGCCTCCGTTACTGTTCCCACGTCCTCATACTATGCAGCCCGCGGACATTGGAACGCTCCCCTAGACTGGATTCAGGCCCTGACCCTTCGTCGATGCGGATTCCCATGAAGAAAACCCTCGCCCTTGCCTGCAGCGCAGCCATCCTTGCCGCCGTCGCCGGATGCAGTTCAACAGAGTCAGCTCCCTCCACCTCGCCCTCGGATTCCTCGTCCCAGGTATCGGCCTCCGCATCTCCCACCGCCACCGCAAAGGCGTCCGCGAGCCCTTCACCTTCCTCCGCCATAGCCGCCGGATTCCCTGAAGACCTGGTTCCGGTTTACACGGACTCTGTCCCCACAGCTTCCAGCTTCGAAGATGACGGCCAGCTGCTGACTGCATCCCTGACCGCGTCCTCCTCCGCGACGGCAGAAGAAATCCTGGCGTTCTACACCGCGCATTTCGAGAAGCTCGGATTCACCGCCCTTGAGGGCGACGCCGTGGACTCAACACCGGCCAAAGACTTTGCCCGCACCACGGACTCAGAGACCGAGACCGCGAACGTTTCCGTGATCACACGGGAGGGCAGCTCGATCTACACAGTCGGGGCCAACGTACTTCCCGGCACCGCAGAATAGGACAGACATTCAATGAGCCAGGCACCCGCGGAGTCGGACGCAAACCGGGAGAAAAAGGGCGCGGAAGAAACTGCCGCCCTCGAACAGACTGCCTACCGGCAGGCCCTTTCCTCCGACCTTGAGCAGTTCCTGGGCCGGCAGCGTGAAGTCCTGGAGGACGTTTCGGCGGAGTCCCTCCCTCTCCTGGGCGCAGTACATACCCTGGCGCAGGGCGGAAAGCGGCTGCGGGCGCTGCTGAACTACTGGGGCTGGCGGGGAGCCGGCGGCGAGGCACTGGGCGCACCGGCTGTCCGGGCCGGAGTCGCCCTGGAACTGTTCCAGAGCGCTGCCCTGATCCATGACGACATCATCGACCGTTCCGATACCCGCCGGGGAGCGCCGAGTGTGCACCGGCACTTCAGCAACCGCCATGCTGAAGCCGACTGGTTCCTGGACGGCACGCATTTCGGTTCCTCTGCCGCCATCCTTGCCGGAGACCTGTGCCTGTCCCTCAGCGAGGAAGCCTTTGCTTCCGTGGGCGAGAGGGCGGCGTACAACACGCGGGCCCGTTCGGTTTTCAACCGGATGCGCACGGAAGTGATGGCAGGCCAGTACCTCGACATCCTGGAAGAGGTTGTCGGCCCCGGCCATGAACCCGAGCATGCCGTGATACGCGCCAGGAACATCCTGCGCTACAAATCCGCCAAGTACAGCATTGAGCATCCACTGGTCATTGGCGGGGCCCTGGCCGGTGCCGGCGATGAGCTTCTCACGGCCTACTCCGCCTTCGCGCTGCCGCTCGGGGAAGCCTTCCAGCTCCGGGATGACGTCCTGGGGGTCTTCGGTGATCCCGAGGTCACGGGGAAACCGGCCGGGGACGACCTGCGTGAAGGTAAACGGACCGTGCTCATTGCCTACGCCCTGAGCGCCGGGTCCGGCGCAGTCCGGAAGGAAATCACGGACAAGCTCGGTCAGCCGGACCTGGACGATGCCGCCGTGCAGTCGCTGCGGGCAGCGATCGAAGACAGCGGAGCGCTGGCCACCACCGAAGCCCTGATAGCAGAGCACACCGAGCAGGCCTTCAACACCCTGGCCGCGCTTGCGGTGGATGAGCAGACCCGCTCGGCGCTTGGGTCACTCGCGCATGCAGCAGTGACCCGTACCGCCTAGCCTGTTACCAGGCCAGGGCCTGGGCCCTGCGGCGGATTTCCGTCTTGCGGCCTTCCTTGAGGGCATCCACCGGGCGCCCGGGAAGAGTCTCGTCGGCTGTGAACAGCCAGCGGAGCATCTCTTCATCAGAGAAGCCTGCATCCGTCAGCACAGAGATAGTTCCCTTAAGGCTGTCAAGGATGGCGCCGTCATTGATGAATTCGGCGGGCACGCTTCGGATTTTGCGGTCCCCCAGGCGTACTGCCAGGAGGGCGCGTTCTTCCAGCAGGCTGTGTACCTTGCTGATTGTTACGTCTAGTTGTTCAGCCACATCGGGCAGGGTTAGCCAGTCGGAAACCAGTTCCTCGAGTTCATTCACGTTCCCAAGATTGCCACGGCGGCATCATTACGGGCCAGTCGGGACCCTTATCCACTGCTTCCGCGCACCCATATGTCCACGTCCGGGTATTGCGGATCACCTTTTCTCGTGTAAATTCGCATAAGTCACAGTAATCACATCTGTAACACTTGTATCACTACTTGTTTTTTGTCCCACGGACTGCGGTAAAGGCCGCGCCGCCAACAGATGAGGAAACGACCCGTTATGACAGTGCAGCCCACTGCAAAACCGCGCACCGCGGCCTTGCCCCGCAAACTGAGTGTCGCGGTAACAACTGCAGCGATACCGGCCGTCATGATGTCCTCACTTGCCCTGGCCGAACCTGCGCAGGCTGCTCCTGCCCCGTCTCCGTCAAAGGCACTGTTCCCGCAGCTGCCGCTTCAGGCAAAGAAGCAGCTCACCGGTGGACTCATTCCAGCCTCGCAGCTGGCAGCCCAGGTTCCTGCCACTGTGGCGGCCGAATCCGCTGCGCCGGCAACCCACCGGATCGTTCCCGGCGACACGGTGAGCTCCATCGCAGCGCGTTACGGCCTGGATCTGAACGAGGTGCTGCGGATCAACAACCTCACACCCACGTCCATCATTTTCGCCGGCAAGGAGCTGAAGCTCACAGGCACCCGGACCGCATCCGCACCCGCTGCTGAAGCACCGGCCAAGGGCACCTACACGGTGGAAGCCGGTGACACGCTGAGCGCCATCGCTGCCAAGCACGACGTGAGCCTGGCCTCCGTCCTGAAGGCAAACGGCCTGAGCATGACGTCCGTGATTCATCCCGGGCAGCAAATCGCCGTCGACGGCGCAGCCCCGTCCGCGCCCGCAGCCGCCCCAAGTGCCCCTGCCGCACCTGCACCTGCAACTGCGCCTGCCTCCGCGGGAACCTACACCGTGGTTCCCGGAGACACGCTCGGTGCTATTGCCGCGCGTCACGGCGTGAGCCTGCAAACCGTGCTGAAGGCTAACAACCTCAGCATGACTTCCATCATCCGCCCCGGCCAGAAGCTCTCCCTCAGCGGTTCATCCACCATCACCACCGCATCGTCCACACCCGCTGCTCCGGCCGCGGCTGAGGCTCCGACGGACCTCGTGCCCAGCACGTTCCTGCACTACACGTACCCGCAGCACGTGGTGGCCAACGCCAACCTCAACAAGCAGGCACTGAACGCAGTTGCTGTGCCTTCGCGGGCACAGATGCAGCAGATGGTCGCTGACACCGCTGTCTCCATGGGTGTGGATCCGGCTCTGGCACAGGCCTTCGCCCTGCAGGAGTCCGGTTTCGACCAGCGCGCCGTTTCCCCGGCAAACGCCATCGGCACCATGCAGGTCATCCCCTCCTCCGGCGAATGGGCTTCGGACCTGGTCGGCCGCCAGCTGAACCTGCTTGACCCGCAGGACAACGTGACGGCAGGTGTGGCGATTATCCGCGCGCTCGTCCGCACCAGCCCGAGCCTGGAAGTCGCTATCGCTTCCTACTACCAGGGCCAGTACTCAGTTACCACGCAGGGCATGTACCCGGACACGCAGGCATATGTTGCCTCTGTCCTGGCCCACCGCTCGGGCTTCTAAAGCGGTCCCAGGCAAACCGGGCAGGCGGTGGATCGGGTGTCGATCCGCCGCCTGCCCGTTCTCGCTTATAGGATCAAAGGGTGCATGAGCCCGTGAGTGACCCACTTCTGGAAACCCTGGTAGACAACCGCTACCTGGTGCGTTCCCGCATCGCCCGCGGCGGAATGTCCACCGTCTACCTGGCCACGGACACCCGGCTGGACCGCGACGTCGCACTGAAGGTGCTGTATCCCCATCTGGCCGCTGACCGGGGATTCCTGGACCGGTTCGAGCGCGAGGCGAAGTCCGCGGCACGGCTGTCCCACCCGCACGTCGTCGGCGTCCTTGACCAGGGAGTGACCGAGTCCCTGTCCTACCTGGTGATGGAATACGTGCCCGGACGCACCCTGCGCGACGTCCTCAACGAGCGCCGTGTGCTGACGCCGCGCCTGGCGCTGGCCATGATGGACGCGGTGGTGGACGGCCTGGCCGCTGCCCACGAAGCCGGCCTGGTCCACCGGGACGTCAAACCCGAAAACGTACTGCTCGCCGGCAGCGGTGCCATCAAGATCGCGGACTTCGGCCTGGCACGTGCGGTCACCACCAGCACCAATACGGGCACGCTGGTCGGCACGGTCGCCTACCTTGCACCCGAACTCGTAACCGGCGCCGGGGCGGATGCGCGCAGCGACATCTACTCCGCCGGGATCATGCTCTACGAAATGCTGACCGGGTCCCAGCCTTTCACCGGTGAAGTACCCATCCAGGTTGCCTTCGCGCATGTGCATTCCTCCGTGCCCGCACCCTCCCAGGCCTGCCCCGGACTCGCCGAGGACCTGGATGAACTGGTCCTTTGGTGCACGTCGCAGGATCCCGAAGACCGTCCGGTGGACGGTCGGGCACTGCTGGGCGAACTGCGGCACATCCGAACCTCACTCACCGACGAGCAGCTGGATTTCCATGCTCCGGGGACCTTGGAAGCCCACCCTGAGGCACCCGGCCGCAACGAGAGGACCACCGTCATCGCGCCGGCGCCCTCGGGGGCTACCGAAGTGATCAGCCGCGGCGAGCCCAACGCCACCGAGGTCCTGCAGCGTACCGACAACGCCACCACTGTCCTGGGCCGAACCGGGACCGCTGCCGTTCCGGCTTACCAGCCCGAAGAGGACGGTTACGGCGCAGATGAGGACGATGGCTATTCGGAGCCTTCCGGCTGGGCAGGCAGGCGCCAGGCCCGGCGGAACTTCAAGGCAAGCCAGAAACAGGCGAACCGGGATGCCCAGCGGCCTGAAGTCTCCCTGCGCTCAGGCCGTCCCCGCAGGCGTGGCGTACTCCTGGCCCTCCTGCTTGCCCTGCTGGTAGCCGCAGCCGCGTTCACGGGGTGGTTCTTCGGGGCCGGCCCAGGAGCCCTTGTGACTATTCCCGAAGTGTCCAACAGTTCTGTCGAGGCTGCCGGCAGCCGGCTGGGCGAGGAGGGGCTCCGCTACACCACGAATGAGGTCTACGACGAGGTGGTTGCTGCAGGACTGGTTGTGGGAACCGATCCTGCCGCTGCACAGCAGGTCCGCCGGTTTCAGCCGGTGACCATGCTGGTCTCCCGCGGACCCGAACTCTTCACTGTGCCCAACGTGATCCAGCGTCCCCTGGAGTCAGCGGAAGAGAACCTCGTTGACGCAGGGCTGGCCCTGGGCACGGTGACCGAAGAATTCAGTGAATCGGTCCCCGCCGGACAGGTAATCTCGCAGGTGCCGGCCGCCGACGCCGATCTCCGCCGCGGGACGCCGGTGGATCTGACCGTTTCCAAGGGCCCCGCCCCGGTGGAGGTCCCGGATGTTACCGGCAAGAGCGAGCAGGAAGCGGTGCGGCTGATCGAAGACGCCGGGCTGGAGGCCACTGTCTCTCCCGAGCGCGTGAACAGTGCTGACATACCCAAGGGGTCCGTCGCATCCCAGAACCCGGCCTCCGGCCTGGTGGAACGCGGCGGAACAGTTACCCTCACGCTCTCTGACGGCCCGCGGATGGTCCAGGTGCCCAGCTACGTGGGCAAACAGGCAGACACTGCACGGCGTGAACTCGAGGCCCTGGGCTTCAAGGTGGAGGTCAACGAGATCCTGGGCGGGTTCTTCGGTACCGTCCGTGCCCAGGATCCCTCCGGCGGTTCCGTGCCGGAGGGCTCAGTCATCACTCTGACCGTCGTCTAGGACACCGCAGCACCCTGATGCGGTCAACCGGCCGGGGCTCCGCGCAAAGTACCTCAGCGAAGCCCCGGACCAATCGACGCTAGTTCTTTTCCGCCAGGGCCCCGGCTACAAGGAATGCCATCTCCAGGGACTGCATGTGGTTCAGGCGCGGATCGCATACCGATTCGTACCCGTCTGCGAAGGCTTCCTGGTCCACGGGGTCCGCTCCGCCCAGGCACTCTGAGACGTCGTCGCCGGTCATCTCAACATGCAGGCCGCCGGGGAACGTCCCCAGTTCGTTGTGCACTTCGAAGAATCCGCGGACTTCGTCCATGACGTCGTCGAAGTTACGGGTCTTGTAACCGTTCGGGGACGTAACAGTGTTGCCGTGCATGGGGTCGGTGACCCAGAGGACCTGGGCGCCGGAAGCGGTGACTTTCTCCACCAGCGCGGGAAGCTTCTCCCGGATGTTCTTCGCGCCCATGCGGGTGATGAACGTGAGGCGTCCTGGTTCGCGCTCCGGATCCAGCTTGTCGATCAGTGCCAGTGCGTCCTCGGCCGTGCTGTTCGGGCCGAGCTTCACGCCAATCGGGTTGCGTACCCGGGACAGGAAATCCACGTGCGCGGAATCGAGGTCCCTGGTGCGTTCACCGATCCAGAGGAAATGGGCCGAGGTGTCGTAGGGGTAGCCCGTCCGTGAGTCGATGCGGGTCAGGGCACGCTCGTAGTCCAGCAGGAGTGCTTCGTGGCTGGCAAAGAACTCGACGCGCTTGAGTGCCTCAAAGTCCGCCCCGCACACATCCATGAAGCGCACGGCGCGGTCGATGTCCCGGGCCAGGGACTCGTAGCGGGAGTGTGCCGGGTTTGCTGTGAAGCCGCGGTTCCAGTGGTGGACCAGCCGGAGGTCGGCAAACCCGCCCTGGGTAAAAGCGCGGATCAGGTTCAGGGTGGAAGCGGAGGTGTGGTAGGCCCGGACCATGCGGGCCGGGTCATGCCGCCGGGATTCAGGAGTGAATTCATATCCGTTGACCATGTCCCCGCGGTACGCCGGGAGCGTGACGCCGTCGCGGGTTTCCTCGTTGGAGGACCGCGGCTTGGCGAACTGGCCCGCCATCCGCCCCATCTTGATGACGGGCAGGGAAGCACCGTAGGTCAGCACCACTGACATCTGGAGGATGGTCCGGACCCGCGCACTGATCTTGTCGGCCGTAGCAGCCTCGAAGGTCTCGGCGCAGTCGCCGCCCTGCAGCAGGAAGGCCTTGCCCTGCGCTGCCTGGGCCAGACGGTCACGCAGGATGTCCACCTCACCGGCGAACACCAGCGGAGGCACCATGGAGAGTTCGGCGACTGCCGCGGCATACCCGGGATCCTCGTGCCAGGTGGGCTGCTGGGAAATCGGCAGCGACCGCCAGTTATCCAGTCCGGGATAGACGGCGGCTCCGGAGGACGGCGGGAAACTGGGATCGAGATCAGCAGGTTTTTGGCTCACTCCTTAACCCTACTTCGCGGCGGAGCAAGGCTGCGATCCGATGTGTCCTGTTACGCAGTATGCCGGGCTAGGCGCTGTGGGGGCTCTGGGCTGATCCGTCCGAAGAGTTCTCCCCTGGCTGGCGCGGGTCCTCTTCAGCTGCGGGGCCGGCCGGCTCGGCGGGAACCGGGCCGCCGATCAGGGTGACTTCCCCGGGTTCCTTGGCGGAAGGCCGGCGGACAGCCCCGGGGCCAACTCCCGGTTCGGGGGTTTCGGCGTGCGGCAGGCGAACGGCGGCGCTGCGGGATTCGGCCGATTTGGAAGCCTTTCGGGCAGCTGCCATCTTGTCCTTGACCGTGCTGGCATACACGTCGACGTACTCCTGCCCGGAGAGGCGCATGAGCTCGTACATGATTTCGTCCGTCACGGAGCGCTGGACGAAGCGGTCGTTTTCGAGGCCTGCGTAGCGGGAGAAATCGAGGGGTTCTCCGACGATGATCCCGATCCTGCGGATATTCGGGATCCTGCGTCCAATCGGCTGGACCTTGTCGGTGCCGATCATGGCCACGGGAATCACCGGGACCCCGGTCTGCAGTGCCATCTTTGCCACGCCCGTTTTGCCCCGGTACAGGCGTCCGTCCGGGCTGCGCGTGCCTTCGGGATAAATCCCCAGGAGGTTGCCGCCCTCAAGGACCTTTACCCCTGCACGCAGCGCTGCCTCGGAGGCCGCACCGCCAGAACGGTCGATGGGCAGCTGGTTCGTGAGCCGGAAGAAGGCCGCAGTCAGTTTGCCTTTGATGCCCCGTCCGGTGAAGTACTCGGACTTCGCCAGGAAGCTCACCGGGCGCGGAACGGCCAGCGGCAGGAAGATGGAGTCTGAGAAGGAGAGATGGTTGCTGACGAGGATCGCCGGCCCTGTGGCAGGAACGTTGTCCATGCCCTTGACCCATGGCCTGAACAGGAGGTTCACCACCGGTCCGATGAAAATCGTCTTCATCACCCAATAGAACACGCGGCCAGCTCTCCCGTCCGGACAAAACAATATGACGAACCCGTTTGGCTCCTCTTAGTACTACTGTAAGGGCCGCAGCGGCACCGTAGAATTTCAGCCGCGGCTGACACGGGCAACTTTGTTTCCGGCGGGGTGGAAAATCACTCGCCTAATGCAACCATAGAGACATGACTTCCCCCGGGGGCCCTGCGCCGTTTTCAAGCGCCGGCGAAGGCCCAAACGCATCGACCGGCGTCCTGCTCAGCCATGGGTTCACCGGATCCACCGTGAGCATGCTGGGCTGGGCCCGCTACCTGGCGGACGCCGGATATGCGGTGAGCCTGCCCCTGCTCCCGGGCCACGGAACCACGTGGAAGGAACTTGCACGCACCCCGTGGCAGCGCTGGTACGAGGGTTATGAAGACGCTTACAGGGAGCTTTCGGGGCGCACTGAACGAGTTGTGGCCGCCGGTCTTTCGATGGGCGGGGCCCTGGCCCTGCGCCTCGCTGCCCTGCAGCCGGTTGCCGGGGTAGCCGTTGTAAACCCCGGCCTGACTGTGGCTGACCCGAGGGCACGCTACGCCCACCTGCTCAAGTACGTGATGCCCTCTGTTCCCGCAATCGGCAACAGCATCCGGATGCCGGGCCAGGACGAAGGCGCGTATTCACGGACACCGGTGGGTGCAGTGGCGGAGCTGCTGAAGCTGTTCAGGAACACGGCCGAGCTCCTGCCCCGGGTGAACGCCCCGGTTATCGCTTTCCGTTCCGCCGTTGACCCGGTGGTGCCCGAATCCAGCATGGACGTGCTCCGGGAGCGGATCGGAACCTCCGAACTGGAAGTCATCCCCTTGGCCAACAGCTACCATGTGGCAACAATGGACCACGACGCACAGCTGATTTTTGACCGTTCCCACGAATTCATCCAGAGGGTGAGTGCAGGTGCCCCAGCATGAGTGACCGCGAACCGGAGCGCAACGAATCCACCGATGAAGCCACCTGGCTGGACCTGGTGGCGCGGCTGCAGGAGACCCCGGACACTGATCCCCGGCAGCATCCGCCGGCACCGGACCAGCCGGGGAAACAGGCAGAGGCTCCACGGACGGCGCCGGACACGGGCACGCCCCCTGCCGCCGAGCCGCGCACTCCCGCCGAACGCACCCGTGCCATCTTCGAGAACCAGCCCCTGCACCGCGGCCGCCAGCAGCCGGCATCCGGCCCACGGGACTACATACCCGAGGAAGACGAGACCGACGGAACGTTTATCCCGGAGGAACCGCCGCCGCTGGGCAGCGGTGAGCCGCTGGTGATCCTCGCCTGGCTGGGTGCCGCAGGCGGGCCGCTGCTGCTGCTGCTCTTCGCAATGTTCTGGCGCGGTGCGCCCATGCCGGTGGTCCTTGGCATCGTCGCCGTGTTCGTGACGTGCGCCGGCTACCTTTTATTCCGGCTTCCTCAGTCCAGGGATGCGGACGACGACGGAGCTGCGGTCTAGCCGCAGCGGGACCCTAGCGCCGGGCAGCGACCCGGGAAAGATCCGCGGCGCCGATCAACCCGGCTTCCGGTCCAAGCGCAGCTTTCTCAATCCGCGCCTCGGGACGGAAACCCCGTCCGGTGAGGTTTCGGGCGTACGCACGCCTTGCGGGTTCAAGCAGCAGCTCCCCGGCGTCGCTGAGGCCGCCGCCCACCACGAACATGCCCGGGTCGAGCGCCGCAGCAAGGTTCGCCAGGCCCAGCCCCAGCCATTCCCCTACTTCGCCTACCAGTTCGACGGCGGTGCGGTCCCCTTCGAGGGCGAGGCGGGTGACCACTGCACCGGTAATGTCCGGGATCCTGCCGTCCACGCTGCGCAGAAGTTCCTGTGCCACGGGAGAATTGGCGGCTGCGAGTTCACGTGCTTCACGTCCCAGCGCGTTACCCGAAGCGTATTGCTCCCAGCAGCCGCGGTTGCCGCATTCGCAGCGCTGTCCCTGCGGCATGATGATCTGGTGCCCAAACTCCCCGGCCACGCCGAAGCGGCCGCGCTCCAGCCGGCCGTCCATGATCATGGCGCCGCCTATTCCCGTTCCCAGGGTGATGCAGACGAGCCGGCTCTCTCCCCTGCCGGCGCCGAAGCGCCATTCCGCCCAGGCTGCGCCGTCGGCGTCGTTGGCCAGGTACACCCGGCGCCGCAGCAGCCGCTCAAGGTTCTCCTGGAGGGGTTCATTCCGCCAGGCGAGATGCGGGCTGAAGAGAACAGTGCTGCCGGTGAGGTCCATCCATCCCGCTGCGCCGATCCCTACGGACCACACGTGTTTATGCGCGGAGAGCTCACGGACCAGTTCCACGATGACCTTTTCAACCTCGCGGGGGTCCTGCCCGGGGGTAGACCGCCGGAGGACTTCCAGCACCCGGCCGCTGGCATCCACCAGCCCGGCCGCCACCTTGGTTCCGCCAATGTCAATCCCGATGGCCAGCCCCCGGCGCCGCATGGGAGAAGCCAGCCGTGCGCTTCGCCGCGGCCGAAGCGGGTCGGCCGGACGGCGCGGCCAGCGGGCAGCAGGAACGGGGGGAACAGGAGCTGGGTTCAGGGGAGGCATCAAAGACCCATTCTAGGCAAAGGGCAACCCCCGCACACGCAAGCGTTATGGATTCGAAAGTTACCGGCCAGTATAAAATGTGATCTAGGTTATAGGCTAAGGGGCAACCCGCCGTCCAAACAGATATCAAAGGAGCTATCGTGCGCGAATACAGCGTTCCAGTCCTAGTGGAATCCTCACCGGAGACGAACACTACGGACCTGCTTCTGGAACAGGCAGCCAAGCCGTCCAATCCGGCGCTTTTCGCCGTGCGTTCGACGGGTGAGAACTGGACCAACATCAGTGCCACGGAGTTCCTCGCCGATGTTTCCCGCATTGCCAAGGGCCTGATCGCCAGCGGAATCGGGCAGGGCGACCGCGTGGGAATCATGGCACGCACACGCTACGAGTGGACGCTGGTGGACTTTGCGATCTGGTTCGCAGGTGCAGTCTCCGTTCCCGTCTACGAAACCTCCTCCCCCGCACAGGTTGCCTGGATCCTTGGCGATTCCGAGGCAGCCGGCATAATCGTCGAGGCAGCCCGGCATGAGAACGTGGTCCGCCAGGCAGGAGCCGACGCAGATCTCTCCTCAGTGAAGAACGTCTGGCAGATGGACGGCGGCGGGCTGGACCAGCTGCGCGAAGCCGGTGCATCCGTCACGGACGAGGAGCTGGAGTCACGCCGGTCAGCTGCGACCCTGGCAGACACCGCCACCATCATCTACACCTCCGGCACAACGGGGAAGCCCAAGGGCTGCGAGCTCACCCACGGCAACTTCGTGAACCTTTCCCGCAACTCGACCGCTGCGCTGCCTGAAGTTGCCAAGGAGGGTGCCCAGACCATCATGTTCCTGCCCCTGGCACACGTCTTCGCGCGGTTCATCTCGGTGCTGGCTGTTGCGGCGGGTTCCACCGTGGCACACACCCCGGACGTCAAGAACCTGCTCCCTGACCTGCAGAGCTATAAGCCCACCTTCCTGCTGGTGGTCCCCCGAGTCTTCGAGAAGGTCTACAACTCCTCCATGCTGAAGGCCGAGGACGGCGGCAAGGGCAAGATCTTCCATGCCGGCGCCAAGACGGCCATCGAATGGTCCAAGGCCAATGAAGCGGGCAAGGTGCCGCTGGGCCTAAAGCTGCGCCATGCGCTGTTCGACAAGCTGCTCTACTCCAAGATCCGCACCGCCATGGGCGGCCGGGTACAGTACGCCATCTCCGGCGGAGCCCCGCTCGGGGACCGCCTGGGACATTTCTTCCATGGCATCGGCGTTATGGTCCTGGAAGGCTACGGCCTGACCGAAACCACGGCCCCCATCAGCGTGAACACTCCCCAGCTGATCAAGATCGGCACAGTCGGTGCACCGCTGCCGGGAAACGCCGTCAAGATCGCCGACGACGGAGAAATCCTCACCAAGGGCATCAGCGTCATGAAGGGCTACTTCAAGCGCCCCGACCTCACGGAGGACAATTTCGCCGACGGCTGGTTCCGCACCGGAGATATTGGCCAGCTTGATTCCGACGGCTTCCTGAAGATCACCGGCCGCAAGAAGGAAATCATCGTCACAGCCAGCGGCAAGAACGTCATCCCCGCCATGCTGGAAGATTCGATCCGGGCCGATGCGATTGTGTCCCAGTGCGTGGTGGTCGGCGACCAGCGCCCGTTCATCGCGGCACTGATCACCGTTGACGAGGAAGCACTGCCCGGCTGGCTGGAGCGGCACGGCATGCCGGCAACCACCACGGTTGCTGAAGCGGCCCAGTCCCAGCAGCTGCAGGACGAGCTCCAGACCCTCGTTGACCGTGCCAACAAGGCAGTGTCCCAGGCCGAGCAGATCAAGGTCTTCCGCGTAGTCACCACTGACTTCACCGAGTCCAGCGGCCACCTCACGCCGTCGCTGAAGATCAAGCGGGCCCAGGTGCTCAAGGACTTCTCCGACGTGGTCGAGGAGATCTATTCCGGCCAGCGCGTCTAGCCTGCGCGGCCGGCAACGGGCACACAAAAGAGGCGGGAGCCCCGGATTCGTTCCGGGGCTCCCGCCTCTTTTTGGCTTACAGCGTCAGGGACGGAGCTCCGTGTCCTGGGGATCGGTGCCCAGCGAGAGCAGCGCGTTCTCCACTACTTCTGTCAGGGCCGGGTGGATCCAGTACTGGCCCCGCGCCATCGTGGCGGCGTCCAGCCCGAAAGCCATGGCCTGGATGAGCGGCTGGATCAGCATGGACGCCTCGTGGCCCATGATGTGGGCGCCCAGCAGCTTGCCGGTGGTGCGGTCAGCCAGCAGCTTCACGAATCCGGTGCTGTCCTCCATGGCCCAGCCATACGCCGTCGAGCCGTATTCCTGCACCGCCATGACCAGGTCCAGCCCGTTGGCCAGGGCGTAGTCGCGTGCCTGGGCTTCGGTGAGGCCAACGGAGGCAATCTGGGGGTGGCTGAATACGGCGGCGGGAACAAAGCGGTGGGAGGACGCCTGCAGGGCCTCGGGGTGGACGAGGTTGTGGGCCACGGTCCGGGCCTCAAGGTTTGCCACGTGCTTGAGCTGGTCGGCACCGCTCACGTCTCCCAGTGCCCAGAGCCCGGGTACGGGTTTTCCGCCGCTAAGGACCCGCTGGTACTCGTCCACGGCGAGCCTGCCGTCCGGTTCAACGTCCAGGCCTGCCGCTGCAGGGTCCAGCCGGTCCGTGTTCGGAACCCTGCCGGTGGCCACCAGGACAAGGTCGACGTCGAGGTCCGTCCGGCCGTCCGGACCGTTCAGGACGGCGCGGACGGAACCGTCCGGGTTTTCCTTCAGGGACTCGGCCTGCGTGTGCAGGCGGACGTCCCACTGACCGGCAGCTGCTGCCGTGAAGCGTTCGGACACGGTTTCGTCCTGGGCGCGGAGCAGGGCGCCGGAGCGGACCGCCATGGTGACCCGGGACCCAAAAGCGGAGAAAACAAACCCGAATTCGGCTGCAATGTAGCCGCCGCCCAGGATCAGCACACGGTCCGGCAGGTCATCCACGCGCATGACGGTATCCGAGGTGTGGACCTGCGGCAGGTCCATGCCCGGGATATCCGGCAGCACCGGGCGGGAACCTGCCGCAACCACTATCTGGTCAGCGGTGATTTCCTGGCCGGAGGCTGTCTCCAGGCGGTGGGGCGAAGTGAAACGGACGTATTCGCTGTAGAGCGTGACGTTTTCGAGTTCCTCTGCACGGTAGCGCCGCCCACCTTCTGAGATGGCGTCGATGCGGCCAAAGATCCGGTCGCGGATTTCACGCCAGCGGACCTTCTCCACGCGCTGGTCCACTCCCAGCCGCCCGGCCTCCTGTGCGGAGGCGGCAAGCTGGGCCGGGTAAACGAACATCTTGGTGGGAATACACCCGACGTTCAGGCAGGTGCCCCCGAAGGTTCCGCCGTCGATGACGGCGACCTTCCGGTTGTCCCAATCCGGGGTGATGAGGGAATTGCCGGAGCCCGAGCCGATGATGGCGAGATCGTAATGAGTCACGCTTCCAGTCTATCGGCGCAGGCTCCGGCACCCGGCTGAATTATGCGCTGGGCTCTATGACCACCAGCAGGTCACCGCCGTCCACCTGCTGCACCCCGCTGACTGCGAGCCGCTTGACCTTGCCTGCAACGGGTGCGGTGATCGAGGCCTCCATCTTCATCGCCTCAATGGTGGCGACCGTTTCACCGGCTGCTACCTGGGCGCCTTCCTCGACCGTAAGGGTGACAGCTCCCGCGAACGGCGCGGCCACATGGCCCGGCTGGGCCGGATCTGCACGTTCGGCAACCTTCGCGTCCGTAGTGACACTGCGGTCCCGGACCATTACGGGACGCATCTGTCCGTTGAGGGTGGTCATCACCGTCCGCATGCCCTTTTCGTCGGGCTCGGAGACCGCCTCGAGCGTTGCGATGAGCCGGACGCCCTTTTCAAGTTCTACAACGTGTTCCACGCCGGGACGCAGGCCAAAGAGGTAGTCCCGGGTGTCCAGGACGGAGAGGTCGCCGTAAGCCTCCCGGGTGGTCGCGAATTCACGGGCCGGCCCGGCGAAGAGCAGCCGGTTCAGGGTCTCGCGCCGCGTGGTGGAGTCTCCGGCCAGTCCCTGCTCGTCGATGTCGGTCAGCTCCACGTGGCGTGCCTTGGGCTTGCGGCCCTGCAGCGCCTTGGTGCGGAACGGTTCCGGCCAGCCTCCGGGCGGGTCGCCAAGCTCGCCGCTGAGGAACCCGATCACTGAATCCGGGATGTCGTAGTTCTGCGGGTTCTCTTCAAAGTCCGACGGCGCCACGTTGCTGCCGACCAGCTGCAGCGCCAGGTCCCCGACCACTTTGGAGGACGGTGTGACCTTGACCAGGCGTCCCAGGATCCTGTCCGCGGCCGTGTACATGTCTTCAATGGCTTCGAAGCGTTCGCCAAGACCCAGGGCAATTGCCTGCTGGCGGAGGTTCGAGAGCTGGCCTCCGGGGATCTCATGCCGGTACACGCGTCCGGTGGGCCCGGCCAGCCCCGACTCGAAGGGGGCATAGACACGGCGGACGGCTTCCCAGTACGGTTCCAGCGAGCTGACGGCGGCCAGATCCAGGCCCGTGTCACGTTCGGTGTGTGCCAGTGCCGCTATGAGGGACGACGCCGAGGGCTGGCTGGTGGTGCCGGCCAGCGTCGCGCTGGCCACGTCCACGGCGTCGACCCCTGCTTCCGCGGCGGCGAGCAGCGTGGCAAGCTGGCCGCCGGCTGTGTCATGGGTGTGCAGGTGGACGGGCAGGTCGAAACGTTCCCTCAGTGCGGCAACCAGCTTGGCAGCAGCGGCCGGGCGGAGCAGTCCGGCCATGTCCTTGATAGCCAGGATGTGCGCCCCGGCATCGACAATTTTCTGTGCCAGGTCCAGGTAGTAATCCAGCGTGTACAGCTTCTCCTGCGGATCGAGCATGTCTGCCGTGTAGCACAGCGCGACTTCGGCGACGGCCGTACCGGTCCGCCGGACCGCTTCGATAGCAGGAGCCATCTGGCTGACGTCGTTCAGCGCGTCGAAGATCCGGAAGATGTCAACGCCCGACGCCGCTGCTTCCTCGACGAAGGCGTCCGTGACCTCGGTCGGGTACGGCGTGTAGCCCACCGTGTTGCGGCCGCGGAGCAGCATCTGGATGCAAATATTCGGCAGTGCCTGGCGCAGGGCGTCCAGCCGCTCCCATGGATCCTCCCCGAGGAAGCGGAGTGCGACGTCGTAGGTGGCGCCGCCCCAGGCTTCAACGGACAGCAGCTCCGGGGTGAGGGCCGCGACGGCGGGGGCAGCTCCCACGAGGTCGCGGGTGCGGACACGGGTGGCCAGCAGGGACTGGTGAGCGTCGCGGAACGTGGTGTCCGTGACGGCCAGTGCCTGCTGGGCGCGCAGTTCTGCGGCAAACTTCTCCGGACCGAGTTCCAGGAGGCGCTGGCGGGATCCGGGCTTGGGGTCGGGAAGCTCAGTTGGCAGCTTCTCGCGGGGATCGATCTGGGCGGGCAGCTCACCGTTCGGCTTGTGGACGGTGACGTCGGCGAGCCAGTTCAGCAGCTTGGTTCCCCGGTCAGCGGGCCCGCGGGCATTGAGCAGCTCCGGCCGCTCTTCGATAAAGGAGGTGGCGACGTCGCCGGCAACGAAATCCGGGTCCTCCAGGACGGCCTGCAGGAAGGAGATGTTGCTGGAGACTCCGCGGATGCGGAACTCGGCCAGTGCCCGGCGGGCGCGGGCAACGGCTGCCGGGTAGTTGCGGCCGCGGCACGTGAGCTTGACCAGCATGGAGTCAAAGTGCGGACTGATGTCCGCACCGGCGTACACGGTCCCGCCGTCCAGCCGGACCCCGGCTCCGCCGGCAGACCGGTAGGCGCTGATCTTGCCGACATCGGGCCGGAAGCCGTTGGCCGGGTCTTCGGTGGTGATGCGGCACTGCAGGGCCGCGCCGCGGATCTGCAGGTCTTCCTGCACCAGGCCCAGGTCCGCGAGGTTCTCCCCCGCAGCAATGCGCATCTGGGACTGGACCAGATCCACGTCCGTGATTTCTTCGGTGACGGTGTGCTCAACCTGGATGCGCGGGTTCATTTCGATGAACACGTGCTGTCCGGCCCGTTCACCCACGGTGTCCACCAGGAACTCAACGGTTCCGGCATTGACGTACTTCAGTGACTTGGCGAAGGTGACGGCATCCCGGTAGAGGGCCTGGCGGATGTTCTCATCCAGGTTCGGTGCCGGGGCTATTTCGATGACCTTCTGGTGCCTGCGCTGCAGGGAGCAGTCGCGCTCGAACAGGTGGATAACATTGCCCTCGTTGTCGGCCAGGATCTGCACCTCAATGTGCCGCGGCCGGAGCACGGCCTGCTCCAGGAACACCGTGGGGTCGCCGAAAGCGGAGTCAGCTTCGCGCATGGCGGCCTTCAGCGCTTCGGGCAGGTCGTGGGCTGTATCTACCCGGCGCATGCCGCGGCCGCCGCCGCCGGCGACGGCCTTGACGAAGATGGGGAACCCGATCTCCTCCGCTTCTGCCAGGAGGGTTTCGGGGTCGGCGCTGGGAGCGGTCGAGCGCAGCACGGGGATTCCGGCTTCCCTGGCCGCGTTCAGTGCGTGGACCTTGTGCCCGGCCAGCTCCAGGATGTCAGCGTCCGGTCCGATGAAGGTGATCCCGGCGGCCTTCGCTGCCCTGGCCAGCTGTGGGTTCTCGGAGAGGAATCCGTAGCCCGGGTAGATCGCGTCGCAGCCGGCTTCCCTGGCCACGCGGATAATTTCCTCCACATCCAGATAAGCCCTCACGGGGTGGCCTTCGCTGCCGATCAGGTAAGCCTCGTCCGCCTTCTGCCGGTGGATGGAGTTGCGGTCCTCATGCGGGAAGACGGCGACTGTCTTGGCGCCAAGTTCATAGGCCGCACGGAAGGCTCGGATGGCAATTTCGCCGCGGTTGGCTACCAGGATCTTCGAGAACATTGCACTCCTGCATCATTGCGTTGGTTGGAGTCGGGCCGTCGGGCATCACCGTTCAGTCTCTGCACGGGTCCGGCCTACGGTAACCGGGTATGACACATCACACACGAACATAGTTCAATGCAGGGCCAGGATGTGCAAACCCGCGCCTAACGGGCCTGTCGGGTAGCGTCACATAGAATGATTACGGTTCCCTGGCACGGACCCGGCGCCCGTGATCCCTCGACACGTTAGGTTTTGGTTCAACAAGTGCAAGTAGTGAGCATCAGCAGCCTGAAGGGCGGCGTCGGCAAGACCTCCGTGACGCTGGGCCTGGCATCAGCCGCTCTGGCTGCCGGCATCCCTACCCTGGTCGTGGACCTCGATCCTCATGCCGATGCGACCACCGGCCTGGCGGTCTCCCCCGGGAACAACCTGGGCATCGGCGAAATGCTGCGCAATGCCCGCAGGGCCGATTTGAAGGCCAACGTCATGCCCAGCGGCTGGGTGGAAACCGCCCGTAAGCAGCCCGGGAGTGACCCCAAGCGCCAGCCTGTGCTCGACGTCGCCATGGGATCTGCCTATTCGGGGATCTATGACCGGCCCGATCTCGGCAAACGGGACCTGAAGCGTCTGTCCACCCTCCTGGGCCGGGTAGAAGGCTACGGACTGGTCCTGATTGACTGCCCGCCTTCGCTGAACGGACTGACCCGCATGGCCTGGACCGCCAGTAACCGGGTGGTGCTCGTCGCGGAACCCGGGCTTTTCTCGGTAGCCGGCACCGAGCGCACCATGCGTGCACTGGACCTCTTCCGGCAGGAGTTCGCACCGAACCTGGCCCCCGCCGGCATCGTTGCCAACCGTGTGCGTCCCACATCGAACGAACACACGTTCCGCCTGGCCGAAATGAAACAGATGTTCGGTGAGCTGCTGATGGAGCCCAACATCGCCGAGCACGCCAACTGGCAGCAAATCCAGGGCGCTGCCCATTCCGTGCACCACTGGCCCGGTGATTCCGCGAAGCAGGCCGCAGCAACTTTCGATGCCCTGCTGAAGAACCTTGTACAGACCGGAAGCGTCCGCAACTGCGTGATGCGCCGCCCTGCAGGCTAAGAAGCCGCACAGCAAAAGGCCGCTCCCCTGAGGGAAGCGGCCTTTTGTTTTTGGTTTGGGGCTAAGTTCCGGCAGGACCTAGCTGATCTTGCGTGCTGCGCGGCGGCGGCTCAGCTCGTCTTCCGGGTAGGAGTGATCGTCAGCGTGCTCACTGGGAAGCTGGGCCAGGCTGCCTTCCACTTCGCGCCAGACACGGCCGACGGCGATGCCGAAGACTCCCTGTCCGCCCTGGACAAGGTCAATCACTTCGTCTGCGGAAGTGCACTCGTACACGCTGGCGCCGTCGCTCATCAGGGTGATCTGGGCGAGGTCCTCCACACCGCGTTCCCGCAGGTGCTCCACTGCTGTGCGGATCTGCTGGAGCGAAACCCCAGTGTCCAGCAGGCGCTTGACGACCTTCAGGACCAGGATGTCCCGGAAGCTGTAGAGGCGCTGTGTGCCTGAGCCGGAGGCACCGCGGACGGCGGGCTCAACCAGGCCGGTACGGGCCCAGTAGTCCAGCTGGCGGTAGGTGATGCCTGCAGCCTTGCAGGCGGTGGGGCCCCGGTATCCTGCGTCTTCATCCAGGACCGGCAGGTCTTCGGTGAACAGCAGTCCCTGGGCACTTGCCGGCAGTACCTTGCCGGGGGCTACGGCGCGGTGTTCGCCGGCATCGCCTTTCGGACTCACTGTTCCTCCTAGTAACGGTCCCCGCGAAGTCTGTAGCCGCACGGCTACCGAAGTGGAGTGGGACTGTCAGCCTTTGGCTGGACCTGTTCCTGCCGGCAGGGATGCCAGCGTTCTCACTAGTGTGTCTCCGGTAGCCCATTGGCGCAATGGGAACTCTATGCTTCGACGTTAGATCCGCGCGCAGGCAAGGTCAAAGATGCCGCCGGTTTTTTTGAAGCGTGTCGAAAACCGTCAGCGCTCAAAATCCTCGGGTTCAACGTCCGCCAGGAACTCCCGGAACTGCCTCAGTTCCTGCTCCGCGTTCTCGGTTTCGTCTTCGTCTTCCTCGTCATCGGATTCAGTGATCCGGACTCCGGCATCTTCGAGGACAGCATCTGCGCACATAATCGGGCAGCCGGCACGCAGTGCCACTGCGATCGCGTCCGATGCCCGCGAACCAACCCGTGCGCCGTCGTCGAACACCAGTTCGGCGTGGAAGACCGTGTCCTCCACGGACACCAGCCGGACTTCTGTAACGCGGCGGCCCAGGGCCTTGATCACGCTGACCATGAGGTCATGGGTCATCGGGCGCGGGGGAACGATTCCCTGCTGCACAAAGGCGATGGCGCTGGCCTCGGGGGCTCCGATCCAGATGGGCAGGTGCCGCTCCCCCTCAACCTCCTTGAGGAGGACAAGGGGCTGGTTGGAAGGCAGTTCGATCCGGACGCCTACAACTTCGACTTCCTGCATTCGCTTCAGCTCTCCATCCGGGCTATTTGTCCGTGGACCAGGGCACTGTGCAGGCTGAGGCAGAGATCGCTGATCTCCCGCGCCGTCTCTGCGGCCCGTGCCTGCGACGCGACGTCCCGTCTGGAGGCAACGGGGGCAACAACGCGTTCCACTAGTCCGATTTCACGGTCCGCCGCGGCCCGGAACGGCCGCAGGTGCCGTGGTTCTATGCCGTGGGCTTCCAGCTGTCGGCAGGCTTTGGCGACCTTCAGGGCGTGTTCATCATACTGCTGGTCGGGGGCGGTGATAAGGCCGAAGCTGATCAGGCTGCGGACCAGCTCCACGGACGCCCCGGACTCCGCGACCAGCTCACTGAAAGAAAGCAGCCGTGCCCGGGTACGCGCCGCGAGTTCCTCCGCCAGCTGTTCGGACACAGCGCGCGGAGCCAGGGTGATGCCGCCGGGAAGGGATTCGGGCCGCTCTCCCCTGTCAACGGCGTCGAGGTAGTCCTTGATGACTTTGAGCGGCAGGTACTGGTCCCGCTGCAATGCCAGGACAAAACGGAGACGCTCTACATCCTGGGACGTGTATTTCCGGTAGCCGGCCGGCGTGCGCTGCGGCGAAACAAGCCCTTTTTCCTCCAGGAACCGGATTTTCGACGCGCTGATTCCGGGAAATTCAGCGCTCAGGTCGGCAAGGACCTGCCCGATGTTGAGTACGCGCGGGCGCGCGCGCTCGGCCGCTGAGCCGAGGGCGCGCCGCGCAGCCTCTGGTCCTGGCATCCGCGTCCGCCTTTAGGCCGTGCCGGCGGCCGGGCGTGCAGCGTAGAAGGTGAGCCGGAACTTGCCAATCTGAACTTCGTTGCCGGTGCGCAGCAGCAGGTTGTCCACGCGGTCATTGTTGACGTAGGTCCCGTTCAGGCTCATGGCATCCACCACCCGGAATCCTTCGGGCGTACGGCGGAACTCCACGTGCTTGCGCGAGACCGTGACGTCGTCCAGGAAAACGTCGGCATTGGGATGGCGTCCGGCAGTAGTCACATCCTGGTCCAGCAGGAACCGGGCTCCGGCGTTTGGTCCGGTATGTGCGATGAGCAGGGCCGAGCCGGACGGCAGTGCGGCGACGGCGGCCCGCTCGTCGGTGCTGAGCTTGGGCTCAACCGATGTGGCATCGGTGATAGGCGGAAGGCTGATCGACGTCGTGTCCTCCGCACTGAAGTCACGCTGATCATCCGCTCGTGCGGCGTTGAAGTCCTCGCCCGCCATGTGTTTCCTCCCCAAAAAGAACCGGCCATCCCGCCGTTGCGGCGGCTGGCCTGTTTCCACTCGCTTACCGTTCGTGCCTTACCGGCTGTCTTAGCCTACCTGTTATGGGGCGTCTGCGGCACAGCAGATTCGCACGCCCCTGCGCTTCCCGCTTCCCAGGTGTCCGTAAGACGCCAAATGACGTGCTGACGTGGGAGGACCCGCGCCTTCCCCGGACTTTGCATCTCAGTCCAGCTGGGCCAGCTGGGCGATGCTGGGCAGGCTGGGCGGCCCAAACCAGGTCGTCAGTGCTTCTACCAGGTCCGCCTCGCTGCCTGCGGAAAGGCTGCCGTCCTCCTCCTGATCTTCTCCCACCCAGACGATGTGCCCGTCTGGGCGCAGCAGCAGAGAAGGGGCTGCTGGGCCGGCGGGGGAATCAACGATGTGGTCCACTCTGTCTTCCCAGCCCTCCGGCAGCAGCCTCCCGGTTCGATCCAGCAGGATTCCCCGGCCGGTGTGCATGTAGTCGTAAAGCCGCTTCGTCCCCACCTGCACGTCGCGCTGCCGCCTGCCCAGCAGCGCCGGACCCGGTCCGAGGTCGTAGCGGATGTCCAGGCCGGTGATCTTGCCGATCAGGTGCCGGTTCACGACGTCGTACTCCATCAGTTCCGTCAGCAGTCTGCGCAGCGCCTGCGGACCCGGGTCCGTGGATACCAGCTCGGACTGCACCCTGGTGGTGTTGAGGACATCTGCTGCCACCGGATGCCGTTCGGTGAAGTAGGTGTCCAGCAGCTCTTCCGGTGCCCATCCGTTCACGGCGGCGGCGAGTTTCCAGCCCAGGTTCAGTGCATCCTGCAGCCCGAGATTCAGTCCCTGTCCGGCAAAGGGAGGGTGAACGTGGGCGGCATCCCCTGCGAGGAACACCCTGCCCGCCCGGTAGCTCTCTGCCAGGCGCGTTGCGTCCCCGAACCGGGAGATCCACCGCGGGCTGTGCGCTCCGAAGTCAGTTCCGGAGTACTGCCGCAGCTGCTCTTTGAGTTCATCGAGGCTTGGCGGCACTGCCCGGTCCTCAGCCACGCCCGCCGCCGGAACCACCACGCGGTACCCGCCCCCGCTGACCGGGCCGGCCCCAAAGTCCCGATGGGTTTCCCGTACCCTGGCAACGACACCGGCCACTTCCTCCAGCGGCGCACTCAGCTCCACCTCGCCCAGCAGGAACTCCCGCCTGCTCGGCTCGCCGGGGAAACCAACGCCGATGAGGCGCCGGACGGTACTGTGCCCGCCGTCGCACCCCACCAGGTAGCGGCAGCGCAAGGCGGAGCCGTCCGCGAGGGTGACCGTAACGCCGGAGGCGTCCTGGCTGATGGTGGTGACTTCGCAGCCTCGGCGGATGGCAACACCGAGTTCGACGGCGCGGGCGGTGAGCAGGCGCTCGGTCTCGGTCTGCGGGATGCCCAGCACGTAGGGATGGGTCGAATCCAGGTCCGGAGCCGGGCGGATGATGCCCGCGAAGAACCCGTCGAGCGGGTGCCGGATTCCTGCGGCGGTGAATTGGCCGGCCAGTCCGCGCTGGTCCATAATCTCGATGCTGCGGGCGTGCAGCCCAAGGGAGCGCACAACGGGACTGGGCTCGCGCTCCCTGTCCAGCACCTCCACATCCACGCCGTGCAGGCGAAGTTCAGCGGCCAGGAGGATGCCCGTTGGCCCGGCACCGGCAACGATTACTTCGGGCACTGAAGTCCCCCTTTATCCGTGCGGCGATTGGCTGCGCCAAAAAAGCGTACGCCCCGGGACGGCGGATGTTGAGGGGAACCGGGCCGTCTGGCGGTCAGCGGTCCAGAACGATCCGCAGGATCCGGTCGTCGTCCGGTCCGGGGCTCCCGCGTCCGTCGGTGTTGTTCGTCAGGACCCACAGGCTTCCGTCCGGAGCTGCCACGGCGTCGCGGAGCCGTCCGTAGCCGGGCAGGTGCTCGACGGCGGAGGCCGTGTCAGCCAGCGGAATCTCCCTCAGCCGTTCGCCACGGAGATTCGCTGCGAAGACCGAGTCTCCCAGGACCGCGATGCCGCTGGGGCTGGCATGGGCCGGGTCCCACTGCTGCACGGGATCGATGAAGCCGTCCCTGTCGGCCATGCCCTCGGCCTCGGGCCACCCGTAGTTGCCTCCCGCTTCAATGATGTTCAGTTCATCCCACGTGTTCTGGCCGAACTCACTGGCGTATAACCTGCCCTCACCGTCCCAGGCCAGGCCCTGCGGGTTGCGGTGTCCGTAGCTGAACACCGGGGAACCGGGAAAAGGATTGTCCCCGGGGACACCGCCGTCGGGCATTAGCCGCAGGATCTTTCCGGAGAGCGACTGCGTATCCTGCGCACTGTCCCGGTCCCCGGCGTCGCCTGCAGTGGCGTACAGCATCCCGTCCGGGCCAAAGGCGATGCGCCCGCCGTTGTGGACCGGGCCGGCCGGGATGCCGGAGAGCACCTGCTGCGGTTCTCCGAGGCTGAGGGATCCCGGCGCTCCGCGCAGTTCACGGCGTTCGATCCGGTTTTCGTCTCCGGCGGTGAGGAAGCTGTAGAGGTAACCGTCCTGAACGGCGATCCCCAGCAGGCCGCCCTCTCCGCGTCCCTGCGCGTTGATCAGGCCTGCTTCGCGCTGGTTCCCCGCGCCGTCGAGCTCCAGGATCCGGCCCGAGTCCCGTTCGCTAACCAGCGCGGTGCTGTCCAGGAACGCGATGGACCACGGCGACTGGAGCCCGGTGCTTATAGTCTCGGGCTCGGAGAGCGCCGCCGTGGACACCTCCGGCCCCGGTGCCCGGCTGTTCCCTGCACTGCAGGCGGCGAGGGCCAGCACGGCCGCGGCGGCAATCGCCGACAGCCGCCGCTTTGTTCCTGGGCACCTGGCGTTGGGCATGGCGGTGCACTCCTCGGGTCGTGTGAGTCGAAATTACCAGTTCATGCCCGGCTCCTCCATGCCTGCAGGCGTCACGAATCCCAGATGGGTCCGAAGGCGGGGATGCCCCGGCGTTCGAATTCGCTGACCACACGCCCGGTAACGGCCTTGTTGGAGACGATGATGACGGCGTCGGCTCCGGATGCCTTGAACGCCTCGTAGGAGAGCTCGAAAACGTCCGGTTTGCCCTGCTCGCTGGTGTTCCAGATGACGGCCTCCGGCTGGGCCTTCTCCACCTCGCTGACCAGGCCGTCGCCGTAGGTGGCACGCGGGGTCTTGGTGACCCAGACCAGCCGGGCTCCCTGGGTATCCGTGAGCAGATGGCCCAGTGCCGGGCCGATCCCGCTGCCGGTGGCGATGTAGAGCACGCGGTTGAAGAGGCGCTTGGCGTTGGCGACGCCGACGGTCGGAATGCCGCGGACCCAGACGTGCGGCGGCGGGTTTTCGATGAACTCGCTGGTCCAGCCGCCCGCGCGGGAAATGACCATCCGGTAGCCGCTGTCCCCCGCGGCCGCCGGAATGCAGGCGAAGGGGTGCCAGCCCAGCAGCGGGTGGCGGCTGATTGCCCGGGTGGTGCCGACCGGCGGTACAAACCCGTGGTCCAGCCGGACAATGATGGTGTGGTTCGAGGGGCGCTCGGTGGTGATGGGCACCTTCCGCAGGAGCAGCCAGGGCCAGAGCGCAAGCCCGGTGGAGACCACCAGCATCCAAAAAATCGGGGAAGCCAGCAGTGCCTCGCCAAAAGTGCGTTCCGGGGTCTGCAGATGGGCGAGGATCAGTGTGTTCGCCCAGCCCAGGATCAGGACGGTCCAGGTGCCGAACCGGTGCGAGGCCTCAAAGACGTCATGATGGCGGGTGCGGAAACCGGGTGCGGCGAGGGCACAAATGGTGAGCAGCACCAGGCAGACCGTCACCGCGATAGCCAGGGATGCGTCGTCGTACCCTGCCTCCCCGTCGGCCCAGGCCGGCGCCAGCTCGGACACGTAAACCACGTACCAGAGGGTTCCCGCGATGGCACCGCCCACGTGCAGGCCGCCCACGTGGTAGTACTGGGCCAGCCGCCAGCGCAGCCGGAGCGGCCAGGACGTAGGCGCCCTGGTGGCAAGGAAGGACAGCAGGTTCACCATCCAGTGCTGCCTCGGCAGGATTGAGAAGAGGATGTTGACCTGGGAAATCGCGGCGATCACCTGCAGGCTGGAGGCGTGCGGGTGCCACCAGCCGGCGGCCAGGCCCCAGCCGAAGAGTGCCGCATTGGCGATGAGCACGCCGGCGAAAAGCGCCACGTAGGTTCGAATGCGCGCGCGGCGCCGGGGAGCAGGTTCGACGGCGCCTGTGCCGGCCGCAGGGATCGGGTCTGTATTCATCACTTGCCCATAATGGTGGACACCGTCCAAAGTATTGAATTGTGACGGGGACAGCGTTGACCCGGAGCTGGCGCCCTAGGCCGTTCTGAGAAGTCCCCGGCTGATATTCTCGACCCATCGGCGACGGGATTCATCCGGCTCATCCGCGGGCATTGTTGACATCAACAGATAGATATCCGCCGGCTCCACGTCCGGCCGAAGATCGCCGGAACCCGCCCCTTGCTGCAGAAGCTGGCGCAAAGCCCCATCCATCCGCACCATCGCGTCGCTTTCCGTACTGTAGGCGCCCAGGGATCTCGCCGCTTCTTTCAGGATCCGGCTGTCAGAGTGGCTCTCAACCCAGCCAAGGAACAGACTCCGAATCTCCTCCCTCGCGGGAGCTCCGTCGCCGATGCGGCGCACCGACGACTCCAGCTGTTCCGCAATTGAAGCGATGTGCTGCTCGAGCGTGGCGGCAACGAGATCCGCCTTCGTGGGGAAATGCCGATACAGCGTACCCACGGCTACTCCGGCGGCGCGGGCTATGTCCTCCATGGGAACCCCCGGTCCCCGAGAGGTTATGAACACTCTGAAGGAGTGGTGACGCGGACATTACAGGAACAGCTGTCCGACCATGGCAGCGGGCAGAGCGGGCGACCTTAGTCAGGGCTCATGCCGCCGGTGAGGTTCAGCACCGTGCCGTTCATGCTGGCAGCCCCGCCGCTGGCCAGGAAGACCGCGGAACGCGCGACGTCACCGAGCGTCGGGAGCGTGCCGCTGGTAGTGAGCGATTCAAGAAACCGGGTGAACTCCTCCAGCTCCATGGGAAGGTCCGCAGTGTTGCCGATCGTCTCGCGGATCCGGTGCGGACGCAGGCATACAGTCCGCACGCCTGCCGCCCCGGTCTCGGCGGCGAAGGTGCGGGTGAGCGCCTCGACGGCGGCACAGGCGGCAGAAAACCCGCCGACGCCGGCGAGGGCCAGCCTGGCCGGCGACGCAGAGAGCATCAGGATAGTTCCACCGCCCTGCGGCACCATGTATCCGGCCGCCGACCGTGCGGTGAGGAACTGGGTCCGCAGCCAGGCGGCGGCGGGAGCGACGACGTCGTCCGCGTCCATTTCCAGCAGCGGGACACCCTGGACCCTCGGGATCTCCACGGCGTTGAACATGACGTCGATCCGTCCCGCAGTATCTGCCACCGCGTTGGTATACGCGTCTACCTCCACCCGGTTGTACGCGTCCACCCGGCTGGTGTGTGCTTCCCCTCCCAGGGCACGGACCTTGTCCGCGGTGGCGTTTACCGGGCCTTCATTGTGGCCGGCAAGGAAGAGGCTCGCACCGTGACGTGCGAACTCCGCTGCCACGGCCCCTCCAATCGCTCCCCCGGCGCCGTGGATGATGACGTTCAGCTGGTCTGCCGGCATTCCGGGCTCCTGTCCGTGCAGGGCGAACCGGCCGGAGTTCTCCGGCCGGTTACTGAACGCTAGCAGCGCCGGCTCCCGCCGTCAGCACGCGCCCCGCCCGTTCGGCTGCGCGCAGCCGAACGGGCGGCACTTTGGCGTGCCCCTGTTGGCGGCCCCGCAGCTGCGGGACAGTGGAAGGAGATCAACAGGAAGCAGGTGGTGTGCCGTGGAGGTTCTCTTTCTGCACGGAGCAGGCGGGTGGGCGGACGACCAACCGATTGCCGGGGAACTGCGCTCCCGGCTCCGGGTCCCGGTGGTGATGCCCCGCTTTTCTGAGGATGAAATGACAGCCGGGGCCTGGCTGGCCGGGATTGACGAGGCCATGGAACCGCTGGGGACGGAGACGGTAATCGTGGGCCACTCCTTCGGCTCTTCCATGGCACTGCTCCGCCTGGCGGCCGCGCCCCCGGAGCCGCTGCCCCGGGGGATGGTTCTGCTCGCAACCCCGTTCTGGGGGTCGGAAGGCTGGCAGGGAGAGTATGCCCTGCCAGCGGGCTTCACGCTGCCGCCGGGCCTGCCGGTGTTCCTGCATCACTGCCTCGATGACGACACAGTGCCCTTCGACCACCTCGCCCGGTTCCAAGCGCTGCTTCCCGGCGCGGTGATCCGCCGGCATGAGACCGGCGGGCACCAGTTCCAGGAGCGGATGAACGCAGTGGCGGGCGACGTGGCTGCCCTGGGCTCCTAGACCCCGACGACGAACGTGAGCGCACTCCAGATGAGAACCGTCGAGATGGTGGTCCGGATAATGATTGCCACGCCCTGCCAAAGCAGGACCCAGCGGCGGGAGGTGCCTCCTGCCACGAGGATCGACGCGGTGAACTGGGTCGGGATGGCCAGCGGGCCCAGGATGCTTGCTCCAGGGACACCGAAGCGGACAAGCCAGCGCTTGAAGCGGATGCGCCCCTTCGACTCCGCCTTAGCGGTAGGGGCCGCAACCAGCGTCGACGTGCCGCCTGCCGCGGCCGCTGCTGCCTCCGCCCGGGCGTCCACCCGGGTGGTGACAGCGGTCCGTGCCCGGGAGGTAACAAACACCACCAGCGCCACGCTGGCAAAGTTGCCGATGGCGGCCCCGACGGCCGCGAGGACGGGGTTCAGTCCGCCGACGACGCCGATCACTGCACCCGCCTCGCTCTCCAGGAACGGAACAGCGGCAGCGAGCATCAGGATGAAGGGCTGAAGGGCTGAAGGAGCTCAGGCACCTGGCCTAGAAACTGCTGAAAGTTGTAGACGAGTTCCTGGGTGGGGTTCATCGAACTGGTTCCTAGTCTCCTTACAGAGGGCGTGTCCCTCGGGTAGACGCCAGTAGAAACTATGTTCCCGGCACACGGTCAACCCCCTCAGGAACCGTGCCTTCACCCACCAGAGGGCCCCTTGACCCTGTTCCGGGAACATAGTGTCCGATGGTTCGAACGACGTACCGCCCATCCGGGGCGGACACGGTTTGAAAGGGTCGGACATGGAACTCAAACCAGCCAGCACCCCCCGCACTGCAGCCGTTCCGATGGTGGGAGGCGTTTTCCCGCTCACTGCTGCATCTGTACCTCCGCGGCCCGGACGGCGCGCGCCAGACGTGGTCTGTAGACGTCCGGCACGGCGGCGGCACCGACGGCGAGGTGTACGCGCATTTCTACCGGGACGGCCTGCACATGGCACGCTTGAAGCCTCCCGTCCTGTTCCCTCTTCCGGGAGGGACCATCCGTATTGCGGTAAGCACCTACGGGCTCAGGCAGGCTGACTACGTAACCCACGACGGCGCCGTGCAGCCGCTGGTGCCCGATGCTTCCTCCGCTGAAGGACTGCGCGCACACCTCGACCGGACCCGGCCGGGGCTGAGCTGGCTTATAGGGGCGGCATCCGCACTGGTGCTCCTCGTGAGCCTTGCGCTCGGCGTGCCGCAGCTTCTGCAGTCGGTCACCGAATTTCCGCCGCTGGCGGAGAACATCGGCACGTTCGCCAGTCCGATTCTGCTCCCGGCATGGGCGAACACGTCGCTTCTGCTGGCCGGCCTGGCAGCCAGCACAGAGCGGGCTCTGCGGCTGCGCTATAACTGGCTGCTTGACGGTGGCCTGTTCAGCGGGGGCGACTAATGCTGCCCAACCCGCAGGGCGTACCCGGGGTTCAGCCAGGCTTCCTGCTGATTTCCTCCTGGCTGTGCACCCCCATAGCACTCAGCTGCTCCTCCGCGATCGTGTTCGCGCGGAACAACACGTCCAGCTGAGCGTCGTTGTACAGGTGGACCAGTGCATCTCCGAAAGTCTGGGTGCTAACCTCGCTCCCCTTGGGCATATGGGCCGCAGGATTGCTCAGCCAGGGATACTTGATGAGGTGTTTCACGATGGTTGCTGCGACCCTCTCGGCCAGTTCCTGCCGGGTCTGCTCATCGGCATCGGCGGGCAGGTTGTCAATGTCCGGACCGGTATCGTCCGTCTCATCCGCGGTCATTTCACGGATATCTGCCAGCGCGTCATCGTCGTAGAATCGGGTCATGAGGTGGACGATCGACCGGTCATTCTCCGAGAGCCTTGAGGCGACGGATTCGAAGCCCGCAGGCACGTCTGCCGGAGCCTGATGCCGGATGATCTCTGCTATGTGTGCCCGAGCCTCCTGCAGGGACTGGATGCGCAGCTGGAGTTCGGCATCCACGTCGCGCAGAACCTCCGGCGTTCCCGGCGCTCCGGCCGTGACGCTGTGCATCTGTGACAGCGGGATGCCCAGAACCGCGAGCCGCCGGATGCGCAGCAGGCTCACCAGGTGCCGCACCTCGTACTGCTTGTAACCGTTGTAGCGGCGGACAGGTTCCTCCAGCAGGCCCAAACGGTGATAGTGACGGACGGTGTTCACGGTTGTCCCGGCCAGGTCAGCAAGTTCACGTGTGCTCCACGGAATCCAGTGCTCCTTTCCACGTCCCGGCAGAGTCTACGGGTCCACGGCGAACATCCCGTTCCGGTCGTTCTCCTGGTTACGCACCAGCCCCTTGAGGAGCTGCCCGGCATCCGCAATGACGGGAACCAGGCTTCCGTCGCCGCGGTCGGGATCCGGCATGATCAATTCCGGGTCCACAAAATAGACCCCGCGGCCTTCCAGCATTAGCCGGCGCGCGAGTTCCAGCAGCATACGACGTGCCACGTCATCGATCGAATAGACCAGCGCGAAATCCAGTACCACCCTGCTCTCGGCAATATCACCACCCACAAACCCGCGGACAATTCGCTCAGCACCGGCGAAGCGGATCCCGCCCTGCGCCTGGAGAACACGGACAGCGGAGGTTCCCTCCCCGAGAACGTGGCTTGACCGCACCACCGCCCGTGCGGCGGGCGGGACCTCCATCACGTGCAGGCCCATGTCCGAGGAGAACCGTTCAAACAGCGACACTCCCCGCGCGCTGTTCCCGTGCGCATCCAGGCGCGGCGAAAACGTAGCGATGCCAACCTGGCCTGGCAGGGCACCGATCATCCCTCCGGCCACACCGCTCTCGGCAGGAATGCCGACCTGGGTTGCCCAGTCCCCTGCGGCGTCGTACATTCCGCAGGTGGCCATGACGCTCAGCACCTGCCGCACCACCGGGGCATGTACAACGCGCACACCTGGTGCTCTGCGCCCAGGAGCGAGTGAGTGGTGATCGCTCCGGCGTTGATCATCGGATTCCGAGGCCGCCCGGTTTCGTCTTCCAGCGAGATCTCGTTACTTGCTGCAATCAAAGAAATCTTCATCGATGCATTTACACCTGAGCAGCTCGCCAATCTGGAGAACGCTGCTGCGGCACTGCGCACCCATTTAGGAATGCCGGCACGCTGACAGCTGCCGAAGCCGGCAGCCCCACGAAGGGAATGAACCCATGCATCCAGGCATTTACGCAGTGATACTCATAACCCAGGAGGCCCCAGGATGCTTACCTCTTCGCCGCAGCACGGCACCGATGCGCGGGACCACCCGGTCCGCCGAGCCGGCGTCGTCGTCATCGGTGCAGGCCAGGCAGGACTTTCCGCCGGCTACCACCTGAACCGGCGCGGCTTCGCCAGCGCCTTGACCGGCGGCGATGCCGAGCGAAGCTTCGTGATGCTCGACGCCGGGGCGGCGCCCGGCGGCGCCTGGCAGCACCGCTGGGAGTCGCTGACCATGGCGACAGTCAACGGCATCTTCGACCTTCCCGGATTCCGGCAGACTCCACCCGAACCCGGGACACCGGCCCGGATAGCAGTGCCCGAGTACTTCGCAGCGTTCGAGGACCGTATGCAGCTTCCGATCCTCCGTCCCGTCAAGGTGCATTCGGTGTATCCCGCAGACGATGATCCCGAAGGCGATCTCCTCATCCAATCCGACGCCGGAACCTGGGCCACGCGTGCTGTCATCAACGCCACCGGAACCTGGGACAACCCGACGCTGCCTGCCCACCCGGGGCGGGCGAGCTTCGCCGGGCGCCAGCTTCATACCCGGGACTACTCCTCGCTGGACGAGTTCGCCGGCCAGCGGGTCGCTGTAGTGGGAGGCGGAATCTCCGCCATCCAGCAGCTTGAAGAGATTTCCCGGGTGGCAGATGTCTTTTGGTACACCCGGCGCGAACCCGTTTTCCGGGACGAACCTTTCGATGCAGAGGCAGGGAAGGACGTAGTGTCCCGGGTGGCTGCGGACGTGGAAGCCGGAAACCCCACCGGCAGCGTGGTCTCCTACACGGACCTGCTGTGGACGCCCTATGCCCTGGCTGCGAAGGAGCGCGGAGCCCTGCAGCGGCGGCCGATGTTCACTGGCATCGTGCGGGACGGGGTACGGGAAGCGGACGGCTCGCTGACCCGCGTCGATGCGATTCTGTGGGCCACCGGGTTCAAGCCGTCGCTGAGCCACCTGGACCCGTTCCAGCTGCGCAATGAACGCGGCGGGATCGAGGTTCACGGTACTGTTGCCGCCGCCGATCCGCGCTTACACCTGATCGGATTCGGACCCTCACAGTCGACCGTTGGCGCAAACCGTGCCGGGCGGGAGGCTGTCCGGGCACTGACCGAGCATTTCGATGTGGCGCCCGTGCGGGGCTGAGGAAGCCTCAGGCGAGTCCGCCGTTGGGATAAATGACCTGTCCGTTGATCCAGCGCGAGGGTCCGGCCAGGAAGGCAGCCACCTCGGCAATGTCTTCGGGGGTGCCCAGGCGCTCCATCGGGGCGAGCTGTGCCATATGGTTGATGGCATCCTGATCCTTCCCGTCCAGGAACAGCGGGGTGGCCGTGGGTCCGGGCGCAATCGCGTTGACGGTGATGTCCCTTCCCCTCAGCTCCCGTGCCAGGACCGGAGTCAGAGCCTCCACGGCAGCCTTGCTGGCAGCATACGGCGCGTAGGTGGGATCCTGCAGGCGGGTCTGGCTGGACGAGACGTTCACCAGTGCCCCGCCTCTCCGAAGCCGCTGCGCAGCGAGCTGGGAGACCACAAAGCTGCCTCGGATGTTTGTGCGGTGCATCCGGTCCAGTTCATCGAGGTCCAGGTCTACAACTGTGGAAAGGACCATCACTCCGGCGGTGTTGATAACGACGTCGATTCCGCCGAAAGCGGCCTCAACCTCATCAAAGAGCCGGGTCATGGCAACTTCGTCGGCCACATCCCCGCCGACCGCCATGGCCCGGCCGCCTGCAGCAGTCAGTTCCTTGACGACCTCCGTGGCCTTGTTCATGTTCCCGGCGTAGTGCACTGCCAGGGCGAAGCCGTCGTTTGAAAGACGCTTGGCGATCGCCCGGCCCATTCCGCCTGATCCGCCGGTGACGACGGCAACCCGAGGTGCCGCGGCAGTGCTCTCCGACATGCTGTGCTCCCATCGAAAAAGAACCGATAAGAACATTGAGGCACGAATCGGACGCTCTGTCCCACGATTCCCGTCAACTCATGGCCCGGATGGCCCAGACAAAGCCCGGCGGTTGTGGCGGCTTCGGGGCTACGGCTCTCCGGCCGTCCCCGTCGGTTTTGCCTGGACCAGTTGTTCCAGATGGTTCTCCAGCACGGCTGAGAGAAGATCCGGGGTAGCCAGCCCGGGCCGCATAGCGGCGTGCACAGCCAGCCCGTCGATCAGGCCAAACAGCCTTTCTGTTTCCAGCACCCGCTCCTCGTCTGCGCCTGCGGGACGCAGCTCGGTAATCCAGCGGGCACAGGCCCCGCGAAGCCGGTCATATGCTTCGTCGCGCAGTGCTGCCAACGGAGCATCCACCATCGCGCGGGCCACGAAAGCAACCCAGACCTCGTTCTCAGCGCGCCGCTCTTCATCCAGCGGCAGGAGTTCGGCGAGCACCACCTTCGCTGCTTCCAGCGGTTCCGCCGGCCGCGGAACACCGGCGGCACGGCGCTCAACCCGTTCCATGACGTGGCGCATGGCGAAGGTCAGCAATTCCGACTGGCTGCGGAAGTAATGCCGAAGGGAACCGGTGGACAGCCCGGCTTCGCGTGCCACTTCACGGACTGAGGCTCCCTCCACCCCGTCCCGGCGGATGACCCGCCACGCCGCCAGTGCCAGCTCCCGGCGCCGCTCTTCGTAATTCACTAGTTTCGGCACGGATCTTTTATAGCACAGTCGTACTACTATGCGTTGTAGATCAGCTCCGCAGAACTTCGCGATCCAGAGGAGGAGCGATGGAAGACGGCAGCGAAGAGCAAACAGCCAACACCCGGCTCATGGCGGCCAGCGAAGGCGGGCCCCGCCCCGGAAGATGGCGCGTCATGCGATCCCGATGGCTCTGGGCCGCGATCGCCGGCTGGCTGGCAGCGAACATCTGGACCGTGCTGGCAGCCCCGGCGCAGCTCCCGTTCGACTGGCCTGCGCGGGCGGGCAGGTCCACCGTAGACGTACTCATCGACGTCAACCTCGCCCTGCTGCAGATCCTGCTTCTGATGGGCGTGGTAACCCTGCTAACCCGCCGCCGTCCGGATCCCCGCCTGGCAGCAAGGTCCCCGGGCCGCCGGCGGGCACTGTGGGAGACCTTTGGCCTGCTCGGGTACGGCGCACTTGGCATGACCGGCGGATTCTTCCTGGCGAAGGCCGCCGGGTGGCACCCCTTCGGACTGCATCTGGCCGGGACCATCTTCGGAACCAATGACGCGCCGGCACCCGCTGAAGTGCTGGCCTGGGCGGGCTACAACCTCGTGGTCTACGCGGTGATTCCGTTGATCTACTTCCGGCGCCGCTATTCGCCGCTGGCCCTGGGCCTCAAATCCACGGCCCCCAGGAATGACCTGCTCGTGATTGTTGTGGTGCTCGCACTGGAGCTGGCCTTCCAAATCTATGCACTGAAGCCTGGGAGCCTAGGGCTGCCGCTTCATCAGCTGCTTCCAGGCGCCGCATTGACCTTCGCCCTCTACCTTGCCGGTGCCGTACTGCCCGCCATGGTCTTTGTGTACATGATCCTCATTCCCCGGTATCTGCGACTCACTGGATCCGCCATAGCCACAGTTCTTTTGGGTGGGCTAACGTACGCGGGGCTGCATTTCTGGGATGCATGGACGCTGTTCTCATCAGCGGAGACCACCGTACTGTCGGTCATTTTCGTGATCTTCACGTACCTGGGTCCCGGGATGTTCAAGAGCTTCCTGACGCTGCGTACGGGCAACGCCTGGGTCCATGTCTGGGCATACCATGCCTTCGCCCCGCACACGCTGATCGATACACCGAACATTGTCGGGGCATTCCGGTTGAAGTGACGGCCGCCCCTAAAAGCCCCGGAAACGACAAAGTCCCGGCAAGATTTTCATCTCACCAGGACTTGTATTTGTCGGGTTGACAGGATTTGAACCTGCGACCCCTTGACCCCCAGGTGGTAGGAGTAGGGCTCATAGCCCACCTGACCTGGGGTTTTATGTTTCAGGAGCGCGCTCTGAACGTCACGTTTTGCAGGGTTTGCAGGCTGTTGGTCACCTGATTGGTCCACTTCGCTGCACAAAGGTCGGGCGCCATTCAACCGGCCGAAAGACGTTCCTTCACACGCTCCGAGTCGAGGTCAGGCACTCCGATTCGCCCACGGTACTGGCTGTGCTGAACGAGCAGGCCTTCGGCAAACGGGCTCACGAGCGACGCGACCCGAGTCATCGAGTCGAGGGCCTGCGCGTTCGCGGCTTGCACATTTTCCAAGTCGAGGACCAGATCGGGGATATCACGGAACGAAGGCAAGTAGTGGAAGCGCCCCTGTGTAGCCTTCAGGACGTTCTTCTCCAACTCCTTCCATGCGCCGTTCGACTTGGCCTCGGCCCACTTCTGGTACCTGGGATTCGACGCCAGCTCTCCCGCCCTAGCGAGCAAAGCGAACTCAAACTTGTTCTGAGCGAAGTCGCATGCAGGAGTGAGGATGACCCACCATGTTCCGTCGGACGCACGGAGAAGATCGCCCGGCGCACGGCGAGAGGAAGCAGGCGGATAGATGTACCGATGAGTTGGATCGGCAGTTAGGTTCTGCTCGCTGTCTTCTTCCAGCACCCGCGAAAGCCGACTAAGCAGGACCTGCGCGATACTCGCCGAGTCTGCTGCTTCGGTGTACTCCGCCCAGTTGGGCGCCAGCTCTGTCCACATGTGCTTACGCAGGACGTTGGTCACATGCTGCTCTATACCGCTGATCGTGATCGCAGCGCGGCTCGCTACGGCATTACGAATCGCCTCCGGCAGCTTGTCAGTGTCGTCTTTGGTCACCACCGTGACGAGAGGGGCCATTTGCTCCTGGAGCACGTTCTCTGGCAAGGCAGTCCAGAACACTACGGGGGCAAACCGCGCATCCTTGATACTGAGGTATACGGCATGCCCGGCAGCATCGTCTTCCGGGGAAGGATCTGGCGTGTCTCGACGTACGTCTAGAACGACCACATCGCTCTCCCCGCGGCTGAAGATGGCGAATCCTTCGTCAAAGTCATTCTCAACGACGACCTCGACTTGGGACTGCTGAAGGTTTCGTTGACAGCTGGGGTTGATAATTTTTTACGCGGCTGAGGCCGCGTTTTTTATTGTCTCAAATTCGATGGGTGTCAGCCGTCCGAGGGCACGTTGGCGGCGTTTTCGGTG